>NZ_JBSKHS010000001.1:0-569614 GCF_057128685.1 Pseudomonas artemisiae
TGAAGTCTTTTGAGTACTTACCCATGAAAAACGCCCCATAAGGTTGGATAGGTGTCCAACATTTGGGGCGCAGTTCAAAAAGTTACGTTGAATGTAGGAGCCAGCAAAGCTGGCGAAACGGATCATTATTGCGCCGGTGCCTGGGTCAGCACCAATTGCCCTTCTTTGTTCAGCGGGATTTGCGCGCCGGGGTTGTGGTCCATGCGCACCTGGCCAACTTGGCCATTAAGCTGATACTTCACGTTATAGCCCACCAGCTTGTCGCTGACGTCATTGACCGTGCTGCAACGGGTTTGAGTCGTGGTGTAGGTATCGCCTGATTGCATGTGCTCTTGCACCTTGTTGCCGGCATAACCACCGCCTACCGCGCCCGCCACGGTGGCCAGCTTCTTGCCATGGCCACCACCGACCTGGTTACCCAACAGGCCACCGGCCACCGCGCCCAATACGCTACCTACGATCTGGTGCTGGTCCTGTACCGGCCGCTGATGGGTCACGGTGACGTCCTTGCACACTTCACGAGGCGTTTTGATCTGTTGATTGACAGGCTCGGCCGCCAATACTTGAGCGTATTCCGGTGCCTTGTTATTAACGAGGCTGTAGGTAGCAACAGCACCCCCGGCGGTTACGCCGACAGCACCCAACACCGCACCAACCAGCAACGATTTATTCACGAGAACCTCCTGATGGCGAGGTGTACAGAGCCTCGCGCTATGCCCAGCCTTGGAGCAAAAAAGCCGGTGAAAGTTCAACCTTTCACCGGCTCTCAAGGGCTTGCACCGCTTGGGGCGCGAGTGACTCAGGGGCGATCGTCGACCGTATCCTTGGTAACCGGGGGGATCAGGTCTTCGCTGCTCAGGTTCAGCCAGATCAACACCACGTTGGCAATGTAGATAGAGGAATAGGTACCTGCCATTACACCGATGAACAAGGCTAGCGAGAAGCCGAACAGATTGTCGCCACCGAACAGCAGCAGCGCGCCAATGGCGAGCAAGGTGGACACCGAGGTAGCAATGGTCCGCAGCAGGGTTTGGGTGGTAGACACGTTGATGTTTTCAATCAACGAGGTCTTACGCATGACCCGGAAGTTTTCACGCACCCGGTCGAACACCACGATGGTGTCGTTGAGCGAGTAACCGATGATGGCCAGTACCGCGGCCAGCACGGTCAGGTCGAACGTGATCTGGAAGAACGACAGGATGCCCAGGGTCACTACCACGTCGTGAATCAGCGACACGATAGCGCCTACGGCGAACTTCCACTGGAAGCGGAAGGCCAGGTATAGCAGCACCCCGCCCAGCGCCAGCAGCATGCCCAGGCCGCCCTGGTCGCGCAGCTCTTCGCCCACTTGCGGCCCTACGAACTCGACCCGCTTGACGGTGGCCGGGTTATCCCCGCTCACCTCGCGCAAGGCGTTGGCCACCTCGGTACCCAGCTTTGGGTCTTCGCCAGGCATGCGCACCAGTACATCGGTAGCCGCCCCAAAGCTTTGCACGATGGCTTCGTGATAACCAGCACCTGCCAGTTCCTGGCGCAGGCCCGCCAGCTCTACGGGCTTTTCGTAGGTCAGCTCAATGAGCGTACCGCCGGTGAAGTCCAGGCCGAAGTTAAGGCCTTTGTAGAACCAGCTGAACAGCGCCAGCAAGGTCAGGAACAGCGTGATAGCGAACGCAAGATTGCGCACGCCCATGAAGTTGATGGTCTTTTTCATGGCAGTGGCCTCAAATCCACAGCTTCTTGACGTCACGGCCGCCGTAGATCAGGTTGATCATCGCGCGGGTTACCATGATGGCAGTGAACATCGAAGTAAAGATCCCGAGGGACATGGTTACGGCAAAGCCTTTCACCGGGCCGGTACCCATGGCGAACAGGATCGCGCCCACCAGCAAGCTGGTCAGGTTGGCGTCGATGATCGCGGTGTAGGCACGGTTGAAGCCCTCGTGGATGGCCCGCTGCACACTCATGCCCGCGGCGATTTCCTCACGGATACGCGAGAAGATCAGGACGTTGGCGTCCACCGCCATGCCCATGGTCAGCACGATACCGGCAATACCTGGCAAGGTAAGGGTTGCGCCCAGCAGGGACATCAGCGCCAGCAGCATCACCATGTTGAAGGCCAAGGCCACCGTGGCGATCACGCCGAAGAAGCGGTAGATGGCGATGATGAACAACGACACGAACAGCATGCCCCATAAGGACGCGTGAATGCCTTTGGTGATGTTGTCCGCACCCAGGCTTGGGCCGATGGTGCGTTCTTCGGCGAAGTACATGGGGGCGGCCAGGCCACCGGCACGCAACAGCAGTGCCAGTTCGGAGGACTCACCCTGGCCATCCAGGCCGGTAATACGGAACTGGCTGCCCAGCGGCGACTGAATGGTCGCCAGGCTGATGATCTTCTTCTCTTCGGTGAAGGTAGGCACCGCTACCTCTTTTTCCACACCGTCCACCGTCTGCTTCACGTACTTGGTGGTGGGCTTTTGCTCGATGAAGATCACCGCCATGCCACGGCCCACGTTGCTGCGGGTGGCGCGGTTCATCAGGTCGCCGCCATGGCCGTCGAGGCGAATGTTCACCTGGGGCCGGCCGTGTTCGTCGTAGCTGGCCTGAGCGTCGGTCACCTGGTCACCGGTGATGATCAAGCCACGCTCGACCGCCGCCAGCGGGCGGTTGCCTTCGCGGAACTCGAATTGCTCGGTGGTAGCACGAGTGTCATCGGGGCCCGCGGCCAAGCGGAATTCGAGGTTCGCGGTTTTACCCAGAATACGCTTGGCCTCGGCGGTGTCCTGCACGCCGGGCAGCTCGACCACGATACGGTTGGCGCCCTGACGCTGCACCAGAGGCTCGGCCACGCCCAGCTCGTTCACCCGGTTACGCACAGTGGTGAGGTTCTGCTTGATGGCGTAGTCGCGGATTTCCGACACCTTGGCCTGGGTCAGCGCCAGGCGCAGCACCGCCAGCTCGTTACGCGCGGTATCGGTCAGGTCGAAGTCGGTGAAATTCTTGCGGATCAGGCCACGGGCCTGCTCGCGGGTCGCGTCGTCGCTAAAGCCCAGCATGATGCCGCCCTCCTGCTGAGGCAGGCTGCGGTAGCGCACTTTCTCCTTGCGCAGCAAGGTCTTCACTTCGCCTTCGTACACTTTCATACGGGCGTCGAGGGCTTTGTCCATGTCCACTTCCAGCAGGAAGTGCACACCACCAGACAAGTCCAGGCCCAGCTTCATGGGGCTCGCGCCGAGGTTGCGCAGCCACTGGGGCGTGGTCCGCGCCAGGTTCACCGCCACCACGTAATCATCACCCATGGCCTTGCGGACCACGTCCTTGGCGGGGAGTTGATCTTCCTGGCGGGTTAGGCGCAGCAAGCCGCCCTTGCCATTACCGGTGAGGCTTGCGGCCTTCACCTGAATGCCGGCGTCGCTCAAGGCCTTGGTGGCTTTGTCCAAGTCGCCCTGGCCTACTTGCAGCGCGGTGCTGGCACCGGACACTTGGATGGCCGGATCGTCCGGGTACAGGTTGGGTGCGGAATAGATAAAGCCGACCGCGAGTACCGCCACGATCAGGATGTATTTCCACAAAGGGTATTTGTTCAGCATCACGCCGCCCGTTCAAACGCGGAGCGCGTTGCGCGCCCCGCCGAGGTAGAAGACTTAGATCAGATCGCTTTGAGCGTGCCCTTGGGCAGGGTGGCGGCAATCGCACCCTTCTGGAATTTCAGTTCGACGGTATCGGACACTTCCAGTACCAGGAAGTCATCACTAACCTTGGTGATCTTGCCCACGATACCGCCGGTGGTGACCACTTCGTCGCCCTTCTGCAGCCCGCCGAGCAGGTTCTTCTGCTCCTTGGCGCGCTTGGCCTGTGGGCGCCAGATCATGAAATAGAAGATCACCAGGAAGCCGACCAGGAAAATCCATTCGAAACCGGTACCGGCAGGGCCAGCGGGTGCAGCATCCGCGTAGGCGGCGGGGATCAGAAAGCTCATTCAGCGCTCCATTCGACGTGTTTCGTCAATTATTAAAGGGGATGCAAAGGCGGCACGGGCAACCCGCGCCGGGCATAGAAGGCGTCGACAAAGGCGGCCAATTTACCCTGTTGGATTGCCTCGCGCAAACCAGCCATCAGGCGCTGATAGTGGCGCAAGTTATGGATGGTATTGAGCATGCTGCTGAGCATTTCGCCGCACTTGTCCAAGTGATGGAGGTAAGCGCGGGAGAAATTCTTGCAGGTGTAGCAATCGCAGGTTGGGTCCAGCGAGGAATTGTCGTGGCGATGAACCGCGTTACGGATCTTCAGCACGCCGGTGTCGATGAACAAATGGCCGTTACGCGCGTTGCGGGTAGGCATCACGCAGTCGAACATGTCCACGCCTCGGCGCACACCCTCAACGAGGTCTTCGGGTTTGCCAACTCCCATAAGGTAACGAGGTTTGTCTACCGGCAAGTGGCCAGGCAGGTAATCCAGCACCTTGATCATTTCGTCCTTGGGCTCGCCCACCGACAATCCGCCGATGGCCAAGCCATCGAAGCCGATCTTGTCCAGGCCCTCTAAAGAGCGCATGCGCAGGTCTTCGTGCATACCGCCCTGTACGATCCCGAACAGCGCCGCGGTGTTATCCCCATGGGCCTCTTTGGAACGCTGCGCCCAGCGCAAGGACAGCTCCATGGACGCTCGGGCCACATCATGGGTGGCCGGGTACGGCGTGCATTCATCGAAGATCATCACGATGTCCGAGCCCAGGTCGCGCTGCACCTGCATGGACTCTTCCGGGCCCATGAACACCTTTGAGCCATCCACCGGCGAGGCGAAGGTCACGCCCTCTTCTTTGATTTTGCGCATCGCGCCCAGGCTGAACACCTGAAAGCCGCCCGAGTCAGTGAGGATCGGGCCCTTCCACTGGGTGAAATCGTGCAAACCGCCGTGGGCCTTGATCACCTCCATGCCTGGGCGCAGCCACAGGTGGAAGGTGTTGCCCAGAATGATCTCCGCGCCCGTGGCTTCGATGTCCCGGGGCAGCATGCCCTTGACCGTGCCGTAGGTGCCAACCGGCATGAACGCCGGGGTTTCCACGGTGCCACGGGGGAAGGTCAGGCGGCCACGGCGGGCCTTGCCATCGGTGGCCAGCAACTCGAATTGCATACGGCAGGTACGACTCATGCTCGATCCTCGGCGGCGCTGCCCTGTGGACCTTCTGGCGCCGGATTGCGGGTGATGAACATGGCATCACCGTAACTGAAGAAGCGGTACTGTTCGGCAATGGCCGCCGCGTAGGCCGCCATGGTGTGGGCGTAACCGGCAAAGGCCGAAACCAGCATCAACAGCGTGGATTCGGGCAAATGGAAATTGGTGACCAGGGCATCGACCACATGGAAGGGCCGCCCGGGGTACAGGAAGATATCCGTGTCGCCACTAAAGGGGTTGAGCTCGCCATCGCGGGCCGCGCTTTCTAGAGAGCGCACGCTGGTGGTGCCCACGGCGATCACCCGCCCTCCCCTGGCCTTGCACGCCGCCACTGCGCTTACCACCTCGGCGCTCACTTCGAGCCACTCTTTATGCATGCTGTGGTCTTCGATCCGCTCCACCCGCACCGGCTGGAAAGTGCCCGCGCCTACATGCAGCGTTACAAAGGCCGTATCCACACCCTTGGCACGAATGGCCTCCAACAAGGGCTCATCGAAATGCAGCCCAGCGGTTGGTGCCGCCACCGCGCCAGCGTGCTGGGCATAGACGGTTTGATAACGCTCGCGGTCCGCGCTGTCGTCAGGCCGGTCTATATAAGGAGGCAGCGGCATATGCCCCACCCGCTCCAGCAAAGGCAATACCGGTTCGTCGAACCGCAGCTCGAACAAGGTATCGTGCCGTGCAACCATCTGCGCTTGGCCACCGCCGTCGATCAACAGCGTGGTGCCAGGCTTGGGCGCCTTGCTGGCGCGCACATGGGCCAACACCGAATGGCTGCCCACCACCCGTTCCACCAGGATTTCCAGCTTGCCGCCGCTGGCCTTCTGACCAAACAGCCGCGCGGGAATCACCCGGGTGTTGTTGAACACCATCAGGTCGCCTGGGCGCAGGTAATCCAACACGTCGGCAAACTGCCGATGGGCCAGCTCACCGGTTGGGCCGTCGAGCACCAGCAAACGGCTGGCACGGCGCTCGGTCAAGGGATGACGGGCAATCAGGGCATCAGGGAGGTCAAAGGAGAAATCAACGACACGCATCTTGGGCACGGGGGATCAGCAGGGCCAGGAAGCTTAGCCGAAATATGCAAATTTGACCATGAAAGCTGATTGACCAACGGTCAAACCCTCTCTATACTTCGCGCCCATCAAGCCCTGATGGCGGAATTGGTAGACGCGGCGGATTCAAAATCCGTTTTCGAAAGGAGTGGGAGTTCGAGTCTCCCTCGGGGCACCAAATAGCAGTAACGCGGTTCCTTCTACCGGAAGCGCGAAAAAAACCGGCCAGTTGGGCCGGTTTTTTTGTGTTTGGGGTTCGGACTCATAAATGTCATCCTTTGAAACGCCAGCTTTACCCTAACGTTCATATTTTGTTTGCTGCGTCCCAGGTCAGTAGCCGAGTCTACAGATGTGCATCCTACGGCAGCGGTTGCAGAACCCGTCATATCTAGACGATCTCATCCACGAGAATGGTCAGCACCTATTCTGCAGCAGGTATACCAACAGGTAAGCTCAAAAATTTGCACTGACATAGTTGACAATTAAAGGATCCTATCCTAGAGTCGGCTCTGCAGGTGAATCACGCCTGTTCCGCTCTTTAAAGTCACGTATGCAAGGAAATCGAAGCCTTTTTGGCGATCTCGTCAGAGATCATTACCGGCCCCTCGGTTGCCCTGCGCGAATCGCCGCGCACCGGGTGCGCGATCCCGATTTGCGCTTGCGAGGGTTGTCTGGCGTAAAAGCTAAGAGTCCTCTTAAGTCAATAAATTTATTCCTTGCTGTTTATCTCTTTGGTCTGGCCAACACCACAATTTCGTGGTGTTCATTCAAGGAGAAAGACCATGTATAAAATGCATGTAGTAATTTACGTGACTAAGAAAAACAAGAGCATTCGTACGAAATCTGGAGACAGGCTCGTAACGAAAGGAATTGACTTAAGAGCAACTGTAAAAAAACTGACTGTTTCAGCTGTTTTAGGTTGGGTTATCCGTGGTTTACTTTCGGTCTTGACTGGGAGTGACAATAGCTAACTGACTCTTAACTTTTTTGCTAATTGAGTAAATCATGGCGAAGGACAAGCCGTACTATCCGCATCTACCCATCGGAAACCTTGAAGCACTAGCAAAATGCCTAGGCGTTCCTCCGCAACTGCTGATAGACATTTCCGAAGACACGGCTAATTCCTATACGGAATTTACAGTCTTTTCCAAATCCGGAAAAGAGCGAATAGTTTATGACCCTAAATTCGAATTGAAGCGCTTGCAGAAACGCATAAACTCTAGAATTTTTGAAAAGGTCGTCTATCCTAGCTATCTACAAGGAGGAATAAAAGACGCAATATCGCCGAGGGATTACGTAGCAAACAGCAATATTCATGCAGGCTCCTCACACCTTATTGGTATAGATATAAAAGATTTTTACAACAATATTCGGGATAGCAGTGTAAAACCGATATTTTTATACTTATTTAAATTCCCGGAAGACATCTCATCCCTTTTGACAAAATTAGTTACTAGAACTGGAAGAGTCCCCCAGGGCGCCTGCACATCCAGCTATATTGCCAACCTAGTTTTTTTTAACTCTGAGTACACGCTAGTCAGCAAGATGAGAAGCCGAGGGCTTTCATACACCCGTTTACTCGATGACGTTACCATTAGTTCTAGACGCTCGCTTACCCCAGAGACAAGCACAGCAATAATAAGGGAAGTTGTCGCCGTATTTAGAAAGCACAACCTACGCCTAAATGATAAAAAAACAAAACAAGAATCTTCGTCAGATCTTTCTGCTGAATACAAGGTAACTGGAGTATGGGTAGGGCATGGGGTACCTAAACTAAGAAAAACAGAGAGACGCCACATCCGTCAGTTAGTATACATATGCGAAAACGAATATATAAAGTCCAATACCTCTGACGAGTATCACGCGCTCTGGAATAGGGTTTCTGGGCAAGTCGCAAAACTGGCTCGCTTTGAGCACCCTCAATCCAGCTTACTTAGGTCGCGCCTCTCCAAAATACTGCCTAATTACGATGATCAGAGAAAATCCAGCATTTTAATAGAAGCTCAGAAGCTAATGCGGAAACCGATCATTCAACATAATAGAATTGGGGTACTAAACTCTTTCAACAGAGTGATGTATTGTCTTGGAATACTAACCAGAACCGATAGAAAAACTGCACGCCGTTATAAAAAAGCTTTGAGAGCGAGGTTTTCAAAGGCACCGACTAAAGCTGATATGTGGGGATAGCATGACGAACGTCGAGCACGCTATACATACAGGGTTTGTTACTACGTTTGATCCTTTCAAAGGCTACGGATTCATCAGAAGAGCAAAAGGGAAAGACGTATTCTTCTTTTATGACGACATTGGTGATGTTGACAGGGACATAAATATAGGAGATCAAGTCTCTTTTATAATTGAAAAACAACCAAAAGGCCTCAGGGCGAGAGAAATTGCGAGGAGCGAATCTACAGCAGAACGCATCATCTCCTCTTTACCGGATAGCATTGCTTAATAGAGCCTTAGCATCCATCTTCTACTTCTAGACGCAACGCTTGCGGTTTTTTGTTTGCACGAGTACTCTTCTTAAGTCGCTGCCAATTCAGCGACCGGGTTTGGCGACCCGAGCACAATAGGCGCACTAGCGCCCCCATTTCGATTGCAGGCGCTTTTTTGTGGCTGCTGATCCGAGTTATGGCGGCTGTGCGCGGGAGACATTCGTGTCTGCCGGGTTCCTATTGTCCCGGTTCGCCAACCTGCGTACAGCGGCCACCCTATCGTTTGGCGACGATCCGTGACCGCTTCAACAATAGGAGCTACGCCCATGCCCGATTTAGATCGATTAGTTACCGGCCATTCAACCTTCAGTCCAATCGGCCCAGCCCACGCCTCTCTCCATCTTTTCCATGTCACGCCGAATGTTGACGCAGCCCTGGCACTCAGCAAGGCATCCGACCTGCTTGCGGAAATCCGTGAGCTGCTGCTCGACGCTGCACTAGGGGCGCCGCTAAAGGATGCACAGGCCTGGCTGATGTTGCATGCCTTGGAAAGCTCCAAAGCTATCGTCGATGCGCTGCACCATGAGGCGTTGTATCCCCCTATTGGTACTCACGGTGATGCTGCAGCTATGGCACATGCTGGAACTTAAGCACGCGTGCGGTAGGGACCAGCAGAGCTGGCGAACATTGCGTCTTTGCTGACCAACGCGGAATTTTCGCGAGCGTGCGCTCGCGCTTACATGGAAGAATGGCGAGCGTAGTAGCCAGACCGGCTGCTATGGCTATGTAACCACCGCTTGCGCAATAAGGTACAAGGCGTTTCCTACAGTTCATCGTCTTGAAGACTCTCCCCAACCAAGGCCCACCAATGCTTATCGTCTTCAGCGGCCTGCCCGGCACCGGAAAAACCACCATTGCCCGCGAACTCGCCTTGAGCACCGGCGCGGTGTACCTGCGGATCGATACGATCGAACAGGCCATTCGGGGTTCGGGCGTGCTCCAAGGCGACGTGGGCCGCAGCGGTTATAGCGTGGCCAATGAGCTTGCGCTTAGCAACCTGCAGCTGGGTAGCAGGGTAATTGCCGATTGCGTGAACCCGGTGCGTGAAAGCCGGGAGGCCTGGCAGGCCACCGCCGAGCGCGCGGGCGTTGCATTGCTCAACGTCCACGTGGTTTGCACAGACTCACAGGAACATCGGCGGCGGGTAGAAACCCGGCAGGCGGATATCTCTGGGTTAACGCCGCCTACTTGGGCATCTGTGTTAGGCCATGAGTATGAACCCTGGGAGGGCGCTCCTTTTCGTATCGATACGGCGTTAGTGCCCGTAGCAGAAGCCGTGAAGTTGATCATCGGGCTACTAGATAGCAATTGTGGTCGCTAGCGATACACCTGCTCCGCTGCCTGGCACTCAAGCCACCACCACCTGCTTTCTGATAGCGTGCCTACTTAAGCCACACTCGAGAAACGCCTCTATGCACACCCTCCGCCCTATGACCATCGCTGATTACGATGCCGTGATGCACTTAATGGCCAATACGCCAGGCGTGTCCGTGCGCGATGCCGATTCCCGTGCTGCTACCTTGAGGTACCTGGAACGCAACCCCGGCTTGAGTTTTGTAGCCGAAGTCGACGGTATGATTCAGGGCTGTGCCATGTGTGGCCACGACGGGCGCCGGGGCTATTTGCAGCATGTGATCGTCAGCCCGGATCATCGCCGCCAGGGCATCGCAGGGCAGCTGGTGGACCAGTGTTTGCAAAGCCTGGAAGCGCTGGGTATCGAGAAGTGCCACTTGGACGTGTTCAAAACCAATCAGGCCGCCGCTGGTTACTGGGCGAAGCATGGGTGGCGGTTGCGCGATGATATCGACCACTTTTCCATTACGCGTTCGGGGAATGAGGATGCGTAGGGCACCAGGCAGCGATGCCGCCAAGACTCGTTCAGCACAACTAAATAAAGACCGTATTGTAGGGCTCGATATGCTCACAGCCAACGACAAGCAATCACCGCCGTTCGTAGAGGTTATGGATAAACACTCACCCACTAAGCCACGAATAGGTGGCTTAAAGGGGCGCACCTTTAATGAAGCTGTATTGGACTCCTGGAACGCAGAGGTAGCAGATTTGTTTGAAGGTAAACGCAATGTGAGTACGTATGGCTCAATAAAAAATGAGCGCAGCTGCCAGAAGTCAAGATTTTCTTGAAACACTTAAGAAAACCTGCACTAAGTTTGGCCGATTAAAGATTTCAACAACGTTTCGCCTGCAGCAGAACTTGCCTGCAACACTTAATACAGTGTGGCACGGTGAGGCTGAGGCCTGCCCCGCCGATACGAATACCTTAGCCGTATCTGTTGGTGGGGGCCCGGTTCGCGAGCTGGCGCTCGCTCCTACAACGGCTGTAGGCGGTTTCGCATAATCCCCAGCCAGTGTTAGCCTGACGCGGATCCACGCTCAATAAGATGCCTTCCAAACCACTTGCCAAGGATTGTCCTGCCTTATGAATGCCCCGTTTAAGCGCCTGGCTGCCGCCACGTTGGTGCTCGCTGCCCTCGCCTCTTTCACCACTACCGCCCAGGCAAACATCACCGCAGAACAAAGCACCACCCTGCTTAAAAGCCTCAACGGCGCGCCTGCTGCTAACTTCCGTGAGTTTCTCGGTAACCTGGCGAACACCGACATTGCCAAAACCGCGAAGCTTGGCCCGGCCATTGACCACTTCTTGGGCAATAAGCCGTTGACCGCCGAGCAGCATAATGAGGTGTACCGCCTGTTAGGCCTGTATACGCGGGCAAAGTACGGCACTGCCGCGCTGGAAACCCTGCGTGAGCTAGTGGAGATACCCACCTTCCAAGTGGAGGGCCTGGCCCAGCATGACAATCCGGAATTCGTGAAGGTTGGCAACACGCTTGAGGCGTTGGCTAAGGCCTTCAACCTGAATTTTCGCAACGTGGATAACCGCGTGTACGAAATCAGCCTGGAGGGCGCGGGCAAGGAAATAGTGGGTATTCATGCCCACGCCGACGTTGTGCCGGTGACTCCAGAAAACTGGAAGCTGCCCGACGGTACGGCGCTGGACCCGTTCAGGGTAACCCTGGTGGGTGACCGGATGTATGGCCGTGGCACCGAGGATGACAAGAACGGCATCGTGGTGGCGATGTACGCAATGAAGGTGATCAAAGAGGAGCACCTGCCGCTGGCACGTAACCTCAAGCTGCTGATCGACACTACCGAGGAAACCTCTGGCGACGCCATTGCGTATTACTTCGAACGTAACCCTGTGCCTGCCTACAACCTGGCGCTCGATGGCAGTTACCCCGTGGTGATCGCGGAAAAAGGCAGCGGTACGGTAATGGCCAGCTTTGCTAAACGCGCCGGTGAAGGTGAAGGGGCAGAAATCACGTCCATGACCGGGGGCAAGGCCACTAACCAGATCCCTTCGGCTTCGGTGGCAACTCTGATTACGGATAACCCTGCTGAACTGGCGGCCACCTTGCAGAAGGCCGGCCAAGCCTATGTCAAAGCCAATGGTGGTAACTTCCAGATCGCCGCGGCTATGGATGGCAAGGGCGTGAAACTTACGGTAACAGGCGTATCCGCCCATTCTTCCGAACCGGAAAGCGGCGTTAACCCCGTGGCTCGGATGCTGGGCTTTATTCATAGCCTCGAAGGCCAAGTGCCACTTAAGCACAACCACATCACCGATGCGGCCCAATACGCCACGGCCAACTGGGGCCTGGATTACCTGGGCAAGCAGCTGAAGATTGGTTTTGCCGATGATTTTATGGGCCCGCTGACTGCTTCGCCGACCTTGGTGGGTGGGGATGACAACACCTTCAAGCTCGCGGTAAACCTGCGCGTGCCCAAGGGCAAAGCCCCAGCCGCGCTCAAGGCGGACATCGCCGAGAAGCTCAGCGCCTGGAGCACAACCAGCCATATCACGCCGAGATTCGAGTACTCGATTTCCGACCCGATGTACCGCAACCCCGAGGGTGAGTGGGTCAAGGCCTTGCTGGCCGTGGCCACTGAAAACCTGAGCATGCCCCACACGTTCGGCACCTCCGCTGGCGCTACCTCGGTGCACAAACTGCCTAACGGCGTGCAATTTGGTTTGGCCAAGCCTGATGAGAAATACACCGGGCACACCGACAACGAGTTCAAGACCCAAACGCAATTTTTGCTGGACCTGCAAATCGTCACGGAGATGATGGGGCGTATCGGGCAGTTACCCAAGCTATAAGGGAACCTTGCGGTTGAACGAGCACAGGTTATCCCTGCGGCTAGAGCAGGTGGCGGCGCGTGTGCCAGCAGGTGCGCGCCTGGCCGACATCGGTTCGGACCACGCCTACTTGCCGGTGGCGCTGGTGCGCAGAGGCGCTATCGAGGCAGCCGTCGCGGGTGAAGTGGCGCTCACCCCTTTCCAGGCCGCCGAACGTACGGTGCGTGAGAACGGCTTGGAGGGGCGCATCACCGTGCGCCTGGCCAATGGCTTGGAGGCAATCAAGCCTGGGGATGGGGTCACCACGGTGAGCCTGTGCGGCATGGGCGGCGAAACGATTCGGGACATTCTCAGCACCGGTAAGGCGCGCTTGAGTGGCCAGGAGCGGCTGGTGTTGCAACCCAACGGCGGGGAGCAACCCTTGCGCCACTGGTTGATGGCGCAGGGTTACCGCATTGTCGACGAGCACCTGTTACGGGAAAACCGCTTTTACTACGAAATCATCGTGGCCGAGCACGGAGCGCCCGTGCGTTATACCGATCAGGAGCTGTACTTCGGCCCCTTGCAGTTGCAGGCCCGCACGCCGCTCTTTCTCGCCAAGTGGCAACGGCTTCTGCACCTCAAGCGCAAAACCCTGGCCGGTTTTGCCCAGGCCGAGCAGCCTGTGGCGGCGCCCATCGAGCAGGCCCTGACCACCCAGGTTCGGTGGATTACCGAATTACTAGGCTAAGCCTGGGCCTGGTACTCAGCAGCTTCAGGCCGCGCCGAAGAAGGCGACTTTTTCGTTCAAGCGGTCGGCCAGTTGTGTCAGGGCCTTGCTGGCCGTTGCCACTTGCCGCGAACCACTGGCCGATGCAACCGTAGAGCCGTGAATGCGGTTGATGTTCTGGGCCACGTCCTCGGCTACCGCGTTTTGCTGCACGGAGGCGCTGGCGATCTGCGCGTTCATATGGTTGATCGCCCCTACCTGTTCGCTGATCTTGGCCAAGGCGTCTTGGGCGCTGCGGGTTTTAGTCACGGTCTGGCTTACCAGGTCGCAACTGTTACGCATCGTTTGCGCGGCGGCCTCGGTACCCGATTGCAGGGTACTGATCATGTCGCGTATCTCCTGGGTCGACTGCTGCGTGCGGTTGGCCAGCGAGCGCACCTCATCGGCCACCACCGCAAAGCCACGGCCGTGCTCCCCTGCCCTGGCAGCTTCAATGGCCGCGTTCAGGGCCAGCAGGTTGGTCTGGGAGGCGATGGAATTGATCACTTCGATCACCGTCTCGATCTTCTCACTGTGCTTGGACACTTGGTCCACGGTGCCGGTGGTTTGCTCCAAGGTCACCGCCAGTTGTTCGATCGCCGAGGTGGTGCTGGCCACCAGGCGGTTACCGCTTTCCACTTCGATATCCGCCAGGCGAGAGGCATCGGCCGCCTGAGCGGCATAACCCGACACCTCACTGACCGTGGCGGCCATCTGAGTGATCGCCGTGGCTACCTGCTCGGCCTCACGGGTTTGCAGGCTGATCTGGTCATTGTTGGCGGACGAGGTCGCCGACAGCTGAGTGGAAGACTGGTTGACCTCTTGAGCGGCCAGGCGCACCTGCTTGATGGTATCGGCCAAATGGCTGAGGGCGGTTTTCAGTACGCCCATCACGCTGTTGGGGTACTGGGTGGTGATGTTCTGGTGCAGGTCACCCGCCGCCAGCCGCTCGATCGCCCGGGCAACCTCGGTAGGCTCGGCGCCCAGCGTGGATTTAACGAACCGAATAATCACGACCGACAACAAAATGCTCAACAGCAGCGCGACGCCGGTCGCCACCAGCATCAAAGTACTGAACTGGCCGGCAGTGGTTTGCACAGCGCCTAGCTTGCCCTTGATGGACGCCTCTTCGTAGTCGATCAGGGCGTTGATGCGCTTGAGCCACTCGCTGTAATCCCCAGAGGTTTGTTGCAGCAACAGGGCTTGGGAACCAGGAATATCACCGGCACGACGCATAGCGATCAGCGCCTGGGTGGACTTCAATGTCTTCTGCTCAATGTCCTTGATGGCGCTCAGCAGCTGACGCTCCTCTGTGGTCACGCGGGTGCCGGCGAAGAGTTGGTCCATAGGCTGGGCCGAGTCTACGTAGTCTTTTTCGAGGGTGGCCACTTCCGCCAGATGAGCGTCCAGGTCTTGAGGGTTAGTCACCAATACCGCATCACGAATGGCAATGGCACGGTTGTGCACGCTGCCTCGGAAGTTAATGGCATAGCGCTGTACCTTGGCGGCATTCTGGCTCACATCGCTAAGCGTCGAGTCGATAAACCCCACCCGCTGGATGCCGATGGCTGTAATAACAACAAGGAGGGCCAGCACAGCGGCGAAGCTAAGGCCTATGCGTGTGGCTAATGAAACCGGGGTTTTCATACGTTTAGCTCGCAGGTGTGCCGGTAAAGGCTTAAGGACGGCTGATATCAATGCGATATCACTCTTATTGAAACAGACCATACGTGGCCGGCATTGTTTTTGCCTAATTTAGAAAACATAGGGCCTTCATAGGCCTGGGCTATAGGCACAACCGTGCGCAGCCACGATTGAGCTGTTATCGGCGGTTGCGGGGTTTAGATGAATGGAGGATGCGCGCGGTAGAGGTGAGTAGACAAACGGACGCAAGGCAGACGTTAGTCTGCACTTTACAAAAAAGGGGGTGTGCTCCCACACCCCTTGGTTAGGCATTTGGCCGCTTCAGGCAACGGAGGGGGCGCCTACCATTGCGCATTAGGACCTAACGTGGCTTAGGCGCATTGAATTGCTGCAAAACTGTGCGGTGTTGTTGCACGAACGCGTTTACCCTTGGATTACGGCCAGCGTTTTGTCGCTCTAGCCTATCCAAGCAAGCCTCAGCAAAGCTGAATTGCTTTTTGGCAATCTGGTTCTGAATCATTGCAAGACGCCCCTCCACTAACACGGGCTGAACGAGCAAGTCGAGTAACCGTTCTCGCGTATTGGGGGGCTGGGCCTCGAACAAGGCATCAGGCACGAGCCCCACGAAAGTACCACGCACGTGCGTCAATCGCATACGTGACAGCCCTTCGATCAATCGATCAACGCCCTGCTGGCGCCGTGATGGGTCGTCGGACTGCATATCGGCCTCACATAAAGCAGCGTGAAAGCGTGCCACCGCTTCCCGGCCCACGCGAGAAACACCCGGCATATTGGAACTGATCAAGCCCGCTAACAGCTGATCGACAACCAAACGATCTGGGCCTTCAGCTAGCATGCTCATTAAGCCGTTATCGAGCGTCACATGGCCTAAATGGCTGATTACCGAAACCACTTTATTGAGTGTGAACCCGCGTTGCCCATTCTGGGACTCAAGCGCTTTGCGCATTTCACTTACGCTGCCGTCCGTACGCAGCTTATCACTCAAAGAGCCAGCCTCATTAGCACCCACCATTGCCAGTTTATAAGCAAGTGGTTTTTTCGCTGTTGCCTGTTGTTGCTCAGGTGTTAGTGCGGCCTGTACCAGCTCCTTGATATGAGCCTCGACATCATCTGGGCCAGTTAGGCTATCATCGAGCATCATCCGGCTGGTCATGTAAAACATTTCAGTGAGTTCAGCTTTACTTTCTTGTCCGAAGGCTACTCGTATCATATACGGATCGTAACCCGGAAGATCGGGTATACCCGACACCGTGGTTTCACTGAAAGCAAAGGAAGCCCGTGACCGAGCCCGGTCTATGTCTATATTTCTGGTTGGCCCGTACTCGAAGCTTTCAGACTCACCTTGATCGTCACGAAGGATGAGTGATGGGTAATCGAACCCATCATGAGCCTTGTGCCCCGAGAGCATTGCGAATGGCAGGCCCGGATGATAACCGTCGAGGCCGGCATGCTCCCCCTGGCCTGTAAAACAGGTGTCATGGACAAACTTGGCGTTGGCCACCGCTCGGTCTAACAGGTTGAATTCCTGGTGGCCTGCCTGTATTAAATGAGTCATTAACTGCGATTCGTCATTAGACATCCAGTCCAGGTCTTTTTCTACCGTCTTTAAGTGTAGATCGGCGGCCTCCCGTGTTGGAGTTTCAGCACCGATTATAAAGACTCCGCCCGCCATGACTTTCGCACTGCAGAGGTTCGCAAACTTTTGGTAACTTTTGCACACCACAATTTGTAGCTTCCCAGCAACCAACTCGTGCTGCAATTCATCGGTAAGCTTTTTCAAGTCTCCTCGGTGCTCCAAGGTTGTATCCAGTACTAACGTGAAAGGCGCTTCACCGGCTACGTGGGTACTTACCTTGGCCCGGGTTGCATCGACAACAGCCTGCACCCCCCAGGGTTGATGGTGCCCAGGAGGCTCAGGCACGCTATTGTTGAGCGTAGCCAATAGCGTTTTGCTATTTGGGGAGGATTTCCGGCCCGTAAAGGCGAGTAAGTCATCGACCTCGTAATAAAGCGGAGTCTGACCATGAGCCTCGGTGCTCAGGGGTGCAAAGCTGGTATCACCGGTCGCTATTTTTGCCACTTCAAGCCCTTGCAAAATAGCATTCATGCCTGACGTCGCTAAATGCACATCAGGGGCTTTCAGTTTAGCCAGCAGTGCCGGGGCCATGCGGGTATGCAATTGCCGCAATGCGCCATCTTTAAAGTCCTGTAAAGAATAGGGCTTTGTTTGGGCGAGTATTACGTGCAATTCCTCCATCATGGCCCGATACGCATTACCGAAGCGCGGCGTATCGTTATGCAGAGTGCATAGGTTCTCCAGCTGCTCACGCAAGCCCATAATGCCTTGATGCAGTAAAGGGTCCTGGCGGTGTCGGGCCAGCAGCTTTCTGTTTACCAGTACCCCAACCGCACCGTCTGCTAGGTCAGCAGCGGCATGAGCCAATGCCCCTGTGCCCTCTTTAGTTGACGCCAGGCGTAGCCTGTGGCTTGGTGCATTTGTCTGAGAAAGCACCAAAGGCGTTAAGGCTTGATAGTTATCAACCTTCTCGAAGGGTTGGACAGGCGGAAGACGCCCGCATAACACCCGCTTGGCCTGATACGATGAAGGGCGCGCCCCGATCAATGTCTGCAAATCCTCTACTTGCTCCCTATGATCAGTGTGAAAGGGAACGGCAAACGCTCCCGGAGCTAGCATTTGGGGCGGTGGTAGGGGTGGTTGATTAGAGAGGGGGATAGCTCGAAATAAAGCCTTGAAATAGTCCACCGCGCGAACACTGTTAGCAAACACCACGTCATGGTCTTTAGGAAGCGGGCCGTGCTTTTGAATGTAAAGGTTCGTCAGGCGCCCCTGGAGACCTTCCCATGGCCACCCGCGGTGGTAAGTCACCTCGGCTTCGTTGGCGATATTCAGACGCGGGTAGAAAGGCTTTTCATCCGTTTGGTCTGCGGCAAAGGACTGCCCATACTGTGCGGCGATTGCCTGAGCACCAGGAATGCTATTGAGCTGCGCACCACGACGCTGGGTAAAGTTCCGAAGACCTACCTGGTCCAGAGCTACGTTGGCATTGTAACGTCGCTGCGCAGTTAGATGCATGCCGGCTTGTTCGGCCAATGCGCCGGGAGCGACCCTAGACATCTCCATGTCATCTGGGCTATAGGTTTGCTCAAGTCGCTTGACGCGCTCAAACAACCTTGTCTCCCGTGATAAGTCGTAGTCATCACGGGCATAGGTTGCAGTTGGAAGCTTCTTTCCAATGTCGTGCTTTTGAAGGGCTTGGACATCGGAATAGCTAGGGGCCTGGCCTTGGATTTTCACGGCATGCTCGCTCAGGGATCGAGTCTCTTAAGTGGGCAGTAGAGCCGGTTGGGTTCCTTGGGCCTGACTATGCATTTGATCACTCTCGCGCCACGCACCGCGCCCGACGTTCATCCACCCGTTTGGCAAACCAGGCGGTGGTCAGGTGGCGGGTGATCTTCGGGCTTTCGAGGGTAATGCCGGGCAAGATGGCGCGTGGGACGGGCTGGCCCGCGACCTGGTCTGCCAAGTCAAACACCCGCTTATAAAGACCGGTGTCTTCGAAGGCTAATTGGTCGCCCTTGGCCAGCGCCCGGTGAATGTCGGTGTCGCTCATATCCAGACGTGAGCCCAATGAGCGCACGGCCAGTTCGGTTTGCCCTGGGGTGGACCCGCCGTAGTTGATCAGGTCCCCGTCCAGGGTCAGGCGGGCTTTGACCAGCCGATTCAGGGCCGCCTGGAAGGCTGCGTTGCGGCTGGCGTAGTGCCCGGCGTTAAAGTCCGCGAAACGGTACACCGAGGCGGTATAGGGCGCGGGGTAACCCAATAAGTGCAGGGTGCCGTAATACACGCCGCCGCGCCGGGTGAATACGTCCTGGCGCACCGTTGCTTCCCGTGGGTAGGGGTACGTGCGAGCGTTCTGTTCAGCGAAGGCCACCGCCACTTGCATGGGGCCACCGGTATGCACCGGGTTTAGCCGGCCAAACAGCTGTTGGCCCAGCGGCACCATGCCGATGAAATCATCGAATACTTCGCTCAGCTCACGCTCTGAGCGCACGCTGGCGATCCGCTGCGCGTAGGTTTTGTCGGTAGGCGAGGTGATGTTCAGCGCAGCGCTGACTAAAAACCCTGGCACATGCATGCGCGCGGCGCGGTTGTTGATTTCCTGGCGGGCGATGCGGCCCAGGCCGGGCACGGGTGGGTCTGCCTGGAAATTGGACTCCTGCTCGATGATCGCAATCACCGAACACAGGTTCTCGGCGGTGGGCTCAAGTGCCTGCGCCTCGAAAGCGGTCTGGATATCCGCGGCCCAGCCTTGCCGATTGCTGGCCGAGCGTGGCAAAAGGCGCTCCAGGTTAGCGCGCACTTGCTCGGGCGTCAGTACCGGGGCCTGGGGCTGCTGGCTACAGGCGGCCACCAGCAACACCGTGGCCCAGAGCGCCAGTTGTTTCAATGTACTCAAGCAATCACCTCTTCACGTATGAGGGCAGCATACAGCGGCCGTACCGCTTTTCCAGCGCGTAGTGCAGGGGTACCGCACCCGTGCTATCAATAAGGCCTTCATCCAAAGGACGGCCTGATGCTCCAGCTCGCTTGGCTACGCGACCATATGCACTACAGCGATACCCTCGCACAATGGATACATGAGCAATTCGCCTACGAATACGTGGACCAGCCCCTGGCGGACTGGCAGCGGGTATTCGCGGACGGCCAAACCGATGGCCAATGGCAATGCCTGATCGCCCTTGAAAACGGCCAATTGCTGGGGAGCTCGGCGTTGGCGGTCGACGACCTGCCAACCCGGCCAGACCTCGGCCCATGGCTGGCCTGTGTATTTGTAGCGCCACAGGCGAGGCAACGGGGCCTGGCGGAGCAACTGATTGAAGGCATTTGTGAGCACGCCAAGGCCAGCGGTATCACCCTTTTGTACCTGCATACTCAGGAAAAACACCGTTACTACGCCAAGCGTGGATGGCAGGAGGTAGAGCAGTTCCAGGCGTGGGGCCGTACCCACTGGTTGATGACCCGCAAGCTTTGACTACCGGTTCAGTTCTTTACCCCTGCACGGCGCCAAATCCATGGGCACTTGAGCGCGCGCTGATACTCATAGCCAGGGAGCCGCCTGGCATTTTTCAGGCCCGACCCCTTATCAGGCGGAGTATCGATGCTGCACGTTCAAGCTGTGTTCAAAAGCTACCCCACGGCCCAAGGCTCGCTGGCTGTATTGCGAGGGGCGGACTTGCAGATGGCCCAGGGCGAAAGCCTGGCCTTGATGGGGGAATCAGGCAGTGGCAAAAGCACCTTGCTGCATTTGGTGGCTGGCCTGGACCACGTAGACAGCGGCAGCATCGAGGTTGCAGGCCAGCGCCTGGACCGCATGAACGAACGCCAACTGGCCAACTGGCGGCGTACACAAGTCGGTTTGGTGTTCCAGCAGTTCAACCTGATCGGCAGCTTAACCGTTGAGGACAACCTGGCGTTTCAAGCCCGCCTCGCAGGCCGCCTGAGCCCCGAATGGCAAGCCCAACTGGTGGAGCGGCTAGGTTTGGCCGGCCTGCTCAAGCGCTACCCTGAGCAACTCTCTGGCGGGCAGCAGCAGCGGGTGGCCATTGGTAGAGCCCTGGCTTCGCGCCCTGCCCTGTTGCTGGCCGATGAACCTACCGGCAACCTGGACGAGGCCACCAGTGACGACGTGCTGCAACTGCTGCTCGACCTACTGGCGGACAGCCCCACCAGTTTGCTGATGGTCACCCACAGCCCACGGGTGGCCGAGCGGCTGTCTCGGCAGGTGGTACTGTATCGAGGCCAGCTCGCCACGGGTGATGTGCGCTGATGGCCGTTTTCTACTGGGCGCTGCGGGCGTTGATCAGCCACTGGCGGCGGCACCCCGTGCAGTTTTTCAGCGTGCTCACCGGGCTATGGTTGGCCACCAGCTTGCTTACGGGGGTACAAGCCCTTAATAGCCAAGCGCGGGATAGCTATGCCAAGGCCAGCCAATTGATTGGCGGCGAACCGCAAACCAGCCTGGCCTCGGTCTCGGGAGGTGCGTTTTCTCAGACGCTGTTCATTGACTTGCGGCGTGCGGGCTGGCCGGTGTCGCCAGTGGTGCGTGGGCGCTTGGTCCTTAAAAACCAGCCTGGTCAGCGTTTGCAGGTGATGGGCATCGAACCGGTGTCCTTGCCCAATGGCACGGCCTTGGCCGGGCACGCCTTGGATACTGAGGGCATTGTCGAATTCTTCACCCCCCCAGGCCGCGCCTGGATCGCACCGCAGACCCTGCAGGCCTTGGGCTTGCACGAGGGCGACCAGCCCCTGAGTGAAACAGGTCAAGCGTTGCCACCGTTGCAGGCAAAGGCGGACATGGCACCCGGCTTGGTGCTGGTCGATATCGGCTTTGCCCAGCAGCTGTTGAATATGCCGGGCCAGGTATCCCACCTGTTGCTGCCTAAGGCCTTCGCGGAGAACGCGCCTGCGCTACCCGAGGCTTTGGCCCATCAGTTGGTAATGAAGAAAACCGGCGAGGACAACGACCTTGGCAAACTGACCGAAAGCTTCCACCTCAACCTGGACGCCTTAGGGTTTCTGTCCTTCGTGGTGGGCTTGTTTATCGTCCATGCGGCGATTGGCCTGGCCCTGGAGCAACGCCGCGGCCTGTTGCGCAATCTGCGCGCGTGTGGCGTGAGTGCGCGGGTGCTGATCCTTTGCCTGGCGGTGGAGCTGGGCGCGTTGGCACTGCTGGGCGGGATCGCTGGGGTCATTAGCGGTTACTGGCTGGCCAGCGCGTTGCTGCCGGACGTGGCCGCGAGCCTTCGCGGTTTATACGGGGCGGAGGTCGCCGGGCAGCTTACCCTCAGCCCGCTGTGGTGGCTAAGCGGCTTGGGTGTGAGCTTGCTCGGGGCGCTATTGGCCGGTGGCAACAGTTTACTGCGGGCCGCTCGCCTGCCGCTGTTGGCCCTGGGCAATGCACAGGCCTGGCATGAGGCCCACGCCCGCTGGCTGCGCCGCCAGGGCTTGGTAGCGCTGATGTTTATCGTCATCGCAGTAGCCGCCGCGCTCTGGGGCAACAGCCTGACCATGGGCTTTGTATTGATGGCTGGCCTGCTGCTGGGTGCTGCGTTGGGCTTGCCCGTGCTGCTCAATGGGCTGCTTAACGGCTTGCTGGGGCGCCGCCGCTCCGTGTTGGGCCAATGGTTTCTTGCAGACTGTCGGCAACAATTGCCCGCGCTTAGCCTGGCGCTGATGGCGCTGTTACTGGCCATGGCCGCCAATATAGGGGCGGGCAGCATGACCTCAGGGTTTCGGCAAACCTTCACCCACTGGCTGGAGCAACGCCTTACCGCGGAGCTGTATGTGAACCCTGCCAACCCAGAGCAAGCCGTGCCCTTGCAACACTGGCTAAGCGAGCAACCGGCGATCACAGCAGTGCTGCCCAACTGGGAAGTATCCGTACAACTGCAAGGCTGGCCAGCCGAACTCTATGGCGTGATCGACCACCCGAACTACCGCGAGCATTGGCCACTGCTAGAGGCGGCCCCTTCGGACCCGTGGCAACGGCTGGCCAACGATCAGGCCATGATGCTTAGCGAGCAGCTTGCCCGTCGCCTCAAGGTGAAAGTAGGCGATGAAGTCCAAGTACCTACCCCAAGCGGCCCCTGGGCAGTGCAGGTGGTGGGCATTTATGCGGACTACGGCAACCCTAAGGGGCATATCTTGGTCAATGCCCAGCACTTTTTGGCGCATTGGCCACAGCAGGTGCCTAATCGCTTCAACCTGCGCGTTGCGCCTAAAGCAGTGCCCGCATTGGTGAGCGAGCTGCGTGAACGCTTCGCCCTGGAGGACAGCCATATCATCGACCAGACCCAGCTCAAAGGCTGGTCGACTCAGGTGTTCGAACGTACCTTCGCCGCCACCGCCGCGCTTAACAGCCTGACCCTGGGCGTGGCCGGGGTGGCGTTGTTTATCAGCTTGCTGACCCAGAGCCAGAGCCGCCTCGGCCAGCTCGCGCCGCTATGGGCGCTTGGTGTTACGCGCAGGCAATTGATGTTGCTGAACCTGGCACAAACCTGGCTGCTGGCGGTATTGACGCTGATCCTGGCGCTGCCGCTGGGGCTGTTGCTGGCCTGGTGCCTGGACGCGGTAATCAACGTTCAGGCTTTCGGCTGGCGCTTGCCGCTGGCGGTATTTCCATTGCAGTTGCTTCAGCTGATGGCCTTGGCGCTGTTGGCGACGCTGCTGGCTTCGGCCTGGCCGCTGTACCGGCTGTTCCGCACCCAGCCCGCCGACCTGCTCAGGACCTTTGCCAATGAAGATTAAATTTGCGCTGTTGGCCCTTATGCTGGGCGTCGCTGGCTGCGACAACCCACCCGACACAGGCAAGGGCTTCGCCGGCCTGGCCGATGACGCCAGCCAGTATGCCCAGGTAACCCCAGGCAAGGTGTTTGAGTTCCCCCAAGACCACGGCCCCCACGCTGGCTATCGCATTGAGTGGTGGTACATCACCGCCAACCTGGTGGATGACAAGGGCCAGCGCTTTGGCGTGCAGTGGACGCTGTTCCGCAACGCCCTGCCCCGCGCCGCTGGCTTCACGGGCAGCGACCAAGGCTGGAACAACCGTAACCTGTGGATGGGCCATGCCGCGGTTACCGCCGCCGACCGGCACTATGCCGCTGAACGCTACGCCCGTGGTGGCATCGAGCAAGCCGGTGTCACGCTTGGCCCCTTTGCCGCCTGGATCGACGACTGGAGCCTGCGCAGTGCGCCAGGCCCCGCCAACCCCCTGGCCGACATGCAGCTGCACGCGGCAGACCCCACGTTCAGCTATCAGTTACACCTCACCTCCAGCCGCCCGCTGGTATTACAGGGCACCGGGGGCTTTAGCCAAAAATCCGAAGAAGGCCAGGCCTCGTACTACTACAGCCAGCCGTTTTTCGAGGCCAAAGGGAGCGTGACGCTGGAAGGCAAAACCTATGCGGTGACAGGGGCTGCCTGGCTGGATCGGGAGTGGAGCAGCCAGCCGCTTACGGCCAACCAAACCGGCTGGGACTGGTTCTCTATTCACCTGGACAGCGGCGCCCAGGTGATGCTGTACCGCATGCGGCAAAAGCAAGGCGCGCCTTATCTAACAGGCACCTGGATCAACGCCGACGGCAGCACCCAGGCCCTGGCAACAGGAGATATCACCCTGGCGCCCACGGCTACCACCACTGTGCAGGGCCATGACATGCCTACCCAGTGGTCAGTGAAAATCCCCAGCAAGGGCGTAGAAATCACCGCCGCGGCCCTGAACCCCAACGCCTGGATGAACCTGCGTATTCCCTATTGGGAAGGGCCTATTACATTGGCAGGCAGTCATAAGGGTGTGGGCTATCTGGAGATGACGGGGTATTGATTAACTAAACGTTGGCGCTAGCTGGCGAATGGGTTTTCAAAGCCCTATCACAGCTGCCTGCACCAACGCATTCGCGAGCGTTGCTCGTTCCTACAGCTGGATGGCCTGCAACCGAACAGGCCACCGTGCTTGGGTTAAAACGCCTGTCGAGTAGGCCGCAGCACGATTTCGTTGATATCGACATCCGCCGGTTGCTCAATGGCGAAGGCGATGGCCCGTGCCACGGAGGCGGCGGGAATGGCGCTCTTGTAGAAGTCCAGTACCGTCTCTTTGGCGGTACCGGAGGTGCTGTGTTTAAGATCGCTGTCCACGGCACCGGGCTCGATGGACGTCACGCGGATGTGCTCGCCCACTTCCTGCCGCAGGCCTTCGGAAATGGCCCGCACGGCGAACTTGGTACCTGAATAAACAGTGCCACCGGGCGCGAACACCTTGATGCCCGCTACGGAACTCAGGTTAATGATATGGCCGTGGTTCTGCGCGGTGAAGCGTGGCAGTACGGCCGCGATGCCATAGAGCGTGCCCTTGAGGTTAACGTCGATCATGGCGTCCCACTCATCGGTATTGACCTCGGCCATGGGCCGAATGGGCATGATCCCGGCGTTGTTGATCAGCACGTCGATCTGGCCAAAATCCGCGACCACGGCCGCTACCACGGTTTCGACCTGGTGCTTGTCGGTCACATCCAGGGTATAGGCGCGGGCCTGGCCGCCGTCTTGCTCAATCTGGCTAACCACGTCATCAAGCTTGCTCTTGCGGCGGGCGGCGATGGCCACCTTGGCGCCACGGGCCGCCAGCAGGCGGGCGGTTTCAGCACCCAGGCCAGTGCTGCCGCCAGTGATCAATACAACTTTATTCTCGATACCTGTACTCATGAGGTTTTCTCCAGTTCAGTAGACGTGGCGGGCGTGTACACCGGGTAGTCCGTGTAGCCCTGCTCGGTGCCGCCGTACATGGTGGTAGGGTCGGTGTCATTGAGTGGCCAGCCATTGGCGATGCGCGCAGGCAGGTCAGGGTTGGCGATAAAGGGGCGGCCGAAGGCGATCAGGTCAGCCAGGCCCGCTTCCAACAGGCGCTCGCCACGTTCGGCGGTGTAGCGCCCGGCGTAGATGATCCGGCCGCTGAAGGTGCTGCGTACGTCCTGGCGGAAGCTCAAGGGCAGGTCGGGGGCGTTATCCCAGTCTGCTTCGGCGATGGACAGGTAAGCGATACCCGCCTCCTCCAACACCTTGATCGCTTCGAGGTAAGTGTGATGAGTGTCGTCCTCGACGAAACCGATGTATACGCGGTCTTGGTCGGTGCTGCTGAACAGTGGGCTGAACCGAACACCTACGCGCTTGGCGCCTACCGCTTCGGTGACGGCTTGAACCACTTCGCGCAAGAAGCGCAGCCGGTTCTGTAGCGAGCCCCCGTATTCATCCGTGCGCTGGTTGGCCTGGGCCGAAATGAACTGGTTGACCAAGTAACCGTTGGCGGCATGAATTTCCACACCGTCGAAGCCGGCGGCGATGGCATTACGCGCTGCCTGAGCGTATTGCCATACCAGTTCACGGATATCATCAGGCGTCAGGGCGCGGGGTGGCGAAGGCTCTACCAGCGTACCAGCCCCCGGGCTGGTTTCGATAAAGGCTTTGACATTCAGCGCTTGTATCGCCGAAGGCGCCACCGGCTCCTTGCCATCGGGCTGCAAGGCGGTATGGGAAACCCGGCCCACATGCCAAAGTTGCGCGAAGATCACGCCACCCTCGGCGTGTACGGCTTGGGTCACGTGGCGCCAGCCTTCGGTTTGCTCGGCACTGTAGATGCCAGGCGTCCAGGCATAACCCTGGCCGCGAGGTTCGATCTGGGTGCCTTCACTGACCATGAAACCAGCGCTTGCACGCTGCCGATAGTAAAGGGCCATCAGGTCGGTTGGCACGTCGCCCGGCTGGCGGCTGCGCTGACGGGTTAGCGGTGGCAGTACGATGCGGTTTTTAAGGGTGTGATGCCCCAGGGTAACGGGGGTAAAGAGTGGGGAGTGGTTCATGAACAGTGTCCTGTGTGCAAAACGGTAAGGTGGTCGGTGCTAACTGGTGCCGATCTCTTGATTAGACCGGTCGTCTATAGCGTGATCCTTAAAAAGCACCTGCTGTCAGGTGCTCGTGGGTAGCGCTTATAACGTTGGCAGGCCCAACAGCTGTCGGGTCATGGCCATGGCAGTGTCGAAAGGCACAGTACTACGGTGAACCTTTACCATAACGCTGGCCCCTAGCCACAGTTGATACAAGCTCTGGGCAGCGGCATAGGGCTCCCCAGGCAAGTGCAGAGCCCCCTCCGCCATACCGCGCTCGATGGCCTGGCCCAGGCGGTCGCTGACGGCAGAGGTACCACGCTTGAGCGACAGGCGCATGGCTTCGGACAGGTCGGCGACTTCTGCCGCCAGCTTCACCACCAGGCATTTGCCCTGGCACTCCAGGAATGACTGATTAACCTGCCAGTTCTCGAAATACTTAAGCACCCGCTCGGCCATGCCCAACCCTGGGGCCTGTAGGATAGCGTCTATTTCCGCGAGGTAATCCTCGAAATAGGCCTCTAACAATGCTTCGCCGAAGGCGTCCTTCGAACCGAAATAATGGTAGAACGAGCCTTTAGGCACACTGGCCGCAGTGAGGATTTCATTGATACCCACGGCGGAAAACCCCTTCCCAGCCATGATCCGCTGGCCATGGGCAAGTATGCTTTCGCGCACATCGGATTGGGTGGCAGGTGTTTTCATGCGGCTACCTTAACAGCGATTAGACCAGTCGTCTAGAGATTTAATGCTAGCTTAGGTTGGCTCGCTAGCTAAGGGGCCCACTGGCCGCGTGCAGGCCCCACCCGCCTTACTCGTGAGGGATCACGCCAGTCATGGCGGTGAACTTGCTTTGCTTGTTCTGGAGTTTGTCCAGCACCTCATCTGGAGTGGATTCGCGAAACACCACCATATGGCCTACGTCTTTACCGCCCTCGGTCACCCGCTCAATGTCGTTGATCATCCAGGTTTTAAGCTCTTCCGGGGTAATGCCCAGCTGCGCGGCGACTTCACCCTGGAAGCGATCAGTCTCTTCGTGGTTGTTCGAATCAGTGCTCATGTAAATCTCCTCAGTGGGTCATCACACTAAGGCCTCGCCAGGGCGCCACAGTTCAGACGCAGCGCTGTAAGGCGCTTCGGCCTCCGCGTTGACCTGGCAGGTATAAACGAAGCCGGCACGGTGCACAGCTAACAGTGTCTTACCAGTCAACGCAGGCAAGGTTTGCCGCCGATCAGCCTACCAGTGAAGAGGATGCTTCATGGACCAGACCACCGCTTTACCCATTGTGGTTGCTGGCGCTACAGGGGATTTGGGCCACCGCCTAGTACGAGCGCTGGCAGAGCGCGGTGCCCGAGTGGTAGCGCTGGTTCGGCCAGGCACCGACCCGAAAAGGCTAGTCGGCCTGCGCAGCGCCAGCACTACGGTCATAACAGTCTCCTTGGAGGATGCTCAGGGCCTACGCCGCGCCGTGGCTGGCGCCGGTTGCGTGGTGTCTACCCTCAACGGTTTGGAAGAGGTGATCATCGAGCAGCAGGGCAGGCTGTTGGCGGCCGCGGTGGCCGCTGGGGTACCCAGGTTCATTCCTTCGGATTACTCACTGGACTACACCCGCACCCGCCCTGGCGACAATCGCAACATGGACCTGCGCCGGCGTTTTGCCACCCAGCTTGATGCGGCGGACATCAACGTGACGTCCATCCTCAATGGCGGGTTCCTGGAACTGTTGGAAGGCGACGCGCCTATTGTGCTGCCCGGGCGCCGAGTCCTGCACTTCGGTGATGCACAACAGCTGTTGGATTTTACCGCCAAGAACGACGTAGCAGCCTTTACCGCCGATGCCGCGCGTGACCCTTACACGCCGCGCTTTCTGCGTATTGCCGGTAATAGCGTGTCGCCGGCGCAGATCGCCAGCACCCTCACCGAGCTAACCGGGCAGCCCTACCGCACGCTGCGCCCTGGGAATATCGGCGCGCTGTCTAGCCTTATCGGCGTGGTGCGCGCGCTCACGCCTGCCAGTGACAAGCCCTTCCCTGCCTGGCAGGGCATGCAATATTTGCGAGACATGATGAGTGGCCGCGGCAAGCTGCTCAACCTGGATAACGACCGCTATGGCCAACGTGAATGGGCATCCGTGCGCGACACACTGGCCCGTACCCATGTGCAAGGAATCAACCTGTGACCGACCGTATCGAGCAGCGCATATTGGTTAATGCTCAACGCTACGAGCGAGAGGTTTCCGGTTATATGAAGACGCAGAGCGCCCGGCCCCAATCGGCAGGCTTTGCCCTCGCGGACTCCCCCGCCGGCCTGGCGGCATGGGTGTATGCGCTGTTCCAGGACGCGATTTTTTGCCGAAGCCGAGCACAGCGGCCATTTCGCCGCCATGGAAAGCCCGGCAACGCTCACCAGGCATGTGCGTGAGACCTTTCGCCTGCTGCGTTGATACCGCTGGCACGCCTACCGTACTTGAGCGGTTGAACCAATAGTCAGCTTATTGTTTCAAAGTGCGGTAGATTCAGTGGCCTCCGGCAGCTCACCCTGCTGGGGTGCGTGAATCGTTTTTACTGCCGGCGGCCTCGCGGGCATGTATGCCTTTAATGCCCAGGCCCGAGCCTATGCCCGAACCCAGAGAACATAATGCTCGCACTGTGGTAGCCACAGGTTGGTTGCACCAGATGAACCCCGAGGAATTGACCAAAGGGTTCGCCACGCTGTTGTCCTGGCTGGCCATCGCCGTGAGTGTAGTTGCCTTGAGTGAGTACGCTTTCGGCATGCAATTCCTCGAACGGCTGTTTCCAGGCCTGATGGGCATGTCCTTTCTCACCGCCATTGCGCTGTTGGCCCTTGCGCTTTCAACGCTGACCTCGCGTTATATGCGCATGGCATGGGCGCTGACCTTGCTCTGCGGTGGCATAGCGGCGGCGGTATTAACCGCGCACTTCGCTGCCGGAGGTGACGTATTGAGCGTAAGCGTTGCCGCGGGGCTGAAGCCTGGCTCTTCCGTGCCGCCTGGGCGCATGTCCCCTGCCACGGCCACCTGCCTGGCATTGCTGGCATTGGCACGTATCGCCCACCTTCTAAACCGCCATAAGGCCTGTGATGTACTGGCGCTGATAGGGTTATGCATCGCGGGTATCGGCCTGTTGGGCTATGCGTATGGCGTACGTGACCATTACACCGTCTCTGTTTTCAACACCATGGCGCTCCATACCGCCTTAGCGCTGATCTGCCTGGCCCTTTCGATGATGCTGCGCCAGGCCGAGCACGGCTGGCTGAGCGTCGTGACCATGAGCAATCGCGCGGGCGCCTTGACGCGACGCCAACTGCTGCTCACCGGTTTGCTGCCCTTTATAGGCTGGCTGTTGTTGTTGGCGGTCGATCGTAGCCTGATCGGCCCACCCGCGGCACTAGCCTTGGTAGTGGCCGCAGTATTTCTGCCCTTGGTGATATTGGTGGTTCGAGAGGGCCGGGTTACGGCGCGGCTAGATCGACAGCGGCATGAGCAGCACCGCCTGGAAAACATGATCCGCCAGCGGCTTGAACTGGAGCTAGAGGCAAAACGGGCGGAGCTTGAGCTTGAATCCGCCCAACGCATCGCTGCTGAACAAGCCATGAATCGGGCCCAGCGGCTAGAGGCCGTGGGGCAGCTCACCGGGGGCATCGCCCATGACTTCAATAACCTGCTGATGGGCATTTCAGGAAACCTGGAACTGTTGCAACGCCACCTTGAGGGCAATGCCAAGGCGCTCAAATACGTAGACCGGGCTAGCCTCTCCACCAACAAAGGCATTCGCCTCACTGGCCAGTTGCTGGCGTTCTCCCGTACCCAGCGGTTGAACATCTCCAACGTAGACCTCTCAGAAACCATGTCCGCCGCGGTTGAGCTGGTGGGTAACGCCCTGGGGCCGCATATCAATATCGAGATGCGGCCGCCGCCAGCAGGGCTATTGGCAAGCACCGACCCGTTGCAACTGGAGATGGCCATTCTGAACCTGGCCCTCAATGCCCGGGATGCCATGCCGGAAGGAGGCTGGTTTACTGTGGTCTGCGCCCCGGCGGCAGCATCGGAAAAAGGCCCGATGGTTTCGATCAAGGTTTCGGACACCGGCACCGGTATGGCTCCCGAGGTGTTGGCCAAAGCTTGTGAACCCTTCTTCACAACCAAGGAATCCAGCCGTGGTACCGGCCTGGGGCTAGCCCAAGTGTATGGGTTGTGCCGCCAGTGTGGTGGCGACTTGAAGATCACCAGCGAGCAAGGCCAGGGCTCGACCTTCGAACTGTTACTGCCTGCGGGAACCGCGCCACGGCAAGTACATACTCTGCCAGAACTCAAGCCGGTCGAAGGGCCCATGGCACGGCCCACCCACCCGCTGCTGGTGGTGGATGATGACGATGCAGTGCGTAGCGTATTAGTGGACGGCCTGCGCGCCAGAGGTTACGAGGTGCTGGAGGTGGACCGTGGCAGCAAGGCCTTGAGCTTGCTCCATAACACCCCTTGTGCGGCGGCCATCGTTGACTTTCTGATGCCTGAGATGAATGGCGCGGAGCTGGCGCGCCAAGCCCGGTTGATAGTGCCTGCGCTGCCTATTATTTTTATCAGCGGCTACTCCGATACGCTGGCGCTGGACGCCATCTCAGGCGCGATGATGCTGCGCAAGCCGTTCGAATTGGCCAAGCTTGATGAGTTGATCAAAGAAATGGTGCTGTAACTCAACGCGAGGGGCCTGGGGCATAGGGCTGCAGCTCGGCGATTTTGGCATTTTGCGTTTCGATCAACCGCTGCGCCCGGGCCAACTGCCGTTCCAGTTCCACCACCCGGGCAGCCGCGCCTAACGATGGCGTTTGGGCAAAATGTACCCTGGGCCGTGTACTGTCTTTGACCCCCGCCTGCTTCACAGCCTCATCCAGGCGCTTGGCCAACTGGTAGGCTTGTAGTACCGGTTGAGCAGGGTTAGCCTCTTTAAGCTGCGCCGCCTTGTAGCTAAACAGCGCGGTAGTACGTGCATCCGCCAACTTAGCCTGGGCGAGGTCGCTCACGGCCTGGCCATGCAGGTTGCGCTTGTTGGAATACCCCCCTTGGGCCAAAAGCGCCATGGCGACTTCACTTTGGCTGTCGAGGGCCACATGCAGGGGCGTGTTCCCTTGGGCGTTGCTGGCACGCAAATCCTTCATGCCATGAGCCACCAACTGCGCCAATATGGCAGTTGCCTGTTCGCTAGATACGCTGGGTGACCGGGCCAATGCATGGGCCGCCGTATCACCGCGTTTCAAGGATGCCGCAGCCGGGTCGGCACCCGCGGCGAGCAACTCGGCTATTTGCTGTGCGTCGGGCGCTTCCTTGGCCAACGCCCTGCGTAAATCATGATTCTGCTGCCCTTGCTGTTCACGCCGATGCCACCCAGCCGAGCGGGTTTGATCTGCGACCTTAGGGTGCTCACCGGTGGGCTCGGCAAAGGCCGGGCGAGTAAAAGCCACCGAAGACAACGTACTGACAAGTGGAAGTTTCATAGCGCACCCAAATGTTGAAAAACGAGTGGCCATTTTATCGAGATCAGCCTAAAAACGGCGTAGTAGAGCGGCTTCAGGCGTAAAGAGTGCGTAATGATTGATGTGGGGTGCCCCGGCAGTACAGGTGTAGGGCCTGTCATTATTGCGCCGGTGTATGCGTGCCTGGTTTTTACCGACCAAGTTAAACCGTTATCCAGTGCCCTTAGGGCGGCTTCCAATTGCCGATCCACGGACGGGGCCGCCCGCTTTTGTACTCGCGTGACGCCAAGCTAGCGTGGCCCGGCTGCGGTTGGGATCCGTGTAGCAGCCTGGCTTGCCAGCGACCCGACTGCACCAAGGCCTGCTGCTACGAGAGGTATGGCACCACTTGCGAGTTGAGAGCCAAGACGGCATCTACGGTGAGTCTGTCGATTGTAGGAGCGAGCGCAGCTCGCGAAGATACGGCGCAGTTCACCCATCTCGCGATGAGGCCAAGACCGTACCTACGGGGTCAAGCCTATAAGCGCCTTATGTAGCTGCGGCTGTTCATCCGGCCGTAGGGTAAGCACAGCATACCCATCAGCTGTAACGGCGATGGTGTGTTCGAACTGCGCGGAGAGCGAACCGTCTTCGGTGACCACCGTCCAGCCGTCAGCCCTGGTTTTTACGTGGCGCTCGCCCTGGTTGATCATCGGCTCGATGGTGAACACCATGCCCTCGCGCAATACCAGGCCGGTGCCGGCTTTGCCGTAGTGAAGCACCTGGGGGGCTTCGTGCATCTCTCGGCCAATGCCGTGGCCGCAGTACTCGCGCACTACCGAATACCCGTGGTGCTTGGCATGCCGCTGGATGGCGGCGCCGATATCGCCAAGCCGGGCACCAGGGCGAACGGTGCGGATGCCTTCCCATAAGGCTTCGTAGGTAACCCGTACGAGCTGTTCAGCGGCGGGGCTGACCGTTCCTAGCAGGTAGGTTTTGCTGGAGTCGGCAATATAGCCATCCTTCTCCAGCGTGATATCCAGGTTGACGATATCGCCTTCCTGAAGCACCCGCGTGCTTGACGGCACGCCGTGGCACACCACCTCGTTGATTGAGCAATTGAGCACAAACCCATACCCATATTGCCCTTTGCTGGCCGGGCGGGCGTTGAGTTCGTCAACGATATAACGCTCGACCAACTGGTCGACCTGCAGCGTGGTCATGCCGATCAGGCGGGTGCGATCCAGCAGTTCGAACACCTGCGCCAATAGCCGACCGGCCTCGGCCATCAAGGCCAATTCCTGAGGTTGTTTGATCATGACCAGTTCGCCGCCAAGGGCTGCGCGCTGACCCCTGCCTTGCTGAGTTCACGCTGCATGATCTCGTTGAAACTCAGCGAGGGGTTGGTTTCGCACAACATGCCGAGCTTGATCCAGAACGCAGCCTGGGCATTGATGGAGCGGCAGGAGACTTTAGTGGCCTTTCGTAGTTGATCGTGAAGTTCGTCGTCCAGGCTTACGATGCCCATAGGTTTATCCATATACGATTCATATAGCTTGATTATATGTTTCATATATAAAGACACAACCTTCTGTCACCAGCACCGACTAGCGGTTGTTCTGCAAAAACACCACATAGCCGCGAAACCAGGGGCTGGCTTCCAAGGGGGAAGGCCGGTGCCATTCGCCGCCCTGGATCACGCCAATCTTGAACGGCAGCGCCATACGCCCCAGCCGTGGCAGGTAAGCGCCGTAGCCCGCGATGCTGTGACGGCCCTGGTAGGTTTGCACCACTACTTCGTCCACCAGGCCTTTGAGTTCGGCCAAGGTGTGAGGGTCTGCATGGCTGCCCCAGTCCATCAGGCCCGTGATGCTGAGCTTGTACTGGGCGGGCAGGCGCTGCCGAAAGTTTTGCAAAAAGGCCACATACTCGTGCAGGTAACGGGTGCGGGCATCGAAGTCGAGTTGAACGCCCACGATTGCGTTGCCCGCCGCCTGCCAGCGCCGTACCTGGCCTAACAGCTGTTGGTACACCGGCTCGGGCCAGCACAGGGTGTGGGCGCGGTACACGATCCATACCTCGGGCTGGGGCAGCCGCCCAACACTCATGCCCTGGGCAATCAGATTGGCCTCTTGGGCGTCGTTACGCGGCGCGCTGACCTGGCCTTGCAACACATAGAGGGTTTTTGCCGCATGGAGCACGGGCTGGGAGCGCACGCCGCTCCACAGCCAGAAGGCGTTGTAATCCTCAGCCTTTACAGCAGCCAGGGCGGGGCCGGCGCACAGCCCAAAAAGCCCGCACAGTAGCCAGGCCCATGAGGCTCTGCCGATCACCAGTAATACTGCAGGGCCTTCGCCCAAGGGGTGTTGGCATAGGTGCCCTTAAGCTGCTTGAACCAGCCCTTGCGCACCGCCGGAGCGACATCCTCGCCGCCACAGCTGTTGTACCCGGAAGGCCCATAGCAGTTGATCGCGCGGAACAGTGCGTAGGCTTTATCGTCACGCTCAGCCTTAGGGTTGCCAATGACCTGCTGATAGCCCTCCAGGCGAGAAAATACCGCGCCCTTGAACGCAGGCTCTGTGCCGCCCAGTTGATCGGCGCTGGGGCGTTGGTCCAGCGGCATGCCGTCCAAGCCGTTACGCAGAATAAATTCGCCCAGGCAATTCAGGCCTTTTGGGGACTGTGCATCAGCCTGCAACAGGGCTGCGGTTTCACCAATGCTCGGGCAACTGTAGCCCGACGCTGCCTGTTCCCCAGACCACTGAAACAGTTGCAGGCTTTGCCCAGGGCCATAGACGTAGCCCAGGCTGCTGTCGAGCTTTACCTGCGCCAGGGCAGTGGGTAACGCGTTGAGGTCGTCGGCGAAGGTGGCGTACTGGCCACGGGTGAGCGCTTTGTAGAGCAGCGCGAAGTATGCCGTGGCTTTTTCTTGGTCGCTGATGCCCTGTGCGCCCTGCTGGCGCAACAGTGAGGCGCTGGCCACCTTACCCAGTAAAATCAATCGCACTTGCTCGGCTGTAATAGGGGAGTCCGCGCTAAAAACTGTTGCCAGCTCGCCCGCGCGCTCATAGTTCATGGCCAGGTTGAGTTGGAGCTGCTCCTGCTGCAAAGGCTGGCGGGCCAACGGCAATAACCTCAGCCACAAGGCTTGAGCGACGGCAAAATCGCCCTGGGCTTGAAGAGCAAAACCGCGCAGGCTTTGCTGGCTGAACGCCAGGTAGTCCAGGCTGGCCGGTACTTCGCCAGGCAGCCGTGCCAAGGCCGCGGCAGGGTCGCTGTTCACATAAAACCCATAGGCCGCCTGCAGGTACTCGTACAGCGCCGGTTGTTGCTCGAATACCTTCTGCTGAGCACTGAGCTGCGCCTGGGTCAACGTCAGTGGCCCCTCCGAACGCATGGCCATCAGGTCGCTCACGGCTGTGAGCAGGGCGGTAGGCCAGGTAGCTCCGGGGGTACTTAGCAATTTGTTGTCCACCTCCTGAATCAACGCCTCTACCGGTACGCCGCGCTGCGTGTCACTGGCGTGTTCCAACTGCCAGGCATAGTCCGCCGCCAGTTGGTCCTGCTCACCGGCCAGCCAGTGCACGCGCCGCATCAGCCCTTTGGCCGAGGCGGCGTACTGGCCGTTAGGGTAGGTTTGCAGGTAATCGATCAGGGCCTGGGCCACGCCGGCATAGGCCGCAGGGTTCTGCGTGGGTTTAAGGTCGCCGTATTCATCGAAGGCATCCTTTTGCGCGGCGTTGAGGCGGGTGCGCGCCAGCATGTAGGTGCCAACCTCCTTCAGCCAGGGCTGTGGCGCGCTACCTAAGGCCAGGAACCCGGCCTGCGCCTCATCGAAGCGGCCGCTGTAAAAATCCCCGACCGCGCGCAGGTAAGTAGCGAAGGCTTTGCCTTGAATAGTCTGCAAGCCTTCAGGCAGCACGCCGGCCAATTGCTCCGGCGCCCAATCACAGGCTGCCAGTAACGCCATACGGGCCTGGGCCAGGCCTTGGCGCTCGCTGCCGGTCAGTTCGGGCGTAGCCAGTAGTTGCGCGATAAAGGCATCTGCGCTGGTATCGGTATTGCTCCGGCAGCGGCTGCCCTCCCCTTGCACAAAGGCCTCTCCTGCGGTGTCCAGGTTGCTCCGGCTCAGGCCTAGCGACTGCAGGCGGGCATTGAGCTGGGCGGTGGCGCTGTTATCACTGGGCCCCTCTTCGCCCTCCCCCTTGAGCCTGGCCACCTCGAATGGCACCGGCCCATACCCGGCCGAGACGTCTTGGGCGCTTACTGTATTGGGTGCCAAGGCTGCTATGCCCCGGTCCGCCAGCAGCAGGCGCAGGTTTACCCGGCTATCGTTGCCCGGGCTCAGGAAGGCGAAGTTGTTGCACACATCCAGCGAACGCTTGAGCGGCGACCAGGCGGGGTAACAGGTGTCATCGCCACTGGCCTGGGCCTGGGCACAACCCAGCGCGCCGATCAGCAATGTAAAGGAGGGCAGAAAGCGGATACGCATGTACGGTCCTTGTTGAATACGTTAAGGCTTGTCCAGCGAGGCTTAGAGTATCGTGCATCGTTCAAGGCACTCGACATTATTGAATGCCCTTAAGCCTCTTGCTACTGAACCCGGCACATACTCGCACCGGATAGCCGTTTAACTTCCTACTACCCTATACTGGCCACTCAGCGTTCAAAGGCCCAACACGGTCGTATGGCGGTCGCGAGCAAGCTCGGCTGCTACAGGGCACAGGCAGGCACCGTAGCAGCCGGCCTTGGCCGCGACCAACCTCAGCCTTGTGTTGAATCCAGCTACCAAACCCAGGCGATGACTTCGAGCATGGACGTTAAGGTCGAGCGTTTTTCCGATTGGCATGTGGAAGGGGTAGCCGACCTGTATAACGCCCCGGCCGTTTGCCGGCAGGTGCTGCAACTACCTTGGCAACCCGTGGAGGTGTGGCGCAAGCGGTTGGCGGCGGGCAGCGAGCGGCAGATTCAGCTTGTGGCCATGGGCCAAGGCCAGGTGGTGGGCCATATTGGGCTGGACCAACATTCGCGCGTCCGGCAAAGCCATGTGGGCACGGTATACCTGGGGGTAGCGCCGGCCTGGCAAGGCAAAGGCATAGGCGCTCGGTTGATGGCCCATGCTTTGGATATCGCGGACAACTGGATGAACCTGCGCCGGGTAGAACTGACCGTATACGCCGACAACGAACACGCCCAAGGCCTGTACCGTAAGTTCGGTTTCGAGGCCGAAGGGCGGTTGCGCGACTACGCCATACGCGACGGTGTATTTACCGATGCCCTCTGCATGGCGCGTATCAAACCTAGTGCTTGAAGCGTGCGCCGCTGACCCCACTACCCTGGCGTAGCCGCTGCCTGCATAACCTGATCGAAAACGCCATCCGTTACGCCGGCCATGCCGAAGTGAGCCTGACCCGCCACGGCACGATGTGGCGTGTCAGCGTGGCAGACCGTGGCCCTGGCATCGGCGAGGCCGACCTGCCTAGGGTTACCGAGCCCTTCTTGCGCCTGGGTGCAGCCCGTAACCCAGGCGGTCAGGGGCGCAACGCTCGTGTCATCCGCAGCGCCAACACGCTACCTGCCGCGATCACCGCCGCGAGCAGGTACAGGGCAAGGTCGGTGGAACCGGTGCTGTCTTTTACCAGGCCTACCCAGTACGGGCTGATGAAACCCGCCAACTGGCCCATGGAGTTGATCAAGGCCAGGCCGCCCGCCGCCGCGCTGGCGCTGAGCATGGCGGTAGGGACAGGCCAGAACATAGGCAAACCGGTCAAGGCGCCCATGGTCGCCAGGGTCAGCCCAAGGATGGCGATAACCGGGGTAGCGGTAAAGTTGACCGCGATCAACAAGCCCACGGCGCCCATCAGCATAGGCACCACCAAGTGCCAGCGCCGCTCGTGGCGCAGGTCGGCCGAGCGCCCCACCAGCAGCATAAACACCGCGGCCAGCAAGTAGGGAATGGCGCTGAGCCAGCCAATTACCAGGTTATCCCCGAAGCCCAGGCTCTTGATAATCGAGGGCAGCCAAAAATTAATGGCATAGACACCGCTCTGAATACAGAAGTACACCAGCCCAAACCTCCACACCCGAGGGTTTTTCAATACTGCCTGCAGCGGGCTGTGGTCGGTGGGCGGTTTGCTCTGCGCGTCCAAGGCTTGATCGGTTTCCAGCACCGCCCGCTCCTGCGGGGAGAGCCAGCGAGCACTGGCGAAGCTATCGCTGAGCAGGAAAAACGCCAGCCCGCCCAGTACCACGGTAGGCAACCCTTGCAGCATAAACATCCATTGCCAGCCCGCCAGGCCCCCTTGGCCCGCGGAAAAATGATTGAGTATCCAACCGGACAACGGGCTGCCCAGCAGGCCCGAAACGGGTATAGCCGACATAAACAGCGCCATGATCCGCCCACGCCGAAAGCTGGGAAACCACTGCGAGAGGTACAGCACCACACCTGGGAAGAACCCGGCTTCAGCCGCCCCCGTGAGCAGGCGCAAGGCATAGAAATGGGTGGGTGTGGTCACGAACAGCAAGCAGGTGGACAACCCGCCCCAGACGATCATCATCAAGGCGATCCAGCGCCGCGGCCCGAACCGAGTCAGCGCCAGGTTGCTGGGCACGCCGCACGCCACATAGCCGATGAAGAAAATCCCCGCGCCAAGGCCATACACGGCCTCACTGAAGTGCAAGTCATCGAGCATTTGCAGCTTGGCAAAGCCCACATTGACCCGATCCAAGTAGTTGAACAGGTAACAGACGAAGATAAAAGGGATCAAACGCAGGGTGATGCGCTTATAGACGGCGCTGTTTGCATCCTCGTTGGCAGAAGCCGGTGCGGCGTGCTGTGACATGGCGTGCTCTCTTTATTATGTTTTCTCGCAAGGTACGGGTAACGTTGCTTACCCTGAGGCTGTACACGAACAACCTACCGTGTCTGGCCACGTACGCACAGCTAAAGCCGGTGCGTGCCTGCAATGGCTTGAGCCCAACCCTGGTCAAGGATACGCGCTACCCATGAAAATCATCATCGCCCCGGACTCCTTCAAGGACAGTCTCAGCGCGACCGACGCCGCCGAGGCCATTGCCCAGGGGTTGGCGCAAGTATGGCCCCAGGCTGAGTTGGTCATGTGCCCCATGGCCGACGGCGGCGAGGGCACGGTGGAAGCGGTGCTGGCCGCCTGTAGCGGTGAGTGGCGCACCGATAGCGTACAGGGCCCGCTGGGTGGCCAGGTGCGGGCGCATTGGGGTTGGCTGGCGGCCAGCCGTACCGCCATCATCGAAATGGCCGAAGCCAGCGGCCTGCAATTGGTACCCCCAGGGCAACGGGATGCCTGCGCCAGCAGTACCTTTGGGACCGGCGAGTTGATCCGCGCCGCGCTTGATGCCGGTGCCCAGCGCATCATCCTGGCCATTGGCGGCAGCGCCACCAATGACGGCGGGGCCGGTGCCTTGCAGGCCTTGGGTGTTGGGTTACTGGATGCCCAAGGCCAGCCGCTGGCTCGCGGCGGCCTGGCGCTTGCGGGCCTGGCGAAGGTCGACCTCTCCCAACTGGACCCTCGCCTGGCTCAGGTACACGTGGACATTGCCGCCGACGTAAACAACCCCCTGTGTGGCCCTCAGGGCGCATCGGCGGTATTCGGCCCGCAAAAGGGTGCCACAGCCGAGCAGGTACCCCAGTTGGACGCCGCCCTGGCGCACTATGCCCACCACTGTGCCCTGGCCCTTGGCCGGGACGTGCGCGATGAGCCCGGCAGCGGCGCGGCCGGAGGCCTGGGCTTTGCCGCCAAAGCGTTTTTGCAGGCACGGTTTCGCCCAGGGGTGGAGGTGGTGGCCGAACTGGCAGGCCTGGAACGGGCCATGCCAGGCGCGGCCTTGATGATCACCGGCGAGGGCCGTTTCGATACCCAAACCCTGCGCGGCAAAACAGTGTTTGGCGTGGCCCAGCTGGCACGGCGCTATAACCTGCCCGTGCTGGTGATCGCCGGCACCCTGGGCGAAGGTTATGAGCAGCTGTATGCCCACGGGGTAAGCGCGGCCTTTGCCTTGGTGCCGGGGCCCATAAGCCTGGAGCAGGCCTGCAAGGACGCCCCGCTGCTGTTGCGTGAGCGGGCGGCCGATATCGCTCGGCTGTGGCGCGTGGCCAGTGAGCGAGGCCCTCTGTAATGCCAGGGCCCCGCGGATGGGTCAGTTGCTGGGGCGTTGTTTGCTGGAGTCCAGCTCCACCTTTTTACCAGTGGTGATTTCAGTGATCTTCGCTGATTTTTCGATGGCCATGTCGAACACGTCCTGCATCTTGGCGATGGCATCGGTAGGCGTGCCGTTAAGCCCGCCATTGGCCGCCCAGTCGAAGTTCCAGCTGCCAGAGAGGTTGTCTTTACCCGCCACGTCATGGGTTTCGATGGCGGTGAACACCTCCGGGTGGCGCTGCATATAGCCCGCCGCTGCCGATACATCCGCAGGCACCTTGCCCGAGGTGTCATTGGCCAGCTGGGCCAGGCCCTGGCCGGTGATGGCGCCCTTGCCAGTCTGCTTCATGTAATCGGCGATGATCTTGCTGGACTTGGCGATGTTCAGCTTGTCGTCGAATACCGCGGTGTTGTTTTTCTCAGAGGTGGCGTTTCCACCGGTAGGCGTTACGGTGTTGGACATGGCTCTCTTCCCTGGAACGTTAGGCGCGTGGGGTAAAGCAGGTTAGTGGCCCGACGATAGCACGGCCCTTCGCGCTTCAGCGCTGCGCTTTCACAGCAATTCGCGGCCAGGGAAGAAATTTCACAACATTTCACAACTGGCTAATGTGCTGGCGGATCCATTGCCGGCTGTAGGCCAATACGCCTTGGGCCATTGCGGTCGGGAAGTGAATAAAACCGTGGGGCGCCGAGGGGACCCGGTAGGCCTCCACTTCAGCGCCCTGCCCCCAGCGCTCGGCCATCTGGAAAGTGTCATCGCGCAAAGGGTCCAGGTCACCGGCGAACATCAGCGCTGGCGGCAAGCCGGTAAGGTCGCCATACAAAGGTGAAACCGGCGCGTGTTGGCGTGTTTCCTCCGTCAGGTTCGGAGTCAACCTGCGAAAGGCATTCACCATGCCAGGGCCGTCCAACACTAAAGTATCCGGGCCCGCCGCGCGAACGCTTGGGCTGCCGGTAAAATCGTACACGCCGTAATACAGCACTGCGCCTGCAACCCGCGCCAGCAGTGCTGGCCACGCCTTGAGCTGCAGCAAGGTCGCGGCGGCCAGGTGCCCGCCGGCCGACTCCCCCACAAGGATGACGGGCAGCCCAGCGAACACATCGCAATCGTCGCTGAGCAACCAACGCGCGGCCTGCAGGCAATCGTCCATCAAGCCTTCGAGGGGGGTAGCCGGGGCCAGCCGGTAATCTACCGACACCACCGCCACTTGGCACGCTTCGACCATGGCAAGGTTGAGGTCATCGTTCATCTGCGCGTTGCCGATCACCCAACCGCCGCCATGGATATCCAGCACCACGCCTTTGGCTGGGCCCTTGGGCCTGATGATGCGCACGGGTACCTGAGCACCCTCAGGGCCTACCCTGCGGTGTTCGGCCCGCAAGCCGTGTTTGGCCAGCTTGACGTTGCCACTGAGCTGCCCGAGCCTCAACAGTGCCTGGATTGCCACGGGTGCAAAGCGGTTGCGCATGCGAAACCTGGGCAGCCAGGCAAGCCTCTTATTAAAGCGCTGAGCTTGAGCCAGGGTACGCCGGTCGGTCGGCCAAGGGCGTTCGTAGGTCATTGCGTGCCCTCCGCTAAGGCCTTCAGGCTTGCGCCAGTTGCTGCTCGTATTCGGCCAGGTACTGGGCCGCCAGGGCCTGCTTCTGCTCTGCGCTTAACAGCTTGCCCGCCGCCTGGAAGAACTTGTGCTCTTCCTCGCTTAAATGGTGGTGCACGGTTTCAGCGAGCTTCTTCGCGCCCGCGAGCCAGGCGGGGCTGGACATGTCGGTTTCATCCAACACCTCGACCATTTCGTCCATCTCGTGGTGTTCGGAGATGGCATGGCGGCTTAGGTCCAGGCCGTTGTCGTGGGCCATCAGAGGAATGTAAAAGTGCCGCTCTTCAGCGGTTTCGTGAGCGTAAAGCTCGGCCTTGAGCAACTGATAAGCCTCTTTGCGTTCAGGGCTGTCACCCCGGGTCTGGACCAGGGCATCGGCATAGCTACGCTGGCGCTCGTGGCTCTCACGCAGGGCTTCGAAAATATTCATGGGTAAGGGCCTCGGCAGGACATCGAGCGGCGCACGACAGTCAGCACTCAGACCCACAAGGGGCCAGCGCGTTCCGGCACGGCCTGATGCCCTACCGCTCCCTGGCGAGGCTTACGGAATCAACTTCAACCCACGCAGCCGCTCAAACACCGCATAGAAGGCATCGTCGCTGGCCTGGAAGGCCGTGAAGCCCAGCTTGCGGCTTTTGCTCATGTCGGTAACCACTTCGATGGGGCGGCCCAAGTCGGCGTCGGTGTGCCAAGGCGAAACCAGCCGGGTAATGTCGGTTTCGGCCAAGCCATGTTGCTCGGCCATGGTTTTCCACACCTCGGCGTCATTGGCCATCTGTTGCTCCAGCGGCACCACGCTGCCATCGAAGGGGGCGGCTTCTACGCCGAACCACTCAGCCAGGCGGCTCCACATCCATTTCCAGCGGAACACATCCCCGTTAACGATGTTGAAATCCTGGTTCGCGGCGGCCGGGGTGGTGGCCGCCCATAGCAGTTGCTTGGCCAGTTGGCCCGCGTCGGTCATGTCGGTAAGGCTGTTCCACTGGGCTTCGGAACCTGGGAAGCGGAACGGCCGGCCCGTGTGGCGGCAGATGCTGGCGTACACCGCCAGGGTGGTGGCCATGTTCATCGCGTTGCCCACGGCCACGCCGGTAACGGTGTGGGGGCGGTGCACGCTCCAGGTGAACCCATCGCGCTCGGCGGCGGCGAACACTTCGTCTTCCTGGGCGTAGTAGAAGTTGTCCACGTCCAGCCGGCCCTGCTCTTCACGGAAGGGGGTTTGTGGCAGGCTGCCCTTGCCATAGGCCTCGAAGGGGCCCAGGTAATGCTTCAGGCCCGTAACCAACGCCACGTGACGCACGCTGCCGGCAGCGCGCAGGGCGTCGAGTACGTTACGCACCATGGCGGCGTTGACCTTGATGTTTTCTGCCTCGGTGGCCTGGCGTGCCCAAGTGGTGATGAACACATGGGTAGGCGCATGGCCAGCCAAGCTCTGGGCCAGGCTCTCGGGGCTTTGCAGGTCCGCGGCCACAGGTGTAAAGCCTTCGCGGGGTTGTGGGTTGCGCGCCAGCCCGGCAACCTCCCAGCCTTGGCTGATGAGCAGGTCGCTGATGGCGCTGCCGACGATGCCGCTGGCGCCGACAACCAGTGCTTGATGGGTCATTGTGTACTTCCCTCCATAACGAAACCCTCACCTTAGCCGGGGTAAGATGTCGATCCAAGTCGGCACCAAAAGGTAACCACCCCCCATGCAAGCTGGCAGCAACGAAGAACAATGGCTGGAAGACTGCGCCCCACGGCGCGTGCTGGAGCTGTTCGCGACCAAATGGACGAGCATGGTGCTGCACTGCTTGCACGCCCGCCACAATGGCCAAGCCCGCAGTGGCGTACTGGAGCGTAGCCTGCCGGGCATCTCGCGCAAGATGTTGATTCAAACCCTGCGAGAGCTGGAAGCCAGCGGCCTGGTCACGCGTGAAGAACACGACACCCTCCCGCCAGCGGTGGACTACCGCCTTACGCCACTTGGCCAATTGCTGGTTGAACCCATCGAACTGGTGTATGCCTGGGCCCGCGAGAACGCGCCCGCGCTGGACGACCTTCGGCCCCGGGCAACCTCTCGGCGCCGCTAACAGGTAACCGCTCACTTCATAACTACAACTACAGGGATCACTCACATGGCACGGCAATTCAACGTCAAAGACTTCGGCGCGGTCGGCAACGGCAAAACCATCGACACCGCCGCCATTCAGGCGGCCATCAACGCGGCCGCAGAGGCTGGCGGTGGCGAGGTGTACATTCCTTCGGGCACCTATATCGTCAGTGGCGACGGCCGCCCCGCACACGGCGCCTTGATGATCAAAAGCAATGTGTTCATCAAGGGCGATGGCATGGGCGACACCGTGCTCAAGCTGGCAGATGGTTCTCATCAGGCACTGACCGGGATCATCCGCTCGGCCAGCGGGGAAGCTACCCACGACTTTGGCGTAAGTGGCCTGACCCTGGACGGCAACCGGGCCCACACCACCGGCAAGGTGGACGGCTGGTACAACGGCTTTTTGCCCGGCCAGCCAGGGCAAAACAGCAATGTGACCCTCAGCGGCGTGGAGATTCGCGATTGCTCCGGCTATGGCTTCGACCCCCACGAGCGCACGGCCAACATGCTGATCGAGAACAGCGTGGCCCACGGCAATGGCCTGGATGGCTTTGTGGCCGATTACCTGGTCGACAGTGTGTTCCGCAACAACCTGGCCTATGACAACGACCGCCATGGCTTCAATATCGTAACCACCACTCATGACATGGCGCTGCTCAACAACGTGGCTCACCACAATGGCGGCGCTGGCGTGATGGTGCAGCGCGGTAGCGAGAACATCCCCTCCCCCCACAACATCACTGTCAGCGGCGGGGAAACCTACGCCAATGGCGCCGAAGGCGTGATGGTGCGGCTGGCCTCCGGCGTGGATATCACCGGCGTGGACATCCACCACAACGGCACCGCTGGCGTGCGCCTGCATGGCGGCTCGAGCGTGACGGTGCGAGACAACCTGATCCACGAAAATGCCCAGCACTGGCTATCACCTGAGGTGCAGATCCAGCCCTATGACGACCGCTTTGGCGCCTCGGGGAAAGTGCACCAGGCCGACCACAACATCGTCGCGGGCAATGTCATCGCCGGTAGCGCCCTGAGTACTTACGGGGTAGCGGAACTGCATGGCGCGCAGGGCCATAACTCGGTGTACGGCAATACGTTCACTCATCTGGGCCTGGGCACCACGCTAATGCAAGGCAGTGGCGATCATATCGGCACCAACCACCTGATCGCCATGCTCGACGGCGGCGCTGGGGGCGACCGCCTTCAAGGCACCACCGGGGCGGATTCTCTGAACGGCAAAGCCGGCGCGGACACCTTGCTCGGTGGGGCTGGCGCTGACCTGCTATGGGGTGGCCTGGGCCATGACCGGCTAGTAGGCGGCACTCAGAACGACAGCCTGATCGGCGGGCGGAATGCCGATGTGCTGGCTGGCGGCACCGGGGCGGATGTGTTCTGGTTCACTTCGCTGACCGACAGTTACAGAACCTCTACGGCCAACCATGCCGACCGCATCGTGGACTTCGGCTTGGGGCAGGACCAGATCAACCTCGCTGGGCTGGGCTTTACCGGGCTGGGCGACGGCCATGGCTCCACCTTGAAAGTGGTGACCAATGCCGAACATACCCGCACCTACGTAAAGCACCTGGACACGGACGTACACGGCCACCGGTTCGAGCTGACGTTAGACGGCGACCTTGGCGCACGCCTGACTGAAAAGGCCTTTGTGTTCGCCGATCACAGCGCGCCGCTCGAGCTGCTTGGGGCCGCCGCCCACCCGGACGGCTCGACAACCTGAAGCGCCAGGGCGGCTCGACGCTACCGCCGCGCCGCCCGCCCAATTCTCGCGACAAACTCATGCCCACTCACCAATACGATACCTGCCACTACCAGCGCGGCACCGGCGATAAAGGCAGGAGGTTGGCGGGGGTTTCCATAGGGTGAGTCGTTATCGTTGATCGTTAAGGCATTACTCAATAAATACTGGCACTTGGCCTAGCCGCTGAACGGTGTTCAAGCCTTGCGCGAGGCGGCAGATAGCCCGGTATCGGCCTGGGATACCGCCCAGCCCTATTCTCTTTATATGGGCCTTGATCATGATCGACCTGAGTGTGTGGGACCTTATTCTTCCTGTTGGCACCCCTGCCCAGGAAGTAGCGGCGAACAGATTGACCGGCTTCACCAACCCGTACTTCCAGAAGACCGGCAATGGCCTGGTGCTGTGGGCACCTGTGACCGGGGCGCACTCGGGTAGCAGCCACTTCCCTCGCAGCGAGCTGCGGGAAGTGAACAAAAGCGGCAGCCAGCGCAACTGGAAATACAACAGCGGCACCAACGTGATCAGTGGCAAAGTGGCCGTGACTCAGGTGCCGTCCGAAGGCAAGGTGGTGGTGGCGCAGATCCACGCCAAGGATGCGGACTCCCCCTTATTGAAGGTGCAGTACCGTTTTGCCAAAGGTAGCGGCAACGTGGACATCACCTGGCGGACCAAGCCGGGCGATGACAAATCGCCGATCGTGTACACCTTCAAAAACGTGCCGCTGGGCCAGCCTTTCACCTACAAGGTGGAAATGGCCAACACGGGCATGGTGACCGCCACCATCAATGGGGTGGCCACGCAGCGGTCGCTGGATAGCAAGTGGAAGCCCTATTCGTTCTTTTTCAAGGCCGGCAACTACACCCTGGATCGCAGCGGCTATGCCACCGAAGGCGGCCGGGTAACCTATTACGAGCTGCAAACCAAGCATTGACCCGTGTGAACTGCGCCCGAAGGTTGGCCAGGTGCCTAGTTCATCCGGTAGGAGCCAGCAAGCTGGCGAATAGGCCCACAAGTCACGCGCAGCGCCAGTTAAAGCGGTGTGATTTAAATTTAAAATCAATAGCACGGTTCGCCAGCTTTGCTGGCGCCTACAGGGAAGGATAGTGTGGCTCCGGTCGGTTCAATACCACAGGCGCACGCCCACCACTAACCGCCCCTCTTCCACATCATCGCCCTCTTCGCGAACGTAATCGGCGGTGCGGCCGTAGTTCTTGGTCCAGTTCACGCCGATATAGGGCGCCACCTCGGGGATGATTTCGTAACGAAGGCGCAGGCCGGCTTCCAGGGTGGAAAGCCCGGCGCCTTGCTGGCGGACCGGGTCGTTACGGCTGAAGAAGTTTGCTTCCATGCGCGGTTGCAGGATCAGCGATGACGTCAGCGAGAGATCGTATTCGCCCTCCAGGCGCAGGCTGGTCTGGTGGTTTTCCCCTACGAAGAAGGTTGCGTCCACGTCCAGATCAGACAACGGCTCGCCCTGTACTCCGAAGGTGGCCCAGGTTTGCGGGCGCTCAGGCTTAAAATCCTGGCGTACACCGCCGAGCAGTGTCCACCAAGGGGTGACCGCATGACCGTACAGCGCTTGCACCTCGGCGCTCTCGGTATGCCCGTTGGTGCGTTCGCCTTCGGAGCGCAGCCATAGCCGGTCGATATCCCCACCTATCCAGCCTTCCACGTCCCAATCCAACGCGGTGCCCGCATCGGCTTTCTGGTACTCCAACCGGTCCAGCAGCCAGTAGGCGCGCAGGTCGCTGTCGTGCAAGGCATGGCCGGGTACGTCGGGGAAGGCCGCGGCGCGGTCGGCATCGGTAGGCGTTGGCAAGGGCTGGGCGGTAGCCGGTGCAGGCTCGGCGCTCGGCGCGCTGGGCACCATGCCTTCCATGCCAGCGTGGTCCATAGCCTCGCCGCTGCCGTGGTGCATCCCCGGCATGGCGCTGTGGTCCATGGGCGTCTCGGCCGCTACGGCGCCCCCAGCGCACAGGCTCAATAGTAGGCAGATTCCAGGCTTATTCATCAACGCGTACCTCGCGGAACATGCCCGCTTCCATGTGATAAAGCATGTGGCAATGATAGGCCCAACGGCCCAAGGCATCGGCGCTTACCCGATAGCTGCGGCGGGTGCCTGGCGGCACGTCAATGGTGTGTTTGCGCACCATGAACTGCCCGTGTTCGTCTTCCAGGTCGCTCCACATGCCATGCAGGTGGATGGGGTGCGCCATCATGGTGTCGTTGACCAACACCAGGCGCACCCGCTCCCCATAACGCAGGCGGATGGGCTCGGCATCGGCGAACTTTACGCCATCGAAGGCCCACACGAACTTATCCATATGGCCGGTCAAGTGCAGTTCCAGCGTACGGCTGGGTTCTCGCGGGTCCGGGTCGCTGAAGGTGCTGCGCAAGGCCGCGTAGGTCAGCACGTGGCGGCCGTTATCCCGCAGGCCAATGCCAGGGTCGTTCAAGCGCGCGGTCGGGGCGTTGGTTTGCATGTCCACCAGGGGGCTGCCCTGCTCGCTGGCTTTATGCTCAATCGGCGGCGCCATACCGGCCATGCCCTTCATGCCTGCCATGCCAGAATGCTCGCCGTGGGCCATGCCCATATCGGCCATGCTGACGACTACCGGCGCGTCCAGCGCCGGCACCGGCGCTACCAGGCCTGGGGCGACGGCCAGCGTGGCGCGGGCATAACCGCTGCGGTCCATGGCCTGGGCAAATACTGTATAGGCCGCGCTGCCTTCGGGCTGCACGATCACATCCAGGGTTTCGGCCACGGCCAGGCGGAACTCGTCCACGCTCACCGGCTGCACTGGTTGGCCATCGGCGGCCACCACCGTCATCTTCAAGCCTGGAATGCGCACGTCGAAATAGGTCATGGCAGAGCCGTTGATAAACCGCAGGCGCACGGGCTCGCCAGGGGTGAACAGGCTGGTGAAGTTGTCGTCCGGGGCGCGCCCGTTGACCAGGTAGGTGTAGGCTTGGCCGGTGACGTCCGCCAAGTCGGTAGGGTCCATGCGCATGCGAGCCCACATCCAGCGGTCACGCAGCGTGGCCCCCAGCCCGTGCTGGCTGGCGTCTTCGATAAAGGTGCCCAGGGTGCGGGAATTCTGGCTGTAGTAGCCGGGCTCTTTTTTCAGCCGGTCGAAGACCCGCTCGGGGTTTTCGTCCGTCCAGTCCGTGAGCATCAGCACCTGCTCGTGCATGGGGTTTGGCTCAGGCGCCCGCGGGTCGATCACCACTGCGCCGTACACCCCGGTTTGCTCCTGGAAACCGGAATGGCTGTGGTACCAATAGGTGCCATGCTGGCGCACCGGGAAACGGTATTCGAACGTTTGCCCGGGTGCGATGCCGTGAAAACTCAGCCCAGGCACGCCGTCCATATTGGCCGGCAGCACAATGCCATGCCAGTGCAGAGAGGTGGGTTCGCTCAGGCGGTTATGCACCCGCAGCGTAACCGTGCTGCCCTCGCGCCAGCGCAGCAAGGGGCCCGGCAAACCGCCGTTGATGGTCAGGGCGGTGCGGGCTTGCCCGCCTAGGCTGACCGGGCGCTGCTCAACGAACAGGTCGAAGCTGTCACCGCTCAGGGTTTGCAGGCCAGGCGCCGCGCCGGTCGACGCTGCCCAGGCCGGGTTGCGCCACAGGCCTGTGTACCCCACCGCACCCAAGGCGGCCAGGCTCTTAACAAAGGTTCTTCGGTCGGAACGGTAGGGCATTGAAGGGTCCTGTAGGGGGCGGCAAACGGCAGAGCGATCATAAGAGCCCCAAACGCTGCCAAGGTTGCGTAAGCCAGGCCGCTGACCTTACCAGCCGGGCCGCGCAAAGTGCACAGCACGTCAAGACAAGGCTGCGCTTAACTGCCATGCTTTCTGGCCATCGTTCGTTTGGCTGCCGCCATGTCATTACCTGCTGCCCATCGCCCTGCTTTCGTCCGAGGCGCCGTTGCCGCTTTGCCGCTTTCATTGGCCTGCATGCCCTGGGGGTTGCTGGCAGGCTCCATGGCCGTGGACGCAGGCCTCACCCCGCTGCAAAGCCAAGGGTTGTCCACCATCGTGTTCGCTGGCGCCGCGCAGTTGGTGGCCATCGGCATGATCAAAGGCGGGGCCGGGGTATTATCCATCTTGCTCACCACTCTGCTGCTCACCTCCCAGCACCTGCTCTATGGCATGCACCTGCGCAGCCGAGTCGCCCCGCTAGCCACCCGCTGGCGGCTAGGGCTGGGCTTTTTGCTTACCGATGAGCTGTTCGCCCTCACCAGCCAGCATAGCCCGGCGACTTTCCAGCGCTGGTATGCCCTCGGGGCGGGGCTCACGCTCTACTTCATCTGGAACCTCTGCACCCTGGCGGGCATTGTGCTGGGCAAGAGCATTCCGGGGCTTGAGCAACTGGGGCTGGACTTCTCCATCGCCGCGACCTTTATCGCCCTGATCACCCCAGTGGTGCGGTCGGTACCAACTGCCGTGTGCGTGGCGGTGGCGCTGTGCTGCTCTGTACTGTTCAGCTACTGGCATGTGGAGTCGGCCCTGGTGCTGGCAGGGCTCTGTGCCATGGGCGCCGGCTACCTGTGTAAACACGTGATGGAGACTGGGCGATGATGTGGGTGTTGATTGTTGGCATGGCCGTAGTGTTGTTCTTCAACCGCTATGTGTTCCTTGAGCCACGTTTGCCTGTGCGCCTAGGCCAACGCATGCAGGATTTTCTAGGCTTTGCCGTGCCAGGGATGCTTACCGCCATTTGTGGGCCCATCGTATTTATGCCCGGCCACCAGCTTAACCTGTCCCTGGCCAACCCTTATCTATGGGCGGGTCTATGTACCCTGGGGTTGATGCTGCTGACCCGCGGCGTGCTGCTAAGCGTGGCGCTAAGCATGGGGGCCTTCTATGCCTTTCGCGCCTGGCTGTAATTTGTTTGAACCGCGCCGTACATGAATAGGCCGAACGAACAATAATTGCCTATCGTTGTGGGATTCGTCATAGACAGAGGGGAGCGCCATGGAAATCAACCAGTTGTTCAACCAGTTGCACAATTTGCCCAGTATTCCCAAGGTCGCCCAAGACCTGATCACCCAGTTCGACAACCCCACCTCGGGCATTGAAGCCATCGCCCGCAATATCGAAAAAGACCCCGTCATCTCGGCGAAAATCCTGCGCCTGGCCAACTCGGCGCGCTTTCGTGGCGCACGCGAATCCACCAGCATCGAAGACGCAGCCATGCGCCTGGGCTTCAACACCATGCGTACCCTGGTGCTGGCCAGCGCGGTGACCGGGGCCTTTAGCGCGCCGCCGTCATTCAACCTCAAGGGTTTTTGGCTTAAAAGTTTTCAGGTGGCGAGCATCGCCCGGCTGCTGGCCAAGCAAGATGGCAAAGACCCGGAAGTGGCCTTTACCTGTGGCCTGATGCACAACATTGGCGAGCTGCTGATTCAAACCGGCGCCCCGGACATGGTCGACCGGCTCAATGCGCGCCGCGCGAACGCCTCCTCCCCGGCCCATGCGGCGGATGAAACGCTGCAATTGGGTTTTGGCTACCCTGAGGTAGGCGCGGAGCTGGCCAAGCGCTGGAACCTGCCCAAGCAGATCCAGGATGGCATTGCCTACCAGGCCAAGCCCCATCAAGTACCCGGCAACGGCCCACTGCCCCTGTTGGTCGCCCAGGCCTGCGAGGTTAGCGACCAGCTGCAGAAATACGGTGGCCCTACCGAACAGGCCCGGGCCGAGCTTGAGGATGAACTGATGAAGGGCGTGGACCTGCCCCAGCTGTTCGCCGCCCTGCCCCAGGTGCTGGAGGCCGACAAAGCCTTCGAAGAGCTACTGCGCTAACCCAGGCAGGGGCCAAAGCGCGGGTTCAGGCCTCTGGCGCCAGGCCCGTTTCGAATACCTCGGTCAGCACCAGGCCACGGGGCACGCCTGCCATAAATAGCTGGCGGGCAAACGCCTCTACCGCTTTGGGGCTACCGCAGGCCAAGGCCAGGGTCGAGCGGCTTGGGCGTAAGTCGGCCAAGGTTACGCTAGGTGCTCGAAGGTCTATCTGCAGTATGGGGTAGGCCTTAGCCAACTGCTCAAGGGCATCGGCCAGGTAATGCTCGCCTTCTTGTGCGCTATGCACCAGGCGTATTTCGCCCTCATGGCCCGCGGCCAACGCCTGATGCAGGATGGCCCACAGTGGCGCCAGACCCGTTCCACTGGCCAATAACCACAGCGGCCGCGCAGCCCACGCTGGATCGTAATAAAGGGCACCGCCAGCGACTTTCCCAAGTACCAAGGGGTCACCTACCCGCAGTTGCCGAGCTACGCTTACGAACGCCCCTGGGCGGGCACACTGCACATGAAACTCCAACCAAGGCGCTGTGTTGGGCTGGCCGGCCAGGGAGTACGGCCGCGCTACCCCACTCTGGCTCCACACCACCACATGTTGCCCAGGCTGGTAACGCAAGGGGCGTTGTGGCAGCACCCGCAAGCGCAGCACACCAGGGCTAAGCCAAGTCAACTCACTAACGCGCGCAGGCACGCCGTCCATGGCGGGGTTGTAGGGTGCCACCACTAAGTGCTCTATCACCTGACACTGGCACGCCAAGCGCCAGCCCTCGGCGCGCTCATCAGCAGGCAGGGCCTGCGGCTGTACATCCATAGGCTGGCCTTCGATGCAGCGCACCCGGCAACTCTGGCAATGCCCGGCGCGGCAGCTAGAAGGCACGGCTACGCCGCCAGCCCTGAGCGCATCCAGCAGGTTAGCGCCAGTGGTCACCTCCCAGGTGCGGCCGTTGACGCTCAGCTCAGGCATCGGCCCATTCCCAGGCCGCCACGCAGCGGTTACGGCCCTCGCGCTTGGCCTGGTACAGGGCTTTGTCGGCCAGGTGCAGGGCGTCATCGAGCACATCGCCTTCGTTGAGCAAGGTCAGGCCCGCGCTCAGGCTTACCCCCCCCACCTTGCTATCGGCCGGTGTGGTGGCCGCGAACGCCAAACGCAGGCGCTCGCAACACAGCGTCAGGCGTTCGGCATCGGTGTCCAGCATCAGCAGCACGAACTCTTCGCCCCCGTAGCGGGCCAGCACATCCCCTTCACGCAGGCAGGCGGTGGCTACCTGGGCGAAGCTTTGCAGCACCGCATCCCCGGCGGCGTGGCCATGCATGTCGTTAATGCGCTTGAAGTGATCCAGGTCAATCAATGCCAGGCCGTGGGTGTGGCTGCGGCGCAGGCTTTGCAGTTCTCGGGAGGCCAAGCGCAAGAAATGCCGGCGGTTGAACAGCCCGGTAAGCTCATCGGTGGCGACCAGTTCTTCCAGTTGCCGCATCATCCCGCGCAGGGTGTCTTGGTGAGCCTGCAACGCAAAGCGCCGCCGACGCATGCGATGGCGGGAGGCCTGAACGTAGTTGGCGTACAGGCATAGCCAGAACAACACGATAAACAGCACCGCGCCCTGAATGGCCACCAGGCCGGCCTCATGTAACTGCCCCTGGCTGAATTCGTAGACGTTAAGAACGGCAAAGCTGGTTAGCACCAAGGCCGCGCAGCGCAGGAATACCGCCCTGGGCAGATGAAACAGCCCGAACATCAGCGGCACCACGTAGATGATCAAAAACGCGCCACGGGCAGTGGTCAGGTGCGCCAATAGCCAGGTTTGCCAACCAATGCCTAGCCAAATCTGTAGCTCGGTCAAACTGGGGTCGGCAAAACGCTGGTTGTACCCTTTGAAAAAGGTCCACCCCAGCGCGGCTTGGCTGATCATGGCCAACACGCCACCGCCCAGCACAACGTGGGCGCTGCCATGGAAATAGCCGCCTAAAAAGGTTACGCCTACTAGCACCAGCATGATCACGTAACTGCTGAGGCCTAAAAGAAAGCGCTTGATAAATAACTTTTGAGGATTGAACTCGGTCACTCGCTGACTCACCGCGCTGATGGGGATCCTATCCCCGACCACAATTATGGCAAGGTGCCACTTTAGTGACCTGTCACAAAAATGGCCATTGGATTTTTGACCAACCGATGACCGACCCTAGCCAACGCTCACAGCCTAGCCCGCCGAATACCTCACAGCTTCGGCCAAAGGCGGGTGCGCGCCCTGCTCGGGCGGGGGTATACTGCCGCGCCTTTTGCCGGCCCCCCGCCTGCCCTGGCTGTTGCCCACCCTTTGGGCCGCGCCTGAGAGGCCGCCCCGCGTGCCTTGCGCGGGCCGAGATATGTTCCCGTGTCAAAGAGGAGCGCGCCCGTGACCGTGATCAAGCAAGATGACCTCATTCAGAGTGTCGCCGATGCCCTGCAGTATATTTCCTACTACCACCCCGTAGATTTCATAGAAGCGATGCACCAGGCCTACCAGCGCGAGGAATCCCCTGCCGCACGGGACTCCATCGCCCAGATCCTGATCAACTCGCGCATGTGCGCCACGGGGCACCGCCCCATTTGCCAAGACACCGGTATCGTGACGGTCTTCGTGCGCGTGGGCATGGGCGTGCGCTGGGACGGCGCCACCATGGGCGTGGACGACATGATCAACGAAGGCGTGCGCCGCGCCTACAACCTGCCGGACAACGTGCTGCGCGCGTCCATCCTGGCCGACCCGGCCGGCAGCCGCAAGAACACCAAGGACAACACCCCGGCGGTGATTCACTACGCCATCGTGCCGGGCGATACCGTGGAAGTGGACGTGGCCGCCAAGGGTGGCGGCTCCGAAAACAAGTCCAAGATGGCCATGCTCAACCCTTCGGATTCCATCGTCGACTGGGTGCTCAAAACCGTGCCCACCATGGGCGCTGGCTGGTGCCCGCCGGGCATGCTGGGTATCGGTATTGGCGGCACCGCCGAGAAAGCCGCGGTGATGGCCAAGGAAGTGTTGATGGACCCCATCGACATCCACGAACTCAAGGCCCGTGGCCCGCGGAACCGCCTCGAAGAAATGCGCCTGGAGCTGTTCGAGAAGGTCAACCAGTTGGGCATCGGCGCCCAGGGCCTGGGCGGCCTGACCACGGTGCTGGACGTCAAAATCATGGACTACCCCACCCACGCAGCCTCGCTGCCGGTGTGCATGATCCCCAACTGCGCGGCCACCCGCCATGCCCACTTCGTACTCGACGGCACCGGCCCCGCCTCCCTGGAAGCGCCACCCTTGGACGCCTACCCAGAGATCGTCTGGGAAGCCGGCCCCTCGGCCCGCCGCGTGGACCTGAACACCGTCACCCCCGAAGACGTACAAAGCTGGAAGCCAGGCGAAACCTTGCTGCTTAACGGCAAGATGCTCACCGGCCGGGACGCCGCGCACAAGCGCATGGTAGACATGCTCAACAAGGGCGAAACCCTGCCGGTGGACCTAAAGGGCCGCTTTATTTACTACGTGGGGCCGGTGGACCCGGTGCGCGAAGAAGTGGTCGGCCCCGCCGGCCCTACCACCGCCACCCGGATGGACAAGTTCACCCGGCAGATCCTGGATCAAACCGGCCTGCTGGGCATGATCGGCAAATCCGAGCGCGGCCCTACCGCTATCGATGCGATCAAGGACTACAAGGCGGTGTACCTGATGGCCGTAGGCGGCGCGGCCTACCTGGTGGCCCAGGCCATCAAGGGCGCCCGCGTGGTGGCCTTCGAAGAGCTGGGGATGGAGGCCATCTACGAGTTCGACGTAAAAGACATGCCCGTGACCGTGGCCGTGGACAGCCAGGGGGAGTCGGTGCATATCACCGGGCCTGCGCTGTGGCAGGGCCGTATCGCTGAAAGCTTGGCCGTCGAAGTACGCTAAGCACGCCAAAGCCCGGTGCAATGCCGGGCTTGTCTTTGAGCGATGGCCAGCCATGGAACTCACTTCCACCAACGGGCCACTCAGCGTCTTGAATCAGAAATAACAGGCCAGAACGCCGAGTGTATTGCGTGCTACCTGCACCGTGGGCGGGCCTTGGCCTGCCCTGCTCCGCCTACGCTATTCGCATGGCGCTATAACGACCTTATAAAAACGACCAGAGCGCGTTCTTTATGCATGCTAGAAGCACTGTCGACACCTGGCTGTCTCAGATAAACCCTAATGACCGCTCCTTGGTGCTGGACCTTCACGGCCAATGCCAGTTGATCCGTAAGCCCAATGAAATGTGCACGCTGCTCGTACCGGCTGACACCAGCGAAGCGGTCGTACTCTACAGTCATATCTGGCAACTAAGCGGCGAGGTTAACGCCGACCAATACGAAGCCCTGCTGGGCCTGAACCTGCTGGGCATCAAAACCCTGGGCTGTACCCTCGGGCTGGACGCACCGTTCAGGAGCTTGGTGCTTTCGTATTCACTGCCGCTCAAGGGTTGCGACCTAGGTGGCTTCTGCACCGCAGTGGATAACTTCTTTTCTGCTGCTGGCGAGGTACGGGAGGCGATTGAAGTGGCGCTAAAACCCAAAACGCCCCGCGCGCCTCAGGCGCCGTCAGGGCGGCCTGGTAATTCATTGCAACAGCCACGTTTTTTAGAAAGAGGTTGACCGGCTGATAGCCATTTGGAGACATGTATGCCAGTCATTCGACCGCCCTCAGCCAATATCACTACCCAGATGCTCGACACGGTGGTGAAAAGAGCTAGCAGCGACACCGCCCGTACGTTATCAGGCATTAGTAGCAAGCCGGCACCCGTGCGCCAGCTGAGTAGTAAGGAGGTACACAGCATGGGTCATATGACCCGTACCGAGGGCTTACCTCATGCTAACTTAAAGCACGTCACCAGCATGGCGTCTGCATTAAGCTCGGGCGCCGGGCAAAAGCGCAGCCTGTTCACCATGGTAGAACCAGCCGCATTTATGCAACTAAAGGAACACCGAAAGCTTGAATTCGTTGGCTTGCATGGCACTGCCGGGTTTGCGGCCGAAGCCATGAGGAAAGATGGAATTGACACCGATTTGGCCGGCAAATACACCGGTGGAAGGTCAGGCGGCGGCAAAGGTATCTACACCACCAACTCCAACAACGCGACCTCTCCCGAGCAAGCAACGGCTGCGGTAAAAGTAGCGGACCACTACGCCCACCGCGCAGTCCTAGGCGAGCCGCTTGCTTTTGAGCTAGACACCAGGCGCATTATCCTAGCGTTCTACCGTGCGCCCACGAAGAACCTGAAAAGCAAGGCTATGCCTGCGGAAATACAGGGTAATGCAAAGGCGGTAGAAGCCTTCCGTAGGGAAAATCCAGCGGACGAATACCGCCTGGGACCCACGCCTGCTCCAAGGCGATTGGCGGGCGTAGAAGCAGAGACAACGCTCATTACTGACAATGCGTTGCGCAATGACGAGATGGAATACTTCGCCGTGGAGTTTAAGCCCGAAGGAAAATAAACACGCAAACAAAGCGCCTTCCCTAGGGAACGCGCTTTGTTTTTCGGCTTAGTGTTTTAATCCGTACCGTACTTGGGCGAGCGTGGCCCATACAGCAAGCCAGCCGGTTGCCCGGCATACAGCAAACGGCCGCTGGCGATACCCGCGATGCGAGGGGGTATCGCCTACCGGCGCAGCGCTGGGCTTATCGTATTTTGGAGGATGGCGAAGGGCGAAATCGGGACAGATTGGACAACTCCTCTGAGGTGCCATTGAAAACATCGAAGTCTGCTTGAGGTCGGTGAGGACGGGGTTGGTTTCGATCAGGTATTTGTTGGTGTTAGGCTGGGCTGCGGAACTGGGCAACCCTTGCACTTTGCTGACGGTTTGGGCGATGGCCGCAGCCACATTGGCGGGCATCGGCGCTTGCGCGGCAGGCTGGCCATTGGCGCTCACCGAGCCTACGTTGCCGCCGACGGTCATGCCACCGGGGTTGGCCTGGTGGCCAGGTGTCAGGGCAGCGACTTGTTCGGAGGTCAGACCACTAGGCGCAGGGCAGCCTTTAGGCGGATGGCTTGCCTGTGGAGAGCGTTATGGATACGCTTCGCACGCCGCTGCAGACTCAGCGGCCAGGCTTGGCGGCCTGACAGTACAAGGCGCAATAGCGCCACCGGTTGATCACAGGCTGCTTCGTCAGCTCTGCGACTCGGCTTTATGGTGGGTTACGCGGGAGCACCCTCGGGTGCGCCGGTTTCCTTGTACGCCGGTCCGCCAATCCTGTGTAACCCGCCACCCCATTCTGCTTGGCGGCAGAGAACGGTGGCTTCAAGTACAAGGAATCTTTATGAAAGACTTACATTCGAATATAAAGCATAGAAATTTCACAGCAGCTTTAAACACGGCGTTGGAATCTGCTTTAGCAGAAATCTTATACATTCCATACAATTTTTATTACAGCACCCTCAATTTCCATGGGGGTGCTAAATGATAGGCCTATCGAACACCCACACAGCGCTTATTGAACTCGCTCAGAAATTCCCATCAGCACACAAGCAGTTCGAAATAGAGCTACTGAAAATGGGTGACGCAATTAATCGGATTGAAAAATCGCGTAATGACGTGAGTTCAGTAGAATGCACTATACGGGTGATACTAGAACTATTAGATGCAGCTGATACTACCCAACTAAAGGCGAGCGATATGCACTGCTTACTCGCTCCCCTTCATATGAAAATCTTAAATATTTTTAATAATTTTGACGAAGCCTGAACTTTCTTTAGAAAATAGGCATCTGCGGACATAATGAACAAAAATCACTAAATATTAGGCGCTGCCTCACAGCGCCTCAGGCCAACACCGGTCCATTAATAGGTGAAAATCGAATTACCACCATGCAACCTTTTAAGCAAGCGTTAACGCTTAATCATAATAGGTACAAATACAGTGCCTTGCTGAGGGGGCTTCATCAAACCATCGCTATCCATAACTTTAACGCCTTTAGCTTTTGCGAATTCAAAAACCTTTACCGTTGCTTCTCTATCAACATAGCTACCGCCATCGACAATAGCACTGAAACCGGCTTGACGCTGCCTCTCAAGAAACTGAACTTGTTTGGTAAGGCCAAATGTTTTCAAGCTGACAGATGAAATACTCGACCATTTAATCTGTACAATAGGTATGTACCGTAGGTTAGAAGCATTCCAAGAAAACACAAGTAACGCGTCCTGCGTCACTGCATAAACGCAGAAATTCAAGGTGCCAGTATTTGAACCTGGCGTGCCGACGATCACATTACAACGGCTGTGCTGAATAATAGGTTTTTGAATATCAAGAGTTGGCGGAACTGTATTAGAAAAAACGTTGTCACGCCCATAATTGGCATCTAGCTAATTCCTGGTAGTTTGCGGTTTGTACGGAGCCTCGGAGCCTTTACCTTTTGCATCTACAAGTAATCTAGCCAGTCACCGGACTTAACATTCAGTCTCTTATTTAGGAAATCCTCGTACCGAGCTTTATGCTTTTCAACACCACCCTCAATATCTATAGAAATAAAACCACGCCCTCTCTCCTCTACAGATAAAGCTGTTGGCTTAATCTTCATTGGCGAAAGATCTATCAAGACCCCTGAAACCTTAGACTTATGAAATATAAAGCTCTTTCCTCCGCCAAAGGGAAGTATTTCATCCATCACAGAAAACATTATTTCAGGGCTAGACATCTCAATTTTTTCACCATCCTCATAACTTTCTGAATAGTTCTCTGGCATGAGGAAAAGCTTATAATCAATAACAACCAGCCACCCCTCTAGCTCAACAATATCGCCGACATTCATTATCACTCCCCTATCACAATGGCATTGACGCCTGGTGACATTGCGCCATCTAACAACCCTTGTTGAACACCCCTTGGTCCAACATACGGGTCTCGTGTCATATAGTAACTTACGCCATCAACAGACTTAACACTATCAACAATAATGAAGTGCTTTCCTTGGCCAGCGGGAACCTGAACGATAACACTTGCTCCTTCTTGCAGTGCTTCGTTTAACTGCTCAGGTAACACTGTAGTGTTTACAGTATTTTTAACTCCCGCCTTAGATATCACGTCTGATAATTCCAGAGTGTTAACGGCGGTCGGCCTGACCCCGCTTAAAAAGCTTCCAATTGCATTGTCAAGGCTAATAGCCACACCCGTTTTGTCAGTAATTGTCATTGCTGCGCAGGCTGGTCCGCATATAGGGGCGTCACCTTGTAAAACAACCGAGCTCTTTGGTTCATATGGGATCGTTTTAGGCGCAACAGCAATACCGCCTGCACCATCAACGAAAGCACCTGCTGTCGCTTTTGCATCAACGTATTATTACTCTAAGAAAGCAGCCCGCACCATCAACAACCAATTTGCGTATGTCAGCCCTTCGGATTCGGGCTCAAAGAAACATCCGACTTTAGCAGTCATAATCTCGCGACAAGCATCTTCAGAAAGTTTAAGAGCCATCAACTGGTCAAGCTCACCCGCCCCCGCCAGCAGCCTATCACTAGATTCACTATTAGTAATTTCATGAATCACCTCACTGCTATTACTGAACTCTTCAGGCCAGTCCTGATGAAAATAGCAACCTAATAACTGACCGAGAACGCTGTAATTTTTCATACTCATGGCACCGTAGGGAATCCTGTAAGAATTTTATATCCTGTTGGAGTTTTCGAGTCACGCACAAGTATTACCCTGACCGAATTTGCATCTACTGCGCCGGACGCACCGCGAGCAACAGATATTCCAACAGGGCTTGATAGCGTATTGTCAAGTCTCAAGCGGCTTGCGCTCCCAGAAAGCCAGTTCGCAATTTCTGTTTGCTTCATATCCAAGGTTTGTGAAACGGCCTTTTCAGCAAATGTTCGATCATAAAAAGATGACGAGCCGGTAATTTTAGGCTCCGCCGAAAGGCGGCTTAACAACTGTTCCTCTGATTGCCCTACGTGCTTTGCAAGCAAGTGCCCACCAGCTGCTTCATGAGCTGCAAGTCCACCACCTGGAACAATTGGGCTGACTGCCTTCCCAGCTTCTTTTGCACCATCAAATATCCCATCATTAGCAGCAGCTTTACCAAAGCCTGTATTGTAGGTTTCTCCCGAAACCAAGTCGACTAGCCTTCCAGCCTCTCCTGCTCTCCCAACGGGCGATGTTTTTGCTACAGCATTGACCAGCTTTTCTGCCGTTTTAGGAAGCATCCCAACAACAGTGACCGCGCCTTTGGTTGCTGTCATTGCGCCTACCAGCTCTATAGCCAGACGACCCGCTTCAACGCCCGCTGTAACCGAACCATCCCAACCCGCGTCGTTATATGCTCTGTCAAGCAGGTCGACCCGCTGCTGAAGCCCAGACAGGTAATCCTTGCCAAGGGTTTTGACCAACTCGAGGTATAGAGCAGGCGAGCTAAGTGCAGCTTTAATCTGTCCCAGGTGATCAAATATGCCGGCTATACCTTCAGCAGTTTCTACAACCGACAGACCGAGACTACCGCCAAATCCAAGCGCAAGGCCAGCGTCCTGCTGCAAGCTTATTACTGCCCATTTTACATCCTTACCCAAACGGCAAGAGTTATCAGGGCAAGCCTCTTTTTCCTCTTGTTTAACCTGTTCCTGATGGGCTGAAAGATAATTGTACTGCGTACCCGTTTTGGCTACCCAGGCGCCGGTCTGCACGGCTTTTCCATCGCCGTTATCCACCGTAGCAGCAGCAGCTATCCCAACCAGTTGCGTCGTCAATACCAACAGATTGCTGCGCTTCTCCAGGCTAAGGCCGCTAAATTGGTCATCAAGGGTTTTAACCAACGCCTCACTGGCACCGCCGGCTAGCGCGCCTGCTTTAAAGTCCCCACCAGCTGCCACTGCTGCCAGCCCACCCATCAGCGCGTGCAAGCCAACCATTTGCGGGCTACCCGGCGCATACTGGTTTTTAAACCCGGTATTACCTACTAAATTGAAACCGGCCGCAGCGAACGTGCTGGCCAGGCTTGAGCGCAGGGCGTCACCTAAATTTCCTTCCTGCCCTAGGACTTTTGCTACGGCTACAGAGGTAGTGTTTTGCAGTGCCTGATTGGCCGCAAACTTTCCTATCCCAGCCCAGGTGTTCAATGGTGCGCCTGTTACCGCGCCGCTGTTGGCAAGCGCTCCGGCCGTACTGTTAGCAGGGACTGTACTTGCACCTGTTTGAGTACCTACCCACTTGTCATAGAGCCCGGCAGTCAACCCCGCCGTTATCGCTCCTGCTGCGTACCCTTTGAGGGCATCTTTGGAAGTGGTATCCCTGAATACAGCCGCAAGGTTCCCACGGTTATTGATTGCACTAATGCCTGCGTTGCTGGCGACTGACGTTAGTGCTGCCGTAGCTGCAACGTTCGCCCAACCTGCCGTTACGCCTGTCGATGCCGCGGCCCAGATCGAAGCGGTGGTTGCGGCGCCGGTTGCACCTCCTACTGCAGCGCCGGTTGCCGCACCCGCCGCTGCGCCCGCTGCCGTTCCGCCAACACCGGCGGCACTTGCTACCAGTCCACTGGCCGCACCAGCAGTGAAGAAGGCAATTACAATCGCAATAGCTAGCTGTGCAGCGACGCCCAACCCCGACTGGCTATATTTAAAGGAGTCATGAATCTCCTTCACCTGCCGCCAATCCACATCCCCCCGCTTCTCGGCATCCTTCAACCAAGCCAACTGCGGATCAGCCTTGACCATCGCATCGATGGCCTGGCTAACGGTTTGCTGGTTCACCTGCTTTACATCGATGTGCAAGCCGTTAACCGCGTTAATAGCCACTTCGCCCTGGGCAGCCAGCTCACTTTGCTTCAGCGTTTCGTCGGTTTTGCCTTTGCCCTTGGCGCTGTTCCAGGCGAGGTTGCTGTTGCTCTTTTCGTGGCTCTCTTGGTGCAGGTCTTTTACGCCTTCGAAATTGATGGCGCCGCCGCTGTTGAGGGTGAGGTCGTTGCCGCTGTGGAGCTTGGCGGCTTGGTAGGTTTGGTCCTTGCCGCTGACCAGCAGCAAGTCGCCGCCGGTTTTGATTTCGGTGCCGACATTGGTGACGTTGGTAACTTCATCGCGTTTGGTTTTTTTGGCGCCGAAACTGCCCTTTTTTTTCTTGCTGTACAGCGAGTAGTCACTGTCTTCGGCGGCGAGCAGGGCCAGGTTGCCACCGGCGACCAGGTAAGCTTCGTTCGCGGCTTCGATGCGGCTGGAGGTGACGGTTAGGTCTTGGCCGGAGCTAAGGGCTACGCTGCCGCCGGAGGTAAGCGTGCTTGCCACTTGGCTAACATGGTCTTCCTGCCGGGTGACCTTCTTGCTCTTCGAGTAGGAGTGCTGCTCGTCCGCCGCGGAGCTGATGGTCAAGTCTTCAGTGGCCGCCATCGCCACATCACGCTTGGCGTCCAGCTGGCTGGCGATCACGTTGATGTCGCGGCCGGCTTGGGCGCTGAGGTCGCGGCCGGCGGTGACGGTGGAGGCCACTTGGGTGATGTCGCTGCTGGTGTGCTTGCGGTCCTGTACCAGGCTGTTGGCGAGTTGGGTGGCGGCGAGGTTAATGTCGCGCCCGGCGTTGAGGCTCAGATCGCGGCCGCTTTGCAGCACGCTGCCGAGGTTGTTGATATCGCGGCCGGCGGACAGACTCATATCGTTGGCGGCTTCGATGCGGGCGGCGTTGTCGGCGTAGTCTTTGTGGGACTGGCCACGCACGGTGGAGTCCACGCCGGTCACGGTGCGCTCGTTGATCACGTCGCCTTTAAGCGCCGTAACGCTTACATCCCGACCGGCGATGATGCCGCCGGCTTTGTTCACCACCGAATTACCGGCGAGCAGGTCCAGGCGGTTGCCGGCCTGTATCAAACCGCTGTTGACCAGATCATTGCCGGCAGTGGCGGACAGGTTGTTGTTGGCCTTGAGGGTGCCGACGTTGTCGAGGTTTTGGCCTGCAATCAGGGTTACGTCATTGCCCGCGATCAGTGCGCCGGTAGGGCCAAGGCGGCCAGTGGCCTGGGCCAGGTAGACCACGGGTACCAGCACTTGCTCGCCGTTCACCTCGTGGGTTTCCAGCCACACGATGTCGTGGGTCAGGGCGGCCACTTGTTCGGAGGTCAAGCCCACGCCTACGCTTAGGTTAAGCGCCTGCTTGCTGGCGATGGCGTTGTTCATCAGGTACTTGAACTGCGCCTCGTTAGAGGTTTGGCCGTCGATAAAGGCCTGGCCAGTGCGGGCAGTGATGGCTTGTTGAACGAGGCGCTGCTCGTACAGGCCATCGCCCAGGCGCTTGGCGCTTTGGTCGGGGTCGTAACCGAGGCCTGAGAGCAGGTAGTCCGAGCTCATGAACTGCTTGAGGTCGGTGAGGACGGGGTTGGTTTCGATCAGGTATTTGTTGGCGGTTGCGGGGGGAATTCGTTACCGGTAACCTTCGCGGGTCGCTGTCAATCCAGCGGCCGGGTTTGGCGATCCGTGTATGCAAAGGCGCACCAGCGCCACCATCCATAGCTCTAGGCGCTTTTTGTGCCTGGCGTTATGTGTTATGGCGGCTGTGCGCGGGAGGCCTTCGGGCCTGCCGGGTTCCTTTGCCCCGGTTCGCCAACCTGCGTACAGCTGCCACCCTGCTCGTTTGGCGACGACATGTGGCAGCTCCAGTCAGCAAAGGAGTTTCTCATGCACTTACTTCAATCACCTTTAGGCCAAGACCTCGCTTATTTGATTCAAATATGCGGGTTTTTTGATGCCGCTAATGCCACACTCAAAAAGAGAGAAATTGCTATCGATCGACCTCATAGCAGGTTCGGAGATCAGAAATGAAAGCCTTTTCAGAGATCGAGCGAAATCTGCTGAAGTTGATTGAAGGCGCGCCAACTTTAGTAGCAGATGTCTTGAAGGCCGAGACTGAATCCTTGCGTTTAACTGTAGATGCAGTTGAGCGAACGCGGCAGCAATTAAATATTATTGAATGCAGCATGAGGATTCTTCTTCAACTTCTTTACGAAGCTGATGGAAAGCATTTAGCTGGCTTTCATTTGCACTGCTTGCTGATGCCTATACATGATAGGCTAATAGGGGCCATGGTTAAAATAGACGAAACCTTATAAAAATTAATAGTACACAATACTAAAAATTTAAAAATTACCCTGACGGCTCTGGCAAGAAATAATACTTCACAATTTGCGCCAGAGCCAACCGAAAAATTTATCTATAGCTATTCATCGTACCATCGTACGAAAATTCAATACTAATTTTATATACATCCAAGGAAACCGTACACTTGTTCCACGCATGACCACCAGCAACAAGACTATTAGCCATGAAAAAAGCTCGGCGTGAACCATCATTTTTTTCGCGGCGCCTAGCCCAGCACCAACTAAAAGCTGTCCAATTTCGTTATAGATAGCTTGGTCATTCATCAAAGCCCTCCGCGAAACTCTTAAATTTTTAATAGATCACTAACCGATATAATTATTTAGTTATAAAACTATTATTTACTTTCACCACATTCAAGACCGTCAATAAACAGCCGCAACATCATTCAATAAGCTTAAGCAGGCGAATTATTATAGAACCCATCACCGCGTAGTGACTATTACTGAAAATTTTAATTAAGATCGGGCATTGAGGTTTGGCAGCAATGAATTAACCTTACTTCCAGACCCTTTTGCACCTACTTATCCGCACTCTCGCCTAAAGTATATAAACCCACTAAGAGGTTCTAATTCTCGCTTAACGCCCGCTGCATATACGCACTGGATATCAATTTTATTGATTTCCTGCTCTTTCCCTCCCAATGCATCTAGATTTGTAGCCACAATTTCCAGACTCTCTAAATCAAAGTCCGTTGGCTGACGATCAATATAGTATCGAATCAATACAAAACCACTATTATGATACCCGACAGCGATAGCTCTAATATTAGGATAAATCTCGCCAAGCAGTGCAACGCGAAAACACGCCACTAGCCAGTCAGGTAGTTGTGCAGCGAATAGCATCTCAATCCCTCGCATCTGGAACAATGTGGGCACCATTTTTTCCATAATGTATTTGGCCTCGTGTGACAGACTGCCCTGTCCGTCCGTCAACACCAATGGGCCTGCCAAAATCCACAATTGGGTTACCACGAGACCCAATACCAACAATCGGATATTTACCGCTGTGGACTCCGCCTAAAAGCTCAGCCGGGTCGACGCCGTTATTGAAATAGCTACGTCCTTCTAAAAAGTTATTGTGGCCTCTGATATGTTTTCCCTGCTGCCCTGCATGGATATTTGTTGGAAGATCGTCAGGGACAGGGATTTTACTTATTCCCTTTGGACCCGCTGAGAGATAGTCTACAGCCTTTTGGATTCTTGATAAAGCCGCAGCCTCTCCGGCTTGTAAAGCCGTTCCCGTAGACCCTGCTCCTACTGCGGCTCCATTGAGCATCCCTAAGCGGTCATACGTTGGCGCCCAATCTTTGATTACGCCGGATAAATAACTAACCGTATCCAATGAGCGCTTAATTAACAGTTGCTTATACCCTTCGCACGTGCTGTTCCCACATTGCATCGCTACAATACCGTCTAGAGAATAAAGCACTTGATCCCTAGTATCCCTAGCACGCTTAGAGCCAGCTATATCATTTGCGTACTCAACATTACCCAGACTGTCCTCATTGTACTTACCCTGCTCCCACTTTCTTTTTGAACACTCATCGTCAGTGCCGCATCCACCCATATCCTGCACAAATGCTTCTTTTTCTGGGTGCTCAAGATAGTTGAAACTAGTTGCTTGTTGAGCAACCCAACCAGCGATTTCTTGGTCCTTATCAGATCCCCCAGCAGCAGCTGACACTGTAACCCCTATCAGCTGAGACGTCATTGCAAGCAATTGATCACGCGGCAAGTCTTTGAAGATTTTGTCCCCGACAGAAGCTACAAAAGCTTCATTCGCCCCAGATGCTAATGCTCCCGTTCTAAAGTCGCCCCCGGCGAGTTCTGCAATCAACCCTCCAACCAGTGCATGAGCCCCAACTTTTGCTGAAAGCCCTGAGAACTTAAGCTGCTCACCTAACCTATTATAGATGCCTGCTGTAAGCGCATCTGCTGCTGAGCTAATAGCTGCCTGAGCCAGGTTATCTTTAAGACTGCCTCCGCTTATCACAGTACGTGTAGCGGCGCTGAAACTGCCTTCGGCTAATGTATAAGTCGCATATTGAGTAAACCCTTCAACAGTTCCCAAATTAAAACCATGTGAAGCCTTGGCCGCATTTTCAGACGCTACGCCATAAAATTTATCAAGAAGACTAGCAGCAAAACCGGCAGCTAGCCCGCTGATGACATAGCCTTTTAAGCTATCCGAAGAAGTCACATCCTTCAGTACTGCCCCAGGCTTGCCCTTATTATTTACAGTACTGATCGCGGCTTGAGAAACAGCTGCAGACATAGTCGCTATGGCGGCAGCATTTGCAGCGTTTCCTATTGCAACAGCCGTTGCTTGTGCAAACCCTGCTGCTGTTGCGGCACCACTAGCTGTAGCCCCAGCGGATGTGCCTATCGCAGCAGCCGTTGTTGAGCCTGCTGTCAAAATCGTAGTCGCGATGATGATAGCCAACATCGCTCCCTGGCCTAGCCCGGAGTGACTGTACTTATAGGAATCATGCACCTCTTTAATAAGCTGCCAGTCTACATCTCCTCGTTTCTCGGCATCCTTCATCCAAGCCAACTGCGGATCAGCCTTCACCATGGCATCGATGGCCTGACTGACCGTTTGCTGGTTCACCTGCTTCACATCGATGTGCAAGCCGTTAACCGCGTTAATGGCGACTTCGCCCTGGGCAACCAGCTCACTTTGCTTCAGGGTTTCGTCGGTGTTGCCTTTGCCCTTGGCGCTGTTCCAGGCGAGGTTGCTTTTGCTCTTTTCGTGGCTTTCTTGATGGAGGTCTTTTACGCCTTCGAACGCGATGGCGCCGCCGCTGTTGAGGGTGAGGTCGTTGCCGCTGTCGAGCTTGGCGGCTTGGTAGGTTTGGTCCTTGCCGCTGACCAGCAATAGGTCGCCGCCGGTTTTGATTTCGGTGCCGACGTTGGTGACGTTGGTGACTTCATCGCGTTTGGTTTTTTTGGCGCCGAAACTGCCCTTTTTCTTCTTGCTGTACAGCGAGTAGTCACTGTCTTCGGCGGCGAGCAGGGCCAGGTTGCCACCGGCGACCAGGTAAGCTTCGTTCGCGGCTTCGATGCGGCTGGAGGTGACGGTTAGGTCTTGGCCGGAGCTAAGCGCGACGCTTCCACCCGAGGTGAGCGTACTGGCCACCTGGCTAACATGGTCCTCCTGCCGAGTGACCTTCTTGCTCTTTGAATACGAATGCTGCTCGTCCGCCGCGGAGCTGATGGTCAGGTCTTCAGTGGCTGCCATGGCCAAATCACGCTTGGCATCCAACTGACTGGCGATCACGTTGAGGTCGCGGCCGGCTTGGGCGCTGAGGTCGCGGCCGGCGGTGACGGTGGAGGCAAGTTGGGTGATGTCGCTGCTGGTGTGCTTGCGGTCCTGTACCAGGCTATTGGTGAGCTGCGTGGCGGCGAGGTTGACGTCACGCCCGGCGTTGAGGCTGAGATCGCGGCCGCTTTGCAGCACGCTGCCGAGGTTGTTGATGTCGCGTCCCGCGGACAGGCTCATGTCGTTGGCGGCTTCGATGCGGGCGGCGTTGTCGGCGTAGTCCTTGTGGGCCTGGCCGCGCACGTTGGTGTCCACGGCGGTCACGGTGCGCTCGTTGATCACATCGCCTTTAAGTGCCGTGACGCTTACATCCCGACCGGCGATGATGCCGCCGGCTTTGTTCACCACCGAATTACCGGCCAGCAGGTCCAGGCGGTTACCGGCCTGGATCAAACCGCTGTTGACCAAGTCGTTGCCGGCGGTGGCAGAGAGGTTGTTGGTGGCCTTGAGTGTGCCGACGTTATCGAGGTTTTGGCCTGCGATCAGCGTTACGTCGTTACCGGCAATCAGCGCGCCGGTCGGGCCGAGGCGGCCATTCGCTTGGGCTAGGTACACCACGGGCACCAGCACGTTTTCGCCGTTCACCTCGTGGGTTTCCAGCCACACGATGTCGTGGGTCAGGGCGGCGACTTGTTCACTGGTCAAGCCCACGCCCACACTCAGGTTGAGCGCCTGCTTGCTGGCGATAGCGTTGTTCATCAGGTACTTGAACTGCGCCTCGTTGGAGGTTTGGCCGTCGATAAAAGCCTGGCCAGTGCGGGCGGTCACGGCTTGCTGCACCAGGCGCTGCTCATACAGGCCGTCGCCCAGGCGCTTGGCGCTGAGGTCGGGGTTGTAGCCGAGGCCGGCGAGCAGGTAGTCCGAGCTTGAGGTCGGTGAGGACGGGGTTGGTTTCGATCAGGTATTTGTTGGCGGTTGCGGGGGGAATTCGTTACCGGTAACCTTCGCGGGTCGCTGTCAATCCAGCGGCCGGGTTTGGCGATCCGTGTATGCAAAGGCGCACCAGCGCCACCATCCATAGCTCTAGGCGCTTTTTGTGCCTGGCGTTATGTGTTATGGCGGCTGTGCGCGGGAGGCCTTCGGGCCTGCCGGGTTCCTTTGCCCCGGTTCGCCAACCTGCGTACAGCTGCCACCCTGCTCGTTTGGCGACGAGTTGTGGTAGCCCCCACATGCAAAGGAGCTTTATCTATGGGTATATACATCAGGTCTTGGATTTTTAATTTTTTAGCCTGCTCGCAAAGGGTCCATGGATCGGTTGCTAGGCAGCTAGCAGTTTTGAGGACTGCACTAACATTCCTACATTTAACGAACAGTAAAGCCTTCGTCATGGTGATGAATGGAGACGGTTCAAAATGACCAGCCTCATTCAGATTCAACGACATCTTGCAAATTTAATCGAGCAGCCTGATTTTATGTCGGCCGAAGAAATCACCACTGAGATCAGAAGCCTGTACAAGACAGCAACCGAGTTGGATGAAATTAGAAACCAACTCAATGCGATGGAATACGCCATGCGCACCATGCTTGAGTTACTGGACACGGCTGAAAATAAGCCCATGGCCTGTAGCAAACTTCATTGCCTATTATCACCACTTCATAGGCAGCTGCTTTTGATCGCTAGCGAATTAGATGATTTATTATAGCTATTAGCACAAGCTTAACCAGCGGCTGCTTAGTTAGTAAAAGCGCAGGCCTGACACAGGAACCTCAGGCCTGCTTTTATCAAATACCTAAGTTTTCAATCAGTTTTTTGCTGAGAATATCGGCCACTCCATTCAGCGCCGCCTTTAGCTTATCCGGATCGGTACGATACTCAAGTGGCGTAAAGGCATAGGTATTATCGCCATTAAAAGGCGTAATGTAGTTTCCATATCGCCAAACAACGACATCACCTCGCTTCATTTCTGCTGAGATTTTCATGGTGGGGTACATAACACTGCTAAAACCCTGCGTCAGTCCAAATCCCCAGTTGACTACTGTCAGCTGAATCTCCGCATCGGCTTGAGCATCCACGCCTACTAGTTTGAATCTATTTGACGTAGCCAATTGATTCTCAAACTGAGACTTTACGATCTCCCCCAGATCAATTTGGTTGATGCTCATGTTGGAAATTATTGCTTGATAAGTTGGCATAGATGCCAGATCACCAAGCTTCATACCTGCCGCAAGACCAGCACCACCAAGTGCTGCCTGCCCGATTTTCGAAGCGCCCGTAGCAGCCCCGGCCAATGTACCGGTCCCGGCGCCCACTGCCATGCCCCACGCTTGCTCTCGACCTATGTAGGTGAACTCTTTAGGAGACCAAATGACAGGAAGTATTTTTATAGTGTGTATTTGTGAGCCGATTTCAGGCTGAAGCGGTTTGTTTGAGCAAGCTGACAGGGCGAAGAAACTTAGTAATAAATAAAATAACTTCATAAGATTTAACTCCAACTCCCCGGGTCAAAAAGGCTAAAAATCAAAATTAAAGCCAACTAGTTCAGGCAACGGACTAACACCAACACATGAAGACAAATGCTCAAATCACCAAACCGTCAATAAGAAAGCACTAGCCCAATTTACATAGCTCGCACTCACCTAAAAAATACAATCCAATTATATTTTTACCCTCAATCTGTCCATAGCGAACTCACGACTATCATAATATTAATCTAAATTGCCATACAATTTTTCAGAGCGGTACTGCTTGGCGAGCAGATCTCCACAGGATTAATTAATCTGTCGTCCACTACCCCTGACAACAGCAGTAATTTTTTCTATCCTCTTGAACCTCGCTACCCAAACCTCATAGCTTCATAATTAAATTACAACCAACCCAAATCCACTTCGAGCACTCTTCTTAATTTCGATGCTACTGCATGAAATGTTCCGCCAGGAAGTGAAACACTTTCAATACGTTCACCATCATTCAAGCTCCATACAAAAATTTCCGAATCAGAGCGCCCCATCCAATAAGCATGACATCCTACGTCAGACATTGCAGTACATGTTAGATCATAAACCCCCTCAATGTAATCTAAGCCATCTCCGAACAAGTAGCTATTAGTAGTCTTATAAATATTTTCTGCGTTTAATTTTTCATTACCACTTACAGTAGTAATCCTCTCTATCTTCACATAGCAAGCCAAGGTCACCCTGAGCTCTATCACATCAAGGAGATCAGGCAAGCGCACTCCATTAATATAGAGTGCAAAGGCACCATTCCTCCAAAAATCGTCAGAATTCCATTCATTAACCAAGTCAAACTGAATTGCGAACTTGACTGGATCACCAATAATCATTTTATTTTTACTCCTAAAGCCTTTTGGATAGCGTTCGGGACTTGAACAGCTTTCAATGGATTTTTTGTGTCGCCTGAGCTACCGTTCCAATGATACTCGCCATTTGTTCCTGCAAAACGGTGCACATTGCCATTAGAGTCAACGGCGAATCTGACGTCCTTATTAGCATAAGCCTGAGTACTAGGAATAGAATTTTCGAATAGCGAAACCGCATTCAGAGGTTCTATCCCTGCATTCGGATTATTACCCGGCTGACCAATAGTATGTTTGGGGTTAGATTTGTAACTCAACCCATTTGATGCTATTACCGGCTCAAGACTTGGTACCCTGCCAGTCCCTGGCACCACCTTCTGGCGTACCATCCCAAATCCCATGGCTGCTAGCGTGACTGTTTCTTTGGTCAAAAAAGCAGCACGCTCTGGCGACATACCATATTCAGATACGAGATAGTCAGCCACAGTATCTGCCTGATGCCCCGCTGTTACCTGCGCAAGGGCATTCTGGAAGCCATCATTCTCAGCAATCAAAAGATTCAACATATTCCGAGTCGCAGGGGATGCGTCATCCATCTGAGCACGGAATAGTTGTGTATCGGCTTGGGCCTTGGCGACCATTTGAGATACAGATGCACAGGCGTTCGGGTCTTGACCACAACTGGAAAAAGCCTGTTCTGTTTGCTTGCTACTTAGCTCATGATAACTTTCATACCTGCTTTGAGCGCAGGCTTGATCATTACCACAGTTAAGCAATTCTCTTGCAGCTCTATCAAGATCCGAATGGCTAAGATAGTTATACTGGGTAGCGCTCGCGGCTATGTTCGCTGCAATAGCAGGATCCCCGCCTGTGACAACTGCTGACAGCACCCCCACTAATTGCGACATTGCAACTAAATTAGCCTGAGCTTGCTGAGAGCCTTTAGCGGTTGGATCATAATTTTCGGGGAGCGCCAGTTTAGCCAGGTATTGCACCATAGCTTCGTTGGCGCCGCCGGCAAGCGCCCCCGTTTGGAAGTCACCGCCCATTGCTAGCGATTTAAGTCCTCCCAACAAGGCATGGGCGGCAACTTTCGTTGGACTTCCATCGACCAGTTTTATATTACCTAGCTTATTAGCAGCCATGGCACCGCCAATGTCGATAACGGCGCCTATCAGATTATCTGTGAATTGCTTACTTAGGCTTCCGCCGTTAAATGCTGTTTGCACCAGGCTATCTGCACTAACTTTCAAGACAACCTGGCCAGCACTGTTCAGGTTAAATCCCAAGGCTGTTGGATTGTAGCCCAGCGTATTTCCAATTCCGCCTGTAAGGCCCGATACCATATATGACTTTAGGCTTGCCGCACTCGTCGAGTCTTTTAATGTCGCTCCTAAATCTCCTTTATTACTAATAGCGCTGTTCGCGGCAGTCGTTTCTGCTGAAATAAGTACTGCGTTGGCGAAGCCTGCAGCGAAGGTACCAGAGGTCGCTCCTACCGCCGCCGCACCAGCCCCGCCTGTTACGACAGTTAACGCGATCGCCAACGCCAACTGCGCTGCCACACCCAGTCCCGACTGGCTATATTTAAAGGAGTCATGAATCTCCCTCACCTGCCGCCAATCCACATCCCCACGCTTCTCGGCATCTTTAAGCCAAGCCAATTGCGGATCAGCCTTGACCATGGCATCAATGGCCTGGCTGACCGTTTGCTGGTTCACCTGCTTTACATCGATGTGCAAGCCGTTAACCGCGTTAATGGCGACTTCGCCCTGGGCAACCAGCTCGCTTTGCTTCAGGGTTTCGTCGGTGTTGCCTTTGCCCTTGGCGCTGTTCCAGGCGAGGTTGCTGTTGCTCTTTTCGTGGCTCTCCTGGTGCAGGTCTTTTACGCCTTCGAAATTGATGGCGCCGCCGCTGTTGAGGGTGAGGTCGTTGCCGCTGTCGAGCTTGGCGGCTTGGTAGGTTTGGTCCTTGCCGCTGACCAGCAATAGGTCGCCGCCGGTTTTGATTTCGGTGCCGACGTTGGTGACGTTGGTGACTTCATCGCGTTTGGTTTTTTTGGCGCCGAAACTGCCCTTTTTCTTCTTGCTGTACAGCGAGTAGTCACTGTCTTCGGCGGCGAGCAGGGCCAGGTTGCCACCGGCGACCAGGTAAGCTTCGTTCGCGGCTTCGATGCGGCTGGAGGTGACGGTTAGGTCTTGGCCGGAGCTAAGGGCTACGCTGCCGCCGGAGGTAAGCGTGCTTGCCACTTGGCTAACATGGTCTTCCTGCCGGGTGACCTTTTTGCTCTTCGAGTACGAGTGCTGCTCGTCCGCCGCCGAACTGATGGTCAAGTCTTCAGTGGCCGCCATGGCCACGTCACGCTTGGCGTCCAGCTGGCTGGCGATCACGTTGATGTCGCGCCCGGCCTGGGCGCTGAGGTCGCGGCCGGCGGTGACGGTGGAGCTGACTTGGGTGATGTCGCTGCTGGTGTGCTTGCGGTCCAGTACCAAGCTATTGGTGAGTTGGGTGGCGGCGAGGTTGATGTCGCGGCCGGCGTTGAGGCTCAGATCGCGGCCGCTTTGCAGCACGCTGCCGAGGTTGTTGATATCGCGGCCTGCGGACAGGCTCATGTCGTTGGCCGCTTCGATACGGGCGGCGTTGTCGGCGTAGTCCTTATGGGCCTGGCCGCGCACGGTGGAGTCCACGGCGGTCACGGTGCGCTCGTTGATCACGTCGCCTTTGAGTGCCGTAACGCTTACATCCCGCCCGGCGATGATGCCGCCGGCTTTGTTCACCACCGAATTACCGGCGAGCAGGTCCAGGCGGTTGCCGGCCTGTATCAAACCGCTGTTGACCAGATCATTGCCGGCAGTGGCGGACAGGTTGTTGTTGGCCTTGAGGGTGCCGACGTTGTCGAGGTTCTGGCCTGCGATCAGGGTTACGTCGTTACCAGCAATGAGCGCGCCGGTTGGGCCGAGGCGACCATTGGCTTGAGCCAGGTAGACCACGGGCACCAGCACGTTTTCGCCGTTCACCTCGTGGCTTTCCAGCCACACGATGTCGTGGGTCAGGGCGGCGACTTGCTCACTGGTTAAGCCGACGCCCACGCTCAGGTTGAGCGCCTGCTTGCTGGCGATGGCGTTGTTCATCAGGTACTTGAACTGCGCCTCGTTGGAGGTTTGGCCGTCGATAAAGGCCTGGCCGGTGCGGGCGGTCACGGCTTGCTGCACCAGGCGTTGCTCGTATAGGCCGTCGCCCAGGCGCTTGGCGCTTTGGTCGGGATCGTAACCGAGGCCTGAGAGCAGGTAGTCCGAGCTCATAAATTGCTTGAGGTCGGTGAGGACGGGGTTAGTTTCGATCAGGTATTTGTTGGTGTTGGGCTGGGCGGCGGAACTGGGCAAGCCCTGCACTTTGCTAACGGTTTGGGCGATGGCCGCAGCCACGTTGGATGGCATAGACGCTTGCGCGGCAGGCTGGCCATTGGCGCTCACTGGGCCTACGTTGCCGCCAACGGTCATGCCGCCGGGGTTGGCCTGGTGGCCGGGTACTTGATAGCCGCCGTTATCGAAACCGCCGTCAACGGGCTGGCCGATCGTTGTGGCTTGGCCGGTGATGCCTGCGTTCTGGCGGGTGACCCCAGCCAGTTGGCCAGTGCTGGCCGCCATTTGCGCCGCGCTACCGAACTGAACGTTACGCCCTACCGCGTCGGGCACGCCCTGTTCACGCTGGGCCAGGGACACGCTGGCGCCTGCGATCGTCCAGCTTTGGGGTCCGCTGCTGGCCTGCGCGGCTTGAGGCGCGCTGCTGGCTTGCCCGCTTAACCGGAACAGACCGTTCTGGCCGGTGGGCAGGTTAAAGCCAGGGAGGCTTAGGGGGTTGATTTGTTGTTGGGCTAGGTTGGGGGGAAGCTGGGCGTTGATCTTGATGACGAACGGGGCGCCCGAACCCGAGGCACGCGTGTCCTGGACTTTATTAGTGCCACCGCCTACGGCGTAATCTTCATGTATAACGCTGTTTTGCAGGTCTTGAGTGGCGGTAATGGAGACTTTACCACCTGCTTGTATAACTGCGCTGCGGCCTCCATTGCCGGAGCCGGTCTTGGTAACTTCCACATCACTGACTAAAGCATAAAGCTTAAAGACTTCTGGCAGCTCCATCAAATTAGAAGGATCGTATTGAGCGCCGTCAACGTTATTACGGGCATTATACTGGGACACAGTCGGCTTAAATCGCGTCCATGTTAAATGCTTTATCCTGTCGGTATAGTATACTCGTGTGCGCTCGATAATTCCGCCAGCCGCACCTAAGTTTTTTAAGTTATCTGCCTGAACTATGATATTGCCTGTAGCGCTAACAGTGCTCTTACTGTTAAGAAAGCTACTACCAACAAAAGAAAAATCGGTTCCTGCTGTTATCAAAGATGAGGCGGTAGTGTCAGTATCCAGGCCACCCGAGAATACTTCATGAGCAGTATAATTAACTCGGACATGGCCACCACTACACTCAACGCATTGGTCTTCAATAGAACCCGATATCAAGGTCCTCTCAAACGCAACGTTACTCCCCTCCCCCCCACCTTGAGTCCGATTCTCAAACGCCGTAGCCGCAATGGAAAACTGCCCGCCGCTCTCCATGGAGCCGGAGATATTCGAAACCTGATTGGCCCGGGCGGCGCCGTAGCCACCGATGGTGACGTTGCGCAGGCCGTAAAGGTCGCCGGTCTGGTTGGTAAAGCTACCCACGTTGAGCTGTATATCCCCACCACTGAACACCAACCCATGGTCGTTCAGCAGGCTTGGCGTATTGACCGTGAGGCTCTGCCCTGCCCCCAGCGTGCCGTAGTTGTTCAGCGCACCTGCGCTAACCGAAAGGTCGGCGGCGGAGGTCAGGCGGCCTTGGTTGGTCAGTTGCCCGCCTACGTTGAGGCCGGTGCTGCCACCGCCGGCGATACTCGCGGCGGTGCTCAGGTCCAGCTGTGCGGCGCTGAGGGTCAGGTTACCCAAACTGCTCACCCGCCCATTCCCCCCATAGGCGCCACTCAGGTTGAGGTTCAGGCTGCCGTCGCTGGCGATCAAACCCTCATTGGTCCAGTTTCCGCCGGTGCCCACCAGGCTGTCGGCGGCGAGCAGTTGGCCGCTGGCGGTTTGGGTGAAGTTGCCCACGTTTACCGTCAGGCGCCCGGCCTGGATCACGCTGCTGTTGGTCCAGCTGTCGGCATTCAGGGTAAGGCCGCCACGGGTAACGATGCTGCCGCCGGCGTTGGTGATGTTGGCGGTGGAAATGCCGAACTCGCCGGTACCTACATGCAACAGGCTACCGCCCGCGTTGAGGAAGTTGCCTACGTTAAACGCCAGGTTGCTGTTGGCGGTTTCCAGGGTGCCGCTGCGGTTGTCGAAGGTGCCGCCGATGTTGAACTGGGTGGTGCCGGCATTGCCCAGGGCGCGGATTTTACCGGTCTGGTTGTCCAGGCTGGCGGTGGTGATGTTCAGGGTGGTGTCGCTTTCGATCACGCCAAAGCGGTTGTTAAGGGCCCCGCTGAGGTTGAGGTCCACCTGGTTACCGGCGATCTGGCCATCGTTGTCGCCGCTGTTGTCGAAGCTGTTGCCGGTAAAGCGCACCAGCCCCTTGGCGTAGAGGCCGCCGTTGCGGTTGTCGAAGTGGCTGGCGGACACCAGCGCATCCCCCGCGCGGGCAGACACGCGGCCACCGTAGTTGTTAAGGCCGGCCGAGGCGAGCAGGTCTAGCCGTTGGGCCTGGATCACGCCGCCTTGGCGGTTAAGGTCGTAGCCGTTTTGCAGCACGCCGGTGACCCGGGCGGTGAAGGCGCCTTGCAGGCTGGAGAGCACGCCACCGCGGCTGTCCAGGTTATTGGCGGTAATGGCCAGGTCGCCGTTCTGGGCGATCAGGCGGCCATCGAGGTTGCCCACATCCCCACTCACGTTTACAGCCAGGGCACCTTGGCTTTGTACCGCGCCTTGGGTGTTGGAAAGGCTGGCGGCTTGCAGTTGCAGGTCTGCGTTCTGGCTGTAGATCAAGCCATCGGCGCTGTTGACCACCTCGCCACTGGCGGTAATCACCAGGCGTTCGTTGGCCGCGACGGTGCCCCGGTTGCTGTTGTCCAGGCGGCCGGTGTTGAGGGTCATCAGGCGCTGGCTGACCAGTTGCCCGCCTTGGTTGTTGACCTGGCTGCTACGCACCAGTTGCAAGGGGCCGGCGCTGGTCAGTTTGCCGTGGGTGTTGGTCAGGGCGCCGAGCAGGTCCAGGGTCACGGCGCCTTGGCTGCTGAAGTTGCCGCTGCTGTTGTCCAGCGTGGTGCCGGTGACGCTCACGGCTTGTTGGGCGCTGAGGTTACCGGCGGCGTTGTTCAGGGTGTCGGCGGCCAGGGTAAGGCCGGCGCCGCTGTCGATCAGGCCATTCTGGCTGTTGTCCAGCAGGCCGCGAGTGGTGAGGCTTTGCCCGGCGCCGCTGGAGAGAATGCCGCCCCGGTTGTCGAGGTTGGCGGCGTTAAGGGTGAGGCTTTGCTGGCTGACCAGCGCTCCGCCGTTGCTGTTGAGCACCGCACCGCTGAGGATGGCGGCCAGGTTGCCGTTGCGGGCAGAGAGCGTGCCGTTGTTGCGGTTGTCCAGGGTGCCGCCGGTGACGGTCAGGCCCTGCCAGCCGGAGATCAGGCCGTTCTGGTTGATTACATTCGCGGCGTTGAGGGTGAGCTGGTTGTTGCTGATCAGCTTGCCGTTGCTGTTGTCCAGGGTGCCGGTGGCCAGGGTGAAGCTTTGGCTGCTGGACACTTCGCCGCCCTGGTTGTTGAGGTTGCCCACGCGGTTGAGCAGCAGCGGGCCCTTGGCGGTGATCAGGCCGGTGCGGTTGTTCAGGTCGGCGCCGTTGAGGTCCAGGCTCAGCCCGGCGTCGCCCAGCAGGCGGCCCCCGGCTTGGGTAAGGCCGTGCAGGGCCAGGGTCATGTCGCCTTTGGAGGACACTTCGCCGCCAGTGCTGGTGTCCAGGCTGTTGGCGGTGAGGTTCAGGCTGCCTTGGCTGTTGATCAGGCCCTTGGCGGTGGTTTCCACACTACCCGCGTTGAGGGTCAGGGCGCTGGCGCCTAGCAGTTGGCCGGCTTGGTTGTCGAGGCTGCCTGCGGTGATGTCCAGCGCTTGGGCGGCGTTGATCAGGCCGTTGTCACGGTTGCTGAGCACGCCGTTAACGGCCAGTTGCAGCCCGCCACGGCTGGTGAGGGTGCCGGCGCTGTTGTCCAGGGTGCCAGCGCTAGCGTCTACGCTGGCTGCCGCGATCATGCCCTTCACGTTATTCAGGGCCTGGGCAATGCGCAGGGTCAGGCCCTGGTTGCTCAGCAGCTTGCCGCCGTCGTTAGTGAGCTGTTGCGCAGCCAAGGTAAAGGCTTGGGCGCTGGAAATCTCCCCGCCTTGGTTGTTGACGCTGGCGAGGTTGGTCAATAGCAATTGGCCGGGCGCGTTGATCAAGCCGCCCTGGTTGTTGAGCACACCGTTGTTGAGGTCAAGGCTGAGCGTGGTGTTGCTGAAGAGCTGACCGTTGCGTTGGTCCAGTCCGGTCACGCTGGCCACTAGGGCCTGGGCGCTGCCGATGCTGCCGCCGTCGCGGTTGGTGAGTTGTGTGGCGGTAAGGGTGAGCTGGTCGCTGGTGCTTACGCGGCCTTGGCTGTTGTCGAAGTCACTGGTGGTAAGGGCCATGGCGCCCTTGCTGCTAAGGCTGCCCTTGGCGCTGTTGTTCAGGCTGGCGCTGTGCAGGGTCAGGGCGGCATCGGTGACAATTTCGCCGCCGCTGTTATCCACCGTGCCCACGCTGGTGAGGGTCAGCACATCGGCACTGGAGAGGCTGCCCTTGGCGTTAACCAAGCTGCCCGCTTTAGCCGTAAGGGTGCCTTCGCTGCTGATCACGCCTCGGGTGTTGTTTAGCAGATCGGCTAGGTCGATGTTCAAGGCAGCCAGGCTGGCCAAGGCGCCGCCGCTATTGTCCAGTTGGTTGCCGGTGAGGGTAAGGCCGGCCTTGCCGGACAACAGCCCGTTAGCGCGGTTGGTCAACTGCGCCACCTTGAGGGTAAGCGTGTTCTGCGCCAGTACCTTGCCGCTGTCGCTGTTATCCAGCACCTCGGCGGTCACGCTGATGCTGCCTTGGCTGGACACTTCGCCGCCGCGGTTATCCACCTGGGTCACGGCGAGGGTTACGCCTTCGGTGGCGGCGATCAGGCCGTTGGCTTGGTTGACGAGGCTATCGCCGGTCAGGCTCAAGGTGCCCTGGGCGATCACTTGCCCGCCTTGCTGTTGCAGGCTGCCGATCGCGGCGGTGAGGTTGCGCTTGCTGGAGAGTTGCCCCAGGTCGTTGTTCAGCGTGGCGGCGCCCAGCAGCAGATTGCCGTCGGCGATCACTGCGCCCTGTTGGTTGAGCAGGCCCTTGCTCACGACCAGGTTAAGGGCATCGCGGCTGCTGAGCAGGCCGTCAGTGTTGTTCAGGTCGGCGGCGGTGATCTCCAGGCCATAGGCGGCCACGGCGCCTTTTACGTTTTTGAGCAGTTGCGCGATACGCAGGGTAAGGCCCTGGTTGCTCAGCAGCTTGCCACCGCTGTTGTCCAGCCCTTGCGCCGCCAGGGTGAAGGCGTTGGCGCTGGAGATTTCCCCATTCTGGTTATCCACCTGGCCGAGCTGCTTGAGTAGCAGCGCGCCGGGGGCGTTGATCAGGCCGCCTTGGTTGTTGAGCACGCCATTGTTGAGGTCAAGGGTGAGCGCGGTATTGCTGAAAAGCTGGCCGGCTTGTTGATCCAGGCCGGTGACATTGGCGTTCAGGGCTAGGGCGCTGGCGATGCGGCCGGCGTCTTGGTTGGTCACCTGCCCCGCGTTGAGGGTGAGCGCATCGCTGCTGGTGAGCCGCCCGCCGTGGCTGTTGTCCAGGGCGCCGGTCGTTACCTGAGTTGCGCCTTTGCCGGAGATAAGGCCGTTGTTGCGGTTATCCAGGCTGGCGCTGGTGAGGGTCAGTGCGGCGTCGGTGGTGATTGAGCCGCCCTGGTTATTCAAGGCGCCAGTAGCGTTCAACATCATCGCCGCAGCGCTGGAGAAGCTACCGCCAGTGTTGTTCAGGTCACCGGCGTTTACCGTCAGCAAGGCCTCGCTGCTGACCAGGCCTGTGGTGTTATCCAGCGTGCCGCTGAGGTTCAACACCAGGCCGTTTTGGCTGGCCAGGGTGCCTTGGCCGTTGTTGAGCTGCTGGCCATCGAGGCTGAGGGTGTCGCCGTGCAACAGGCCTTTGTTCTGGTTGATCACGCGCTCAACCACCAAGGCCAACGCGGTGCCGGCCAGTACCTTGCCGCCGTCGCTGTTGTCCAGTTGCTTGCCGGTGATGCTAACGCCCACCTGGCTGGACAACTCGCCCGCGCGGTTGTCGATCTCGGTAACCTTGAGTGTCAGCGCTTTTGTGGCGCCCACCAAACCGCCCACGCGGTTATCCAGGTAGGTGCCGCTCAGGTTGAGGTTGCCCTGGGCAACCAGCTGGCCACCTTGTTGCTCAAGGCTAGTTACCGAAGCGGTGAGGTCACCTTGGCTGGCGATACGGCCGGCGCCGTTGAGCACCTTGGCCACGTTCAGGTTCAGCGGCCCGAAGGCACTGATCAAACCTTGTTGGTTGTTCAGCTGCTGGCCGGTCAGCTCGATGCCGGCCTTGCTGCTAACGGTCCCTTGTTCGCTGTTATCGAACTGGTCGGCGGTCAGCTGTAGGCCCTGGTCGGCGCGCAGCAGGCCGCCACGGTTATCGGTGGTGCCCGCGTGCAGGGTCAGTTGGTTCTGGGTCGATACACGCCCACCACGGTTATCCAGCAGTTGGCTGGTCAGGGTTAGCGGGCCCTTGGCCTGGAGGCTGCCACCTTCACGGTTATCCAAGGCCCCGCTTAGGGTTATGCCCAGGTCACCGTCGGTGACCACCACACCGGCCTGGCGGTTATCCAGGCTAGCGGCTTCGAGCGCCAGGCCCTGGCCCGCGCCCAGGGTACCGGCTTGGTTGTCCACCACGCCGGTGGCCACCAGGCTCAAGCGCTGGTCGGCGGTAATCTGCCCATTCTGGTTGCTTAGGCGCCCGGCGCTAAGGGTGGCGTTACCGGCGGCGGAGATGTCGCCATTGTTGTTGAGTACCGCGCCCGTGGTGCGCAGGGCCAGGTCCCCGTCGCTGCTCACGGCGCCGTTGTCGTTAAGCAGCTCGCCCGCGCTAAGGTCCAGGCCGGTGCCGGAGACCAACCCGCGCACGTTGGCCAACTGCTCGGCCACCCGCAGGGTCAAGGCCTGGTTGCTGAGCACCGAGCCGTCGGTGTTTTGCAGACTGGTAGCGGCCAGGGTAAAGGCCTTGGCGCTGGAGATTTCGCCACCTTCATTGTTCACATTCCCAACGTTGCTGAGCAGCAACTGGCCGGGGGCGTTGATCAAACCCGCGCGGTTATCCAGGGTGCCGCCGTTGAGCTCCAGGGCTACATCGCCGTTGCCGTACAGGCGGCCGTCGTTGTGCTGGTCCAGCCCGGTTACGCGGGCGGTCAAGGCCAAGGCGCTGGCGATACGGCCGGCTTCACTGTTGTTCACCTGCTCGGCGGTGAGGGTCAGCGCGCCAGTACTGGTGAGGCTGCCGCCTTGCTGGTTGTCGAAGGCGCCGGTGTTAAGCGTCACGCCCGTGCCCGCGAGGCGGCCCTTCTGGCTGTTGTTCAGGCTGGCGCTGGTCAGCGCCAAGGTGCTGCCCGCGACCACTTCGCCGCCTTGGTTGGTCACGGCGCCAGTGGCGGTGATCGTTGCGCTGTTGGCGCTGGTGAGGCTGCCACCCTGGTTATCCAGGCGGCCGGCGTTCAGGCGTAGAGTGCCCGCGCTGGTGACCTGCCCGCCTTCGCTGTTATCCAGCTCATCTGCGGTAAGGGTCAGTTCGCCTTGGCCCAGTACGCGGCCAGCGCGGTTGTCCAGGCGGGCGGCATTGAGCTGTGTGCTGGCCTGGCCATTGAGCGTACCGCCCCGGTTGTCCAGGGTTTGCCCAACGCGCGCGGTAAGGCTGCGGCTGGCGGTGAGGCTGCCGGTGTTGCGCAGGTTTTGTGCGGTGAGGGTTACATCGCCTGCCGCATTGCGGCTGTTGTCGGCGTTAACCCCTGCTTCCACGATAGCGTTGTTGGTCAGTTGGCCGTCGCTGGTCAGCGTGAGGCTGTTCTGCGCCGCCAGGTTCTGCTGCACGTTCAGCGGGCCGCGAGCGTGTACGTTCACTTGGGCCGCGTACACCTTGCCTTGCAGGTCCGCGCTGGCGGCGTTCACCTGGGCCGTGCCACTGGCCGCCACCTGCCCTACTGTCAGTTGCCCATTGGCATCGATCTGAATATCCCCGGCGCTGGCGGCCAGGTTACCAGCCAGCTTTACCCCTACCCCGGCTTCGGTGCCCACCAGCTTGATGGCGCCGGCGTACATGCCGCCCAGAGCGGAGCTGTCGATGGCCAGGGTAGGTTTGCTGCTGCCGTCATCGGCTTGCGCGGTGGCGTTGAGGCTTTGCGCGTCTACGTTATTGCGCCCGGCGATCACCGTGAGCTGCTTGGCGTTGATCTGCGCGTTGATCTGGGCGGCGCGGGTGATGATCTCGAATTGATCGACGCTGGTTGCGTCCAGGCCTTGGCCTTCGACGGTAACTTGGCCACCGTCCACTTGAAAGCGATCGAGGCGGCCGTTGTCCAGCACCGGCGTGCCGGTGGTCAGGGTGGCTCGGGGGGTGTTGATAAAGCCACAGCCGTTGCAGGTTACGCCATAGGGGTTGGCGACGATCACGCGCGCGCCCTGCCCGGCGACTTCGGTGTAGCCCTTGAGCTGGCTGGGGTTGGCGCCCACCACTTCGTTAAGGATGGTGCTGGCGGCGCTGCCGTTGAGGTTGGGGTTACCGACGATGATGCCACCCAACTGGGTGTTCTGGGTGCGGCCGGTGGCGTTGTTGAGGATCACCCCCTCGCTGCCCACGTTGTACTGCTGGTACTGGTTGTGAGACAGGCCCGTGGCGTTAGGCGCGGCAATGTTGACGATAGGCACGCCATTGCCAGCCTGGTTCAGGCTGGTGTTGGTACCACCGCTCACGGCAATGCCTTCGGCCTGGGCCCAGATGGGCTGCCAGAACAGCGCGTTTACCAAAATAAGCGCGATGCCCCGCTTGGGCATGCCCCAGAAACGCTCACGCGTTACCAGCCTGGCAGAGGGCTGACGTACGAGAAATTCGAAATGACGGACGTCCATGTGAAGGCCTCGTTAACGCGTTAGAGGAACAGCCCGAGGCTGAAGTAGATCGGCGCTTCATGCTCGATCACGCCAGCGGGGCGCTCTAGGGAATGGGCAAAGGTCAGGCTGGCGGCTACATGCTGGCCACGGGCGAACAGCTCAAAAGCGTTGCTACTCAGGCGGCCATGCTCGGCGCCGTTGTAGCGGCCATTGCGGATCACGCCCTGGTCGTAACCGGCGGCCACGCCGTACTCGGCGAAGGCTGGGCGCAACCAAGTGAGGTTGACCGGGCGGGTCAAGCGCAACTCGTTGCGCCAGTAGCCGCCGCTGTCGCCGGTGAGGAATTGGTTCTTGTAGCCGCGCACGGACGAGGCACCGCCCAGGCTGGTGCGCTGGCTGCTGAACAGTACGTCTTCGCTGCGCTGCCCGGTGGCCAGGCTGCTGAAGCTCAGGCGTTCGCCCCACAGCTCGAAGGGCTGCAGGTAACTCAGGGTGCCGGTGTATTTGCGGTAGCGGGCGTTGGGCTCGCCGGGGCCTGGGCGGTGGTTGGCCTGGGCGCCGAACGCGCCTATGCCCTGCTGCATGCCAAGGTCCAAGTTGAGGAACCCAGCCCCCACCCGGCGGCCGTGGTTAAAGCCGTACTGGGCCTCGCTGATCCGGTTGCTGCTCAGGGCCAGGCGGCTGTCTTCGATGTAGTTGTTGGAGCGCAGGTTGGACAGGCCCAGGCTGAGCGAGGTTTTGCTCACCGCGTCCCGGTGGATCACCCGCTCGGCGCGGGCTTGGTGGGTTTGGCTGTCGCCGGTTTGCTTGAAGTTAAAGCCATTGGCCATGGCTTGGGAACGGTAGTCGCTTTGGCTGTAGTTGTAGCTAAAGGTCCACCAGCCCAGCGGCAGGCTATAGGCCAGGCCGCTGTTGTGTGAGGTGTGCTGGTGGTCGCTAACAGCATCGTGGCCACCCCGCAGGCTGAGCTGGTCTGCCAGGCCCAAGGGGTTGTCCCACTCGAAGCCTGCGTTCCACTGCTGCTCCCCGGTGCCGGGCTGGCCATCGTTGGTGCGGGCCAGGTTCGCCCGCCAAGGCTTTTGCGGGGTGTTTTTCACCACCACGTCACTGCCACCCACGGCTTGGCCAGGGGTCAGCTCCATTTGCGCCTGGTTGGAGGGCAAGCGGTTGAGCTGGTCCACCATCTGTTCGATCTGGCGCAGGTTGACCAACTGGCCTTTGCGCCCCGGGAACGCCATGGCCAGCTCACGCTTGCTCAGGCCGCTGTTATCTGCGCCCTTGAGGTTTTCCAGGGTGCCTTCGATCACCAGTACTTGCAGATGGCCGGTGGACAGGTCTTGCTGAGGCAAGTAGGCGCGGCTGGTGACCAGGCCCTTCTCTAAATAGAGGTTGGTGACGGCCTTGAGCAGCTCGTTCAAGCGGGCCACACCCAGGCATTGGCCCAGGTAGGGCTGGGTGAGGCGTGTGCGCTCGGCGTTGGACAGTGCGTTGGCGCCCTTGAGCTCGATGGTGGCGATGGTGAAGCAGCGGCTGTCCTCAGGGGCAGCCGGGGCCGCGGGCATGGCCTCTTTGCCAGGGAGGTTTTTTAGCTCTTCCAGGCGCCGTTGCTGCTCTTGCAGCAGTTGCTCCTGCCGGTCACGAAGCAGGTCTTGCTCGCCTGGCGTAGGGGCGGCCTGAGTAACAACGGGCAAAACACCCAGCAATGTAAATAGCGCAACACGCACAGCACGAGAAGCCACGAGCGGTCCTTGACAGAGGTATGGCGCCTGCAAAGGCGCCAAGGATCCAATGAACGATTGGAAACCCTATCGGCGGTTCGCTTAGCTTCTTGAATCTTTTCTGATTCTTACTGTCGTGCGCTGAAGCAGGCTCTAGTCTCGGCTGTCCAGTAGGTTGGCCACTATTCGATCCAGCCAACCCCATACCCGCTGCTGGGCCCGGCGCCATAGTGGCCGGGCCTTCCAAGCGTCCAGGGTGATCTCACCGCTTTGGGCGAAGTCTGCTTCGAAACTCGCTGCCACTGCCTGGGTGAATGACGGGTCTAGAGCCTCCAGGTTGGCTTCGAGATTAAAGCGCAGGTTCCAGTGGTCGAAGTTGCACGACCCCACGCTGACCCAGTCGTCGACGATCACCATTTTCAAGTGCAGGAAGCACGGCTGGTACTCGAAGATTTTCACCCCGGCGCGCAGCAGGCGTGGGTAATAGCGGTGGCCGGCGTAGCGCACCGAAGGGTGGTCGGTGCGCGGGCCAGTGAGCAACAGGCGCACGTCTACTCCGCGCTGGGCGGCGCGGCGCAATGAGCGGCGCACGCTGAAGGTGGGCAAGAAGTAAGGGGTGGCCAGCCAGATACGCCGCTGCCCGGAATGAATGGCCCGCACCAGCGAACGTAGAATGTCCCGGTGTTGGTGGGCGTCGCAGTAGGCCACCCTGGCCAAGCCGTCACCGCTGGGCGGCAGGCGCGGTAGCCGGGGCAAGCCGAAGTGGGTGGCCGGGCGCCAGGCCGTACGCCGCAGATTGGCGCGCCACTGGCGGTCGAACAGCATCTGCCAGTCTGCTACCACCGGGCCTTGCATCTCGACCATCACCTCGTGCCACTCGCTTTGGGCCTGGCCAGGCTGCCAAAACTGGTCGGTCACGCCCGTGCCGCCCACCACGGCGTAGAGGTGGTCTACCAGCAACAGCTTGCGGTGGTCGCGGAACAGGTTGCGGCCACCCCGGCGCCACGACACCGGGTTATACAGCCGTAGTTCCACGCCCGCGGCCTGCAGTTGTTCACGGGAAGGCGTAGCGAAGGCCAGGCTGCCGTAACCGTCGAACAAGCAGCGCACTCGCACGCCCCGCTCGGCGGCGCGCACCAGGGCCGCCACCACCGCGTCGGCGCAGCTGCCCGCCTCTACCAGGTACAGCTCCAGGTCGACCTGGGTGTCGGCCGCATCGATGGCCGCCAACATGCGCGGGAAAAACGCAGGGCCGTCAATCAGCAGCTCGAATTGGTTGTTATCACGCCACGGGAAGATCGCGCCGGCCATGGTCAGGCCGCCCGATCAGGCGAGGTGGGGTGCCGCGATACGCAAAGGGCCATGCAGGGAGCGCCTCCCGAAAACACCGGGCCACATTACTCGCATGTAAGGAATTTTCCTACAGAGAAGATGGGGTGAGCAGGACCATGCGCAGGAAGGTCTAGGTGTACACCTATGGCCTGTAGGCGAGCGCAGCTCGCGAAGAAACGGCACAGGCAATGAATGATAGCTGTTCGCCGGCCATGTTGGCTCCTACACAGCCGGGTGCTGCTCAAGCCAGGCATGGGTAAAGGCCTGCAACTCGGGGTAAAACCCTTTGAAGTCCTCTAATAAGAGGGGGTATAGCACTCGCAGTTCGGGCATGGCGCCTTGCAGCCCTGCCGGCCGGGTAAGGCGGCGGGAGATACCATGCAGCACCTGGCCTAGCACATCGAAGGTTTGATATGAGCCCAGCCAATCGTCGGCGATCATATGGGGCGCGATGGCGGCCAGGCGGCCTGGAAGGTCCGGCGTGCGCTGCAGCACGGCATACACTCGGGCGGTAAAGTGCGCCAAGGGCTCGGGGTGGTACGCCTGCCAGTGGCGCGCCAGGCAATGGTCGAAAAACACGTCCAGGATGATCCCGGCATAGCGCCGCCGCTCGGGCGAGAAGCGCGCCAGGGCCGCCAGCACCCTGGGATGGCTGTCGGTGTAAGCGTCGATGGCCCGGTGCAGGCGGATGGCGGTTTCCAGCGGCGGAGCAAAGCGGCCCGCCAGGGGCCCTTTGACGAAATCGCCGTAGAGGCTGCCAAGCAGTTGCTCCGGCGCCGGCCCGCCCAAATGCAGGTGTGCAAGAAAATTCATGGCCGCAGCTTACGCCCGCCTACCTGCTATTGGGAACCCAGGCCGCTCACCGGCGCTCTCCGGCATAGGGTTTGGTAGCCCCGCACTGAATACAGACAGGTGTTAAGGCATCTGATTACGCTGCTGATGCATCCAGTCGACGATTTCTCCATCGGGCGCGTAGCCGCTGACGGTTTCGCGAAGCAACTTGCGCACCTTGTCGTAATCGTCGTTACCCACCGCGCTGACCAACTCCGCGAGTTTCTCTTTGAGGGCCTCCCACGGCAGGTAATCTTCATGGGCACTCATGATCATCGGATGGCCCGTGGTTGCCACGTTCTCGCCGATCAACAACTCCTCGTAGAGCTTTTCACCAGGCCGCAGGCCGGTGAACTCTATGGCGATATCCCCATGTGGGTTTTTGTCCGAGCGTACGCTCAGCCCAGACAAGTGCACCATTTTTTCTGCAAGTTCGACGATTTTCACCGGCTCGCCCATATCCAGCACAAACACGTCACCACCCAGGCCCATGGAGCCCGCCTGGATAACCAACTGAGCAGCCTCCGGAATAGTCATGAAGTAGCGCGTGATATTGGGGTGGGTAACCGTAATAGGCCCGCCCGACTTGATCTGCTTGTGGAACAGCGGAATCACCGAACCCGAAGAGCCCAGAACATTACCGAACCGCACCATGGTGAACCGGGTTTTGTTGACTCTGGGTACGTTGCTGTCATCCCTGAACATAGCCGGGCCAACCTCGCGGCTGAGCGCCTGCAAGACCAGCTCCGCAAGCCGCTTGGTGCTGCCCATGACATTGGTCGGCCGCACTGCCTTGTCCGTGGAAATCAGCACGAAATTCGCGACACCGGCCTTGATCGCCGCTTGCGCGGTATTCAAGGTGCCTACCACGTTGTTGAGGACGCCCTCGGCAATATTGTGTTCCACCATGGGCACATGCTTGTACGCCGCTGCGTGGTAAACGGTGTCGATATCCCAGGTTTGCATGATGTTGAGCAATTTGGCCTCGTCGCGCACCGAGCCCAGGATCGGCAGCACGCGCACTGGCAGCGACTCGCGCGACACGCGTTGCTCCAGTTCGGACAAAATCGTGTAAAGGTTGAATTCACTGTGTTCAAACAGAAGCAGCGCCTTGGGCTTGAGCATCAGGATCTGGCGGCACAGCTCCGAGCCAATTGACCCGCCTGCACCGGTTACCAGCACCGACTGCCCGGCGATGCAGCGTTCCAGCAGGTGTTCCTGAGCCGGTACGGCGTCGCGCCCCAATAGGTCGGCGATGTCCACCTCTTGAATATCGTCGACTTTCACCCGGCCACTGGCCAGGTCCATAAAGCCTGGAACGCTGCGCACATGAAGCGGGTATTTTTCGAGCAGCTCCAGTATTTCGCGCCGACGCGTGCGGCTCGAAGAAGGGATGGCCAGCAAAATCTCCTGGGCACCCGTTGTGTCGATCATCCTCTGAATGTGCTTGGCCTTATAGACCTGCAGGCCGGAAATCACTCGCCCCGCAATACCGGCATCATCATCGATGAAGGCAACCGGCCTCATCGCCCGGCCCATACGAAGCGCGGCGACCAACTGGTTACCTGCCGCACCCGCGCCATAAATGGCGACGCGAGGAAGGCCGTTGTCGCGCCGGGTAAAGGGCACGTGCTGCGCGGCGGTGAACCAGTCACCCAGAAAATACTGGCGCATGACCAGGCGCAGGCCGCCGATCATGATCATGCTCAACCACCAGTAGTTGAACAAAATGGACCGCGGGATCACCACCTCATGGTTGCTATACGCGTAAACCACCATCCCCAAAATGAGCGTTGAAAGACTCACCGCCTTGAAGATGGTGATCAGTGCGTCATTGCCGAAATAGCGCATCACGGCCCGGTACATGCCGAAACGGATGAATAACGGGATGGCAACGACCGACGCGGCGATAAACAGCCACAGATGATGGCCTATCGGGTTGATTGTTTCGTCCAGCCCCAAACGCACAACGAACGCCAGCCACATCGCCAGCCACACCAGGAGCAGATCCGCTGCTACTTGTAAAAGCCGCTTCTTACTACGCGGCAGTGCCAGCAAACGCGCCCGAACCTGATTCATCACACTTCCCATCTTTTGATTCCATTCCTACTGGCAGACCCGCACTCGGCCCTGTTTTGCATTGATTGCCAACCGATCAGGTGGCCTCTTCCAGCTGCCCAGCCTTGTATTTGACGGCCAGGGCGGTCAAGGGCAGATAAGCGAGCATAAGCCCTACGGCGCTGTCGATATACTGCAAGCCTACACCGATGGCCAGCGGCAGCAACCAAAGGATATTGATGGCCACCACCGCCAGGGTGACGGGCTTGTGCGCGCCATGCAGGCGCGACGCGAACTGGTAGCCGTGGCTGCGATGAGCCTCATACACGTTGTCTCCGCGCACCAGCCGGCGAATCAGGGTAAACGTGGCATCGACCACGAACACGCCCAGCATGATCAGCCACGCAAACAACAACTCGGTACCCGCCCAGGCCGCCTGGAGCGACAGGCAGCCCAGAATGATGCCTAGAAAACCGCTGCCGGCATCCCCCATGAAGATCTTGGCCGGCGGAAAGTTCCAGAACAGGAAACCCGCCACTGCCATGGCCAGTAACAGCGGCGCGTAGAGCAGCTGAGCATGCCCAGTCAGCCAATAGATCAGACACGCCCCGAGGCAGGCACATATAGCTTCGAAACTGGCGATCCCGTCGATGCCGTCCATAAAGTTGTACAGGTTGAGCATCCACACCAGATAAAAGGCGGCGGCCACCGCGCCCAGCCAGCCGAGGTCGAGGCTATAACCAAACAGTGTCAGCGGCGCGAGCCCGCCGAGCCAGAACAGCGCCCAAATCGCAGCCAGAAAATGGCCCAACAGCCGCCAGCGCGCTGCGATATGGCCATGATCGTCCATGAAGCCTATTACGGCGATGAGCGCGCCCGCGCCCAGGTAACCCATAAGCACAGGCCAGGTTTCCATCCCGAAAACGCCCAGTAGCACCAGCGCCAGAACGAACGCAACCACAATAGCCACACCCCCGCCCCGTGGCGTTGGGATGGAATGGGAACTGCGGGCGTTGGGGATGTCGATGATGCTGCGCTTGAGCGCATACAGGCGTAACAACGCTGTCAGCCCGTATGACAGCAACGCGATCAGGGGGAGCAGATACCAAAAACTCATTTCACAGGCCCGTTCAAAAAGTGCCGGGCCGTTTCGTACAGGGCCTGGTCAACGGTCACCGCAGGCTCCCATCCCAATAACAAGCGTGCTTTGTCAGTACTCACCTGCAATGAACCACACAAGCGCTGTGACAAGGATCTTTTCCCCAGCAGATTGGCTGTGCTTGTCAGCATCCAGGCTGGCACGGGCAACAGCCGTGCAGGCTGGTGTAGCGCTTGTCCAAGCTTTTGCAGCAACTCGGTAGTGGACACATCATGCCCATCGCTGATCAGAAAGGTTTCAGAGGCGGCCGCTGGATGAACCGAGCACAAGCGGATGAAACTGACTAGGTTGTCCAGGGCGACAAGGCTGCGCTTGTTGTGAAGGGCGCCAAACGGCAGTGGTACGCCCTTGCGTAGCCATTTCATCATGCTCGCAAAGTTTGCCCTGACGCCGGGGCCGTAGACCAGGACAGGACGAATGATCACCACTTCAAGCCCCGTTTCGGCGGCGATGGCTTTGAGCCCCTGCTCTGCTTCCCATTTGGAAATGCCGTAAGGGTCCACTGGGTTTGGCGTATCGGTTTCACGATAAACCTGGCCCGGGGCGGTACCTTCACCGTTCACCTTGACCGAACTCACAAACACAAACCGCTTCACTCCAGCTGCAGCCGCACTGCGCGCAAGCTGCAACGTGTGACCCACATTCACTCGCCGAAAGGCCGCAAGCGGGTCAGGGTCAGTGTCATTCATGATATGAACACGCGAGGCGAGATGAACCACAACGTGAGTACCGATCAAAGACGGGTGCTGGGCATCAATCGTTGAGAAGTCCGGCAGTACGCTGTAATGAGCGTTGGCTGACGCGCTGGGTGGAGCAGCACGCAGCAGGGTGTGAACCTCAAGGGTCGAATCAGCCGATAGATAGTCGACCAAGCGCCTGCCGACGAACCCTGTGCTGCCCGTAACCAATAGTTGTGTATTCATTTCTTGTGCCTCACCAGTGCAAGGGCCAGACACAATGCCCCGAACACATGCTTGTCCCGCGGCCTTCTTCGGCATCTAGCACTGTTTTTCGCCAATCGCAATAGCTGAAACCGGCCCAGGCCACTCCAGCTTTGCACAAATGGGTTGTCAGCCATGCCCACCAGGCTTGCAATCTTCACAGCCTGATTCAAATACCAGCCATCAAATACCTGGGCTAACCGAGCTTTGAATGCCTTCGCGCCTTGGTTGACGCCCACTTGATTGCTAGCGTGCTGCCGATAACGCATAGACGGCACATCATCAATGTGCCAGCGATAACCATTGGCCCGGCTGAACGCATAGAAATACCAGTCGTGCAGGGTAACACCCTGCACCTCGGCAAATTTGCCAGTCACATGCTGCTGCAGCGCAATAAACAGGTCTCGGGTGAAAACATACGTACACCCAGGGCCGGCCGCTTCAAACAGAAAATCGTAAGTCGTTTGCGGCTGGGATTTCACCACTGTTTTCTCGATGCCGTTCGGCCAAAAAGCTTGAACGTCGCTGGAATAACCATCCACTCGATTGGCGTTTATAACGTTGACGGCACGAATGAGCTTGTCGGGATGCCAGATATCGTCCTGATCGGCGAGGGAGAAATAGTCATAATCCGCCAGCGGTGCATCGTGCACTAGACGGAAAAAATTTCGCGCAGCGCCGCCAAAACGCTCACCCACCGGCAACAGAACAACCCGTGGCTCACGGGAAGCCAACGCTTTGGCCCACTCTTCGGTTCCATCAGTGCACTTATCCACGCTGATCGCAATAGTCACTGACACTTCTTGCTGAGAGAGAATCGACTGGACCTGCTCTTCAATCCATTGCATGCCGTTGTAAGCGGCCAGCAGCACCAAAAAACGCGGTTGCATAAATCTACCTTAATCCTGAGACCTCTCGGCCCAATAAAAAACGGGTGTCAGTGGACCGGACCGAGGCTCGCCTTAATGCCATGGCGTACACCGCGAATCATCATGCTGAGCGACTTCTTGCGGTCAGTATCGATCACAAGATTCACTACAAAGCGAAGCATTAAGGCAGTGATCATGCGCCGTTTCCAAAGCCCAGGCGTGTGCGTCATGCGGCAGACAGCCACCGTGTTGCGGAAGAAAAAATAACGTCGCACTGGGGAGTACCGGAAAAAACTGAGCCCGAGGATTTTCACCGGGGGCGCGTCAGATAGGGCATGGCCCATTTGAACGTTCAGGCAACCATATAAACTGTAGCCTCGATCACGGACCCGGAAACACCACTCGGTATCGGTAAAGTCGACAAACATACCTTCGTCATACCTGATGCCCTGCTCCCAGGCCTGAACATCAACAAACATACCGGAAGTGATAAGCGCATCGGCCTTCACCAGCCCATCTGCATTGTCGCTTTCAAAAACCGGTTTGATGCTACCGTCGATGGATGTATAAAAAGGGAAATTAATCTCCTTGCCATCACGACGATCAAAAAAAGCCGGGCTTACCGCAATAGCCTTGTCATCAAGACGCTTGGCGTTATCCATCGCTTGATGCAGACGTTCGATAAGATCGGGTTGAGCGTGGCTGTCTTGGTCGAAGGTAACCATGTAACGCTTACCCTTCTGCACGGCCTCAGCGAAACCGACATTGAGTGCGAAACCCAGCCCTTTATTTTCGCCAAGGGGCAGGTAGCAGACTCGCTCACGAAGGTTGGCATCTGCGGCAAGGTAATTCCCCCCCCCGCCATTATCGACAAGCACCAGCAAATCTACTTGAGTCAGCAAAGAAGCAAGCAGACTGTCTAATACCGGCATTTCCGGGTGAAAACTAACAACAACCGCTGCAACATCTTTCATACCAGCTTCCTTGACTGCGAGATAAGCAGCTCTTTGGGCTGACTATTCATAACTACTGACCAGTACCACAAAATAACGAGAAAACCGAATGAATTGAACAACACCGGATTACTCAATGACATAATAAGGTAAAGGCCAACGATGATAATTTGAGGGATAGTTTCCTTTACGGCAACGATTCGACGAACCGGAAACAGGATGCTGCCCAGCAGCACCAAGGAAAGCGGCAGCCCTACGAACCGGACAGAATCCATCCAGGTTATTTCTGTTTGGGAAACAACAGCGCCGTAGCCCTCTGTGTAAAAATAAGAACCAAGACCGCGACCGAAGAACAGGAGGGCCCAATCGACAGTATCAAAGAATGAAGCAATGTGTCCCAGCTTGATATTATTCGATTGCTCGCTTGAACTCAGAACACTAGTCTGATCCAGTAGATAGAGTATACCAACCACAAACAGCGGAATAACCACTGAAAGAATAATTACTCTTTGAGGCCAGGCCTTATGATGCAGGTAAAGTACAAACAAAGAAACGGCTGTCATGGCCATAAGCGCCCGTGAAGCCGAGCAGATGATCGCCGCTATGATGACGCTAATACCTAAAATCGTAATTAGCCTATGATGACGTAGGAAATCCAGGAAAAGCAATGACAATGGAACAAGCAAGAATGGAGAAGACCGATGGTGAAGCATAAATAATTGCAAGCCACCAAAGTTTCGAACACCGTAAAATCCCAGCTCATTGGTATTATAGTAATCTAACAGTGCGTCGCCTACAAAGAACCCTGGCATGACCATCAACATGAATGACAAACCACACATAATCAGCGCCAGGGTAACCCCAGAAATCTTCAGGACAGCGCCCATATCTACCCGGTAGTGAACGATTACATAAATCAAAAACAACGACAGCGCACCTAGTAGCATTTGTCTTGCTAAAGCCAAATCGAATTCGCCAGTCATGCCTACCACGAAGCCATATACGAAAATGGTAAACACAATGAAGGGTGCCATGGTCTTCATGGGCTTCATGACAAGCACAAAGAGCGATATTAAAAAAAGAGGGACAAACAGCAGCTTATTCAGAAAAAAAACGGGAACCAGTACAGTGGCAAGAGAATACCCCAGCACTGTATTCCTTATGACTCTAGACATCATACTGTTCCCACGCCTGCGCCACGAATGCGACGATAGCCTGCAACGGCTTGTTTAATACGCAGCTTCAGTTTTTTTGAAAAGCTCAAACCCCTATAGAGGCGAGAGGCAAGCTGCGGACTAAGTATTTGCAACGCAGAAAATGACTGAGCGGAGACGTCAATCGGAACAGTACTTCCTTCACTGCGAAACAGACCGATATTACCAGTCCAGCGACAATAGCTATCCAACACATTTTTACACGTTTGCCCCTCGTCAAGACATGCCAAAAATCGGGCTTTTACGTTATCAATAGCATGAACATCGATGATTTTATCTAAAATATCGGATGATGGTTGGTAACATGCAATGGTGTTCATAACTTCGTCTACCGAGTGCCTTTTCAGTAAGTCTGCCGGCGAATAGCCCTGCTGCGGAGACACCAGCCCAACACATCGTCGACCTGCAATATATTGCTCCGCAAAGGCGGTGCCACCGGGAATAGGATAACTATCAATATAGAAGTCAGCGCTTTTTACTCTTTCGCCATACTCTGAGTAAGGCAAGCTTTTGGTCACGGAAAAACGCGACCTGTACTTCAACTTCAAAAGCCACCACCAATAACTTTTTTTGATATCAGAACCAATAACAAGCACACTCGAATTTGGATAGGTCGACAAAATCCTGTCCAACAAATGAGTCGGGCTCAAGCCCTTAACTGGTTTGAACTTGATATCGCTGCCTGCCGTGATAAAACGCAAGCTATCCTGCGCCGAAGGGGTGAACCCATGCTGCGCAGCGGAAGTTGCAATTTCTATAGGTATACCGAGAAAGCTCTTTTTACCCCTGATGCATTTCAATTTATCAAGACGCTTACCATAACTGCTTAATTCAAAATAATAATCCGCTACCGAGCAGCCGTAGGAAAAAACATGATCAGCATGGTTTACGAAGTAAATTTCGGGCACCGCATGCCGGATAACCATACCACATGCTACCACTGCATAAATATCATCAGGGTGAATATGAAGAACCACTTTCTGATAAGAAGCCAGAATACCTGAGATTTCAGATACCTTCTCAACCGGCCTTATCGAGTTTATCTGAATTACATTTTCAAAGTAGTTTGAGACCCGTTGGACCGCTGCGGCGGAAGCTTTACCTGTAATCAACAAGTCGACCTTTCCAGCGCTCATGCCCGCCAGCTTCTCCATTAGCCTTGTATGCCCTCCAGAAAGGAATGGTTCAGTAATCACATGTAAAATACGCGATTCCGAGTGCAAATCAGGATAGGTAGGTATCCAGACATTTCTCGCTTTACAGTGCGCAATCAAATCGACTTCCACAGCGGTTGCGTCATAGATCCCTACATCTGCAAACCACAGCAAATTGCCATAAATTTCCGCAAGCTTTAAGGCCCGGTCGAGATCAGGCTCTTCTGCTATAGTATGAGCGAAGTCGTCGAATACGCTTTTCAAATCATGTCACTGCCTAAATTTCGGTCAAACGTATGCAGCTTCGCATAGACCAGGAAATACATCATCAGTCCATAAAAAAAGTAGGTCGCCGCGTAGGCCCAAGTTACTGCCGTTATGCCCCATTGCTCGGTAAACACGACCGTGAGCACATAAAGACATACACAGGATGCGATCTCGGTTATTATGAACTCCTTAACCATCGCCTTGCTAAGCATGACGTAAGCAATGATCCAGCTTACTATTTTAAGACTGTCCCCCACTACCTGCCCGGCGAAAAGCATACGCATTGGGGAGAACGCATCGGTAAATAAAACCATGATGATCAAATCTCTCAGGAGATACATCATTAACCCTGCCAACATGGCTACAGGAAGTATGAACTTGTACCCCTGCAAAACTTCGGACCTGATTTCCTTGCCCGTTTTAAGCTCAGAAAGCTTCGGCAAATAGTATACGCTCAGGGTAGTGGTCACGATGAGAAGATAGGCACCACTCAAGCGTGTTATTGCATCCCAATACCCAGCAGCCTCCCACCCAAAATCAGCACCCAAGTGGCGCCTGATTAAAGTCTGAACGATAGGAGTAGCCACCGCGGCTACCAGTGCCATGAAAAAAAAAGCAGATAACTTTTTGATGGCCGGCTTTTCAAGGGAGCCAAACAAAAAAGCTAGTCGAAACCAAGGGGTGCGCATACAAAAAGCAGCGGTGACAAAAAAACTAACTGACTGATACAGCACCAGTGATATTAGTGCCCCATGGAGGCCATAAAGCATCGTCAAGCCGACCGTCATCACTAACGATAATAAGCTTCCTGCGATATTAGAGGCGACGTAAAGAATAATTTCTTTCTTACCATTCAAAATTGCCAGCAGCAAAGTATTGAGCGAAAAAAATACCACTCCGCCAGCTAGCCATAGGAATATATCCCGCATGTCCCCGTTACGCAGGAAAAAGCTAGCAAGTTCGGTACTGAATATCGCTAGCAGCACAGCGGTTATTAAACTACCGAGAACCGTCAGCGTTCCGGCCACCTTCCAGATTTCCTTCTGCTTTTCTACATTTTCACCGTACTCAGCGGTATATTTGACTACACCGTTAGTAATCGCCCCACCGGTAAATGTAGTGACCATCTGCAGTGCATTTTGGAACTGACCAATTGCCGCAAAACCTGCAGGGCCAATATACACGGCCAGTATCTTGTTAAGGCCTAGAAGTGTCACCATCTTGACAACAACAGCGATACCATTCAGCAAGCTGGTCTTGATCAGGTTCATAGCGTTCCTGACTGGAAGCTATTACATGCAATCACTACAGCTTCGGCGTCTTCTAACGAAAGCGTAGGCCCTATTGGTAAGCTTAGGATCTGCTGATGAATCTGCTCTGATACCGGGAATGAAGCATCGCTCCACTCGGCGTAGGCTTTTTGATGGTGTGGGGGGATGGGGTAGTGAATCAGCGTTTGCACACCCTGATCTGCCAGATGCCGCTGTAATCCATCGCGATCCTTACAAAGCACGGTGTAGACGTGCCATACGTGGCTCAGGTTACTAGAAACGTTGAACTCAGTTACAACAGGGGTTCGAATGGCTGGATTGGATATTGTGCGGGTGTAAAGGTCAGCTATCACACGACGGTGCACTGTCTGCTCATCCAAGTATTTCAGCTTTACTGACAAACAGGCAGCCTGCAGCTCATCGAGCCGGCTGTTAACACCGCGGTACAGATTCTCGTACTTTTTGTGGGACCCATAATTGCGCAGTGCCTTTAGGGTCGTCGCCAATAGATCATCGTTCGTGGTAATTGCACCCGCATCACCCAGCGCACCCAGGTTCTTGCCCGGATAAAAGCTGAAGCCTGATGCGTGACCCCAACTGCCGGCACGTCGACCGTCGAGGCTGGCGCCATGGGACTGGGCGGAATCTTCCAGGACCAACAGTTTGTGCTGCTCTGCAAGCGCCATGATGGCGGGCATGGCGGCAAGACGGCCATACAGGTGAACCGGCAGGATAGCCTTTGTTTTTGCAGTAATCGCAGCCTCGACGTTTGCCGGGCACATGTTAAAGGTCGCAGGATCAGGCTCTACCAACACCGGCACCAGGCCGTTTTCAGAGATTGCGAGAATACTGGCAATGTAGGTATTTGACGGTACGAGGATTTCATCACCAAGCTGAAGGTAACCCAGCTCTTTCCAGGCGCGGATAACCAACACTAATGCGTCAAGCCCGTTGGCTACGCCTATGCAGTGCTTGGTACCGCAATAGTCGGCGAAGCTGCTTTCAAATGCTTGCAGTTCGGTGCCGCCGATATACCAACCAGAATCAATAACACGCGCACATGCGGCGACTAACTCGTCACGGCAAGACTGGTTGATTTCTTTCAAGTCTAGAAAACTGATCATTCGCTCAGATACCTGATAACTTTTGCGGGATTGCCCACAACAACTGCACGCTCTGGAACATCATCGACGACTACTGCACCCGCGCCGACCATGGCACCTTTGCCAATGGTCACACCGGGCAATATCGTGGCGTTGGCGCCGATACTTGCTCCGTATTTCACTGTGATTCCGCTGAAGGAATCTGGATATACTTTTGAGCGAGGCATTGGATCATTGGTAAAGGTGGCGTTTGGACCAATAAAGACGTTATCTTCGATGACAGAGCCGTCCCAAATAAAAACACCCGACTTGATCGTGACATTATCACCAATAACAACGTCGCTCTCGATAAGGGTGTGGGCGCAGACGTTGCAATCGCGGCCTATTCGAGCGCCCTTTAAGATAACCGCATATTGCCATACCCGGGTACCTTCGCCAATGCAGTCAGATTTGACATCCGCCAGGGTATGTATCTTAGGCATTGTTCACTAGCCCCATGAATTTCTCATAATCACGAATATAGTCTCGCTCATCATAATGAGCGCTCGCCATTACTAGCAGTACGCAGTCAGCGCTAAAGTTGTGCATTTCTCGCCACAGCAGTCCCTCTATCAATAATCCTTTTTCGGGCGAGCTCATCAGCACTTCTTCGCGCCTTTGGCCGTTATCCAAAACCATAATGCAAGAGCCACTGAGGCATACGGCCAACTGTTTCAAATCAAGGTGTGCATGAAATCCACGGCTAACGTCTTTTTTTGTGCCGTAAATATAATAAACACGCTTTACTTCGAATGGCCCATGTTCTCCAAGCTCTAGCGCAACCATGCTGCCGCGATCATCGCCCAGCACTTGAAAGTCGATCCATTTTGCCAGACTCATTGCGCCCCCCCTTGCGCACCTTCCAAAATCGACGCTTGCAAGGTGGTTTCAGCAAACGAAAGCATGACGCGCAGCCCAGCATTATTGAAACTTTCCAAACACCAACGGCGCTTACCGCCCAGCAGCACAGTCTCGCTAATGAAAACGGCCTGGAGAGATGCCTGAGCCAGCTTCATGCGTCGTTATTCTCTTTAAGCAGCTTCAACAAATACTGGCCATAACCCGTTTTCTTGAGCTTCTCGCCTTGTTCCTTCAGTTGCGAAGGCGTGATCCAACCTTGAGCAAACGCAATCTCTTCAAGACACGCCACTTTCAAACCCTGGCGGTGCTCGATGGTGTGCACGAACTGGCTGGCTTCCAGCAGCGATTCGTGGGTGCCTGTATCCAGCCAGGCAAACCCGCGCCCGAGCATTTCAACGGTGAGTGAGCCATCTTCCAGGTAAGCGCGATTCACATCCGTGATTTCAAGCTCGCCGCGCTCTGAGGGCTTGATGTTCTTGGCGATCTCAACCACCCGGTTGTCGTAAAAGTACAAACCGGTCACTGCATAGTTGGATTTCGGTGCGGCAGGTTTTTCTTCGATGCTCAGCGCCCGACCACTTTTATCGAATTCCACTACACCAAAGCGCTCCGGGTCGGATACGTGGTAACCGAACACAGTCGCGCCTGAACCCTGCGACATGGCGGCGCTCAGGTTCTCAGAGAAGTGATGACCATAAAAAATGTTGTCGCCCAGGATCAGGCAGCAGGCATCGTCGCCTATGAACTCTTCGCCGATGATAAAGGCCTGGGCCAGGCCATCAGGGCTAGGCTGGACCGCATAGCTAAGCTCAATGCCATACTGGCTGCCGTCGCCCAGCAGCTTGCGGAAAGAGGGCAAATCTTCCGGCGTGGAGATGATCAGCACTTCGCGCATGCCAGCGAGCATCAGCACGGACAACGGATAGAAAATCATCGGTTTGTCGAAGATCGGCAGCATTTGCTTGGATACGCCGAGCGTCAGGGGGTGCAGGCGCGTACCTGAACCGCCTGCGAGAATGATGCCTTTGCGTTTGGTGACCGTCATCTGACTAACATTTCCTTCAACATCCGGGTTACTCCCCTGCCAGTCTGGCAAACGGGGGAAAAAGGTCCTGCCTAGCTTATCTGTATCGGGCCGCAAGTTCAGCGACCGGCACGCTTGTGTCGGTATTTTCTTGAAAATCGGCGCTATGCGCTGCCAGCGGGTGCTAATGCGGCCTGAGCCAGGCCAGTCCATTATGCGCGCTGAGCAGCATTTCCATGAAACGAAGCCCGAAACGTGCCGATGATAGATGCCAGGTGCTTTTTCGTCACGCGACGCACGACTTATAGGCCAAAAAGCGCGCGTATTTCACCTCGAAGCGAGCATTAAGCGCGTGAACGATTCAACAAAATCCATGTTTGCTCAGACTGGAGCAGGGAAGCGTCTGATCACAGACGCTCGTCAGTAAAGGCTAGAGGCCGTGAAGCGATTTTCTGCGTTGGGCGACGAAGAAACGACCTAGCGCAAACAGCACACCAAGAATGCCGCCAGCGATAAATCCGCCGATGAGGATCAACCCTTTTCTAGGTTTAATCGGGCGATCAGGTACATTAATCGGCCCGTCCTGACGGAAGACAGCAACGGTGCTTGGGCTTACCTGCAAGGTATGGTAGAAACTTCGCTTGATCTGCAGTGCACGCAGATTGGCGATAAAAGGATCATCAGAGGTGCGCTCTTGCAGGTTTCTGATTTCAGCCTTCAGCGCCTTGGTACCACGCATATAGGTCAGTTGACCATCCATGACCGCTGAAACCTCGGCGGCAACGCTCCCGGCGATAATAGGGGGGTTTTCAAGACCAATGGCTTGAGCCACGTTCAATGCTTCCTGCAACCGCGAAATCGCATCGTTGCGGACCCGAGTTTCGGTTTCCTGCAGGGTAGTGATTTGCTGCTCGAAATTACGTGCCCGCACCTCCCCTTCGCGCTCCACGTTAGTGATCATCTCAGTCTTGGCTTGTGCGCCGGCCCGTTCCGCGAAGGCTTTCACCCAGGCAGTTGCCTGGGCCGGATCCCTGCCAAATACCGCAACCGAGTATCGGTCCGGCAAATCCTTGGTTGGGCCACCGATCGTGAGGGTATTGAGAAAATCCGAATACAACGCATCTTGAGAGCCCTGGCGTTGATCTTCACTTAATGATGGAAGATAAACATCGGCGAAAAAGGCGCGCCGTAGCGACTCACCCTGCAGGTTACGCGTGAATACGCCATAAACGTCACCGATCGTATAAGGCGTTAGCTCGTTTTCATGGATACGGCCATAGTTGAAGTCGGCGATATCATTCAAGGTGGGAGGCTGCAAGTACATCCTCGCTTCGTAAATCGGCTTGCTCAAGAAGGCATAGGCAGCGGCGACCCCCGTTGCAACCACGATGAAGCCAATGATCAAAGCCTTCTGGGCCCAAACTGCCGCGACGAGCTCGAACAGATCAATTTCATCTGCTTCGCGCGTCGTCGATGGGTGATTCACCATGCTGATAAGACCTATGTAAGAATTTATTCAACGAGTTTGACACCAAATAAGACTTAACTGAAACAGTTCGGCTAGCCAGCGGTGGCGGCAGACGAACGGCATGTGATAGGCCTACTGCTAGCTTTCAAACTGATGCCAACGGCTAGCGCAGGGCAAAGCCAGCTACTCGCTTATCGCCATTAGGCACTTGCTTATCGCCACCAGATATTTGTCTATCGCGATACAGCGATATATAGTTCGTTGCATCGCCATAGACCGTTACGCCCACCGAGCCCCGCCAGTATGCCTCCAGACCTCGACAACATTATCAAAGCGCTGTCCCACCCGGTGCGCCGCGACATCTTGCGGTGGCTGAAGGACCCGGCCAGTGAATTCCCCGGCCAGGCCCATAACCTTGACTACGGCGTGTGCGCCGGGCAGATCGATCAGCGTTGCGGGCTGTCCCAGTCCACGGTGTCGGCCCATCTGGCCACCCTGCAGCGGGCCGGGCTGGTCAGCAGCCGCAAGGTGGGGCAATGGCATTACTTTCAACGTAACGAGGAACGGTTACAGGCCTTTCTCAAGCAACTGAGCGAACAGCTCTGACAGGACACCCCTTCGCATGCCCCTTCCCTTGTTTATTCTGGCGCTCAGCTCGTTCGCCATTGGCACCACGGAATTCGTGATCATGGGCCTGCTGCCCAACGTGGCCCAAGACCTTGGCGTGTCCATCCCCGGCGCGGGCTGGCTGGTCACCGGTTACGCCCTGGGTGTGGCCTTGGGCGCGCCCTTTATGGCCATGGCCACCGCGCACTTGCCGCGCAAGCTGGCGCTGGTGGTGCTGATGGGCGTGTTTATCGTCGGCAACCTGCTATGCGCGGTGGCGTCGGACTATCAGGTGCTGATGTTCGCTCGGGTGGTCACTGCCCTGTGCCATGGCGCCTTCTTTGGGATTGGCTCGGTGGTGGCCGCCAACTTGGTGGAGCCCAACCGCCGAGCCTCGGCGGTGGCCCTGATGTTCACCGGGCTGACCCTGGCTAATGTGCTGGGCGTGCCCTTGGGTACGGCCCTGGGCCAGGCCGCGGGCTGGCGCGCAACTTTCTGGGGCGTGACGGTTATCGGTGTGATTGCCTTCGTGGGCCTGCTGCGGTTTTTACCCAAGCGCCACGACGAGCAAACGCTGCACATGGCTGCCGAACTGGCGGGCCTCAAGGGCTGGGGCATCTGGCTGTCGCTAAGCATGACGGCAATGTTTTCCGCGTCCATGTTCGCCCTCTTTACCTATATCGCGCCGCTGCTGGGCGAGGTAACCGGTGTGTCCGACCGTGGCATCACCTTTACCCTGCTGTTGATCGGCGTGGGCCTCACCCTAGGCAATATCGTCGGCGGCAAACTGGCCGACCGCCAACTGGCCGCTACCCTGGCAGGCGCCTTTACCGCCATGGCCGTGGTGTGCACCGCCCTGGCGTGGACCAGCGTTGCCCTAGTACCTACTGAGATCACGCTGTTTATTTGGGCCATGGCCGCCTTTGCCGCGGTACCGGCCCTGCAAGTGAACGTGGTGAGCTTCGGCAAGGCCGCGCCAAACCTGGTGTCTACCCTGAACATCAGCGCCTTCAACGTGGGTAACGCCCTGGGCGCCTGGGTGGGCGGCGCGGTGATCGACCACGGCATGGGCCTGACCCGCGTGCCCTTGGCCGCGGCGGTACTGGCCGTGCTGGCCCTGGTGCTTACCCTGATTACCTTCAACCGGGGCGGCAAAGCCGACCTGGCCCCCGCTCACTAAGTACAGAGGCATACCCGATGGCTAACCTGTTCGACCCTATCCATATTGGCGACCTAGCACTGCCCAACCGCATCATCATGGCCCCCCTGACCCGCTGCCGCGCCAGCGAGGGCCGAGTGCCCAACGCGCTGATGGCCGAGTATTACGTACAACGGGCCAGCGCTGGGCTGATCCTCTCCGAAGCCACCTCGGTAAACGCCATGGGCGTGGGCTACCCCAACACGCCTGGCATCTGGAGCGACGAGCAGGTGGCTGGTTGGGCCAATGTCACCAAGGCCGTGCACGACGCGGGCGGGCGTATTTTCCTGCAACTGTGGCATGTGGGCCGTATCTCCCACTCCAGCTACCTTAACGGCGAGCTGCCAGTGGCGCCGAGCGCGGTGCAGCCTGGCGGCCACGTGAACCTGGTGCGGCCCATTACCGCGTTCGAAACCCCTCGCGCGCTGGAAACGGCAGAAATTCCCGGTATCGTCGAGGCTTACCGCCTAGGCGCGGAGAACGCTAAAAAAGCCGGCTTCGACGGCGTGGAAGTACACGGCGCCAACGGCTACCTGCTGGACCAGTTCCTGCACAGCAGCACCAATCAGCGCACCGACCAATACGGTGGTTCTCTGGAAAACCGTGCCCGCTTGATGCTGGAAGTGACCGACGCGGTGATTGGTGTGTGGGGCGCCGGCCGCGTAGGCATGCACCTGTCGCCACGCAGCGACTTGCACGACCTGAGCGACGCCAACCGCGCTGAAACCTTCACCTACGTGGCCACTGAACTGGGCAAGCGCAACATTGCGTTTATCTGCGCTCGGGAAAAAGAAGCGGGCGACAGCCTGGCCCCGCAGCTCAAGAAGGCGTTCGGTGGCGTGTATATCGTCAACGAGCAGTTCACCAAGGCCAGCGCCAACGCCGCCCTGGCCCGTGGCGATGCGGATGCCGTGGCCTTTGGCGTGCCCTTTATCGCCAACCCAGACCTTCCCGCGCGCTTTGAAACCGATGCCCCGCTCAACACGCCACACCCGGAGACCTTCTACGCCGAAGGCCCTCAGGGTTATGTGGATTACCCCAGCCTGGGTTGATTCCAGGCACCGCCTGGCCCTGCGGGGTCAGGTTGGGCGTCAAGGGGCCTTGCGCTGGAGTTGCTGCTGAAGGCTTTGGATCTGCGCTTGTAGCCCGTTGATGTTGCGGGTGGTCTGGCCACGGAAGGCGTCGAACTCGCTGGTGGTCGGGCCACTGGGCTGGGCCGCGCGGTTGTCCTGCTCGCTCTTGAACACGATCAAATCTTGCTCAACCCGCTCCAGGCGGTTGCCGAGGTTGTCCCCTTTCTTCAAGGCTGCCACGTCCCCCACCAGGGTTTTTACCTGAGCGTCCAAGGCTGCCTGGCTAGCCTGACCGGCTTTAAGGCTGGCCAGGTCAGTGGTTATAGCCTTGAGTTGGTTCTGCAGCTGCTCGGCGGCGGTTTGCTGGGCGCTGAACTGCCCGTTCAGTTGCTCCACGCGTTTATCCGTGGCTTCCTGCTGGCCGGCTACGCCTTGCTGCTGGCGGCTTTGGTCTTCCAGCCGGGCCTGAAGCTGACGCACGTGTGCCTTCAGGGCCTCGGTATCGCTGCTTGCGCTGGTTTCGCCATCGGCCATCTTGCCGCTAATAGCCTGCAAGCGCCCTGCGGCTTCCTCACTTACCTTGGCAAAGCTCTCTTGGGTCGCCACCAGTTGCTGCTCCATCAAGGAAATCTGCTGAAAGCTCCACCAACCCAAGCCACCCAGGGCAATGAACAGCGCCGCCACCAGCGCCCAGAGCGCCCCTGTGCCCGGCGCCTTGACCTTGATTACCGGCGCGGTACGCGAATAAAGCGCTTCCCCGCGTGGCTCGGTGGCCGGCCTGCGTACTGACTCGTCATCGTCCCGGTCGTTGGCGGTCAGGCTGGGCAGGTTATCGTCGAAATCGTCACGGGCGTCTTTTCGCATGGCGGGCGTCCTGAATCATAAAAGGCAATGGCGGGCAGTCTACCATTGCGCCCAATCCCATACCGCGCGATGGTCATGCCCCTTAGCGGTACTTGCCGGAGGTATCCCGCACGCGCCAGCCCCGGCACAGCTCATCCATGCCCGCCCAGATCGAAGCCTGGGGCTGATAGCCCAGATAATGCCGCGCGCGGCTGATATCCAAGGTGAAATCTTCTGTCATCCAGGCAATATCCGCAGGAAGCAACGCTGGGCGTGGGTGGCCGGGCCAGTATTCCCGCACGCAGGCCGACACCGCTGCTGTAAAGCGCGCAGGCCCTATGGCGCGATAGTCCCGTAGCGGCGGCAATTGCAACTGGCGCAGGGCGTAATTGAGCACGTCCCAAAAGGGCAACGGGGTGCCATTGGCGATGTTGTACACCCGGCCCAGGGCGTGTTCATCGGCATGCACGGCGGCCAGCAGGGCCTGGTTGAGGTTGGCTTGGGTGGTGAAGTCCATGCGGTTCAGGCCATTGCCTAAAATCGCCAGGCGCTGGCGGGCGCATAGGTTGAACAGCCCGGGCCACAGCACCGGCTCGCCTTCGCCCACCACCGGCATGGGCCGAAGCGCCAGCACTTGCAGGCCGAATTCTTCGGCGCCAAATACTCGCTGCTCGGCCCGCAGGCGGGTCAAGGCCTGCAACGAGCGCTTGCGCGGGGGCAGTTGATCCTCACGCAAACCTTGAGGGTTGCGCAGGCGTTCGTAGATCTGCGCGCTGGAGAGGTACACCAGCCGCCGTACCTGTTCCTTGAGGCAGCCTTCGACGATGTTCTCGGTAGTGGTGAGGTTAGCGGCCTCGTAGGCGGCCGCCTTGCCCCAGTGGCCGCCCAGGCCTACGCAGTGCACGACTATGTCCATGCCATGGCAGAGCCGCCGGGCGAAATCAGGGTCGGCCAGGTCACCCTCGATCACCTGCGCCCCGAGCTGGGCCAGGGGCGCCAGGCGCTGAGCGCGGCGGCCGCTGGCGCGAACGCTCAGGCTGTGGCTGAGGGCAAAACGGGCGAAGCTGGCGCCGATAAACCCCGTAGCCCCCGTTACCAGTATGTTCATGCGTTACTCACTTTGTAGAGGCCATCGCAGAGCCGACGCTTGCCAGGGGCACCAAGGCACGCGCGGCTTGGGCAACCAACTCGGTCGTGAGGTCAGCCAGCAGCTTGCCGCCGCTGCGCCAGTGGTGCCAGTACAGGGGCACATCGCTGCAATGATCAGGCAGTAATTCAAGCAACTGGCCATTGGCAAGCTGAGCCTTTACCTGCATCTCGGGCACCAATCCCCAGCCCAGCCCGGCTTCGGTCATGCGCACAAAGCCTTCGGAGGACGGCACCAGGTGGTGAGCAAAGCTGCCATCTAAACCCAGCGAAGCCATAAAGCGGTGTTGCAACTGATCGTCGGGGCCATACACCAGTGCAGGCACCCGGGCCAGGGCCATGGCGCTGAAGCCTTCAGGGAAGTGCCGATCGATAAACGCCTGGGTGGCTACCGCACGGTAGCGCATGGCACCCAAGGCTTCACTGCGCGCACCGGCCACCGGGCGCGGCGCCCCGCAGAGGCAGGCAGCCACCTCACCGGCGCGCATGCGGCGTAGGCCTACATCCTGATCCTCCACGATTAGATCCAGCAGCACGTGCCTTTCCTGGCAGAAACGCGCCACCGCGGCGGGCCACCAAGTCGCCAGGCTGTCGGCGTTGATCGCCACCCGCAGGCGTTCCGGCGTACTGGTTTCGTCCAGGCGCGGTACCGCTTCGCGCACATCGCGCTCCAGCAGGCGCACCTGCTGCACATGGTTGAGCAACTGGCGCCCCACCGGCGTGGGCGTGGGTGGCGTTTCTCGTACCAGCACCGGTTCGCCCAGGCGGGCTTCAAGCAGCTTGATGCGCTGCGACACGGCAGATTGAGACAGCCCCAGCACCTGAGCCGCGCGCTCGAAGCCGCCCTGCTCGATTACCATGGCCAAGGCCGAAAGCAGCTTGTAGTCAAACATCAGTTTTGCTAATGCCCCATGAGCAATATCCGTTTTTCTTATAAACCCTTGAGCCGCACACTGCCAGGGTTTCCAGGGAGATCCTTTATGTTGCAGAGCTACTTCAACGGGCTGGCGATCGCCATCGGCCTGATCATGGCCATCGGCGCGCAGAACGCTTTTGTCTTGGCGCAGAGCTTGCGCCGTGAACATCACCTGCCCGTGGCGGCCCTCTGCGTGGTGTGCGATGTAGTGCTGGTGAGCGCCGGGGTATTCGGCCTGGCAACGGTATTGGCGCAAAGCCCCACGCTGCTGTCTATCGCGCGCTGGGGCGGCGCGGCCTTCCTGGTGTGGTATGGCTGCAAGGCCTTGCGCCGAGCATTTTCTCCCAGTGCCCTGGCCGCCGAAGGGCAGGCGCCACGCTCACGCCAGGCGGTATTGCTCAGCGCCTTGGCGGTTACCTTGCTTAACCCCCATGTGTATGTAGATACGGTGTTGCTGATCGGTAGCATCGGTGCCCGCCAGGCAGTGCCGGGGGCCTATGTGGCGGGGGCTGCCAGCGCTTCCCTGGTATGGTTCTTTACCTTGGCCCTGGGCGCGGCCTGGCTCGCGCCCTGGCTGGCGCGCCCTGCCACGTGGCGGCTGCTGGACGCCGCGGTAGCGGTAATGATGTTTACCGTGGCCGCGCAGTTGATCGCTGGCTGAGGCCGCTGCGCTTACCCCCGGGAAGCGGTCTATCCCACACAGTTGCCGCGTGGTTAAGGCCTGCCGTGGAGTGCTATGATCCCTGGCTTGTGCCCGCTGCTGGCGGGCGCAGCCACGGCCGCCCGTGATCGGCCTTGCGCCTCTTCGCAACAGACCTGATTAGGAGAACCACATGCCTTTTGAATTGCCGCCGCTGCCCTACCCACACGATGCCCTGCAGCCGCACATTTCCAAGGAAACCCTGGAGTTCCACCACGACAAGCACCACAACACTTACGTGGTGAACCTGAACAACCTGATTCCGGGCACTGAATTCGAAGGCAAAACCCTCGAAGACATCGTCAAGGCCTCCTCCGGCGGTATCTTCAACAACGCCGCTCAGGTCTGGAACCACACCTTCTACTGGAACTGCCTATCGCCCAACGGCGGCGGCGAGCCTACCGGCAAGCTGGCCGAAGCCATTACCCAGGCCTTCGGTTCTTTCGAGAAATTCAAAGAAGAATTCAGCAAAACCTCCATCGGTACCTTCGGTTCCGGCTGGGGCTGGCTGGTGAAAAAAGCTGACGGTTCCCTGGCCTTGGCCAGCACCATCGGCGCGGGCAACCCCCTCACCAGTGGCGATACTCCCCTGCTGACCTGCGACGTGTGGGAACACGCCTACTACATCGACTACCGCAACGTGCGGCCCAAGTATGTAGAGGCCTTCTGGAACCTGGTGAACTGGGGCTTCGTGGCCCAGCAGTTCGAAGGTAGCGCCTTCAAGGCGTAAGGCCCAGGCACAGCTGCTACGGTGGCCTCTATCGCTCGTAGGAGCGAGCGCAAGCTCGCGAAGAGACTGTTCGCCAGCGTTGCTGGCTCCTACAGCCGCCCCGCTTGAGCGATGTGGTCAGGGCGGTATCTACGGCGCATGCCATTGTCTCGCCCGCCCAACGCTTCCTTGCTGTTGCGCTTCAAGTTTTCCGCTCACCTACCGATACAACAGGGACGCACGCTTGCCGTTCAGCCTACCAACGCCCTAAGTGGGCTTGCCAGCTAGCAGCAAAACCCTGAATCTGCTCGAACCCTTTGACGGTCATCCATGGTTTTGCCAATACTCGGGCAAGTGGTTGCCACGTGCTCGGAACAAGGAATCTTCCTTTGAAGGTGGAACTCAAGCACAGTTTGTCGCTGAAACTCCTGCGCGTCGTGCTGCTGTCTACGCTTATCGTCGGTGTGCTGCTCAGTTGCGGGCAGATCGTGCTCGACGCCTATAAAACCCGTCACACCATCGCACGGGATGCCGCGCGCATTCTGGACATGTTCCAAGACCCGTCCACCCAGGCCGTGTATAGCCTGGACAAAGAAATGGGCATGCAGGTGATCGAAGGGCTGTTCCAGGATGCCGCGGTGCGCGCCGCGTCCATTGGGCATTCTGGCGAAGCCATGCTGGCCGAACGCGAACGCCCCCTGCTGCATACCCCTACCCGCTGGCTCACCGACCTGATTCTAGGCCAGGAACGCTCGTTCAGTACCCGCCTGGTGGGCCGCGCGCCCTATAACGAATACTACGGCGACCTGGCGCTTACCCTGGACACCGCTACCTATGGCGAAGAGTTTCTGCGCAACTCGGGCGTGTTGTTTGTCTCCGGCATGTTGCGGGCCATGCTCATGGGGTTGGTGCTGTTCCTGGTGTACCACTGGCTGCTTACCAAGCCATTGTCGCGGATGCTCCACCACCTCAGCGAAATTCACCCTGACCGCCCTGGCGAACACCAACTGCCCTTGCCCCGGGGCCATGAACATAATGAGCTAGGGCAATGGGTCAGCACCGCCAACCAGTTATTAGCCTCCATCGAACGTAACAGCAGCCTGCGCCGCGAGGCAGAAAGCAGCCTGCTGCGCATGTCCCAATACGATTACCTGACCGGCCTGCCTAACCGCCTGCTGCTTCAACTGCAACTGGATAAGATCCTGGAAAACGCCGCGCGCCTGCAGCAACGGGTAGCCGTGGTGTGCGTGGGGCTGGACGATTTCAAGGGCATCAACGAGCAATACAGCTACCAGGCCGGTGACCAACTGCTACTGGCAACCGCTGACCGCCTGCGCGCCCACAGTGGCCGCCTGGGTGCGTTGGCCCGGTTGGGGGGCGACCAGTTCGCCCTGGTGCAGGCCAGTATCCAAGAGCCCTACCAGGCGGCGGAGCTGGCCCAGCACATTCTCGATGACCTGGCCGCGCCCTTTGCCCTGGATGCCCGGGAGATTCGCCTACGCGCCACCATTGGCATCACGCTGTTCCCCGAGGACGGCGACAGCACGGAAAAACTCCTGCAAAAGGCCGAACAGACCATGACCCTGGCTAAAAGCCGGTCGCGCAACCGCTATCAGTTCTATGTGGCCAGCGTGGACAGCGAAATGCGCCGCCGCCGTGAGCTGGAAGAAGCGTTGCGCGAGGCACAGGCCAAGGACCAACTGTTCCTGGTGTACCAGCCCCAGATCAGCTATCGGGACAACCGCATCGTTGGGGTGGAGGCGCTGCTGCGCTGGCAGCACCCTGACTACGGCATGATCCCGCCGGATCAATTCATTCCCCTTGCCGAGCAAAACGGCACCATCCTGGCCATTGGCGAGTGGGTACTGGACCAGGCCTGCAAGCAACTGCGCGAGTGGCACGATCAGGGCTTCAGCCATTTGCGCATGGCGGTGAACCTGTCCACCGTACAGCTGCACCACAGCGAACTGCCGCGGGTAGTGAGCAATATTCTTCAGGTGTACCGCTTGCCACCGCGCAGCCTGGAGCTGGAAGTGACCGAAACCGGCCTGATGGAAGACATCACCACCGCCGCCCAGCACTTGCTGAGCCTGCGCCACTCCGGCGCGCTGATCGCCATCGACGACTTCGGTACCGGGTACTCCTCCCTGGGCTATCTGCGTTCGCTGCCTCTGGACAAAATCAAGATCGACAAAAGCTTTGTCAAAGACCTGCTCGATGACGAGGATGACGCCACTATCGTGCGCGCGGTCATTCAGTTGGGCAAAAGCCTGGGCATGCAGGTGATCGCCGAGGGCGTGGAAACGGCCGAGCAGGAGGCTTACATCGTGGCTGAAGGCTGCCACGAGGGCCAGGGCTACTACTATGCCAAGCCGCTGCCTGCCCGGGAGCTACTGGCCTTCCTGAGGCAGCGGGAGCAGGCAAGCGCCGCGCCGGTAAGCCTATGAGCGGATGAATTATTTTTCACCCGGCTCTTTACATTAAATGCAAATCCTTCGCATCATGTGGCCCGCTCGCTCGGCGCCCGTAGCGCTTATCGCCCTTTTTTACGCAGGAATTTGCCATGATCCGTACGCCATTGGTTGCCAGTTTGCTGGCCGTCGCCATTTCGCTTGCCGGTTGCGGGGACAGTAGCGACAAAGACAAAGCAGCCGCACCGGCCCCCGCGCCTACCGCAGCCAATGCCACCCCCGCCGCGGTAGCCCTCGACCAGGCCGCGGCCAAGGCTGTAGTCGGGCACTACGCCGACATGGTCCATGCCGTGTTCAGCGACGCGCTGACCACCGCCACCGGCTTGCAGCAGGCGGTAGATGCGTTCCTGGCCAAACCCGATGCCAATACCCTCAAGGCCGCCCGTGAAGCCTGGGTAGCCGCGCGCCCGAGCTACCTGCAGAGCGAAGTCTTCCGCTTTGGTAACACCATCATCGACGACTGGGAAGGCCAGGTGAACGCCTGGCCCTTGGACGAAGGCCTGATCGACTATGTGGCCAAGGACTACGAGCCTGCGTTGGGCAACCCTGGCGGTGGCGCGAACATCATCGCCAATACCGAAATCCAGGTCGGTGAAGACAAGATAGACATCAAAGACATCACCCCGGAGAAACTCGCCAGCCTCAACGAACTGGGTGGTTCGGAAGCCAACGTTGCCACCGGCTATCACGCCATCGAGTTCCTGCTCTGGGGCCAAGACCTCAACGGCACCGGCCCTGGCGCCGGCAACCGCCCGGCCAGCGACTACCTGGAAGGCAAAGGCGCCACGGGCGGCCACAACGATCGCCGCCGCGCCTACTTGAAAGCGGTAACAGACCTGCTGGTCAGCGACCTCACCGAAATGGTCGCCAACTGGAAGCCGGGCGTACCGGACAACTACCGCGCCAGCCTGGAAGCCGAGCCCGTGGACAGCGGCCTGCGCAAGATGCTGTTCGGCATGGGCAGCCTGTCGTTGGGCGAGCTGGCCGGTGAGCGCCTGAAAGTGGCCCTGGAGGCCAACTCCCCGGAGGACGAGCACGACTGCTTCAGTGACAACACTCATAACTCGGCCTTCTTCAACGCCAAAGGCATTCGCAACGTGTACCTGGGCGAATACCTGCGCGCCGACGGCACCCGCCTGACCGGCCCAAGCCTGTCTTCGCTGGTGGCCAAGCTCGACCCGGCTACCGATCAGGCGCTCAAGGCCGACCTGGCCGATACCGAAGCCAAGATGCAAGCGATCGTGGACCGCGCCAACAAAGGTGAACACTTCGATCAGTTGATCGCCGCGGGCAATACCGCTGGCAACCAAGTGGTGCGTGATGCCATTGGCGCGCTGGTCAAGCAGACCGGTGGGATCGAACAGGCGGCCGGTAAGTTAGGGATTACGGACCTGAACCCGGATAACGCCGAGCACGAGTTCTAAGCAACACTGGCCGGGGTCAACGGCTACGGTCATGGCTTCCCTTGTAGGAGCCAGCAGAGCTGGCGAACGGTGCGCCATAGGCCACCTGTGCCGTATCTTCGCTAGCTGACGCTAGCTCCTACACGTGACAGGCGCCGCTGTAGGGGGCGGCCTGGGTCCCATAGGTAACACAGGTTATTTTGATGTACTTATCACCGGTTCGTTTGCCATGGCTGGCTCTGTGCCTGGGGCTGGCGGCGTGCGACCAGGGGCCTCGCTTTACCGAGGCAGAGCCAGGGGAGGCCCTCTCCGCGGGTAGCGCTACGGTATGGCGCAGCGACCTCAATGCCTATGCCCTGCCCTCGGCCAACCTGAGTGCCGCCCGCCGGGTGGACTTCAGCGTTGGCAACAGCTTCTTCCGCAACCCCTGGGTGATCGCCCCGTCCACGACCACGGCGCGCGATGGCCTGGGCCCTTTATTCAACACCAACGCCTGCCAGAATTGCCATATCCGCGATGGCCGGGGCCAGCCGCCGGAGCCGGGCGCCACCCATGCGGTATCGATGCTGGTGCGGTTGTCCGTTCCCGCCGCCGAGCAGGCCAGCGACGTAGTGCGGCGGCTGGGCTTCGCCCCAGAGCCGGTCTATGGCCAGCAGTTGCAAGACATGGCCGTTCCGGGCGTACCCCCCGAGGGCCGCGTACGGGTGGCGTACACCCCCGTGCCGGTGACGTTCGCCGATGGCTTTCACGTAGCGCTGCGCCAGCCTCATTTGCGCATCGACCAACTGGGCTACGGCCCGTTGCACTCGCAAGTGCGCACGTCAGCGCTGATCGCGCCTCCCATGATCGGCCTGGGGCTGCTGGAGGCCATACCGGAGCAGGCGATTCTTGCCAATGTCAAGGCTCAGGCTGATGGCGAAGATGGCGTACGCGGGCGCGCCAACCCGGTGTTCGATGACATCACCGGGCAACAGGTACTGGGCCGTTTTGGCTGGAAGGCATCGCAGCCTAGCCTGGACCAACAAAACGCCCATGCCTTCGCCGGTGACCTGGGCATTACCTCTTCTCTGCACCCCACTACCGACTGCACCCCTGAGCAGGCCGCGTGCCTGAATGCGGCCAATGGCAACCAGAGCGCCGCAGAACCCTTCGAAGTGAGTGATAACATTCGCCGGCTGGTGCTGTTCTACAGCCGCAACCTCGCAGTACCGGCCCGCCGTGACGAGGGCGCCACGCAGGTGCTGCGAGGCAAGGGGTTATTCCACCAGGCCGGCTGCCAACGCTGCCATGTGCCTGAATACCGTACCCGCGCAGATGCTGCCGAGCCGGAGTTGGCGAATCAAGTCATCCGCCCGTACACCGACCTGTTGCTCCATGACATGGGCCCAGGCCTAGCGGACCAGCACAGCGTATTCAGTGCCCGTGGGCAGGACTGGCGTACACCACCCTTGTGGGGCATCGGGTTGTCGACCACCGTCAATCCTCAAGGGCGCTTCTTGCACGATGGCCGTGCCCGGGACCTGTTGGAAGCGGTGTTGTGGCACGACGGCGAGGCGGCCGCGGCCAAGGCCCGGGTGCTTCGTTTTAACGCCGCCGAGCGCGCGGCATTGCTGGCCTTTCTCGAATCCCTATAACATCCCAGACCTTTTGTCGTGGAGCCGTTCATGTTCCGTCCCAAGTTGCTTTTTACCAGCCTTGCCGCCCTTGCATTAGGCGCCTGCGCGCCCCAGGACCCGCAAGCGGTGACCAGCGCCGCCCTGGCCAGCCAGGTCCTGTTGCCCACCTATAGCCAGTGGGTGGATGCAGACCGGCAGCTCGCCCAGAGCGCCCTTGCCTTCTGCCAGGGCCAGGAGAGCCTGGAAAAAGCCCGTGCGGACTTTCTCATTGCGCAAAAAGCCTGGGCTTCCCTCCAACCCTTGCTGATCGGCCCCTTGGCCGAAGGCAACCGCGCCTGGTCGGTGCAGTTCTGGCCCGACAAGAAAAACCTTGTGGGCCGCCAGGTAGAGCAATTGATCGCCAGCGGCGGCACCATCGATAGCGCCAGCCTGGCCAAGGCCAGTGTTGTGGTGCAAGGCCTGTCGGCGTATGAGTACATTCTGTTCGACAGCAAGCCAGAGCTTGCCAGCGATGCCAGCAAGGCCAGCTATTGCCCCTTGTTGACCGCCATTGCCGACCGTCAGAAGGCACTGGCCGAGGACATCCTCGACGCCTGGAAACGCAATGACGGCATGCTGGCGCAAATGAGCAAATTCCCTAATCAGCGTTACGCCGATGCCCACGAGGCCATCGCCGACCTGCTGCGCGCCCAAGTCACCGCACTGGACAGCCTGAAGAAAAAACTCGGTGCTCCCATGGGCCGGCAGAGCAAGGGCGCGCCCCAGCCTTACCAGGCCGAAGCCTGGCGCAGCCAATCGTCCCTCAAGAGCCTGCGTGCCAGCCTGAGCGCGGCCCAGGCGGTATGGAACGGCGTGGAGGGCAAGGGCTTGCGTAACCTGCTGCCCAGCGACCAAAAGCCCCTGGCCGAAAAGATCGACGCCGCCTATGCCGCCGCTGCCAAGGGCCTGGACGACAACACCCGCACCCTGGGCGAGCTGCTGGCCGACCCCGCTGGCCAGCACGTGCTGAACGACATCTACGACCGCCTTAATACCGTGCACCGGCTACACGAGCTGGAGCTGGCCCGGGCGCTCAATATCCAACTAGGCTTCAACGCCAACGACGGTGACTGATATGTGGCAGCGCTCGCTTGCGGCCTTGACCCGGCTACTTAAAGGTAATGTACGCCTGGGCGATTGGCGGCTCAGCCGCAAGCCCGGCCAAAGCGCCTTGTTGCTGTCAGCCCGAGACGATACCAACGGCGGCCACTATGCCGTGGGCTATCGCCTGGACGGCAGCGAGGCCTTCTGTACCCAGGTACCTCAGCGCTGCCACGCCATCATCGAGCACCCCAGCCAGCCAGTGGCCTTGTTCGTGGCACGCCGCCCCGGTACCGAAAGCTACCTGGTAGACCTGCGCGACGGTCGCCTGCTGCAAACGCTGCGCGCCGAGCGCGACCGGCACTTCTATGGCCATGCGGTCATCCATCGCGACGGTGAATGGCTGTATGCCACGGAGAACGACACCCGTGACCCAGGCCGTGGCGTGCTGGGCGTGTATCGCTTTAGTGACAACCGCCTGGAGCGCACCGCGGAGCTTTCTACCCATGGCATAGGCCCGCACGAGCTGGCATGGATGCCTGACGGGGAAACCCTGATCGTGGCCAATGGCGGTATTCGTACCGAGGCCGAAAGCCGGGTTGAGATGAACCTGGAAGCCATGGAGCCGAGCCTTGTGCTGATGAGCCGCGACGGTCGCCTGATCAGCAAGGAAACCCTGGCCCAGCCAATGAACAGCATTCGCCACTTGGCTGTTGCCGAGGACGGCACCATCGCAGCCTGCCAGCAGTTCATGGGCGGCGGGGATGAGGTCGCGCAACTGCTGGCCATCAAGCGCCCGGGTGAGCCTTTTGCCCCCTTCCCCATCAGCGACCAGCAGCTGTTATCCATGGGCAACTACACGGCAAGCGTGGCCATTCACCACGCATTACGGCTGGTGGCCCTTACCGCGCCACGGGCGAATCGGTTCTTCGTATGGGGCTTGGATACCGCCGAGGTGATCGTGGACGCGCCCATGCCAGATTGCGCGGGCGTGGCGGCGGTAGAAGGTGGGTTTGTGGTGACCTCTGGGCAAGGCCGCTGCCGCTATTACAGCGCGGCTACCGGTAGCTGGCTGGGCACGCCCTTACAGCTGCCCTCCGGGCTGTGGGACAACCACTTGCAGGTTATCCAGAAGGCCACAGCCTTGGGGCGGTAGGCGCATTCAGGCGCCTGAGCGCAAGCCCTGGGTTAGCCCGAACATCAGCAGCAGCAGGTTATGGTCCGGGTGGGCCTCTGCTGCCGTGCTGTCTTTCAAGGCTTTGGGGAAGGGGCATATGCCTTGGCCATACTCAGCCCGCAGCACCCCTGGCCCAGGTTCGTTCCAGGCCGCAGCGGCCGCAGTGGCCAACGCTAAAGAACCCAGGAAAAACAAACCTCGCGCAAATTGTAAGTTCATCGCTCTAACCCTTTGACGACACTGCCAAATGCTGTGTCGTAAAAGTAGAGCAGTTTTTTCCAGTCCGCATCGTTGAACGACGAATGGCGGCGTAATTGTTTGATATCGTGCTGGGAGGCCGCTGTCGCGGTCAATCGCCGCCGGCATTTCTCCAGGTCCAGCAGGGCTACTTCGCCACGTGGGCCTGCCTCGCTCTCCACTACCCGTACAAACACATGCTTGATATACAGGCAACTGTGCTGCCAGCGGCCTCTGTGCATCTTCGCCAGGTTATCGGCCAGGTCCTTGAGCAACTGGTCATGCACGACCTCGCCGTAGCGTTCGCGCCCCCCTTGCTCGTACCACTGGGTAATTTCCTGGAAACCGTCCAAAGAGGCGGTCACCAGCAATGCTTTCCAGCCAAACTGCTGGTCGCGTCGGGCTCCGCAGAACAGCATATGCGGTACCCTGACGTTCAGTTTGCTCAAGCCCTGTAAGGCATCTCGTTCACGCAACACGGTGGGGCGGCCGAAAGGATGCAGGGGCGAGCGGTAGATATGGCCCACTTGGCGCTTGACGTAAATCATCCCGTCACCGGATAGCAACACCCGCTGCACGCCGCTCTCACCTCCACGCCGACGATTGGGCTCTTCTACCCATTCGCCCTTACTACCCCAGTAATGCTCAAAGCCAGGCTGCCCGCTCGAGAGGCTGGCTTCGACCGCCCGTTCTACCGTCATTACCCTCACTCCTTACGCAACACATAAACGCGCCACATGGCATACAACGGCAGAAAATCCAGGCGCTCTTGGATACGGAACCCTGCCTGGGCGAACTCAGCTTCTACCTGCTTTACTGGCAGCAAGAAACGGTTTTGGTACTTGGGTGCTTCACCCCGATGAATACGGCGCTGTTCAGAACGCTGGCGCTTCCAGGCTTTAAAATTGCCATCGACCCACAGCGAGAGGATGACCGAGTCCCGAGAAACCCGGTGAAACTCCCGAAGCATGGACAACCGGTGGGCCGACTCACCAACGTGGTGCATTAACCGCATCGAAAAAATACTGTCCACGGCGTTGTCGGGCAGGTCAATGTCAAACGCTGAGGTTTGCATGGGCCTGACCCGCGCTACTACTTCTTGCGGCTGCATCTGGCAAGCCGTGGCAACCATGTCGGCGGAGTTATCCGCGCCTATGATCACGCGGTTGGCTTTCTCGGCCAGCATTGGCCAAAACCGCCCGGCACCACAGGGCAAGTCCAACACCAGGCCGGGATCACCCGCCAGCTCCAATGCCTTGCGTGCCAATTGCACGTCGCGCATATGAGAAAGCCGCCGCGACATACCACTTTGATGCTTATGGAAATAGCGGCGCGCGTGCGCCTGGTCATACTTTTCAGAAAACTCAAGCTTGATCGGGCTGCTCATATGCACCTCCTGGAACCAGGCCTGGACAGTAATCAGAGCACGGTCATCAAGGGGTCATGCAAGTGTGAAAATTCTGTCATACGACGTTAACAGCCTGGTAACGGTGTTGCCAGATGTTTCACCCCTCCAAGGCTGGTTCACCTGGCTGTCAGGGTATTGCCGTTGTGAAGCGTTACGTGGAACGCACACCCTTGAGGCTCGTTGGTGGTGAGGGTAACCAGCCAGGCCTGGTCGTCGCAGATACGCTGTACCAGCGATAGGCCCAGCCCCAAGCCTTCCCCACGCTTTTCATTGCCCCGCACGAAAGGCTGGAACATGGCCTCGCGTTTCTCTTCCGGAATGCCGACGCCTGAGTCCTCGACACTGAACCCTTGAGCGGTCAGGGTCAGGCGAATGAAGCCTTGATCGGTGTAGTGCAGGGCATTGCGCAACAGGTTACTCATCACTGTTTGCAGGAATGTCGCGTTGTAACGCGTATCGGAGGGCTCGCCCCGCTCGTAGATCAGCTCCAAACCCTTTTGCTCGATGGGCTTGCGCCATTGGGCAATCAGGTCATCGCCCACCTGCCCCAACACTGCCTGAGCCGCCAGCGAGTCATTGCGCTGTGCACGGGCCAGCATCAGGAAGGTTTGTACCAGCTCCCGCATTTCCTCACAGGCCCGGGTAATACGCTCCACCTGGGCTCGGGCACGGTCATCCAGGCGGTCGTTGGCCAACAGCAGCTCACAGGAGGTGGCCAGCACCATCAATGGCGTGCGCAGTTCATGGCTTACATCGCTGGTGAACAAGCGTTCGCGGGTCAACGCCTGGCGCAAGCGGCCCAGCGTGGCATCGAAGGCTACGGCCAACTGCCCTACTTCGTCAGCGGCATAGTCCGGCGCCAGGGGTGGCGCCAGGCCTAAGAGCTGGTCCCGGTGGCGTACCTGGCGGGCCAAGCGAATGACTGGGGCCATTACTCTGCGCGCCAATAGCCAACCCAATACCACCGCCAGCACCAGGCTAAGTACGAAGCCCACCACCACGACCGCGAACAGAATGCGTTCACGTTCTTCGAAGTCACTTTGGTCTTGCAGCAGCACATAGTGGCGGCCGTCTACGATCTCGACCATGGCGTGGTAGGACAGGTCACCCCTGAACACTTCATGAAACCCTGGCGAGAGGTGCCGAAGGTCGTTGGGCAAGGCGAAGTCGCCACGGCCGTTGCTGAAATAGAACAGCTGGTCGGGCTCAGGCCGGTGGCTCCAATCGTCCACGGTGTCCATCAGCAGCAAGCGTTGGAGGTCGCCGCCCAGCCCCGAGGAAATGAGTTTTTCTTCCACCAGGTGAACCGTTGCCACGATGCCTACGGCGAAGGCCCCAGCAACCAGCGCGCTCATCAGCGCGAAGGCAATGATGATGCGTTGGGCAAGGCTTTGCTTAAACTCCATCACGCCCCTCGGCGAGCCGATAGCCGACACCGTGCACCGTTTGCAGCAAGGGCTTGGCGAAAGGTTTGTCGATCACCTGGCGCAACTGGTGTACGTGGCTGCGCAGGCTGTCGCTGTCGGGGCAATCATCGCCCCATAGCGCTTCTTCCAGCACTTCGCGACGCAACACGTGGGGACTTTTCTGCATCAGCACCGCCAGCAGCTTAAGGCCTACCGGGTTCAACTTGAGGAACTTGCCCTCGCGGGTCACTTCCAGGGTGTCCAGGTCATATTGTAAATCCGCCACCTGCAAGGTACGGCGGCCGCCACCCTGAGCACGGCGCATCACGGCTTCGATCCGGGCGGCCAGTTCCGACAACGCGAAAGGCTTGACCAGGTAGTCGTCGGCGCCATGGCGGAAGCCCTGCAAACGGTCGTCGAGTTGATCTCTGGCGGTGAGCATGATCACCGGCGTGTCCCGCCGGGCGTCTTCGCGCAGCCGTTTGCATAGGGTAAAGCCATCGATACCGGGCAGCATCACGTCCAGTACGATCAGGTCGTAGTGCTCGGTGGCGGCCAAATGCAGCCCTGACAGGCCGTCTTGGGCGCAATCGACCGTATACCCCTTCAACCCAAGGTAATCGGCCAGGTTGGCCAGGATATCGCGGTTGTCTTCGACCACGAGAATGCGCATGGAATGGTTCCTTTTTTACGGTATACGGCTCGAAGCCGGCGCAGCTTACGCCGAGTTTGCGGCTTTCGGCTAGCGCTAACGAGGGCCTTGCCTATGACAGCCACGCCCGGCAGGCTCTCGGGCGGCATAGTGACTTCTTGGAAAACGCTGTAAACATCGCCCATAAAAAAACCCCACCTTCGCAGGTGGGGTTTTCCAGAGCTAGGGGCTAGCGGCTTACATCATGCCGCCCATGCCACCCATCCCGCCCATGCCGCCCATATCAGGCATGCCAGCACCGGCCTTGTCGTCTGGCAGGTCAGCGATCATGGCCTCGGTAGTGATCATCAGCGAGGCAATGGAAGCTGCGGCCTGCAGCGCGGAACGGGTCACTTTCGCAGGGTCGAGGATACCCATTTCGATCATGTCGCCGTATTCGCCGGTGGCCGCGTTGTAACCGTAGTTACCTGAACCCTGCTTGACCTTGTCGACTACAACGCTTGGCTCGTCGCCAGCGTTGGCAACGATCTGACGCAGAGGTGCTTCAACCGCACGACGCAGCAGCGCGATACCGACGTTCTGGTCTTCGTTCTCGCCCTTGAGTTCGGAGATGGCCTGCAGCGCGCGCACCAGGGCAACGCCACCGCCAGGCACCACGCCTTCTTCGACGGCTGCGCGGGTAGCGTGCAGGGCGTCTTCAACGCGGGCTTTTTTCTCTTTCATCTCAACTTCGGTACCAGCACCGACCTTGATCAGTGCAACACCGCCGGACAGCTTGGCCAGGCGCTCTTGCAGTTTTTCACGGTCGTAATCGGACGTAGTGTCGGCAACCTGGGCGCGGATCTGGGAAACGCGAGCCATGATGTCTTCCTTGGAACCGGCACCATCAACAATGGTGGTGTTTTCCTTGGTCATGGTCACGCGCTTGGCGGTGCCCAGGTGCTCCAGGGTAGTGGTTTCCAGGGTCAGGCCGATCTCTTCGGAGATGACGGTACCGCCGGTGAGGATAGCGATGTCCTGCAGCATGGCCTTGCGACGGTCGCCGAAGCCAGGCGCCTTGACCGCGGCGACCTTGACGATGCCACGCATGTTGTTGACTACCAGCGTAGCCAGCGCTTCGCCTTCAACGTCTTCTGCGACGATCACCAGCGGACGGCCCGACTTAGCGACAGCTTCCAGAACTGGCAGCAGCTCGCGGATGTTGGAGATCTTCTTGTCGACCAGCAGCAGCAGCGGGCTTTCCAGCTCGGCAACCATGGTGTCTGGCTTGTTGACGAAGTAGGGAGACAGGTAGCCGCGGTCGAACTGCATACCTTCGACGACGGACAGGTCGTTTTCCAAGCCCGAGCCTTCTTCGACAGTGATCACGCCTTCGTTACCGACTTTTTCCATGGCTTCGGCAATGATCTTGCCAATGTCGGTATCGGAGTTGGCGGAGATGGTACCTACCTGGGCAATGGCCTTATTGTCGGCACATGGCTTGGACAGAGACTTGAGCTCGGCGACGATAGCGATGGTAGCCTTGTCGATGCCACGCTTGAGGTCCATCGGGTTCATGCCGGCGGCCACCGACTTCAGGCCTTCGCTCACGATGGCCTGGGCCAATACGGTAGCGGTAGTGGTACCGTCGCCTGCTTCGTCGTTGGCCTTGGAGGCAACGTCTTTCAGCAGCTGGGCGCCCATGTTTTCAAAGGCACACTTGAGTTCGATTTCCTTGGCGACGGAAACGCCGTCCTTGGTGATGGTCGGAGCGCCGAAGCTCTTGGCGATCACCACGTTACGGCCTTTCGGGCCCAGGGTGGCTTTAACGGCATCAGCCAGAACGTTAACGCCAACCAGCATTTTCTTACGGGCGGAGTCGCCGAATTTTACTTCTTTAGCAGCCATGATCGTTTTCCTTGAATCAGAAGTCTTGACGGGAAATCAACGGAGGCGTTAGCCGGGGCACAGGGCCAGGGGCCACTCAGCCTTCGACGACAGCGAGGATTTCGTTCTCGCTCATTACCAGCAGGTCTTCGCCATCAACCTTGACGGTGTTGCTGCCCGAGTAGGGACCAAACACAACCTTGTCGCCTACCTTCACGGCCAGCGCGCGCACTTCACCGCTGTCCAGAACGCGACCGGTGCCTACGGCGACGACTTCGCCACGGTTAGGCTTCTCGGCGGCCGAGCCAGGCAGAACGATGCCACCGGCGGTCTTGGACTCTTCTTCACTGCGGCGAATGACGACGCGGTCATGCAGAGGACGAAGCTTCATTGTCGATCTCTCCTAATTATGGTTGTCCATCGGCCAGGCTTAGCTGGCCCACTGATGCAATCCGGCTTTCGCCGGTCGCGCTGCGCGGTGAACGCAACGCGGCTGATGACCGGCCACCGGGGCCGACATCTTGCGGTGACCCATACATGAGGCCGTGGCGTGGGATTACAAGCCCGGGGAAAAAAAATTTTGTGGGTTTTTCAGTAAGCTGAACGCAATGCGCCCCCGGAAGCGGGGCGCGGAAGGGCTCAATCGCGGTGTTCGAACTCGCCTTCGATTACATTGGGGTGACGAGGCAAATGAGACCGCGAGCGACTTGACGAGCCAGGTGGCGGACCGCTGGGCGATACGTACCCGGAATCTTCGAAGGCACGGTGGCGCATGGCTTGGGCCTGGGCACGTTCACGCACCTTGTTGGCAATCAGGTTGCGGGTAAAGGGAAGCAGGCAAAGGGCAGCCAATACGTCACTGAGGAAACCCGGCACTACCAACAACAGGCCGCCAGTGGCCAGCATGGCCCCATTGAGCAGGTCCTCGCCAGGCAGTTGGCCACCGCGCAAGGTTTCTCGAGCCCGCATGGCGGTAGCGAGGCCTGCGACACGTAGCACCAACACCCCCACGGCGGACCCGGCAATAATCAGCAGCAGCGCCGCAAAGAAGCCAATGGCCAGGCCAACCCGGAAAAATACGTAAAGCTCCACAACCGGAAACAGGAGCAGCAACACCAGCAGAGCGCGCATCAAATTATCCTCGGCGAAAGTCCCCTGTATATGTGCCGACGATACGCCCCATTTCAAGCACCGGCTTGTGACAATACCGTTAGATTGGCGGCAAACCCGCGTCAGCCGTGGGCCGGCGCAGGTGTTTCGGCTTATTGCAGGAGTTTACCAAGCCACCCCGAAGCCTGCGGTGTAGCGGCTGCTATCGAGGTTATTGCCATTGGAGGTACCGGTGACAATGTCTTTCTCGTACTTGAGGTTCAGCGACGCCCACTCGGTGACCTTGTAACGCAGGCCTATGTCGGCATCCAGGCTGTAGTCGGCGACGTTGCTCAGCGGCCGGCCCAGCTCACCGGTGGAGAACAACTGCACGGTTTTGCCAATCAGGTAACGGTTGTAGTCCCACTTCATCGCTACGGAGTAGAAGTTTTCCTTTCCGCCGTCAGCGAATTCATAGTCGGTGCGGTTGAGCAGGCTGCCCAAGGAGAAGGAGCCTAACTCGTTGTCCCAGAACTGATAACCCGGGCCGGTACCCACGGTACGCTGGCGCTGCAGGTCTTCGATTTTATCGCGCTTATAGTTAAGGCGGCCTTGCCAGAACCACTGGTCAGTAATGAAGCGGTCCAGGGAGTATTCCAGGCTCCAGTTATCGGTATCAACGTTGCCGTCCTGGGATTCGCGGTTGTATTCGCCGTCGGCGATGTGGCGCCAGCGGCCGTGCCGGGCCGTGGTCTTGAAGGCCAAGTTGTAATCGTCGGTGTCGGTTTCGGCGCGCTTGAAGTCTAAGGCCGCGTCAATGTTACCTTTCCAGTTCAGGTCTTGTATCAGGGGTTTGGGCTTCATCAACTGCTGGATGCTGGCCAGTTCCACGGTTTGTGGAGCATCGCCACTGGCCAGAATGACCTTGCCTTCATCGGCAGGCTTCAACGCCTTGGCGATTTCACTGTCGTATTCGTCCTGGCGCACCAGCAACGGCTGGGTGGTCTCCAGGGTTTTGACCTGTTTCATATCCACCGGGATGGAGCCGCCATAGGCGGTATCAACCATCAATTTGCCGCCGTCGAATACCTTGATGGTACCGGTGATCCGGTCGCCGTTTTTCAGCCAGACAGTGTCGGCGAAAGCGCAGGACATGGTGCAGGTGACAGCCACACACAACAGGGTTTTGGGGAACATAGGCGACTACAGACTCTTTATCGTGGAAGATCGAGGCTACACGGCGATAACCAAGGACCCAGGACTGACCGAATTATGCCAAATGAGTTCCGCGCTACCGCTTCGAATAATGTAACCGATTCGTTACCTGAGCCGCGCAAGCTAGCCCTCTACGCAGCCCTGGCCGCCGTTCCCTCTGGGCACGTGGTGACGTATGGGCAGTTGGCTGCCTTGGCAGGGCTGGGACGGGCGGCGCGCTGGGTGGGGCGACAGTTGAGCCAGCTCCCGGAAAGCTCGCACTTGCCTTGGCATCGGGTGATCGCAGCCGGTGGGCGGCTTAGCCTGCTGGCAGGAAGCCCCAGCGGTGACGAGCAACGGGCCCGTTTACGTGAAGAAGGCGTGAATGTGAGCGGGAATCGTGTGGATATCCGGAGGCATGGCTGGCGCCCAGACAAGCACAGCGGTTAGAGTGCGCGCTTTGTTTTTGCAGATTTGAGGCACATTCTCGCCCATGCCCGGTAAAACCTGGCGCGCCGCCGTGGCCGCCTACGCCAGCCCCTCTACGTTGGTGCTGTTGCTTCTCGGCTTTGCCTCTGGCTTGCCTTACATGCTGGTGTTCTCAACGCTCTCGGTGTGGTTACGCGAAGCGGGGGTAGCTCGGGAAACCATTGGCTATGCCAGCTTGATCGGCCTGGCCTATGCCTTTAAATGGGTATGGTCGCCGTTACTGGACCAATGGCGCCTGCCCGTTCTGGCGCGCCTGGGTCGACGGCGTTCCTGGCTGGTACTGGCGCAGGCCCTGGTGATCCTAGGCTTGATCGGGATGAGCTTTTGCGACCCTCAAAAGCACCTGCCCTGGTTGATCGCTATTGCCGTGGTGGTGGCGTTCGCCTCTGCCACCCAGGACATCGCGGTAGACGCCTATCGCCTGGAAATCGCCGGCGACCAGCGCCAGGCTGCCCTGGCGGCCAGCTATATGGCGGGTTATCGGGTGGCAGCGTTGCTGGCCACTGCTGGCGCGCTGTTCTTCGCGGAGGGCTTCGGCTCTACCGGATTTGCTTACCTGCACCGTGCATGGGCCGGCACCTACTTGCTGTTTGGCGTGCTGATGGTGCCCGCGCTAATCACTACCCTGCTGATGCGTGAGCCACCAGTGCCCTTGCGCACCCAGCTGTCCGCGGCCCGCTATGGGTTTATTCATCAAATCGCATCGGTGGTGGTGTTGATCATTCTGCTGGTCTCGGTGCCAGCGATGTTCACCCAGCTCTACAATACGGACTTCGCCAGTGTGATCAGTGGCGACATGAGCGCCTTGGACCTGCTGCTGGAAGACCGCGCCTTCCTGCGCGCGCTGTTGTACACCTTCCTCACCGCGCTATGCCTGTCCGCCGTGGGCCGCCGAGGCCTGGCGCCTGTGCTCACACCGGTAAACGATTTTATTCTGCGCTATCGTTGGCAAGCGCTGCTGTTGCTAGGGCTGATCGCTACCTATCGGATGTCGGACACGGTGATGGGCGTGATGGCGAACGTCTTTTATATCGACCAGGGCTTTACCAAGGACCAGATCGCCAGTGTGAGTAAGCTGTTCGGCCTGGTGATGACCCTGCTCGGCGCTGGCGCCGGGGGGTTGTTGATCGTACGCTTTGGCATTATGCCGATTCTGTTTATTGGCGGGGCGGCCTCGGCGGCGACCAATATCTTGTTTCTGATGCTAGCGGACATGGGCCCTGATATTCGCATGCTGGTGGTGACCATTTCTCTGGATAACCTCAGCTCGGGCTTGGCGACCTCTGCTTTCGTGGCCTACCTCTCGAGTTTGACCAACCTCAAGTTCTCGGCCACCCAATACGCGCTGCTCAGCTCTATCATGCTGTTGTTGCCGCGGCTGATTGGTGGGTATTCAGGCGTGATGGTGGAGAAATTCGGCTACCACACGTTCTTCCTGATTACCGCCTTGCTAGGGCTGCCAACGCTGGTGCTCATCGTGCTGAACTGGCGGTATTACAAGCTCAGCGATGAGGACACCCCTCACGCGTAGCAGCTTGTCATGGGCCGGTAGGAGCGAGCGCAGCTCGCGAAGAGACGGCACAACCAATGTAAACCGTTCGCCAGCTGTGCTGGCTCCTACAGCAGCCTCAGGACCAAGACGGTATCTACGAAACCAGTGCCTACTCGGCCTTAGTGTGGGTGAGGATCTGCGGTGCTGACGCGCCACCTTCCTGCTGTTCCTGAACCAGGCGAATGACCCGCTGCGGGAAGGGAATGTCGATACCGGCGGCGCGCAGGCGGTCGCGCACTTCGGCGTTGAGCATGTTCAGCACGCCGCCGTAATCGCTAGTATTGACCCACAACCGTAATGACAAGGTAATCGCACTGTCGCCCAAGGCCGCAACCACTGCCTCTGGGGCTGGGCTTTCCAATACACGGGGGTCGTTGGCCAGGCCAAGCAGCACTTCGCGGCCCTTTTGCAGGTCGGCGTCGTAGTCCACGCCAATGTCCAAGGTGATCTTGCGGGTAGGCTGGCGGTTGGTGTTGGTGATGATACCGTTGGACAGGTTGCCGTTGGGCACGATCACGGTTTTGTTATCACCGGTGCGCAGTACGGTATGGAAAATCTGGATAGCGTCTACGGTACCGGACACACCTTGAGCCTCGATCCAATCACCGATGCGGAACGGGCGGAAGAGCAAAATCAACACCCCGCCGGCGAAGTTCGACAGGCTTCCTTGCAGGGCCAGGCCCACCGCCAGGCCCGCGGCACCGATGGCCGCCACGAAAGAAGTGGTCTCGATACCAATCATCGAGGCCACGCTGACCATCAGCAGGATCTTAAGGATGATATTGGCCAGGGTACTGATAAACCCTTGCAATGCCAGGTCGGCATGACGTAGCGCCAGCAGTTTACCGATCTCACGGGTGACCTTGTTCACCAGCCACCAACCGATGATCAGGGTAAGGGCCGCCAACAGCACGCGGCTACCGTACTCCATGATCATCGGTATCCACGCTTGGGAAGCGCGGATGAGGTGGTCCACTTTGGCGTTCAGATCCATAGGGCGTCTCCTGTTCAGCTATTCAAGGCAGCGAGCCACTCGTCGCCGCTAACAGCCGTCCGACGCTCAGGCGCCCTGATGGTTCCGCGCTCCTCAATCGCGGAAGTTGTTGAACTGAAGCGGCATGCCAAGGCTTTCACCCCGTAGCAAGGCCATGGCTTCTTGCAAGTCATCACGCTTTTTGCCCGTGACCCTTACCTGTTCGCCTTGAATAGCGGCCTGCACCTTGAGCTTGGCGTCTTTGATACGGGCCACGACTTTCTTGGCCATTTCTTTATCCAGGCCTTCGCGCAGCACGACGTCTTGCTTCATTTCTTTGCCCGAAGCGTAAGGATCTTTTACTTCCAGGCACTGCACGTCGATTTTGCGCTTGATTAGCGCCAGACGCAGGATTTCCAGCGTGGCTTCCAGTTGGAATTCGGCTTCTGCGGTGAGGTTGACCGTTTTGTCTTTCTCATTGAACGCCATGTGCGCCTTGCCTTTGAGATCGTAACGGCGGTCCAGCTCTTTGACTGCGTTGTCGACGGCGTTGGTGACTTCGTGTTTGTCCAACTCGGACACTACGTCGAACGAGGGCATCAATATTCTCCAGTTTGATACAGATAGGCGTACATAAGTGTGCTTGGTCGGCTAATCCTAATAAACCGGACTACCCGGCTTGACGACTAAAACCGTGGATCATTATAACGGGCGCCAGCACAACGACAGGCTTTGCTCGCAAACCCGGTTAGAGCCCAAGGGACAGCATGGTTTCCGTTACACGTTGGTATTTCCTTCACTGCGAGCGTTAGATGTCAGACTCCACGCCAAGTATCCTGGTGGCCATCAAAGATGAAGGCCTGCGTCAACATGCCTGCCAGTTGCTGCGCCAGGCCCGTTACAGCGACGTGCGCGCCTGCGAAGTAACACACACACTGGCTGAACTCGACCAGCGCGAAGCCAACCTGCTGGTGACCGCAGGCGACGAAGGCCTGGCATTGGCCTCGCGGGTTCGCTTAGCAGACGCAGCCACCGGCAGCCATACCTGGATACTACTGCTCGATGCCCGGGCCAGTGCCCCACTGTTCGATGACGCCGCCGACCTGGGCGTGGACGACCTGCTGCCGCCTGCGTTGATCGACACCCAACTGCTTGCTCGGGTACACGCCGGTAATCGCTTGTACGCCATGCTCCAGCACATGGGGCGCGAGAACCGCCGCCTACGCGACCATATAGTAGGCCTTGAGCAACGCAACCTGATCGACGCCCTTACTGGCCTGGGCAACAGCCGCTACCTGCGCCAAGCCCTTGAAGACAGCCTGCGGCAAATCCAGGCTCGGGGCGGGGCGCTGTGCTACCTGTTGATCGGCCTGCAGAACGCCGACGCCTTGCAGCGCGAGCACGGCGAGCGATTCTACGATGAATTGCTACAAGGTGTAGGCCGCCGCTTGCAACATATGGTGCGCCCACTGGATGTGCTGGCGCGGGTAGACAATCAGCACTTCGTGCTACTAACACTGCCTCGCAGCCTGCACGAGTGCGCGCCAAGCAGCTTCAGGCGGCTGCATGATGGCCTTAACCTCAACGAGCTGATGACCAGCAACGGGGCGATAGAACTGCGCGCGGGCATTAGCCTGGTGGGGCTGGACGAGAAAAGCCTGCCTGTGGAGCCGGTGAGCCTGTTCGGCGAAGCCAGCCGGCTGCTGCAAGAAAGCTACGCGTCTGGCCTGGTAAGCGCTCGCCGCCTACCTGTGCTCGCCTGACCCCCATGAAGGCCACACCTTGGCATGTGCTTGGCGCCGGCAGCCTGGGCACGCTCTGGGCCTGCCGCTTGAGCCAGGCTGGCAGGCCGGTGCGTCTGGTGCTGCGTAGCGCCACCCGCCTGGCCCATTACGAACAGGGGCCAGGGCTGCGGCTGATACAGGGCTCGGCAGCGTTCACTGCCCACCTCCCGGCGAGCACAGCCCAGGGCAACGAAGTGATCGCGCGCCTGCTGGTGGCCTGTAAGGCATACGACGCCGAAGCGGCAGTGGCCAGCGTGAGGCATCGGCTAGCGCAAGGCGCCCAGGTATTGCTGCTGCAGAACGGCTTGGGCAGTCAGCAGGCCGTTGCCAATGCCCTGCCCCACGCCCAGGTATACTTCGCCTCTACCACCGAGGGGGCTTACCAGCGCGAGGACGGCGCCACGGTATTCGCCGGGCAAGGTTTCACCTGGGTAGGCAGCTCCACTGGTGGCATGGCACCTTCCTGGTTGGCGGACCTGACCCAGGCCGCGATTCCTCATCAGTGGGCCGAAAACATTCTGGCACGGCTCTGGCGTAAGCTTGCGATTAACTGCGCCATCAATCCACTGACCGTGCTGCTGCGATGCCCCAACGGCGGGTTGCTGAACCATGCCGACCGCATCACCCAGTTGTGCGAGGAACTCGGCGCGCTCTTGGTCGCCGCCGGCCACGCCACCGCGGCCCACGGCTTAAGGGCTGACGTAAACGCGGTGATCAACGCCACGGCGGCGAATTATTCTTCGATGTACCAGGATGTGGCCGCCGGCCGCCGCACGGAAGTGACCTACCTGCTCGGTTATGCCTGTGCCCAGGCGCAACGGCTAGGCCTGGCAGCGCCTGCCTTGACTGAGCTGCACCAGGCCCTGCTGGCTGCGCTGGAAAGCAAAGGTCTGCCAACGGCCTGAGCGCCTGCTTTGCTACACTCGCCCCGTTCCTTGCAAGCCGGGTGCGAGATGCCACTGCGACAGCGTGTTGAAAACCTCCCCGTCGGGCAAAAATTGCTCGCCGCCCTCTTGGTGCTGATGGTCACTGTGCTGGTAGTCGCCAACCTGATCTTTATCACCGCCGCCTACTGGATATCCCATGAAAGCATGGCGCCCCAGGCCATGCAGACCATCGGCAAACTGGTAAGCCAACCCGACCTGGGTCGGCGCGCCACCGCCGGCCCCGCCGCGGCCGAAGCGTTGCTCGATACGCTCGACAGTTACTCACCTCTGCGCGCGGCGGCAGTGTACGGCCCGGATGGCCAGCGGATCGCGCAGTTGCAGCATGGCAATCGTTTGTCTTTGCCAAAGCATGTGGACCAGTTGGATGAGTGGCGCCTGGTGGAGTTTCGCAGCACTCAACTGGCCGAGTTGCCCAGTGCTGAAGGCCCGCCCGGGCATTTGCTGCTGGTCGCCAGCAGCGAGCTGCCCGTGGCCTTCTACACCGGTACCTTTACCGCCAGCCTGGGCATTCTGGTATTCAGTGTGTTGCTGTGGATGGTGATCGCCCGGCAGATCAAGCGGCTGATCACTCGCCCTATCTATCAACTCGAAGAATTGACCCGGCAGGTCACCCGCGAAGAAAACTATGCGCTGCGGGCCGCGCCCGGCAACCAGGATGAAATTGGCAGCCTGGCAGAAGCGTTCAACACCATGCTGGCGCGGATGCAAGCCCGTGAACAACAACTCAAGCGCGCCCGGGATGACTCCCAGGCAGCCTATGACGCTGCCCAAGGCCTGGCCGAGGAAACCCGCCATACCAACCGCAAGCTGGAATTGGAAGTGCAGGTGCGCAGCAAGATCGAGAAAAAACTCACAGGCTTCCAGAACTACCTCAATAGCATCATCGACTCGATGCCCTCGGCTTTGATTGCCTTGGACGAGGGGCTTTACGTGACTCAATGGAACAAGGAAGCCAGCGCGCTTTCAGGCACCCCCTTGGACGAGGCCCTGAATCAGCCGATCTTCCTTGCCTTCAAGCCTATCAAGCCGTTTCTGCCTCAGCTCAGGCGCACGGTGGAAAAACACGAGGTGGTCAAGGTAGAACGCGTGACCTGGCTCAAGGATGACCTGCCTCATCATTACGCCCTTACCTGTTACCCCTTGGCCGGTAGCGCGGGCCGTGGGGTGGTGATTCGCATCGATGACATCACCCAGCGCTTGTCCCTTGAGGACATGATGGTGCAGTCAGAAAAAATGCTGTCCGTGGGCAGCCTGGCCGCGGGCATGGCCCACGAAATCAATAATCCCTTGGGGGCGATCCTGCACAACGTGCAGAACATCCGCAGGCGTCTCTCGCCAGAGCTGCCCAAGAACCAGCAACAGGCCGAAGCGGCTGGCATTGCTCTGGCGCACGTGAACCAGTACCTGGACGCGCGGGAAATACCACAGCTGCTTGCAGGTATTCAGGGCGCAGGCGCGCGGGCGGCCAAGATCGTGACCCATATGCTGAGTTTCAGCCGCCGCAGTACCCGCCAGATGGCCCCCTGCGACCTACCCGCGTTGATCGACCAGGCCGTGGAGATCGCCAGCAGCGACTTCGACCTAAGCATCGGTTTTGATTTCCGTGGCCCCTCTATCGTCCGGCAGTTCGACCCCCGCCTGGGGCCGGTCCCTGGCACGGCCAACGAACTCGAACAGGTCCTGCTCAACCTGCTGAAAAACGCCGCCCAGGCCATTCAGCAGCGGATAAACCCTACTCAGCCTGGCAGTATCGTGCTGCGTACGCGCCTCAAAGGCCCTTGGGCGGAGATCCAAGTGGAAGACAACGGCGTGGGTATGCCGGAAAGCGTACGCAAACGGATGTTCGAGCCTTTTTTCACCACCAAGGAAGTAGGCCAGGGCACTGGGCTGGGGCTGTCGGTGTCTTACTTCATCATCACCAACAACCACAAGGGGCAGATGGAAGTGCAGTCCACCGAGGGCGTAGGGACGTGCTTCACTCTGCGCCTGCCACGGGTGCAACCTGCCCCTGCAGGCAATACCACCCTTGGAGGGTGAAATGGAAAACCGGCTGTCCACCATTTACACACGTACCGGCGACGCAGGCGAAACCGGCCTTGGCGATGGCCGCCGTGTGCCCAAGGACCACCCACGCATCGAGGCCATTGGCGAAGTCGACACCTTGAACAGCCAATTGGGTGTACTACTGGGCTACCTGGCGGGCGATGCTCGGGTTCAGGAAGTGGCAACGGTATTGGCGCCTTGTCAGCACCGGCTGTTCGATTTGGGCGGGGAGCTGGCCATGCCCGGTCACCGCGCGCTGTACAGCGCCGAGGTTGCGAGAATTGAAGCGTCCATTGACACCTGGAACACGGAACTGGGCCCCTTGCGTAACTTTATTCTGCCCGGTGGCTCGGTGGGCGTGGCCCAGGCCCATGTATGCCGCAGCCAGGCCCGTACCGCGGAGCGCCGCTGCCAACAGTTGCATCGCGAAGAGCCGCTCGACGGTGTGGCCCTGGCGTATCTGAACAGGTTGTCGGATCTGCTGTTCGTCGCTGCCAGAATTATCGCCCGGCGCCAAGGTGTGGATGAAGTGTTGTGGGCACAGGCGGGATCACTGTAGGAGCCAGCAGAGCTGGCGAACTATTACACCCCGGTTCAACACCATGGCGTGGCCGGTTCGCTAGCTTGCGCTAGCGCCTACAGGGGGCAATGCAGGCCAGAATGCCCGAATCCCTGCTACGCCCTGTGCGCCTGCTTCCCACGCGCGCTGGCAGTCCCCCGGGCCTACCCCGCCCATCACGTACACCGGGCTGTTAAAGCCTGCGATCAATGCTTGGGCCGCGCTCCAACCCAAGGGTGAGGCGTCGGGATGGGTCTGGGTAGGTTGCACGGGTGACAACGTCACGAAGTCCACCCCCATGGCCTGCGCCAAGGCTAGCTCCTCGGCGTTATGGCAGGACGCCGCCAATAAGCGCTCAGGCGGAAAGGGCCGGCCCTTGGGCGCGTACTTGCGCAATTGCTCGGCCGTCAGGTGCCAGCCAGCCGCGGGGAAATCCCCCAGCCATTCCAGCGGCCCCTTGAGCATCAGCTGCGCCTTGCCCGCGCACAGCCCCACGGCATCAACCGCCAGATCCCGGTACTGGGGGTCATACATGGCTGGTGCGCGCAGCTGTATAAGCTTTGCCCCCTGGGCGATGGCAGTGCGCAGCCCGCCAAGGATCTCTGGGCGGGGTAAGTCGTCTGGCGTAATGAGGTAGGTCGACGGCAACCGCGCGGCGATCACGATGGGCTGGTTGGCGGCCGGAAAGTCATATTGATCCAGCGCCCTGGGCGAGACCCAGGCCAGCGGCTGCCCTTCGATGCCCTGGGGTTCGCCGCTGAACGCGGTCACTTCCCACACGTCTAGCAGTACCTGCTTGTCGGGGTAGTCGTGAGCCACTTTGATCAAAGGCCGCGCCGACGTCACTTGAATGCCCAACTCCTCGGCCAGCTCCCGGGCCAAGCCGGCCTGGGGTGACTCACCCGCCTCCACCTTACCCCCTGGGAATTCCCAGAGGTTGCCTTGATGCTGGCTGGCACCCCGGCGGGCGATCAGCACCTTGCCGTCGGCCTGGCGGATAACGGCCGCCGCTACATGAACCCGTTTCATTGCTTTTCCTCCCTCATGGGCCCGTGGGCCCTGAGTGTTCGCCGGTAGGTCAGGTGCGGTATTCAGCGTTGATCTTTACGTATTCGTGGGACAGGTCTGTGGTCCAGATCGTCTCGCTGCACTGGCCACGGCCCAATTCGATACGGATGGTGATTTCCGCTTCGGCCATTACCGCTGAACCCTGTTCTTCGGTATAGGTGGACGCCCGCCCGCCCTGGCTGGCGATGCACACATCGCCCAGGTATACGTCGATCTTGCTCACGTCCAGTTCGGGTACGCCAGCGCGGCCCACTGCCGCCAGGATACGCCCCCAGTTAGGGTCCGAGGCGAACAACGCTGTTTTGATCAGGGGGGAGTGGGCCACGGCGTACCCCACATCCAGGCATTCCTGATGATTGCCACCGCCGTTGACCTGCACGGTCACGAACTTGGTAGCGCCCTCGCCGTCCCGCACGATCGCTTGGGCTACGTCCATGCATACTTCGAACACCGCGGCTTTAAGGGCGGCAAACACAGGCCCCTTGGCTTCGGTCACTTCTGGCAGGTTGGCTTGGCCGGTGGCGATCAACATGCAGCAATCGTTGGTGGAGGTGTCTCCGTCGATGGTGATGCGGTTGAACGACTTATTGGCCGCGTCACGGATCAGGTCTTGCAGCACCGGCTGGGCAATCTTGGCGTCGGTAGCGATATAACCAAGCATGGTGGCCATGTTCGGCCGGATCATGCCCGCGCCCTTGCTGATGCCGGTGACGGTGATGGTCACGCCCTCATGGCTGAACCGCCGGCTAGCGCCCTTGGGCAGGGTATCGGTGGTCATGATGCCCGTGGCCGCGCTAGCCCAGTTGTCTGAGGCAAGGTTATCCAGCGCTGCCTGCAACGCGCCTTCGATTTTGTCCACCGGCAGTGGCTCGCCAATCACTCCGGTGGAGAATGGCAATACGGCTTCGGCATTGACACCGGCCAGCTTGGCCAGGGTTTCGCAGGTACGCTCAGCGGCGAGTAAACCGGATTGGCCCGTGCCGGCATTGGCGTTGCCGGTGTTGGTAAGCAGGTAGCGCACCGCGCTGCCTGCTCGCTGCTTTGCCAGGATGACTGGCGCTGCGCAGAAGGCATTGAGGGTGAACACACCGGCCACGGTCGAGCCTTCGGCGCAGCGCATCACCACCACGTCCTTGCGGCCTGGTCGTTTGATCCCCGCAGAAGCGATGCCCAGTTCGAAACCAGAGACAGGGTGCAATGTAGGCAAAGGACCGAGACCGACAGCCATGGATGACTCCTTCAAAGTGGGCTAACCCAGAAATATAAACGCCGCGGCGGCCAGGCCGACGCGGCGTGATTCAACAACAAACCTGTGCTTTTGTACAGAAAGCAGGCAGCCTGGGCTTATTCAATGCGCCCATGGCAGTGCTTGAACTTCTTGCCCGACCCGCACCAGCATACCTCGTTACGGCCAAGCTTTTGCTCGTTGCGCAACGGCGCCAGCGCGGCCTCTACAACGACCTCGGCGCCTTCTTCCAGGGCTTCGGGCTGATCCAGGCCCGGCGCTTCGGCATGGCGGAACTCCATGCGCTCGGCCAGCTCTTCGGCCTCGCGACGCAAGCGCGCCTCTTCCTCGGCTGGGTCTTCGCGGCGGACCTGAACATGGGAAAGCACACGGATGGTGTCCCGCTTGATCGAATCCAACAGCTCCTGGAACAGTGCAAAGGACTCGCGCTTGTATTCCTGCTTGGGGTTTTTCTGGGCGTAGCCCCGCAGGTGAATACCATGACGCAAGTGATCCATGGTAGACAGGTGGTCCTTCCAGAGGTCGTCCACCACGCGAAGCAGTATTTGCTTCTCGAAGGTACGCAGGGCTTCGGCGCTGGCCTGGTCTTCTTTTTCGTTGTAAGCGGCAAGGATTTCGCTCAGCAAGCGCTCACGCAGGGTTTCCTCGTATAGCCGCTCGTCCTCGTCCAGCCACTGCTGAATCGGCAGGCTCACGCCAAAGCCGGCTTGCAGGGCCGCTTCCAGGCCTGGCACATCCCACTGCTCTGGCAGGGACTGTGGCGGAATATGCTGAGACACGGTGCTGTCCAGCACTTCCTGGCGGAATTCAGCGATGGTATCGCCGATGTTTTCCGCGGCTAGCAGGCTGTTGCGCATGTGGTAGATAACTTTACGCTGCTCGTTGGCAACGTCGTCGAATTCCAGCAACTGCTTGCGGATATCGAAGTTACGGCCTTCTACCTTGCGTTGAGCTTTTTCGATGGCATTGGTGACCATGCGGTGTTCGATGGCCTCGCCGGACTGCATGCCCAAGGCCTTCATGAAGTTCTTCACCCGGTCGGAGGCGAAGATACGCATCAGCGAGTCTTCCAGCGACAGGTAGAAACGGCTGGAACCGGCGTCACCCTGGCGCCCGGCGCGGCCGCGCAACTGGTTGTCGATACGGCGTGATTCGTGACGCTCCGAAGCAATCACATGCAGGCCGCCGGCTTCAAGCACCTGTTGGTGGCGCTTCTGCCAGTCTGCCTTGATGTGCTTCACTTGCTCCTCGGTAGGGTTTTCCAGGGCAGCGACTTCCACTTCCCAGTTACCACCGAGCAGGATGTCCGTACCGCGACCCGCCATGTTGGTGGCGATGGTTAGCGCGCCAGGGCGGCCTGCCTGAGCGATGATCTCGGCTTCTTTTTCGTGATACTTGGCGTTGAGCACTTTGTGATCGATGCCTTCCTGCTTAAGCAGGTTGGACATGTGCTCGGAAGTTTCGATGGTAGCGGTACCTACCAACACGGGCCGGCCGCTGGCCATGCACTCCTTGATGTCGGCGATGATCGCCACGTACTTCTCTTGCGCGGTGAGGTACACCAGGTCGTTGAAGTCTTTACGCGCCAATGGGCGGTTCGGTGGAATCACCACCACCGGCAGGCTGTAGATCTGCTGGAATTCGAAGGCTTCGGTATCGGCGGTACCGGTCATGCCGGACAGCTTGTTGTACAGGCGGAAGTAGTTCTGGAAAGTAGTGGACGCCAGGGTTTGGCTTTCGGCCTGAATCTTCAGCCCTTCCTTGGCTTCGATGGCCTGGTGCAGGCCCTCGGACAAGCGACGGCCCGGCATGGTACGGCCGGTGTGCTCGTCGATAAGCAAGATGCTGCCATCCTGCACGATGTATTCGATATTGCGATGGAACAGCTTATGGGCGCGCAAACCAGCATAGACGTGGGTCAGCAGGCCCAGGTTATGGGCCGAGTACAGGCTTTCGCCCTCGGCCAGCAAGCCCGCCTGGGTCAGCAGCTCTTCGATGAACTGGTGGCCGGATTCGTTTAGCTCTACCTGGCGGCTTTTCTCATCGATGCTGTAGTGACCCTGCTTGGTCACTTCGCCTTCCACTTCTTCGATGTGCTGCTCAAGCCGTGGGATCAGGCGGTTGATTTCCGTGTACAAGCGCGAGCTGTCTTCGGCCTGGCCGGAGATGATCAGTGGCGTGCGTGCCTCGTCGATCAGAATGGAGTCCACTTCGTCGATCACGGCGAAATTCAGTTCACGCTGGAATTTCTCTTCCAGGCTGAACGCCATGTTGTCGCGCAGGTAATCGAAGCCAAATTCGTTGTTGGTGCCGTAAGTGATGTCGGCGGCATAGGCCAGACGCTTGTCTTCCGGTGGCTGGAATGGCGTGACCACGCCTACGCTCAGGCCAAGGAATTCATACAGCGGGCGCATCCAGTTGGCGTCGCGGCGGGCCAGGTAGTCGTTGACCGTGACCACATGCACGCCCTTGCCGGACAAGGCATTGAGGTACACCGCCAAGGTGGCTACCAGGGTTTTACCTTCGCCGGTTCGCATTTCGGCGATCTGCCCTTCATGGAGGGTCATGCCGCCAATCAACTGAACGTCAAAATGGCGCATGCCCATCACGCGCTTGCCGGCTTCGCGGCAGACGGCGAAGGCTTCGGGCAGCAAGGCGTCGAGGGTTTCACCTTTGGCGACGCGCGCTTGGAACTCAGCGGTCTTGGCACGCAGCTGTTCGTCCGAGAGCGCGACCATCTTCTCTTCGAAGGCATTGACGTTTCCGACCGTCTTGAGCATGCGCTTTACTTCACGCTCGTTCTTGCTTCCAAAAAGTTTTTTCAACAAAGGCGCAAACATATCGGCTGGATCTTCCACACTTGGGGATGGAGGGCGGCCCCTAGGAGTCGCCCGAGCAGCCCTCATGGCCGCATGCGAACGAGCATTCTACCCGGAAACGATGGAGAGGAAAGTGGCGACGCCACAATGCTGGCACAGCGCTTTTACGGGGCGGGTTTACAATAAGGCCTTTTTTCCGAACTTCAAGCGCCTGAAGCAAACGTCATGGCAGTCGCCGGTGCTTTTGTGCTTGCAGGCTTCTGGTACCATGGCCGCCCTACCGAGGATACGTTACATGGCATTTCGTCCACACCCGGCGCGCCCGCCCGCCGTATTGTTGCGCGAGGCCAGGCCGCTCAAGGCATTGCTGAGCCAGGCACAGCGCCTTGGCCTGCTTAAAAAGCTGTTGGACACCCAGCTGCAGCCCGCGGCCCGTGAACACTGCCATGTAGCCTCCTGGCGCGAAGGCAGCCTGCTGCTAGTGGTCACCGATGGCCATTGGGCTACCCGCTTGCGCTATCAACAACGGCGCTTGCAACAGGGCCTACAGGGTATGCCGGAGTTCACCGGGCTTACGCGCATCCTCTTCAAGGTGCAGCCCAGCGTGGAGCCTCATCGCCGTACCGGGCCGGTGTTGGATTTATCCGATATCGCGGCGGACAACCTGCAGGCTACCGCCGAAGGCATCACCGACCCTAACCTCAAAGCCGCCCTGGAGCGGCTGGCCCAGCATCGGCGTAAATAAACGGCACTATTCTGTAGGAGCGAGCAACGCTCGCGAATAATATTCGCCAACTGAAGTTGGCTCCTACGGGGTGGATGCGTTGCATAACCCAGGCCAAAAAAAAGGCCACCCGAAGGTGGCCTTGAATCTAGAGAGAAGGTTCGAGCTTAAACAGCTGCAACCGGGCGCATGTAGGAGATCGGTGCCGTACTGGCGTCTTCAAACGTCACGACTTCCCATGCATCCTTCTGCTCGATGAGCTTGCGCAGCAGCTGGTTGTTCAGGGCATGCCCGGATTTGAAGCCGCGGAACTCGCCAATCAGGCTATTGCCCAGCAGGTACAGATCGCCAATGGCATCGAGGATCTTATGCTTGACGAATTCGTCTTCATAACGAAGGCCGTCTTCGTTCAGCACCCCTTCCTTGTCTACCACGATCGCGTTCTCCACACTGCCGCCGAGCGCCAGGTTGTGTTTACGCAGGTATTCAATGTCGCTCATAAAGCCAAAGGTGCGGGCCCGGCTCACTTCCTTGACGAAAGAGGTGCTGGAGAAGTCCACACTGGCGCTCTGGGTGCGATCCTTGAAAACCGGGTGATCGAAATCGATTTCGAAGCTCACCTTGAATCCTTCGAAAGGCAGGAAGGTGGCGCGCTTGTCGCCGTCCTCCACCGCGACTTCGCGAAGGATACGGATGAACCGCTTCGGCGAGTCCTGTTCTTCCAGGCCTGCCGATTGAATCAGAAATACAAAGGGGCCAGCGCTACCGTCCATGATCGGTACTTCCGAGGCGGAGAGCTCGACATAGGCGTTATCGATCCCAAGGCCGGCCATGGCCGAAAGCAGGTGCTCCACGGTGTCTACCTTGATGTCACCTTGGAACAAGGTGGTGGACATCGTGGTTTCGCCGACGTTTTCCGCACGCGCGGGAATCTGGACCACAGGGTTCAGATCGGTACGACAGAACACGATACCGGTGTCTACCGGCGCGGGCTTGAGGGTAAGGTAAACCTTTTCCCCGGAATGCAGACCGACGCCAGTGGCACGGATGATGTTCTTCAGGGTGCGTTGTTTAATCATGGCAGTGGCCGCTTCAGCGCTAGTTGCGAACTGGTATCAACAAAGGAGGCGATCATAGCAGACCCCGCCTTTGCTGAACACCAATCACCTTTATACCCCTGATAAATTGCATTAATCGGCTTGGCGACGCAGGAAGGCTGGAATGTCCAGGTAGTCCAGGTCATCGTTCGGGTTGAGCTTGGCCGCGGCTGCAGCACCGGCGTGTGCCTGGTTGCGCATTACGGTTGGGCGTTCCAGGTCGCGGTAGTTGACGGCAGGCTGCTCCTGACGCGCGGCTGCCGGGGCCTGAGCCTGTGGCTGCTGCTGCGGTACGGCCGCTTGCATGGTGTTGTCGATGACCTTGGTTGGTTTCTCGATCTTCGCGCCCAAGCCGGTCGCAACCACGGTAACATGCAGCTCATCGCGCATGTCAGGGTCGATCACGGTGCCAACCTTGACCATCGCGTGGTCGGAGGCGAAGGCTTCGATGATGCTACCGACGTCCGAGTACTCACCCAGGGACAGGTCTGGGCCAGCGGTGATGTTCACCAGAATGCCACGCGCGCCTTGCAGGTTCACGTCTTCGAGCAGCGGGTTACGAATGGCCGCTTCGGTGGCTTCCCGAGCGCGGTTCGGGCCGCTGGCAAAGCCGGTACCCATCATGGCCATGCCCATTTCGCTCATTACGGTGCGCACGTCGGCGAAGTCGACGTTGATCATGCCTGGGCGCTTGATGATATCGGAGATACCGCGAACGGCACCGGCCAATACATCGTCTGCCTTGGCGAAGGCGGACAGCAGGCTGGCGTCCTTGCCCAGAATCGTGAGCAGTTTCTCGTTGGGGATGGTGATCAACGAGTCAACGCTTTCAGCCAGCGCGCGGATGCCTTCGTCGGCGATCTGCATGCGCTTGCGGCCTTCGAAGGGGAACGGGCGGGTCACGACCGCAACGGTCAGGATGCCCATTTCCTTGGCCACTTCGGCAATGATCGGCGCAGCCCCGGTACCCGTGCCCCCGCCCATGCCGGTGGTAATGAAGACCATGTTGGTACCTTGCAGCACTTCAGCGATGCGCTCACGGTCTTCCATGGCCGCCTGACGGCCTACTTCGGGGTTGGCGCCAGCGCCCAGCCCTTTGGTCACGCCGGTACCCAGTTGCAAAATGGTACGCGCGCCGATGTTCTTCAACGCCTGAGCGTCGGTGTTGGCGCAGATGAATTCAACGCCTTCGATATTGCTTTTAACCATGTGATTGACGGCATTACCGCCGCCGCCACCTACGCCGATCACTTTGATGACCGGGCTTTGCGGGATGTTGTCTACCAGCTCGAACATGTTCCCTCTCCTTCAATTCTCTAGTTTTTTTACGCCTACTGCCGTATCAGAAATTGCCCTGAACCCACCGCTTGAGGCGTTCCAGCACCGGCGCCTTGGGCTCATCGCCATAGCTGCTTTCACGACCGGCCAGGCCGGTCAGGGTGACGCCTTCGGATTGCTTCTGCAGGCCATAGGTCAACAAACCTACGGCTGTCGAATAGATTGGGCTACGAATGACATCATCCAGCCCTCGGACGGTATGCGGCACGCCCAGGCGCACCGGCATATGGAATATTTCTTCGGCCAATTCCACCGCCCCTTCCATCTTGGCGGTACCGCCGGTCAGTACGATGCCGGCGGGAATCAGGTCTTCATAGCCACTACGGCGCAATTCTGCCTGAATCAACGTGAACAACTCGTCATAACGTGGCTCGACCACTTCGGCCAGTGCCTGGCGAGACAGCTCACGGGGTGGACGGTCACCCACGCTCGGGACCTTGATGGTTTCACCCGCGCCAGCCAGCTTGGCCAGGCAGCAGGCATAACGAATCTTGATTTCTTCGGCGTACTGAGTCGGTGTACGCAGGGCCATGGCAATGTCATTGGTGACCTGGTCACCGGCGATCGGGATGACCGCGGTGTGGCGGATGGCACCTTCGGTGAAGATCGCGATGTCAGTAGTACCACCACCGATGTCTACCAGGCAAACACCCAGTTCTTTTTCATCATCGGTGAGCACAGAATAAGCCGAGGCCAATTGCTCAAGAATGATGTCGTCGATTTCCAGGCCGCAGCGGCGCACGCACTTTTCGATGTTCTGAGCGGCGTTCACCGCGCAGGTGACCACATGCACCTTGGCCTCCAGCCGCACGCCGGACATGCCCAGCGGCTCGCGAACGCCTTCTTGGTTATCGATGACGTAATCCTGTGGCAGGGTGTGCAGCACGCGCTGGTCTGCCGGGATCGCCACGGCCTGGGCCGCGTCCAGTACCCGCTCCAGGTCTGCGGTGCTTACTTCGCGGTCACGAATCGCCACGATGCCGTGGGAATTCAGGCTGCGAATATGATTACCCGCCACGCCCACGAAGGCCGAGTGAATACGGCAGCCCGCCATCAGTTGAGCTTCTTCCACAGCCCGCTGAATGGACTGGACAGTGGACTCGATATTCACCACCACGCCTTTTTTCAGGCCACGGGAAGGGTGCGTGCCAATGCCGACGATTTCCAGGGTGCCATCGGCTGCGACTTCGCCTACCAGCGCCACCACCTTGGAGGTGCCGATATCCAACCCGACGATCATTTTGCCGCTATGCGCGTTTGCCATGTCCTGCCTCTTGTCAATTCTTCGCCACGGTCGGTACCGCTGGCGCCGCCGCGCTCGGATCACGCCAGCCAACGGCCAGGCCGTTGGCGTAACGCAGGTCGATGCGGGCAATATTCGTGATCTGGTCTTTTAAGGTCTTGTCATAAATGGCGATAAACCGGCGTAGCTTTTCCACCAGGTGATCACGCCCGAGCAGCAAATCGATGCCTGGCCCGGCGCTACCCGCGCCCGTGGTCAGGAACCAGCTACCGCGTTCACGCAATTCAAGCCGTGCTATGGAAAAACCAAGAGGCCGAAGCATCTGGCTGAGCACTTGATACTGCTGCATGACTTGTTGCTGAGCACGCTGCGGGCCGAACAACTGCGGCAAGTGCTCATAGTTGGCCAGTTCGCGCGGGGCGAATGCCTGGCCTTGGTTATTCAACAGCTGCGCCTCGCCCCAACGAGCCACGGGCAGCTGTTCTTCAAGGCGAATCACGACCTGATCAGGCCATACCCGACGCACTTCGGCATGGGCAATCCATGGCATCTGTTCCAGCTCGGTACGCATGCCCGTAAGGTCGATGCTGAAAAAGCGCGCATTGGCGTAAGGCGCAATACGCTGCTGCACCGCCTGCTGGCTGACATAGCTCAGGTCACCCTGCACGTTGATCTTCGAGACCGGGCGGTCCAGATAGGGCATGGCGCGCTCCGCGCCTTCGTAGATACCAGCAGCCAGGGCCAGCAATACCACCAGCCACAACAGCTTCTTGAAGAACCCGCCGCCGGTACGGGGCGTGCGGGAGCCCAGGGGCTCCTTTGCCACCATACGGCTCGCGCCACGAGGCGGTGCCTTGCGGCTGGGCATGGGTTGCTGATGACGAAGGGTCGCGGCGCGCATGGGTTAACCTCGCGCCTGCAGTGAGTCGGCCAGGATGGACATCACCAGTTGCTGGAAGTCCAGCCCGGCTGCGCGTGCGGCCATGGGTACCAAGCTATGGTCGGTCATGCCCGGCGCGGTGTTGACTTCCAGCAACCAGAAGGCGCCCTTGGCGTCCTGCATGATATCGACCCGGCCCCAGCCCGTAACGCCCACGGCCTGGCAGGCGCGCAAGCTCAACTCCAGCAACTCGTTTTCCTTCTCTGGGCTCAGGCCGCAAGGAATGCGGTACTGGGTGTCATTGGCCAGGTACTTGGCGTCGTAATCGTAGAAGGTATGGGGCGTTCCCAGCGCAATGGCCGGCAGCACCTGATCGCGCAGAATGGCCACGGTAAATTCCGGGCCATTGATCCACTGTTCGACCAATACTTGCGAGTCATAAACGCTGGCGGCTTGCCAAGCCTCGACCAGTTCGCTTTCGCTGGTCACCTTAGCCATGCCGATACTTGAACCTTCATGGGCGGGTTTGACGATTAAAGGGAGGCCCAGTTCCGTGACGGCGGTCACACAATCTTCTTTATTTGCCAATACCGCATGACGCGGGGTTGGGATGCCTTGGGTATGCCAAAGCTGCTTGGTACGCAGCTTATCCATGGCCAGCGCGGAAGCCAAAATGCCACTACCGGTATAGGGAATACCCACGCACTCTAGCAGGCCCTGCATGCTGCCGTCTTCGCCACCACGACCGTGCAATACGATGAATGCCCGGTCGATTTTTTCCCGCAACAGCACCTGCAGGAAATCCTCGCCTACATCGATACCGAATGCATTCACGCCGGCGGCCTGCAAAGCGCCCAGCACTTGCGCGCCAGACTTAAGCGATACCTCGCGCTCGGCGCTGGTGCCACCGTAGAGCACCGCCACACGGCCAAAGTCACTGGGGGTAATGGTGGACATCAAGCGTTCATAAGCGCGGGTGTTCATTGGCTTTTCCCCGGAGTGACGACTGCACCGGCAAAGAGTGGGCTTTTCATTAATTGAGGGGCGATGGAGCCGACGTCACCGGCGCCCTGGCATAACAGGATGTCACCTGGGCGTAGCAAGGGCTTGACCACCGGTGCGATGTCCGTGCCACGCTCCACGTAAATCGGGTCCAGTTGGCCACGCTGGCGAATACTGTGGCACAACTGGCGGCTGTCCGCGCCCGGAATGGGCTCCTCGCCCGCCGGGTACACTTCCATCAGCAGCAGCACGTTGGCGTCGGCCAGTACCTGCACGAAATCGTCGTACAGGTCACGAGTACGGCTATAGCGGTGGGGCTGATAGAGCATCACCAGGCGGCGCTCCGGCCAGCCACCACGCACGGCTTCGATCACCGCGGCCACTTCACGCGGGTGATGGCCGTAGTCGTCCACCAGCATGACTTCGCCGCCTTCGACCGGCAGTTCACCGTACACCTGGAAACGTCGGCCCACGCCCTGGAAGCCCGACAGGCCATGCACGATGGCCTCGTTGCTGATGCCTTCATCGGTGGCAATGGCAATGGTAGCCAGGGCATTGAGTACGTTGTGATTGCCCGGCATGTTCACCGACACATCCAGCGGCTCGCGGTCGCGACGCAGTACGGTGAAGTACGTTTGCATGCCATCCTGGCGGATATTGATCGCCCGCACGTCCGCGGCCTCATGTACACCGTAGGTGGTAGTGGGGCGTGCGATCTGCGGCAGAATCTCGCGCACTACCGGGTCGTCCAGGCAGGCCACGGCCAACCCGTAGAACGGCAGGTTATGGAGAAACTCCACGAAGGTTTTCTTCAGCTTGTTGAAGTCCCCTTCATAGGTTGCCATGTGATCGGCATCGATGTTGGTGACCACGGCCACCAGCGGCTGCAAGTGCAGGAAGCTGGCGTCGCTCTCGTCCGCCTCGGCGATCAGGTAGCGGCTGCTGCCCAACTGGGCGTTGGTGCCCGCGGCGTTAAGGCGGCCACCGATCACGAAGGTCGGGTCCAGCCCAGCAGCGGCGAACACCGACGCCAGCAGGCTAGTGGTGGTGGTTTTGCCATGGGTGCCGGCGACTGCGATGCCGTGGCGATAGCGCATCAGCTCAGCCAGCATTTCGGCACGGCGTACCACCGGAATGCGACGCTCCAGGGCGGTGGCCACTTCCGGATTGCTAACGTTGACCGCGCTGGACACCACCAGCACGTCGGCGCGGGCGGCATTCTCGGCGCGGTGACCAATGAACACCTCGGCGCCGAAGCTCAGCAGGCGCTCGGTCACACCTGAAGATTTTAGGTCCGAGCCGGACACTTCATAACCCAGGTTAAGCAGTACCTCCGCGATACCGCACATACCTACCCCGCCGATACCCACAAAGTGGATGCGGCGGATACGGCGCATTTCTGGCTGAGGCATGGCGCGTTGGTTCTCAACCATGGGCCACCTCCAGGCAGGCATCGACCACGGTGCGGGTGGCGTCGGGTTTGGCCAGGCGGCGAGCGGTCTCGGCCATGGTTACAAGTTTCTGCGGTTGCATCAAAACCTCTTCAAGGCGCGCGGCAAGCTCTGCGGCACCTGTTGTTGCTTGTGGCATCACGAAGGCAGCGCCTTCGCGGGCCAGAAAATCGGCATTGCGGCTCTGGTGGTCGTCAATGGCGTGGGGCAAAGGCACCAGCAAGGACGGCAACCCGGCGGCGGCCAACTCGCTGACGGTCAAGGCACCGGCGCGGCAGATGACCAAATCGGCCCAGGCATAGGCTTGGGCCATGTCGGCGATAAAGGGCGCGACCTGAGCCTCGACACCGGCGGCGGTGTAACGCTCGGCGGTCACGTCGCTGTGTTGTTTACCGGCTTGGTGGAACACCTCGGGGCGCTCAGCCCGGGGAAGGCTGGCCAGCGCCTGGGGCACCAGTTTGTTCAAAGGTTCAGCGCCCAGGCTGCCTCCCATCACCAGCAACCGAGGGCGGCGCCCTGACAAGGGCTGGCGTGGCGTGCTGAGGAACAACTCGTTGCGCACCGGGTTGCCGGTGGTCAGGCACTTAGCCGAGGCTGCAAAGGTACCTGGGAAGGCTTCACAAACACGGCTGGCCAGGGGCAGCAGTAACCTGTTGGCGGTACCCGCCACCGCGTTCTGCTCGTGAACTACCACCGGCACCCCAGCCAACTTGGCCGCCAGGCCGCCAGGGCCGGTAACGTAACCACCGAAGCCCACCACGCAGATCGGCCGCAGGGCGCGAATGATCGCCCTGGCCTGCATCACCGACTTGGCCAGCATCAGCGGTGCCTTGAGCAAGGCCGCGCGGCCCTTGCCCCGTAAGCCACTGGCACTGATGGTGTGCAGCGTGATGCCGGCCGCGGGCACCAAGTCGTTCTCGATACCACGGGGCGTACCGAGCCAGTGCACGCTGTAACCGCGGGCCTGGAATTCCCGAGCGCAGGCCAGCGCCGGGAACACATGCCCGCCGGTACCACCGGCCATGATCAGCACGTTACCGGCCATGGTAGGGCTCCTCGGCGAAGTCTTTTTCGGTGAACTCCACCTCTTCGCTGCCCAGGTGCGTGCGGCTTTCCCACTCGATGCGCAATAACAATCCCAGGCAGGCGCAGCAAATCACCAGCGAGCTGCCCCCGTAGCTCAGGAACGGCAGGGTTAACCCTTTGGTGGGCAACAGGCCAACGTTCACGCCGATGTTGATCAGGAACTGGCCGATCCACAGGAACGACAAACCATAGGCCATATAGGCAGCAAAGAACTGCTTGGCTTTTTCTGCCCAAAGGCCAATGTACATGCCCCGAATACACACGAACACGAACAGGGCCACGGTGCAGAGCGAACCTACTACCCCTAGCTCCTCGGCCAATACCGAGAACACGAAGTCGGTATGCGCTTCTGGCAGGTAGAACTGCTTTTGCACGCTGTTGCCCAGGCCCACGCCGAACCATTCGCCACGGCCGAAGGCAATCAGCGCCTGGGTCAACTGATAGCCCGAGCCGAACTGATCCGACCAGGGGTCGGTAAAGGTAATCAGGCGTGCCATACGGTACGGCTGCGCTTGCACCAGCACGAACACGGCTGCCACGGCCAACGCCACCATCAGGGCAAACCGGAACAGCCCTACCCCACCCAGGAACAACATGGCCGCCGCGGCGCCCATCATGACGACGGTGGCGCCGAAGTCTGGTTCCATCAGCAGCAAACCGGCCATGGGCAGCAGCACGATAAAAGGCTTGAAGAAACCCATCCAGCTTTCACGCACCTCGGTCTGGCGCCTTACCAGGTAGCCAGAGAGGAAGATCACCACAAATACCTTGGCCAGCTCCGAGGGCTGCACGTTGAACGCGCCAAAGCCGATCCAGCGCATGGAGCCGTTCACTTCACGCCCAATTCCTGGGACGATCACCATGAACAGCAAGGCAAAGGCGCCGACCAGCAACCACCCGCCCAGGCGCTGCCAGGTAGCAATGGGGACAAGCAGGGTCACACCACAGGCGCCCAGGCCGATCACCAGGTAAATCAGATGGCGAATCATGTTGTACAGCGCGTTGCCGCTTTGTACCGCCGCCACTTCGCTGGAGGCCGACGTGATCATTACCAGGCCAAGGCCTAGCAACGCCAGGCAGCCCGCCAGCATAGGGAAGTCAATGTCGATCCCACGGTTGCTGATCAGCGGAGACGGGTACGGCTTGATGGCGTTGAAGATCATGCCAATGCCTCCACGGCCTGGGCGAACAACCGCCCACGCTCTTCATAATTACGGAACATATCCAAGCTCGCGCAGGCGGGGGACAGCAGTACGGCGTCTCCTGGCAACGCCAGCTCGGCACAACGGGCCACGGCCGCACCCAGGTCAGCCACATGCACCTTAGGCACGCCTTCATCCAACGCCTGGGCCACCCGCTGCGCGTCACGCCCCACAAGTACCACTGCCCGGCAGTAGCGGCTTACCGGCGCGCGCAAGGCGGAGAAGTTCGCGCCCTTGCCATCACCACCGGCCACCAGCACCAGCTTGCCGCTGATGTCGCTACCCAAGCCTTCGATCGCCGCCAAGGCCGCCCCTACGTTGGTGGCTTTGGAGTCGTTATACCAACTGACACCATGATGCTCACGCAACCATTGGCAGCGGTGGGCCAACCCTGTAAAGCCGCGCAGTGTTTCAAGCATCGGTACCATGGGCAGCCCTACGGCATGCCCCAGGGCGAGCGCCGCCAAGGCATTAGCCTGATTATGGGCGCCACGCACTTTCAATTCGCTGACCGGGAGCAACAGTGTTTGCGCGAAGGCCAAGTACTTCACATTGCCTTCCTGGCGCAAGCCGAAGGCGTTGAAATCGGGCGCATCCAAACCAAAAGAGCTTATCCGCATGTCGCCGCGCGGCAGTGGCCGGGTCAAGGCATCCTGGCGGTTGATTACCACCTGCCGCGCCCCTCGGAAAATCCGGTGCTTTGCCTGGTGGTACGTCGGAAGGCCGCTATAGCGGTCCATGTGGTCTTCGCTGAGGTTAAGCACGGTGGCCACTTCGGCGTTGAGCTGATCGGTGGTTTCTAGCTGGAAGCTGGACAGCTCCAGCACGTATAGCTCCACTTCGTCGCTAAGCAGGTCCAGGGCCGGCGTCCCCAGGTTACCGCCGACTGCTACCCGCTTGCCGGCCGCCAGGGCCATGTCACCGACCAGGGTGGTGACGGTGCTCTTGGCGTTGGAGCCGGTGATGGCCACGATGGGTGCCTTGGCATGGCGGGCGAACAGGTCGATATCCCCCGAGAGCTTTACGCCCCGAGCGGCAGCCTCGACCAGCGCAGGCGTAGCCACAGCCAGGCCAGGGCTCACGTATAGCTCGCTGGCGCGGCAGAGGAAGTCTGGGTCCAAGGCACCACAACGCACGTCCACTTGAGGGTAGTCACGTTGCAGTGTCGCCAGCTCCGGTGGATTCTCGCGCGTGTCGGCCACGGCAAAGGCAATGCCCTGCTTCGCTAGAAAGCGAACCAGGGACATGCCGCTCTTGCCGAGGCCGACAATGATGCGGAATTGGTCGGAAGCGATCAGCGACACGGGCTCACCTCAGCTTCAGCGTGGCAAGGCCGATAAGCACCAGAATCACCGTGATGATCCAGAAGCGTACGATCACCCGAGGTTCGGGCCAGCCTTTGAGTTCGAAATGGTGGTGAATGGGTGCCATGCGGAAGACACGCCGCCCAGTGAGTTTGAAAGACGCCACCTGAATCACCACCGACAGGGTTTCCATCACGAACACACCGCCCATGATGAACAGCACGATTTCCTGGCGCACGATCACGGCGATGGTGCCCAAGGCGGCGCCCAGGGCCAATGCGCCTACGTCACCCATGAACACCTGGGCCGGGTAAGTGTTGAACCAGAGGAAACCCAGGCCCGCGCCAATCAGCGCGCCGCAGAATACGATCAGCTCACCCGCGCCGGGCACATAAGGGATGAGCAGGTAGTCGGCGAACTTCACGTTACCGGAGAGGTAGCAGAAGATACCCAGCGCGCCGCCGACCATGACGGTAGGCATGATGGCCAGGCCGTCCAACCCATCAGTGAGGTTGACCGCGTTGCTGGAACCTACGATCACCAGATACGCCAGGACCATGAAGCCCGCGCCCAGGGCAATGCTGGCGTCCTTGAACATCGGGATGATCAGCGTGGTTTCCACCGGAGTACTGGCCGTGGTGTACAGGAACACCGCTGCGCAAATTCCGAACACCGACTGCCAGAAATACTTCCAGCGGCTGGGCAGGCCGCGCGAGTTTTTCTCGATCACCTTACGGTAGTCATCGACCCAGCCAATGCCGCCGAACAGAAAGGTCACCACCAGCACGACCCATACATAGCGGTTGCTCAGGTCGGCCCACAGTAGCGTACTGATGCCGATGGCCGAAAGAATGAGCGCGCCACCCATGGTGGGCGTGCCGGATTTGGACAGGTGCGATTGTGGGCCGTCGTTACGAACGGCCTGGCCGATCTGACGCATTTGCAGGGTACGGATCATCCACGGCCCCAGCCACAGCGCAAGCACCAACGAGGTCAGTACGCCCAAAATCCCACGCAGGGTGAGGTACTGGAAGACCGCGAAGCCCTTGTAGAACTGTTGCAGGAATTCGGCCAACAGCAGCAGCATTAATGTTTCTCCCCGCTGGCACCGCACAAGGCCGCTACGACGTGTTCCATCGCAGCGCTGCGCGAGCCTTTGATCAAAATGGTTGTGTTGGCGACCTGCTCCGTGGCCAAGGCCTGGATCAGTTCAGCCTGAGTAGTGAAGTGGTGGGCGTTTTCGCCGAAGGCCTCGACGGCATGGGCCATGAGCGGGCCTACCGCGTACAGTGCATCGACCTTGCCACGGGCATCGGCCCCTACCTGACGGTGGCCTTCGATTGCCCAGGCCCCCAGCTCGCCGATATCGCCCAATACCAGCACGGCGCGGCCGGAAAAGCCGGCGAGTATATCAACGGCCGCGGCCACCGAAGAGGGGTTGGCATTATAAGTGTCATCGATCACCCGCGCCCCCGCGGCAGTGACCTGGGCGACCGCGCGGCCTTTGACTGGCTGCACGCTGTTCAGGCCTCGGGCGATTTCCGGCAAGGTAGCGCCCATGGCACGGCCTGCGGCGGCGGCCGCCAGGGCATTGAGCACGTTATGTTGGCCAAGCAGGTTCAACTGGATAGGTTCTATACCGTCGCCGCGCAGCTCGAAGGCTGGGCAGCCGCGGGCATCGAGGCTGATCGGCCCAGCGTGAAAACTGGCCTCGGGGTTGGCCAGCGAGAAGGTCAGTATCGGGCGCCCGCCCGCCCTTGCCCGCCAAACGGGGAAAGCCACGTCATCGAGGTTAAGCACGGCCACACCGGTCGCGTCGAGGCCTTCAAGGATTTCCCCCTTGGCTTCGACGATCTTGTGCGGCCCACCGAACTCACCCACATGGGCGGTACCGGCGTTGTTGATCAGGGCCACGTGGGGGCGAGTGAGGCCCACGGTGTAGGCGATTTCACCCACGCGGGATGCGCCCAGCTCGATGACTGCCGCCCAATGCTCGGGGCTCAGCTCCAGCAGGGTCAGCGGCGCGCCAAGGTCGTTGTTCAGGTTGCCGCGGGTGGCCAAGGCCGGCCCCCGCACGCGCAAGATGGCCGCGAGCATTTCCTTTACGGTGGTTTTACCGCTGGAGCCGGTAATGGCCGCTATTGGGCCCTCAAAGGCATTACGGTTGAGCGCCCCTAGGGTGCCCAGTGCCACGCGGCAGTCGGCAACCACCAGCTGTGGCAGGCTGACCCCAGGCACTTCCCGTTCAACCAAGGCCGCGACCGCGCCTTTGGCGGCCACCTCGGCAAGGTAGTCATGACCATCGAAACGCGGGCCGGTCAAGGCCACGAACAATTGCCCGGGCGCTACGGCGCGGCTGTCGAGGGTGACGCCGGTAAAACTGCAATCCTCGCCCACCAGACGGCCGCCCAAGGGCTGGCTGACGTGGCTGAGGGATAGGGGTTCAAGCATGGTCCGCCTCCCAGGCCGCAAGGGCTGCTTGCGCCTGCGCGATATCTGAAAATGGCTGACGGTCGCCTTGGATCTCTTGGTAATCCTCATGGCCTTTACCGGCCAGTACCACTACGTCGCCGGCCTGGGCCTGGGCAATGGCTTCGGCGATGGCGGCACCCCGGCCAGGCACGAACCGCGCGCGGTCGGGGCGGCTGAAGCCTGGGCGAATGTCGTCGAAAATAGCGCTGGGGGCCTCGCTGCGCGGGTTGTCGTCCGTGACCAGCACATGGTCGGCCAGCGCCTCGGCCACTTCGGCCATCAGCGGGCGCTTGCCACGGTCGCGGTCCCCCCCACAGCCGAAGACGCACACCAAGCGCCCAGTGGCGTGGGGCCGCAGGGCCTGAAGGACCTTTTCCAGGGCATCGGGCGTATGGGCGTAATCCACCACCACCAGGGGTTTATTTCCCCCGCCCACTCGCTGCACGCGGCCCTCAGGCCCCTGCAGCGTGGGCACTGCCTTGAGGATTTCATCCAGGGGGTAGTCCATGGCCATCAAGGCGCCCACGGCGGCCAGGAGGTTGCTCAGGTTGAATTTGCCCAACAAGGTGCTGCGCAGGCTGAAAGTACCCTGGGCAGTCACCAGGGTCGCGCTTACGCCATGATCGTCGAAGCGGGCATCCCGGCAATACAATGTAGCGCTGGGGTTATCCAGGCTGTAACTGATGACCTTCGACACACCTGGGCGATTGGCCAGGTCCTCACCCATGGAATCGTCCAGGTTGAGTACGCGAGCCTTCAATGTGGGCCAGGCAAACAACTGCGCCTTGGCTTCGGCGTAGGCCTGCATGCTGCCGTGGTAGTCCAGGTGGTCGCGAGACAGGTTGGTGAACACCGCAATGGCAAAATCCACGGCGGCGACACGCCCTTGCTCCAGCGCATGGGAGGAGACCTCCATGGCCACGGCACGGGCACCGGCCTTGCGCAGGTCTGCCAGGGCCGCCTGCACGCGTACCGCATCGGGCGTGGTCAGGCGGCCGCTTTTGAGCTCACCGTGAAACCCGGTGCCCAACGTTCCGATCAGGCCACAACGCGTACCCAACTGGTCCAAGGCCTGGGCGATCAACTGGGTGACGCTGGTTTTGCCATTGGTGCCGGTTACACCGATTAACCGCAGGTGGCGCGCGGGCTCGGAATAAAAGCGCCCGGCGATCCGCGACAGCTGGCCAGCCAGGCCACGTACCGGGATCAATGGCACGTCAGTCAAGGGCAGCACCGTTGAACCATGGGTTTCATAGGCCACGGCAGCAGCACCACGGGCAAGGGCATCGGCAATGTGCTGACGGCCGTCAACACGGGTACCCGGCACCGCCAGAAACAGGTCGCCCGGGCGCACATCGCGGCTGTCCAGGGCCAGCTCACGAATCAATGGGTCGCGCCCGGCATCGGGGAACAGGTGGGTCAGCGGCATGCTCATCAGCCTTGCCTCCCTTTGACCGGCGCGGGGGCCGCGGGCGGTGCTGCATTGGCCTGTTGTTGCGGGGTGGTGGGCAGGTTGTCTGGCGGCACGTTCATCAGCCGCAACGTACCGGACATCACCTTGCTGAACACCGGCGCCGATACCAGGCCGCCGAAGTAAGCGCCGGTGCCAGGCTCGTCGATCACTACCACTACCGCGTAGCGGGGGTTGGCCACCGGGCCGAAGCCTGCGAACAGGGAGCGGTAGGCGTTTTCGGTATAGCCGCGCGAGCCAATGGTGGCCTTACGCGCGGTACCGCTCTTGCCTGCTACGTGATACCCAGGCACCTGTGCCCGGTAAACACCACGGGGGGCCTCGATCACCTGTTGCAGCATGCCTTGAATGGTGGACGCCACGTTGGCCGGGATTACCTGAGCGCCATCGGGCTCTTTGTCCACCTTGAGGATGGACAGGGGCACCAACTTGCCGTCGTTGGCCAAGGTGGCGTAGGCGTGTACCAATTGCAGCGCGGTGACCGACAAACCGTAGCCGTAGGACAGCGTGGCGGTTTCCGCCTTGCGCCATTCCCGATGGTTCGGCAGGTTGCCTACGCGCTCGCCTGGGAAGCCTAGGCCCGAATACTGGCCAAGGCCCACGGAGGACATAACGCGGTAGATGTTCTCACCGCCCACGTCGAAGGCCACCTTGCTCATGCCCACGTTACTGGAGTTGATCAGGATGCCGGTCAGGTCCAGCACCGGGCCTTCGGACTTGGACACGTCCTTGATGGTATAGCGGCCGATCTGCAAGGAACCGGGGTATACCTCGACCTTATCGGTAGGCTTCCAGCGGCCAGTTTCCAGGGCGGCGCTCATGGACAGCGGCTTCATCGTCGAGCCTGGCTCGAAGACGTCGATGATCGCGCGGTTACGCATGGTGGCAGGCACCATGGTGCGGCGGTTGTTGGGGTTGTAGGTAGGCATGTTGACCATGGCTAACACTTCCCCGGTTTTCACATCCATGATCACCAGGCTACCGGCCTTGGCTTGGTTATCGGTGATGGCTTTGCGCAGCTCCCGGGTGGCCAGGTACTGCAAGCGCAGGTCGATGGACAGCGACAGGGTTTTCCCAGCCTTGGCGTTTTTGGTCACCTGCACATCGCGGATCAACTTGCCGCGACGGTCCTTGATCACCTGACGGCGGCCAGGCACGCCGGCCAGCCATTCGTCATAGGCCAGTTCCACCCCTTCGCGACCGTGGTCGTCCAGGTCGGTGAAGCCCACCATATGAGCGGTCACATCGCCGGCGGGGTAGAAGCGGCGGAATTCCTCCAGGCCATACACCCCAGGCACCTTAAGGTCCAGAACGGCTTGGCCTTGTTCAGGGGTAAGCCCTCGCACCAGGTACAGAAATTCCTTGCTGGCGTTGGCTTCCAGGCGCTCGCTCAATTGCGCGGGGTTCTGCCCCAGGGCACGGGCGAGGTCAGGCCAGCGATCTTTGGCCAGTTGCAATTCCTTGGGGTTGGCCCATAGCGTACTGACGGGAGTACTGACCGCCAACGGCTCGCCGTTGCGGTCGGTGATCAGCCCGCGGTGCGCAGGGATGGGAATGTGCCGCATGCTGCGGGCATCGCCCTGGCCCTTGAGAAAGTCCCGGTCGACCACCTGAAGGTCGATGATCCGCCAACTGATGGCGGCGACCATGATGCCCAACAGCCCCAGCACCAGCCGAAAGCGCCAGGGAAAGAGCGCGCCGTCCAGTTTCATCATGGCGCTACCATGCGCACGTCAGCGGCATCGGGCACATGCATTTTGAGTTGGTCAGTGGCCAGTGCCTCGATACGGCTATGGGCCGTCCAGGTGCTTTGTTCCAAAATCAACCGGCCCCACTCCGCCTGGGCTTTATCGCGCTCGTTGAGCTCGGTGTACAGCGCATTGAGCAACGTGCGGTTAAGGTGCGCGCTATAGGCAACGGCGATGGCCGACACCAGCACGCCTACGAACATCAGCAGCATGATGAAGCTGCCGGTGGGCAGGGGCTTGAAGAAAGGCTTGCTCATCGCAACTTCTCCGCCACGCGCATTACCGCGCTGCGCGAGCGAGGGTTGGCCTTGAGCTCGGCCTCTGAGGCGAAACGCGCCTTGCCGAGCGTGCGGATGATGGGTTCGAAGCGCTCTACCTGAACCGGCAGGTTGCGGGGCAGCTTATCGGCCTCGCCTTTTTCCAGGCGGCGCATAAAGAGTTTGACGATGCGATCTTCCAGGGAGTGGAAGCTGATCACCACCAGCCGCCCACCCACTTCGAGCAGACTCAGGGCGGCCTCCAGGCCAGCTTCGAGGTCTGCCAGTTCGCTGTTGACGTGAATTCGCAGCCCTTGGAAGGCGCGGGTAGCGGGGTGCTTGTTCTTTTCCCAGGCAGGGTTGGCGTCTTTGAGCACGTGGGCCAGGTCGCCGGTACGATCGAACGGTTGGGCTTCGCGCCGCTCCACCACCGCACGGGCCATGCGCCGGGCGAAGCGCTCTTCGCCATACGCCTTGAACACTCGGGCGATCTCTTCTTCTGGAGCCTGGGCAATGAATTGAGCCGCGCTTATGCCCTGGGACGGGTCCATGCGCATGTCCAGCGGGCCGTCGTTCAAAAAGCTGAAACCACGCGCGGGATCATCCAGCTGCGGGGAGGACACACCCAGGTCCAGCAGGATACCGCTTACCTTGCCGGCAAGGCCCAGGCGCTCGGCCTCGGCGGCCATTTCGGCAAAACTGCGCTGCACAATGACAAAGCGGCCGTCTTCGGCCGCCAGCGCTTGCCCCGTGGCAATCGCTTGGGGGTCTTTGTCGAAACCCAGTAATCGACCTTTTTCACCTAGCTGTTGCAACAGCAAGCGGCTATGCCCGCCGCGCCCAAAGGTACCGTCTATATAGCAGCCGTCCGGGCGCACGGCCAAAGCCTCGATGGCCTCGCCAAGCAACACGGTGATGTGGTTAAAGCTGCTGTCAGTCGTCACAGGATCAGGTCACGCAATTCGTCAGGCATAGCGCCCGGTTGTTGGATAGCTTCGAGGTCCGCCGCGGAAACCGCGTTCCAAGTGTCCTCGTCCCAGAGTTGAAACTTGTTGAGCTGGCCTACCAGCATCGCTCGCTTGTCCAGCCGAGCGTATTCACGCAAACGCGGGGGTACTAAAAAGCGGCCACTGCCATCGAGCTCGAGGTCTACCGCGTTACCGATCAGCAAGCGCTGCAGGCGCTTGACTTCTTCACGCAACGAAGGCAACGCCTTGAGTTTGGTTTCGATGATTTCCCACTCGTCGAGAGGGTAGACATTAAGGCAACGGTCAACGGTATCGATGGTGATGATCAACTGGCCGGAACTGCGCGAATTCAGTTCGTCACGGTACCTGCTCGGCATAGCGAGACGGCCCTTCGCGTCAAGACTGATGGCATTGGCTCCGCGAAACACAGTTGAGCTTCCCCGAAAATAGACCCCGCCGCGCTATTGTTCCTTATGCGCCTTAATTCCCCACTTCCTGCCACTTCTCTCCACTCGCGCACACTATAGGAACCCCCCCACCGCACCGTCAAGGCGCACGGCCAGCGAATTCCTTTACATATCGGTGATTTACAACACAGATCGAGGGGAAAACCGCAAAAAGGGCAGTAAAACACCTGGGAATACCTTTCCCTGCCAGGGGAATGCGTCAAATAGTTAAAGTAAATTATGAAGATTAAGATTTTTTCGGCATTACCCCTGGGGAGGAGATAAGCGAAACGGCGGGGGGAGATGGGGCAAGAAAGGTGGAGAGTCGGCCTGTAAGCCGGGTTCTGTCGAGGACAGTCATTCCTCTACGGTGGTCATCACTGAACACCTTTAGCAACCTACCCGGTTCCAGCGCGGGCCACGCCTATGGAACCCTATTTGGTCTTGCTCCGAGTGGGGTTTACCTTGACCACGAACTGTTGCCAGCCGCGCGGTGCGCTCTTACCGCACCTTTTCACCCTTACCGGCGCCGAAGCGCTTAGGCGGTTATTTTCTGTGGCACTTTCCGTAGGCTCACGCCTCCCAGGCATTACCTGGCACTCTGCCCTATGGAGCCCGGACTTTCCTCCCCCGCGCATGCGAGCATGCAACGGCAGCGACTGTCCAACCGACTCTCCGCCGACAAGGTTACCGGGCGGGGCCGCCCGATACAAGCGCGCAAGCCAGCCGAACCGCTGCGCAGAGGCGCGCCGAGGCTTACCAGACCTCAGGCTTGGCGGTCTAATGCAGCCTGGTATAGCAGGTTTTTGCGCACACCAGTGATCTGCGCCGCCAAGGCCGCGGCCTTTTTCAGGGGCAGCTCGGCCAACAGCAGATCAAGCACACGCAAGGCTTCAGTACTGATGGCCTCCTCCCCTATTGGGGCGACCCAACCGCCGACCAGCACTACACACTCACCCCGCTGCTGGTTGCTGTCAGCCTCGATAAATGCCCGCAGCCCGGCCAAGGGCGCGCCCTTGAGGGTTTCGAAGGTTTTGGTCAGCTCTCGTGCCAAAACGGCCGGGCGCTCAGCCCCAAATGCCGCCTCCATGGCCTGTACCGACTCAAGAATACGGTGCGGCGCCTCATAAAAGATTAGCGTACGCGGCTCTTCGCTCAGCGCCGCAAGGCGGCTAGCTCGCGCGGCTGCCTTGGCGGGGAGAAAACCTTCGAAAATAAAGCGGTCCGAAGGCAGCCCCGCCGCTGACAGGGCGGCAATTACCGCGCATGCCCCTGGCACTGGCACTACCCGCACACCCGCGGCCCGCGCCTGGCGCACCAAGTGGTAGCCAGGGTCGGAAATCAAGGGCGTACCCGCATCGGAGATCAACGCCACGGACTCGCCTGCCTGCAGCTTGCCCAGAAAGCGCCCGCCGTCTTCGCGCTCATTGTGCTCGTGGCAGGCAGCCAGAGGCGTCTGGATGCCGAAGTGCTGTAACAAGCGAAGGGAGTGCCGGGTATCTTCAGCGGCGATAAGGGCCACATCCTTAAGCACTTGAAGCGCCCGAGGGGTCATGTCGTCCAGATTACCGATGGGGGTGGCGACCACATAAAGTGTGCCTAAAGTTGAATCAGTCGCGCCTGGGAGGGTCACAGCACACACCTTGGAAACGCCGGAAAGCGACCATTGTAACGGCCTTGACTGCCTTTGCCGAATTGCCCTGCGCGTACCCCACGAACCGCGGCGAAGCGGCGCGGCCCTGGGCCAGCGTCGCACCGGTGTACGTGCTTGGGTACAATTGCCCGTTCAACGATTCGTATCAGGAAGATGTACATGACCGGTTGCCTGCGCCCGTTAATCGCCTTAATCCTGGCGGCCCTGCTCGCGGCCTGCGCCAGCCAGCCTGGCTCTACGCTGGGTGAGTTGCCACGTACCAGTGACGCCAGCGTCGAACAGCTGTTGCAACAGGCCGCGAACAGCAAGGCGCCCGACGAAGCCGCCCTGCTACGGCTCACTGCTGCCAACAAGGCCATGCAAGAGCATCAGGATGCCCGCGCCACGCAGATCTTCGGCGACATTGACCTGGCACAGCTCAAGCCCGCTCAGCAAGTGTTCGCCAGCACACTGCTGGCGGAGCTGGCCATGAACCGCAACGACCCCAAGGCTGCCCTTACCGCGCTGAGCCACCCAAGCCTTACCCACTTGAGTGAGTTGCCGCTGGACCAACAGTCGCGCACCCAAACCGTTCGCGCCAGGGCACTGGAGGCTGACGGGCAAACACTGGCCGCCGCGCGTGAGCGGATCTTCCTGGCGCCTATGCTGCAAGGGGACGCCAGCACAGCCAACCATGAGGACATCTGGAAACTGATTTCCAGCTTGCCAGCCGACCAGGTACAGCCCGCGGGCAATGACGACCTCGCCGGCTGGCTGAGCCTGGCGCAAGTCGTAAAAACGCCTGGCACGTTGGAGCAGCAAAAGGCCGCCATCGAAGCCTGGCGGGCGCAACATGCCAGCCACCCGGCGGCGCGTACGCTGCCAGCCCCGCTCGAACAACTGATGACCGTTACCAGCCAACCCCTGAAACACATCGCCTTGCTGCTGCCCCAACAAGGGCCACTGGCGGGTGTAGCGCGAGCGCTGCGAGATGGCTTCATGGCTAGCTACTATCAAACGACTCAAAACGGCCAAGAGGCGCCACGTGTCGAGCTGTTCGATAGCGCGCGGATCACTTCGATGGACGATTTCTACCGTCAGGCCCAGGCCTCCGGGGTTGACTTGGTGGTAGGCCCGCTGGAAAAGAACCTGGTGAAGCAGTTGAGCACCCGCCCGCAACTGCCTATCACCACGCTGGCCCTGAACTACAGCGACTCGCTTCAGCCCGGCCCCACTCAGCTGTTCCAGTTTGGCCTGGCCGCCGAGGACGAAGCCCACGAAGTAGCCCGCAGGGCGCGTGCCGATGGCTATCAGCGCGCTGCCGTTATCGTGCCCAAGGGCGAGTTTGGCGACCGCGTGCTAGCTGCCTTCCGCCAAGAGTGGCAGGCCAACGGCGGCGCCCTGGTAGCTGCTACTCAAATCGACCAGCCCGTGGCCTTGGCGCAGCAGATCGCCGAGCTGATGCAGGCTCACCCTAACGGAACCACCGGCCAAGGCAGCCGGCGCCAGGACGTGGACTTTATCTTCCTCACCGCCACCCCCCAGCAGGCCCAACAGGTAAAACCTACGCTTAACTACCAGTACTCGGGCGATGTACCGGTGTATGCCACCTCTCACGTCTTCAGTGCCAGCGGTGATCAGGCCCAGTACGCAGACCTCAACGGTGTGCGCTTCTGCGAAACGCCGTGGCTGCTCGATGCCAACAATACCCTGCGCCAGCAAGTGGCCCGGCAATGGCCGCAAGCCAATGGCAGCCTGGGCCGCCTGTATGCCATGGGCGCCGATGCCTATACCCTGGCACCACGCCTGGGCCAGCTCAAGGCGCTGCCTGGCAACCGCATCGAAGGGTTGTCCGGTAGCTTGAGCCTGAATAACGCGCAACGCATCGAGCGCCAGCTACCTTGGGCGCAATTTAACAACGCCAAGGTAGAGCTCCTACCAGCCACTTTGCCAGCTGCTCTTCCAGCCAATACCCAGTGAATACAAAGGCGGCCCCTGGCACCAGGGGTCAGCAGGCAGAAGCCTGGGCTGAGCGCCACCTGTGTGACCAGGGTTTGGAGGTGCTTGCGCGCAATTGGCGCTGCCGCGAGGGCGAACTGGATCTGGTCATGCTAGATAGCGATACAGTAGTATTCGTCGAAGTTCGCTACCGGTTACATAGTCAATGGGGCGGTGCGTTGGGCAGCATCGATGAGCGCAAGCAGGCCCGGATCATCCGCGCCGCTGAACGTTACCTTTTGCAGACGCCAGCCTGGGGCAATCATCCCTGCCGCTTCGACGTTATCGCTATCGAAGGCCATGATCCCCTCTCCCCTGGCCTTACCTGGTTGCAGGACGCATTTGCCAGTTAGGCGCGCCCTGGCCAGTCATTCATTCAAGCATTCAGCGCCACCCGCCCGCGGGTTCAGGTTTTAAGGTACACGATGGACATGCAATCCCGGATTCGCCGGCTGTTTCAAGCCAGCATCGATACAAAGCAGCAATCGATGGAGGTGCTAGCCCCGCACATCGAGCAGGCAAGCCAGGTCATGGTTCATGCCATGCTCAGCGAGGGCAAGGTACTGGCCTGCGGCAATGGCGGTTCGGCTGGCGATGCCCAGCATTTTTCTTCCGAGATGCTTAACCGTTTCGAGCGTGAGCGGCCAGGCCTGCCGGCGATCACGCTGACGGCCGACACCTCCACGCTTACGTCCATCGCCAACGACTACAGCTACAACGAAATCTTTTCCAAGCAAATCCGCGCACTGGGCCAGGCAGGTGATGTACTGCTGGCCATTTCCACCAGTGGCAACTCAGCCAATGTGATACAAGCCATCCAGGCGGCCCACGACCGCGACATGATCGTTGTGGCGCTGACAGGCCGTGACGGTGGTGGCATGGCTTCGCTGCTGCTGCCAGAAGACGTTGAAATCCGCGTGCCCTCGAGCGTCACGGCACGCATCCAGGAAGTTCACCTGTTGGCGATCCACTGCCTCTGCGACTTGATCGACAGCCAATTGTTCGGGAGTGAAGAATGAACCCCACCCGCCTAGGCCTCGCGGCCTTGACCCTTTGCCTCGCGGTATCTGGCTGCAGCTCCGTACTGACCGCCACTCGCGATAAACCCATCGACGATGACCGGGGCACACGCACCCTGGGCAGCAAGATCGATGACTCGCTGATCGAAACCAAAGTGGCGGTCAACGTGGCCAAGGCCAGCCCAGACCTGGATCAAGGCTCCCACATCGTAGTTACCAGCTACAACGGCGTAGTGCTGCTAGCTGGGCAAACCCCACGGGCAGACCTCAAGGCCATGGCCGAGCAGGCGGCAGCCTCGGTGCAACGGGTGAAGAAAGTCGAGAACGAACTTCAGGTCATCCAGCCCTCCTCACTGCTGGCCCGTAGCAACGATGCGGTGCTGACGACCAAGATCAAAACCCAGATGTTCACCGACAACGCCATTCCCGGATCGCGGATTAAAGTCGTGACCGAGAACGGCATTGTGTATTTGTTGGGGTTGGTGACCCAGCAAGAAGCAGCCCGCGCGACTAACTTGGTGCAGGGTGTATCAGGGGTGCAGAAGATCGTGAAGCTGTTCGAATATATCGATTGAACATCGACACCCACCCTGTAGCCGCCAGCCACGTTGGCAGAGGGCGGCTTAGGTAGTGGTGTAGGCCAGCACACCACTTTTCGCCAGCGTTGCTGGCTCCTACACGCGGAGAAACAAGTAGTGAAAAGGCGACCCTGGGGTCGCCTTTTTCATTTCACAACTTTCAAGCTCGGCCGGCCGCTGGGGCGTGGGGGTTGGTCGTTGGGTGGCGGCTGGTCATCGTCCAACGCGCTTTCATCCTCAAGCTCGAACTCATCGTCATCGAGGCTTGGCACATCGGGATCGAACACCATGCCTTGGCCATTTTCCCTGGCGTAGATTCCCAAAATGGCGCCGGTAGGCACATACAAGGTATGAGCCACGCCGCCGAAGCGGCCTTCGAAGCTTACCGCTTCGTTATCCATATGCAGGTGGCGCACAGCATTGGGCGAGACGTTCAGCACGATCTGGCCGTCAGTGGCGAACCCTTTCGGGACCTGTACCGCGCGGTATTCGGCATTGACCAGAATATGCGGCGTGCAATCGTTATCTACAATCCACTCATACAAAGCGCGGACGAGATAGGGACGACTGGAATTCATCAAGGGCTCCTCTAAAACTAACGCATTTCGCGTTCGGCGGCCGACAGGCTGGCCTGGAAAGCTTCACGGGCGAACTGCCGCTCCATGTAGTCCAACAAGGGCTTGGCGCCACGGGGCAATTCGACACCCATCACCGGCAGGCGCCACAGTATGGGCAGTAGACAGCAATCCACCAGGCTTTGCTCATCACTCATGAAACAGGACATTTCGGCAAACAAGGGTGATACGCCAGTAAGGCTCTCACGCAGGTGCTTGCGCGCGTCCATTCGGGCGGCCTCTTTGCTGCGCGGGTCCAGCAACAAATCTACGTGGCCGCACCAGTCTCGTTGAATACGGTGCATCAGCAGCCGAGCGTTGGCTCGAGCCACGGGATAGGCAGGCAACAATGGCGGGTGAGGGTAACGCTCGTCCAGGTACTCCATCACCACCGTGGACTCGTACAGCGCCAAGTCTCGGTCCACCAGGGTCGGCAATGACCCATAGGGGTTTACATCCATAAGCGCGGCAGGCTGACGGCCAGGCGCCATATCGATGATCTGCACGGTAACGGCTTTTTCAGCCAACACGATTCGCACGCGATGGGAATAATGGTCGGCGGGGTCGGAGTAACATGCCAACCGGTTGGTTACGCCCATGGCGATCTCCTCGCTGGAAGCGGATATAACGAACGCGCCCAAGGCGCGCGATAACCGGCAATCTTACAGCAAATCAGTGGCCTGCGGGCTTGAGGGCGCCTTAAGCGTTGAGCCAAGCCTGGGATTCATGCCCGAGCACGACAAAAAAGCCCGGCTCTTTCGAACCGGGCTTTTGTAAAGCTGAACAGCGAATTAACGCTTGGAGTACTGAGGACGCTTACGCGCTTTACGCAGACCCACTTTCTTACGTTCAACTTCACGGGCGTCGCGGGTAACGAAGCCAGCACGGCGCAAGTCGCCACGCAGGGTTTCGTCGTACACCATCAGCGCACGGGTGATACCGTGACGGATAGCGCCAGCTTGGCCACTTACGCCACCACCGGAAACGGTCACGAACACGTCGAATTTCTCGACGGTGCCGGTCAGTTCCAGAGGCTGACGAACAACCATGCGCGCGGTTTCACGACCGAAGAAGGTATCCAGAGCGCGGTTGTTGATAGAGATGTTGCCAGTGCCCGGCCGCAGGAATACGCGAGCGGTTGCGGTCTTGCGACGGCCAGTGCCGTAATTTTGAGTCGCCGACATAGTGAACTATTCCGTTAAATCTTCAGTTCTTGGGGCTGCTGAGCAGTATGAGGGTGAGTAGCGCCCGCATAGACTTTCAGCTTACGGTACATGTCACGACCCAGCGGGTTCTTCGGCAGCATGCCTTTGACCGCGGTCTCGATCACGCGCTCAGGTGCCTTGTCGATCAGCTTGTCGAAAGTGATCGATTTGATACCGCCCGGGAAACCGGAGTGGGAATAGTACACCTTGTCCGTAGACTTGGCGCCGGTTACACGAACCTGCTCGGCGTTGATAACGACGATGTAGTCGCCGGTGTCAACGTGAGGAGTGAATTCAGGCTTGTGCTTGCCACGCAGACGGCTCGCGATTTCAGTAGCCAGACGACCCAGGGTCTGGCCAGCGGCGTCGACGACAAACCAGTCGCGCTTTACTGTTTCCGGTTTAGCAGTAAAAGTTTTCATTCTTTATAGCCTCAGGGGCCGCCCAGCAAAAATAGACGGCGGAGCTTACTGAATAGTGCTTTCTTTGACAAGGCCAAAGACAGCCGCATCCAGACGCTTTTGGGGGCTCGGGTCATCGCGTCGGGGTCGGCCAGGGGGCCTCTGTTCGGGGAGGGGCATCACTTCCTCCTCGTGCAGAGCAGGCGAATTATCCGGATTACGCAGAAAAACTCAAGCAGCTTTTGCATTTATCGATCCCGCCCGCCAAGCGGCACCCTGGACGGCAGCCGGTAACTGCCTATGGCTTGTGGGGGCGTGACAGGAACTCATGGGACTGCATCTCCAGCAACCGGCTGAGGGTACGCTGGAATTCGAAGTTTAGCCGCCCGCCTGAGTACAGGTCTTTAAGTTCAACTTCCGCTGAGATGATCAGCTTTACGTTCCGGTCGTAGAATTCGTCCACCATATTGATGAAGCGGCGGGCGATATCGTCGGTCGTCACGCTCATCTGCTCCACGCCACTGAGAATCACCGCGTGGAAAATCTTGCCCAGTTCAATGTAGTCGTTCTGGCTGCGCGGGCCATCGCACAATGCGCGGAAGTCGAACCAGGCCACATCGTCACACGTGCGCAGCGCCCGAATCTCACGGTTCTCAATGATCAACACATCGTTTTCCACCGGTGACGTGCAGTCTGGTGTCAGCGCGCGGAAGCTGTCGCGCAGGCTTTTTTCCGCGGCGTCGTTCAGGGGAAAGTGGAACAGTTCGGCTTGTTCCAGGTGGCGCAAGCGGTAGTCCACGCCGCTGTCGACGTTCACGATTTCGGTGTGTTGCTTGATCAAGGCAATGGCTGGCAAAAACCGCGCGCGCTGCAGGCCATCTTTATACAAGCCATCTGGCACGATGTTCGAGGTCGCAACCAGCGTAACCCCGTGCTTGAACAACTCTTCCATCAGGGTGCCTAGAATCATGGCATCAGTGATATCGGACACGAAGAATTCATCGAAGCAAATCACCCGGGACTCGTCGGCAAAGCGCTTGGCGATCAAGGTCAGCGGGTTTTTCTCGCCTTTGAGGCTTTTCATTTCCTCGTGCACGCGCTTCATGAAACGATGGAAGTGCGTGCGGGTTTTTTCCTTGAAGGGCAGCGCCTCGAAGAACGTATCGACCAGGTAAGTTTTGCCCCGGCCCACCCCGCCCCAAAAATACAGGCCCTTGACAGGGGTGACGTCTTTTTTACCGAACAACTTGCTGAGCAAGCCCGGCTTGGCGCCGTCGGCCGCGATCAGGTCGTCGTATAGGCGCTGTAGATGGCGAACCGCGGTTTCCTGCGCTGCATCGTGAAAGAAATCAGGACGTTTAAGGTCAGCTTGGTATCGTTCAAGGGGCGTCATAAGTCGTCTACAGGCTGTAAAACCGGGCCGCCACTTTAACGGCGGCCCTTTGGGATGGCAATCGAAGGCGCGGCCAAACGCCGCATGGTTGGCACTTAGGCGGGCGGATTAGCCAAAGCCTGGCGCACGGCTTCCAACGCCTGGTCGCGGCTGGTGGCATCTGTGAATACGGGGCTGTCCGCCACGCAGTCGTCGCCCAGCCACACCCCGAAGCCGCTACCATCAGCACGTAGCTCAGCCTCGCCTGCTTGCAGCCGCTTGGTGGCAACGCCCGCGCTCTTGCCATCGGCAAAGGCGCGTGACAGTACCAGTTGCTCACCTTCGGCACTGAGCAGGCGGAAGCGGAAGCTGCCGTCGGTGTCTCGGAAGCTTACGAAACGCGCGGCTTTGTCGGCTTTCTTGCGGGCTTCACTGGCGCTGCCGACCTGTGCCCGGAACGAGCGCAGGCCTACGGCCTCACGCAACTGTTCCAGGAAGGGGGTGGCGACCTTACGGGCCTTGGCCGCGCCTGCCAGAAGAATGTCTTCCAGGTCTGCCGGGCGCTCGATCAGTTGGTGATAACGCTCGCGCGCCTCGCCCAACTCGTTATCGAGCAGGGTAAACAGCTGATGCTTGGCATCGCCCCAACCCAGGCCGCCGAGCAGGTGCCCACGGAAGGCTTCGGTTTGCGCGGGAGTGGCGAAGGCGCTGTACAGGGTAAAGAGGTGGCTGTTGTCCGGGTCCTTCGGTTCACCCGGGGCTCGGGAATCGGTCACGATTCGAGCGATGGCGTCTTTGAGTTGCTTGGGGCTACTAAACAGCGGGATGGTGTTGTCGTAGCTTTTGGACATTTTGCGACCATCGAGGCCAGGCAAGGTGGCCACGCTTTCTTCGATCACCGCCTCGGGCAAGACGAACAGCTCCTGGCCGTTGCCGAATAGGTGGTTGAAGCGCTGGCCTATGTCTCGGGCCATTTCCACATGCTGAATCTGGTCGCGCCCCACCGGCACTTTATGGGCATTAAACAGCAGAATGTCCGCGGCCATCAGTACCGGATAGCTGTACAGCCCCATGCTGATGCCAGCGTCGGGGTCTTCGCCGGTTTCCGTGTTCTTGTCCACCGATGCTTTGTAGGCATGGGCCCTGTTCAGCAGGCCCTTGGCCGCTACACAGGTCAACAGCCAGGTGAGTTCGGGGATCTCGGGGATGTCGGACTGTCGATAGAAGGTTGCACGCTCTACATCCAGGCCACCCGCTAGCCAAGTAGCGGCGATTTCCAGCCGTGAACGCTGGATGCGCAGCGGGTCATCGCACTTGATCAGGGCATGGTAATCGGCGAGAAAATAGAAAGAGTCCACATCGTTTTGACGGCTGGCGACAATGGCGGGGCGGATGGCGCCGGCGTAGTTACCCAAGTGAGGGGTGCCGGTGGTGGTGATACCTGTAAGAACTCGGGTGGTCATGGGCGATCGCTTATGAGGCTACATTCAAGGGGCAAGGCGCGGCGAAATCAGGTCTTTGAGGTCTGGAAGTTTGCCATGAAAGAAGTGGCCGCATTCTGCCAATTTCAACAGCTCATGGGGCCGGGCCAGGCTCGCGGACCACTCATGGACCGCAGCAGGGTCCACCACCTCATCGGCTTCCGGCTGAATCACCGTGATGGCGCAGCGCTCGGGTAGCGGCTCTTCGTCTCGCAGGCGCATTACCGCTGGCGCGCACATGAACAGGTGCCGCACTTCGGCCCCTTGGCGCTCCATCCGCCCGGCCAAGGTCGCGGCCACAAAACCGCCAAAGGAAAAGCCCAGCAAGGTCAGGGGTATGCCGGGGTGACGAATGCGCAACCAATTGGCCGCCGCGTTGGCGTCATCTACCTCGCCCAACCCCATGTCGTGGGCACCGGCGCTATTGCCCGTGCCTCGGTAGTTAAAGCGTAAGGTAATGTAACCTGCCTCCCGGGCGGTGCGCTGCAAGGTAGACATGACCTTGTTGAGCATGGTCCCACCCTGCTCCGGGTTGGGATGGCAAAGCAGCGCCAACCCGCGTGGCTCAGGCGTTTCAAGGTAAAGTGCTTCAAGTTGGCCAACTGGGCCATCAAGCATTAAAGCGTTTTCGCGAATCAGCAAGGGTATGAACTCCGTGACCCTGCCAAGGGTCGATTCGTCTAGCAATCGGTTTGTGCCGGGCGGGTGAACGTTGCCCGATGTCCCAGCGCTGCGCTTTAGGCGTCTCGCGTGTATACAGCGTGACCACTAGCCGTTAACGTAATGCAAAGCCGTTTATAGAGGAAGGACTCGTGGAATACTCGCTCTTGATTTGGTTGCTGCCTACCCTGGCGCTGGTTGTGGGTGTGGTCGTCGGCTTCCTTATTGCCCGCTTCATGCCCAATGCCGTGCCAGGCGGCACGCAACGCCAAGTGGACGACCTTCAGCAGAAATTCGATAACTATCAACATGAGGTAGTCACTCACTTCAATAGCACCGCTATCTTGGTGAAAAAGCTTACCCAGAGCTACCAGGAAGTTCAGGAGCATTTAGCCGAAGGCGCCAATCAGTTGGCCACAGACGAGCTGACGCGCCAACGCCTGTTGGCTGCCTTGCACGCCGAGCCGAGCCACGCCTCCCGCGACCGCCTTACTCCGCCCAGGGATCAGGAAGTACCGAAGGACTACGCCCCCAAGGGCCCAGGTACGCCAGGAATGCTCGATGAAGAGTATGGTTTAACCCGCAGGTGATACGGATTTCTCATTTGCTGTAGGAGCCAGCAGAGCTGGCGCACAATGTGTTATTGGTTATCCGTGCCGCATCTTCGCCAGCTTGCGCTCGCTCCTATAGGGAAACAGCGCGCTATTACAGCGCGCCATGGGCCCTCAGCAACTCGATCACCTGCTTGACACCCTCTTCCACCGACACGGCCTGAGTATCCACGACTAAATCCGCGTTCAGCGGCACATCGTAGGGGAAGGACTCGCCAGGGATATTGTCGCCCCCTGCCGCATACAGCCCTTGTGGATCGCGCGCCTGACAGGCTTGGGGGGATGCTTGCACATAGACCGTCAGCAACCGTTCGGCACCGATCAGATCGCGGGCCTGTTCACGGCCTTCCGCATCTGGCGCCACGAAGGCAGCCAGGGTCAACAGACCAGCCTCATTGAATTGCCGTGCAACGTGAGCCGCTCGCCGCCAGTTCTCGGTACGGCCAGCACGGTCCTGGGCCAAGCCCTTGTTCAAGTCGTGGCGCAGGTTTTGACCATCGAGCACGAACACGGCCCGACCGGCATCGAACAACTTACGCTCCACCGCGTAGGCAAGCGTGCTTTTACCCGCGCCTGACAAGCCAGTGAACAACACGGTAGCTGGCTGCTGACCGAAGCGCCGTACGCGCTCTTGCACGCTCACGTGGGCCAAGGCGCCATGGGCATCGGCGTGACCCTGTCCTACCGCTGGAGGCGCGATGATCATGCCCGCGCCAACGGTGCCGTTGGTAAGGCGGTCGACGACGATAAAGGCGCCGGTGGTGCGGTTGCTGACGTAACCATCAAGGGCAATGGCGGTATCCAGTACAACCTTGACCTTACCGATTTCGTTCAATGCCAAGGCACTGGCAGGGCCTTCTTCCAAGGTATTCACATCCACCCGATGGGCAATGCTGGCAATGGAGCCGGGCACATAGCTGGTAGCGCGTTTAATGTCGTATTTCTTGCCCGGATGCATGGGCTCTTCCGCCATCCAGACCAGCATCGCCTCGAACTCGTCGGTCACCGGCGGCACATTGTCCGCATGCACCAGCAGGTCGCCACGGGAGATGTCGATCTCGTCTTCCATGGTCAAGGTGATCGCCTGGCCAGGGCCTGCCTGCTCCAGCTCACCTTCGTAGGTCACGATGGATTTGACCCGGCTGCTTTTGCCCGAAGGCAGCACCATTACGTCGTCGCCCTTGTGGACCACGCCACTGGCCAGGGTACCGGCGAAGCCACGGAAGTTCAGGTTCGGGCGGTTGACGTACTGCACCGGGAAGCGCAGGTCAGTCAAGTTACGGTCGGCGGCCACCTCCACGGTTTCGAGGATTTCCATCAGGGTTTGGCCGGCGTACCAGGGTGACCGCTCGCTGCGATTGACCACGTTGTCGCCCTTGAGCGCCGACATGGGCACGAAGGCTAGCGTGGCCGGCTGCAGGCCAATGGCCTCGGCGAACTTCAGGTAATCGGCCTTGATCTGCTCGAATATGCCTTCGTCAAAGCCTTTGAGGTCCATCTTGTTGATGGCGACCACAATGTGTTTGATACCCAGCAAGGACGCGATATAGCTGTGCCTGCGGGTTTGGGTCTGCACACCGTAGCGCGCATCGACCAAGATGATCGCCAGGTCGCAGGTCGACGCACCGGTGGCCATGTTGCGGGTGTACTGCTCGTGGCCCGGGGTGTCGGCAATGATGAACTTGCGCTTGGCGGTGGAAAAATAGCGGTACGCCACATCGATGGTAATGCCTTGCTCGCGCTCGGCCTGCAGGCCGTCGACCAGCAATGCCAGGTCCACTTCTTCACCGGTGGTGCCGGATTTTTTCGAATCCCGGGTAATGGCTTCCAAGTGGTCTTCGTAGATCATCTTGGAGTCATGCAACAAGCGGCCAATGAGCGTGCTCTTGCCGTCGTCCACGTTCCCACAGGTCAGAAAGCGCAGCAGCTCTTTGCGTTCGTGCTGGGCCAGGTAAGCAAGGATATCCTCGCTGATCAATTCGGATTGATGACTCATCTTGAGCTCCAAGCCATCAGCTACAAGCGGCAAGCTTGCGGCCTATGGCTAGTTAGAAATAATTTTCAAATCCATCACAGGCATTTCTCGATGTACCTGCAATGCAGGCAGCGAAGCTTTAAGGGGAAGAGACTGACTTCGCTTTTCCCTTGCAGTTTGCCGCTTGTAACTTGAAGCTTAGAAATACCCCTGACGTTTTTTATCTTCCATGGAGCCAGCGCCGTCATGGTCGATAACGCGCCCCTGGCGCTCGGACGTGCGGGTCAGAAGCATCTCTTGGATGATATCGGTCAGGCTTTCGGCGCCAGACTCCACCGCGCCGGTGAGCGGGTAGCAACCCAAGGTACGGAAGCGGACCTTCTTCTTGACGATACGGGCCTTCTCTTCATCGGTGAGATGTTCGAGGATGCGCTCGTCGTCGATCATGATCAGCGTGCCGTTCTTTTCGATCACGTCGCGCTCGGCGGCGAAGTACAGCGGCACGATGGGGATCTGCTCCAGGTAGATGTACTGCCAGATGTCCAGTTCGGTCCAGTTCGACAGCGGGAATACGCGAATGGACTCGCCTTTGTTCACCTTGCCGTTGTACAGGTTCCACAGTTCGGGGCGTTGGTTTTTTGGGTCCCACCGGTGCTTGCTGTCGCGGAAGGAATACACCCGCTCCTTGGCACGGGACTTCTCTTCGTCCCGGCGCGCGCCGCCAAAGGCCGCATCGAAACCGTACTTGTCCAAGGCCTGCTTAAGCCCTTGGGTTTTCATGATATCCGTGTGCTTGGAGCTGCCATGGGTAAAGGGGTTGATCCCCTGCGCCACGCCTTCGGGGTTCACATGTACCAGCAGGTCCAGGCCCATTTCCTCGACCATGCGATCGCGGAATTTGTACATCTCCTGAAACTTCCACTGGGTATCCACGTGCATCACCGGAAACGGCAGCTTGCCCGGAAAGAAGGCCTTGCGTGCCAGGTGCAGCATTACGGCGGAATCTTTGCCGATGGAATAGAGCATCACCGGGTTGTCGAACTCGGCTGCCACTTCACGGATGATGTGGATGCTCTCCGCTTCGAGCTGTTTCAAGTGCGTCAGTTTATCGACCATAGCTACTCACGGATTGCGTTGCAGGTAGGACGGCCAACGGGCCGTGTTCGAGCCGATCACTCTATCACAGCGTCTGCTATATAAGACCGCGTGCTTAGATCCAAAGGGTCTTAGCATATGCCGAGGGGTTTTATTCAAATTGGGTTTGGGCAGTCGATGAACCGGTGCTCCACGGCAAAGCGCTGGGCCAGATACTCCCCTAATGCCTGCACGCCAAAACGTTCCGTGGCGTGGTGCCCCGCCGCAATGAAGGACACGCCGTTTTCGCAGGCACTGTGGAAGGTTTGCTCAGACGCTTCACCGGTTAGGTAGAGATCTACGCCCGCCGCGATGGCAGTGTCGATGTAGCCTTGGCCGCCCCCGCTGCACCAGCCCACGCGCCTTACAGTCTGCCCGCTACAGACCACCAAGGGCTCGCGCTGCAGCACCTGGCTGACCGTGCGGGAAAACTCCAGGGCCGTTTGCGGCCGGTTTAGCGAGCCTATCAGCCCCACGACCTTCGGGTTGCCCGGGTCCAGCGGGCCTTCTACGGTAATACCCAGGCGTACTGCCAACTGCGCGTTATTGCCCACCTCCGGGTGCACGTCCAGAGGCAGATGATAGGCCAGCAGGCTGATGTCGTGCTTGAGCAAGGTTTTCAGGCGACGCTGGCGCATGCCGGTCACGCAGGGGTTTTCACCCTTCCAGAAGTAACCATGGTGAACCAGCACCAGGTCTGCACCGGCCGCCACCGCGGCATTTAGCAACGCCTGGCTGGCGGTAACGCCGCTGACGATACGCCGCACTTGCGGCCGGCCTTCCACTTGCAGCCCATTGGGGCAATAATCGGCGATTTTCGCGCAGCCCAAGTAACGGTCTGCTTCGGCGACCAGGGTACTGAGTGCTACAGCCATAAAAGTCTCCATCAAGGCGGTTTGCGGGCGGCCAGGCGCTCGTATAATGGCGCCCATTATGGGCCGGCCTTGGCCATGTGCAAACGCGTACCCTCCCCTTCAGGAACCCTCAATGTCGATTGCCTTGCGTTATTTCAGCTGGCCATTGCTGACTGGCATTCTTATCGCACTGTTGATAATCCAGCGCTTTCCCGAATGGGTAGGCTTGCCCAGTCAGGACGTAAACCTGCAACAAGCACCTCAAGCCACCATGGCGATCAGGGGGCCTATTTCCTATGCTGACGCAGTGACCCTGGCCGCGCCTGCGGTAGCCAACCTGTACACCACCAAAGTGGTGAACAAATCCTCCCAGGCCATGTTCGAAGACCCACAGTTTCGGCGATTTTTCGGGGATAACCTACCGCGCCAACGGCGCTGGGAGTCCAGCCTGGGCTCGGGGGTGATCATGAGCCCCGAGGGCTACCTGCTCACTAACAACCACGTGACTGCCGGAGCGGACCAAATCGTAGTGGCGCTCAAGGATGGTCGTGAAACCATCGCCCGGGTGATCGGCAGCGACCCGGAAACAGACCTGGCGGTGTTGAAGATCGACCTGCAAAACCTCCCTGCCATTACCATCGGCAGCTCAGATAGCCTGCGCATCGGCGACGTCGCCCTGGCCATTGGCAACCCGTTCGGGGTGGGTCAAACGGTGACCATGGGCATCATCAGCGCGACCGGGCGCAACCAGCTGGGCCTGAACACCTATGAGGATTTCATCCAAACCGACGCCGCCATCAACCCAGGTAACTCAGGGGGCGCGCTGGTGGATGCCGACGGCAACCTGACCGGCATCAACACCGCCATTTTCTCCAAGTCTGGTGGCTCTCAGGGAATCGGCTTTGCCATCCCCACCAAGCTGGCGCTGGAAGTGATGAAGTCGATCATTGAGCACGGGCAAGTCATTCGCGGCTGGTTAGGCATTGAAGTGCAACCCTTGACCGATGACCTGGCTGAGTCCTTTGGCTTGAAAGATCGCCCAGGCATCGTGGTTGCAGGTATTTTCCGCGATGGGCCGGCGCAGAAGGCCGGGTTGCAACTGGGGGATGTCATCCTCAGCATCAACAATGAACCGGCCGCGGACGGGCGCAAGTCCATGAACCAAGTGGCCAGAACCAAGCCTGGGGATAAGATCGGTATCGAAGTGATGCGCAATGGCAAAACCCTGAAGCTCAGCGCCGAGGTGGGCCTACGGCCACCACCGGCGCCAGCCGCGCCGGTGAAGGAAGGTTGAGCCTATAGCAGCCTGGCCGGGCCATCATGCCAAATTCGGTCGCGGCCAAGGCTGGTTGCTACGGTTGAGATCCGTAGCAGCCTGGCTTGCCAGCGACCGGGCCACGCTACCGTGTTGAACCTGGTCGCGGCCAAGGCCGGTTGCTACAAAGCCGCCAATAACGCCTTATTCTGCTCTAACGTGCCGATAGTAATGCGCAGGAACTGCGAAATTCGTGGCTGGGTAAAGTGTCGCACGATCACGCCATGCTCGCGCAGTTGGGTAGCGATCTGCGCGGCGTCTCGTTCCGGATGGCGCGCGAAGACAAAGTTAGCGCCTGAAGGCAGCACCTCGAAGCCTCGCAGTTCCAGCTCGGCAATAAGGAGTTCGCGACTGGCCATTACTAAATGGCGGGTCTGGTCGAACCAGGCACGGTCCTCGAAGGCAGCGGCCGCGCCAGCCAGGGCGATGCGGTCCACTGGGTAAGAATTAAAGCTGTTCTTGACCCGCTCCAAGGCCTCGATCAGGTCCGGATGCCCTACTGCCAGCCCTACCCGTAGCCCCGCCAACGAGCGGGATTTGGACAGGGTTTGGGTGACCAGCAGGTTCGGGTATCGGTCCACCAGGGCGATGGCTGTGGCCCCACCGAAGTCGATATAGGCTTCATCGACTACCACGACTGAGTCCGGGCTGCTCTGGAGGATCTGCTCGATCGCGTCCAGCGCCAGCAGGCACCCGGTAGGCGCGTTCGGGTTGGGGAAGATAATACCGCCGTTGGGCTTGGCGTAATCGCTGGGGGCGATCTGGAAGTCATCATCCAGGGGCACCTGCTCGAAGGCAATGCCATACAGGCCGCAATACACTGGATAAAAGCTGTAGCTGATATCGGGGAATAGCAAGGGCTGCTGCTGTTGGAACAAGCCATGGAAGATATGGGCCAGCACTTCATCCGAGCCGTTGCCCACGAAAACTTGAGCAGGCTGCACGCCGTAGAACGCCGCCACAGCCTGCTTGAGCCGGTCGCCGTTGGGGTCTGGGTACAGTCGCAGGCTGTCGCCTACCTCTGCGCGCATGGCTTCCAACGCCCGAGGGGATGGGCCATAAGGGTTTTCGTTGGTATTAAGCTTGACCAGGTTGGTCAACTTCGGCTGCTCACCTGGCACGTAAGGCACCAGTTGCTTGACGAAAGGGCTCCAGAACTTGCTCATAGTCACGCTTCCTTGATTCGGTATTCAGCGCTGCGGGCGTGGGCGCTCAGGGACTCGCCACGGGCCAGAACGGACGCGGTGCGGCCCAGCACCGAGGCGCCCTGCTCCGAACAGAAAATGATCGACGAACGCTTCTGGAAGTCATACACGCCCAAGGGCGACGAGAAGCGCGCGGTGCCCGAGGTTGGCAGCACATGGTTAGGGCCCGCGCAGTAGTCGCCCAAGGCCTCGCTGGTGTGGCGCCCCATAAAGATCGCCCCCGCATGACGAATGGCTGGTAGCCACTGCTGGGGGTCTTCCACCGACAGTTCCAGGTGCTCAGGCGCGATGCGGTTGGCCACCTCGATAGCCTGGTTCATATCCGCCACCTTGATCAGCGCCCCCCGATTATTCAAAGAGGCGCGGATGATCTCGGCCCGCTCCAGGGTAGGCAGCAGTTTGTCGATGCTCTGGGCTACACGGTCCAGGAAGACATGATCTGGGCTGACCAGAATCGCTTGGGCGTCCTCGTCGTGCTCGGCCTGGGAGAACAGGTCCATGGCGATCCAGTCGGGGTCGGTACCGCCGTCGCACACCACGAGAATTTCCGAGGGGCCGGCGATCATATCGATGCCTACCTGGCCAAATACATGGCGCTTGGCGGTGGCCACATAGATATTGCCAGGGCCGACGATCTTATCCACGCCCGGCACGCTCTCGGTACCGTAGGCCAGCGCGGCCACGGCCTGTGCGCCACCGATAGTGAACACACGGTCCACGCCGGCAATGCAGGCGGCAGCCAACACCAATTCGTTGACTTCGCCACGGGGCGTAGGCACCACCATTACCACTTCACGCACCCCCGCGACCTTGGCGGGAATGGCGTTCATCAATACCGACGACGGATAGCTCGCCTTGCCGCCTGGCACATAGAGGCCAGCGCGGTCCAAAGGTGTAACCTGTTGGCCCAACACCGTGCCGTCCGCTTCGGTATAGCGCCACGAATCCTGCTTTTGTTTTTCGTGATAAGCGCGTACTCGAGCCGCGGCGGTTTCAAGAGCGTCGCGTTGCTCGGGGGTGATGCGCTCAAGGGCCTGTTCAAGGCGCGCGCGTGGGAGGATCAAATCCACCATGCTGGCGACCTGCAACCCGTCGAAGCGCTGGGTATATTCCACCACGGCGGCATCGCCCCGCTCACGTACCGCCTGGATGATCTCCAGCACGCGGCCATTGACGGCGTCGTCCGACACGCTTTCCCAGCTCAGCAGATGGTCCAGATGCCGCGCGAAGTCCGGAGCTGTGGCGTCAAGTCGGCGGATAGCGGTAGGTACGGCAGTCATGGCTGGCCTCGGTGAGTGGGCGATGGAACAGAACGGGTAATTTATCAGGGCTATTGCGCCAATGGCGGGACTTCTTGATTGAAGCGGCCTATGGCGCGTATAGCGAAGCGTGACAGGGCACGCCAGGAAGGTTAGCCAGGGTGTCGCGACTCTACGGCCTGGCGCAGCGTATCGATCAACGCCTGGATGCGACCGTGTTGCATTTTCATGGACGCTTTGTTCACCACCAGCCGAGAGCTGACGTGAGCGATCAGGTCTTGAGGTTCCAGGCCGTTGGCGCGCAGCGTGTTGCCGGTATCGACCACATCGATGATCTTGTCGGCCAGGCCCACCAAAGGGGCCAGTTCCATGGAACCGTACAGCTTGATGATATCCACCTGCCGGCCTTGCTCTGCGTAGTAGCGCTTGGCAACGTTCACAAACTTGGTGGCAATGCGTAGCCGGCCCTTGGGCGCGGGCGCACCGATGGCACCAGCGGTCATCAGCTTGCAACAGGCGATTTTCAGATCCAACGGCTCATACAACCCTTGGCCGCCGTATTCCATCAGCACGTCTTTGCCTGCCACGCCCAGGTCCGCGGCACCGTGTTCGACGTAAGTGGGCACATCAGTGGCACGCACGATCAACAGGCGCACATCGTGCTGGGTGGTGGGGATAATAAGCTTGCGGCTTTTGTCCGGATTCTCGGTAGGCACGATACCGGCATCTGCCAGCAATGGCAGGGTGTCGTCGAGGATGCGGCCCTTGGACAGCGCGATGGTCAGCATGGGAGAAGCGAATCCCTATTCAACGAAACGGCCGGGGCAAACCCCGGCCATGGACATTAGCCCGGCACGCGGCGAATCTTCGCGCCCAGCATTTGCAGTTTTTCCTCAATGCATTCGTAACCACGGTCGATGTGGTAAATACGGTCGATCAAGGTATCGCCTTCGGCGACCAAGGCAGCCAATACCAGGCTGGCCGAAGCCCGCAGGTCGGTGGCCATGACCGGAGCGCCTTTGAGGCCGTCCACGCCAGTCACCACGGCAGTGTTGCCCTCTACCATGATGTGGGCACCCATGCGCAGCAGCTCATAAACGTGCATGAAGCGGTTTTCGAACACGGTTTCGATCACCGCGCCCACCCCCTCAGCCACGACGTTCAGGGAAATGAACTGTGCCTGCATGTCCGTAGGGAAAGCCGGATAAGGCGCGGTACGCAGGTTGACCGCGCGCGCCCGCTTGCCGTGCATGTTCAGCTCGATCCAGTCTGGCCCGGTGGTCACTTCCGCGCCGGCTTCGCGCAGCTTGTCCAACACCGCTTCGAGGATGGTAGGGTCGGTATCCTTGAGCTTCACACGGCCGCCGGTGACCGCCGCCGCCACCAGATAGGTACCGGTCTCGATGCGATCTGGCATTACCTTGTAGGTTGCCGAATGCAGGCGCTCTACACCTTCAATGGTAATGGTGTCGGTGCCGGCGCCCTGCACATTGCCGCCCATGGCGTTGATAAAGTGAGCAAGGTCCACGACTTCTGGCTCACGCGCGGCGTTCTGCAGTACGGTGCGGCCCTTGGCCAGGGCCGCCGCCATCATGATGTTTTCGGTACCGGTTACGCTCACGGTATCGAAGAAGAAGTTGGCACCGCGCAGGCCACCCTCGGGCGCCTTGGCCTTGATATAGCCGCCTTCTACGTCGATGTGCGCGCCCATGGCCTCCAGGCCACGGATGTGCAGGTCCACTGGGCGTGAACCGATGGCGCAGCCGCCAGGAAGCGCGACCTCGGCTTCACCGAAGCGAGCCACCATCGGCCCCAGTACCAGGATCGAGGCCCGCATGGTTTTCACCAACTCATAAGGCGCGATCAGGGTTTTGATGGTGCGGGGGTCGATTTCCACCGCCAGCTTTTCGTTGATCACAGGCTCGATGCCCATGCGCCCGAACAGCTCGATCATGGTGGTGATGTCGTGCAGGTGTGGCAGGTTTGCCACCGTGACCGGGCCATCGGCCAACAGGGTCGCGGCGAGAATCGGCAGGGCTGCGTTCTTTGCGCCGGAGATGCGGATTTCGCCATCAAGGCGGGCGCCACCGGTAATAATCAGTTTGTCCATATCACTCTCGAAGCCTGTGGCTCAGGTGCGCTCAGCCCAGGCTGCGCGGGTGAAAAATTTCATGGTCACGGCATGGATGCTGCCATCGGCGATCCACGGGTTCAGGTGCGTATAAATCTGCTGCTGCCGCTTGACCGGGCTCAGCGTGGCGAGTTCGTCGCTGATGACATTGAGCTGGAAGTTGCAGCCTTCGCCTTCGACTTCGACTTGAACCTGGGGCAGCTTCGCTTCAAGGAAGCTTTTCACTTCTAGGGCCTGCATGCTAAACCTCGATCGGCGCCCTGTGCGCACGGGTCGGCCATCATACAAAAAAAGCGGTGGTGCTGCGAGGGCGGTCACGGGCCTGTAGCGGGCCCGTGCCGTTTAGACCGAGGCCAGAAGCTGCGAAATGCCGCATACCTGGGCAATCTGGCAGAGTTCCCGAGGCATGGCCCGCACTTTGAGAGCCTTGCCAGCGGTGGCTGCCTCTCGAGTAAGGGCGAGCAGGAGGGATACACCAACGCTAGTGGCTTTCTCGACCGCGGAGCAGTCCACCACCACCTCACTGCCCGGTACCTGAGCAACCAGCGCCCGCCCCTGCTTGAGCAGGCTAGCGCCGGTTCGGTAATCCACGATGCCCGCCAGGCACAACTCGCCAGCGCCAAGGGTTACAGACGCCAGGCTCATTGCTTGCCCTGCGCGGGCGCGGCGTCCTTGGCTTTTGCCACTTCACCTGCCCAGCCATCGATGGTTTTATTCAAGTCGTTGCCATTGCGCTGCATGGCGTCGGCGAACTGATCACGGAACAGCTTGCCGATGTTGATGCCATTGAGCGTAACGTTACGCACTTTCCATTCCCCGCCGATTTTCACCAGGGTGTAGGACACAGGATAAACCGCGCCATTGCCGCCCTTTACGTCCATATCGACGGAGGTACGGTCGCCGCTTTCATCCTTAGGCGGTTTTACCGTGATGCCTTGGTTGTTGTATTCCAACAAGGCATTACCGTAGAACTGGAACAGGCCCCGGCGGAAGTTTTCCTCGAACCGCGCCATTTGCTCAGGCGTGGCCCTGCGAGAATACTTCACCGTCATGATGCTTTCGGAAATGCCCTTGGCATCCACCACCGGCCCGACGATGCGGTTCAGCGCGTCGTAGAACGCGGACGGGTTGGTACGGTAGGTTTCGCGATTGGCGTCCAGATCAGCCAGCAATTGGCGCGTGGTGTTCTGCACCAGATCATGCGCTGGGGTAGCGGCGGCGGCATGGCCCACCAGCGGTAGTGTCAGCAGCATGGCCAGGAAGGCTTGACGCAGTAGGGCTATCATTGAAACTCCTTATTTGGCCTCTTTGCTCACGTTATTGAGCAAGAATTTACCGATTAGGTCCTCGAGTACCAGGGACGATTGTGTATCGTGAATTGTCTGGCCTTCCTTGAGCACTGTGCTCTCCCCGCCAACGCTCACACCGATGTACTTCTCGCCCAGCAACCCGGCGGTGAGGATGGACGCGGTGGAGTCCACCGGCAAATTGTCCACGCTCTGGTCCAGTTGCATGGTCACGCGCCCGGTGAAGGTATCGCGGTCCAGATCAATCGCGGTGACCTTGCCGATGGTAACCCCGGCCATGGTCACCTTCGCTCTGACCGTAAGGCCGGCGATATTGTCAAAATAGGCGTACAGCTTATAAGTGTCCTGAGCCGAACTCGGCGATAACCCACTGACCCGCAGGGCCAGCAGCAACAGGGCAAGGATCCCGGCCAGGAGAAACAGGCCAACACCGACTTCCAGGGTGCGGTTTTGCATCAGAAATCTCCAAACATCAAAGCGGTCAAAATGAAATCCAGCCCCAGTACGGCCAACGAGGCATACACCACGGTACGGGTCGTGGCGCGGCTGATCCCTTCGGAAGTGGGGTCGCAATCGTAGCCCTGGTACACCGCGATCCAGGTCACTACAAAGGCGAAGGCAACGCTCTTGATAACGCCGTTAAGCACGTCCTCGGTAAAACTTACGCTGTTTTGCATGTTGGCCCAGAACGAGCCTTCGTACACGCCAAGCCAGTCCACCGCGACCCAGGAGCCACCCCAGATACCCACCACGCTAAACAGCGCCGCGAGCACTGGCAGAGAGATAAACCCGGCCCACAAGCGCGGCGCGATGATGTACTTGAGCGGGTCGACCCCGATCATTTCAAGGCTCGACAGTTGCTCGGTAGCCTTCATGTTGCCGATTTCGGCGGCCAATGCCGACCCCGCCCGCCCGGCGAACAACAGCGCGGTGACGACCGGCCCTAGTTCGCGCAGCAAGGTCAGCGCGATCATCTGGCCTACCGCCTGCTCGGAGCCATACTTGGCCAGGATGCTGAAGCCTTGCAGCGACAGCACCCCACCAATAAAAATACCGGACACAACGATGATGGCCAGCGACAGTACCCCTACGGAATACAGCTGTCGCACCAGTAGCGAAAAGCCGCCAGACAGCCCGCCGCGGCTGAACAGTGCGTGCCCTAAAAACAGGGTGGCGCGCCCTAGCCCGCCAAGGGTATCGATGGCCGCTCGCCCCAGCAGGCGAACACGCTCCAATAATGACCTGTGGCGCATCAGCGCTTCCCCAGAAAGTCGGTGGCCAAGGCTGGCGCGGAAAAATGGAAAGGCACGGGGCCATCTGCCTCGCCCTTCATGAACTGGCGAATGCGCGGGTTATCCGAAGCCATGAGCTCTGCCGGCGTACCCTGCCCCAACACTTGCCCATCCCCGACCACATACAGGTAATCGGCGATGCTGGCAGTTTCGGCCAAGTCGTGGGACACCACGATGCTGGTAATGCCCAAGGCATCGTTCAGCAACCTGATCAGCCGCACCAACATGCCCATGGCGATAGGGTCTTGCCCGACGAACGGCTCGTCGTACATCAGGATCTGCGGGTCCATGGCGATTGCGCGAGCCAAGGCAACGCGACGTTTCATACCCCCCGACAGCTCATCGGGCATCAATTCGATAGCACCGCGCAAGCCTACGGCCTGGAGTTTCATCAAAACGATGTCACGGATCATTTCTTCAGGCAGGTCGGTATGCACCCGCAGCGGAAAAGCTACGTTTTCGAAGACGTCCAGGTCGGTGAACAGCGCGCCGCTCTGGAAGAGCACGCCCATGTGCTTGCGAGCGTCGAACAGATCACTGCGCGACAACCGAGGTAAATCTTGGCCATTGACCAGCACTTGGCCACTGAAGGGGCGCAATTGTGCGCCCATCAGCCTTAACAGGGTGGTTTTACCCGACCCCGACGGCCCCATGATGCCGGTCACCTTGCCACGTGGAATGCGGATATCCACGTTCTGGAAAATGCTGCGCGCGCCGCGCTTGAAGGTAACGCCCTTCAGCTCGACAGCGTAGGCGTGTTCGGCACTCATTCGTTCTCCTTACGATGCGACACTCCAGTCAGACGTGCGGGCCTGCGGCCAGGGCACACACCCCGAGTGGTCGACAAGCGGCGCACTATACCACCGCGTACCGGGTGATGGAGCGAACCGCCTGCCTTGGGGCTACTGCCAATGCCCGTGCTGGCCCGTGCGCGGCACTGGCAATCCAGATATAATCCCGGCCTTTTATCAAAGCCAACCTGCCACACATGAACCAAACCCGCGATCTCATTCAGTCGGCGCACCGCACCATTGGCCTGGAAATCAAAGCCGTGGAGGGGTTGCTCGAGCATATCAATGCCGATTTCGTCCACGCCTGCGAGATGATCCTGGCCAGCAACGGTAGGGTCGTGGTGATGGGCATGGGCAAGTCGGGCCATATCGCTCGCAAGATCGCAGCCACCTTGGCCAGCACGGGCACGCCTGCGTTTTTTGTGCACCCGGCCGAGGCCAGTCATGGCGACATGGGCATGATCACGCCCAGCGATATCGTGCTGGCGCTGAGCAACTCCGGCACAACCGCGGAAATCCTTACCCTGCTCCCCCTGATCAAACGCTCGGGCATCCGCTTGATCAGCCTCACCGGCAACCCTGAATCCACCCTGGCGCGAGCTGCCGAGGCCAATCTGGACGCACGAGTGAAGCACGAGGCCTGCCCGTTGAACCTGGCACCCACCTCCTCCACTACCGCGGCGCTGGTACTGGGCGATGCCCTGGCCGTGGCGTTGCTCGAAGCTCGGGGCTTCACCGCCGAGGACTTCGCCTTCTCCCACCCTGGCGGGGCCTTGGGTCGGCGTCTGTTGTTGAAGGTGGAGCAACTGATGCACAGTGGCGCCGCCTTGCCCGCCGTGCGACGCGGCACCCTGCTTAAAGAAGCGCTTCTGGAAATGTCCAGAAAGGGCCTTGGGATGACCGTGGTTCTCGAAGAAAACGGTAGCCTGGCCGGTGTGTTCACCGACGGGGACTTGCGTCGTACCCTGGACCGCAATCTGGATGTGCATGTCACGCCTATCGAACAGGTCATGACCGTCAACGGTCGTTCGGTGACCCCCGAGATGTTGGCGGCTCAGGCCTTGAAAATCATGGAAGACCATAAAATAGGAGCCCTTGTAGTGGTCGATGAACGCAATCAACCCATCGGTGCGGTGAACATGCATGACTTTCTCCGTGCGGGGGTCGTGTAATGGATAGCGCCCTCCTTGAACGCGCCAGCCGCATCAAACTCGCGATTTTCGACGTGGACGGCGTATTGACCGACGGCCGCCTCTACTTTCTTGAAGACGGTAGCGAGATGAAGGCGTTCAATACGCTTGATGGCCAGGGCATTAAAATGCTGATGGCTTCCGGCGTTGCAACGGCGATCATCAGTGGGCGCAAGAGCCCCGCCACGGAGAAGCGCGCCCGCAATCTGGGCATCGGCCATGTGTATCAGGGCCGGGAAGACAAACTTGTAGTGCTTGATGAACTCTTGGGTCAATTGAACCTGTCGTATGAGCAGGTCGCCCACCTGGGTGACGACCTGCCCGACCTGCCGGTGATACGCCGCGTGGGCCTTGGCATGGCGGTAGCCAATGCCAATGCGTTCGTACAACGCCATGCTCACGGGGTGACTCAGGCCAAGGGTGGCGAAGGCGCCGCCCGCGAGTATTGCGAACTCATACTGCGGGCCCAGGGTAATCTGGACGCCGCGCTGAACCATTACCTGTAGGTCGTTCGATGCCAAACCGCAAGCTGCTTACGCTGATCGCCGCCACTCTGTTCGCAGCATTGCTGGTGGCTGTGGGCTATTGGAACCTGAGCCCCGAGCGCTTCCTGGACAACCCCAAGGCCAGCGTGGACGCGAATACCATCGATTACTACGCGATCAACGCCCATACCGTGCAATACCTGCCAAACGGGACCCTGCAGTATGAAATGACCGCTGACAAGGTCGAGCACCTCAAGGCGAGTGAAATCACTCATGTGACCAAGCCCGTAATGGATATCTACCGCGGCACTACCTTCCCCTGGCATGTGGTCAGCGATCGCGCCGAAGTCAATCCGGATGGCAGCGAGGTCGAACTCATCGACGCGGTGAGGCTCAACCGCACCGACCAGCAGAATCGAGCGACCGTCATTACAACGTCCCGCGCGACAGTCTTCCCACAGAAGCAATATGCGCAGACCGATCAAACCGTTAGAATCGACGGCGCCGGTGGCGTAACGACTGCCAAGGGAATGAAAGCGTATTTGAACGACAGCAAGATCCACTTGCTGTCCACTGTAAGAGGACAGTATGAGGCTCGTTAAAACCCTCCCCTTCCTGCTTGGCCTGGGCGCGGTACTGGGAAGCGTGAACGCCTTGGCGCTGCCCACCGACAGGGACCAACCCATTCACATCCAGTCCGACGACGCGCAGCTTGACGACAAGCAGGGCGTGGCCGTGTATACCGGCGGCGTGGTCATCACCCAGGGCTCGATGAAAATCACCGGCAACAAGGTTACGGTGACGCGCGCCTCCAATGGCGACGTAGACGTGTTCACGGCGGTCGGTAACCTGGCGTACTACGAGCAGAAGCCTGCCGTGGACAAACCCATCGTGCAGGCCTATGCAGTGACCATTCAGTATTTTGCGTCTCAGAACCGCATCGTATTGGTGGACAAAGCCAAGGTCATCAACGACGGCAATACGTCCGAAGGCGAGAAAATCGTATACGACACCGTGCGCCAGGTGGTTAACGCTGGCCGTGCTACTGGCAGCAAGGTCACCGCGCCACGCCCACGGATCGACATGGTCATCCAGCCGAAAAAGAAAACCGATCAGCCGCAGAAGGCGCAGTAATGGCAACGTTGAAGGCCCAGCATCTGGCTAAAAGCTACAAAAGCCGGCAAGTGGTAAGGGACGTCAGCCTGTCCATCGACAGTGGGCAGATCGTCGGCTTGCTCGGCCCCAACGGTGCGGGCAAGACCACCTGTTTCTATATGATCGTCGGGCTGGTACAGGCCGATCAGGGCCGCGTGCTGATCGACGACCTGGACGTCAGCCACCAGCCCATGCACGGTCGCGCCCGCGCCGGCATTGGCTACCTGCCCCAGGAAGCATCGATTTTCCGTAAGTTGTCGGTGGCCAATAACATCATGGCCATTCTGGAAACCCGGAAGGACCTTGACGCCGCCGGGCGACGCAAGGAACTGGAAAGCCTACTGCAGGAATTCCATATCACCCACATTCGCGACAACCTGGGCATGAGCCTGTCCGGTGGCGAACGCCGCCGGGTAGAGATCGCACGCGCCTTGGCTACGGCGCCCAAGTTCATCCTACTCGATGAACCCTTCGCTGGCGTGGACCCTATTTCCGTGGGTGATATCAAGCAGATCATCCATCACTTGAAAGCCAAGGGCATAGGCGTGCTCATCACTGACCACAATGTGCGCGAGACCCTGGACATCTGTGAAATCGCCTACATTGTCAACGATGGCCAATTGATTGCAGAAGGCGATTCAGCCACTATCCTGGCCAATGAATTGGTGAAAGACGTTTACCTGGGGCACGAGTTCCGGCTGTAAATGTAAAACCCCCTAGGCAAATGCCCAGGTTTCAGGCATATAATTTGCTTAAAGTCGGGCGCCTTATTAGGCGCTCGTTGTGGATGGCGCTTAGCGCCGGCAAACAAGGTGTCAAGCTCACGCCATGAAACCATCGCTTGTCCTTAAAATGGGCCAGCAACTGACGATGACGCCGCAGTTGCAACAGGCCATCCGCCTTCTCCAGCTTTCTACCCTGGATCTTCAGCAAGAAATCCAGGAGGCGCTCGAGTCCAACCCTATGCTCGAACGGCAGGAAGACGGGGATGATTTCGATAACACAGACCCCCTTGCCGACAAGGTAGAGCATAGTGGCGCAGTGGAAAACCACGAGCCCGCGTTCCAGGAGGCCAACTTCCAGGAAAGCCCTACCACTACCGAGGCCAGCGGCGAGGAAGGTGACTGGAGCGAGCGGATTCCTGACGAGCTTCCCGTAGATACCGCCTGGGAAGACATCTATCAAACCAGCACCAGCAGCCTGCCTTCTGGTGATGACGACGAGTGGGATTTCACTACCCGCACGTCGGCGGGTGAAAGCCTGCAAAGCCACCTGCTGTGGCAGCTGAACCTGGCGCCCATGTCCGATAACGATCGGTTGATTGCCGTAACGTTGATCGACTCCATCAACGGCCAGGGTTATCTGGAAGAAAGCCTGGAAGAAATCTGCCAATCCTTCGACCCGGAGCTGGACATCGAGCTGGACGAGGTAGAAGCCGTGCTTCACCGTATCCAGCAGTTCGAGCCCGCGGGGGTAGCCGCGCGCAACCTGGGCGAATGCCTGGCCTTGCAACTGCGCCAGCTGCCACCTAAAACCCCCTGGCTGGCTGAAGCCCAGCGGCTGGTGACCGAGTACATAGAGTTGCTTGGCAGCCGCGACTATAGCCAACTGATGCGGCGTATGAAACTCAAGGAGGATGAGCTTCGTCAGGTCATAGAGCTGGTGCAAAGCCTCAACCCACGGCCAGGCTCGCAGATCGAAGCCAGCGAGCCGGAATACGTGGTGCCTGATGTTATTGTGCGCAAGGACAGCGATCGCTGGCTGGTGGAACTCAACCAAGAGTCCATGCCGCGGTTGAGGGTCAACCCTCAATATGCAGGTTTCGTACGCCGGGCTGACAGCAGCGCGGACAATACCTTCATGCGTAACCAGCTGCAGGAGGCGCGCTGGTTCATTAAGAGCCTGCAAAGCCGCAACGAAACCCTGATGAAGGTGGCAACGCAGATTGTCGAACACCAACGAGGCTTTCTTGACTACGGCGATGAGGCCATGAAGCCTCTGGTTTTGCATGACATTGCAGAGGCCGTGGGCATGCACGAATCGACCATCTCCCGGGTTACCACGCAAAAGTACATGCATACGCCGCGTGGCATATACGAACTGAAATACTTTTTCTCCAGCCATGTAAGCACCTCGGAGGGCGGTGAGTGCTCGTCCACGGCCATCCGAGCGATCATCAAAAAACTGGTTGCGGCGGAAAATCAGAAAAAGCCATTGAGCGATAGCAAGATCGCTGGTTTACTGGAAGCACAAGGCATTCAGGTAGCACGCCGCACTGTCGCCAAGTACCGTGAGTCCCTCGGGATCGCGCCTTCCAGCGAACGCAAGCGGTTGATGTAGCCTGGCCCGGGCCTGCGAGTTGTCGGTTGCACGGTAAGGCGCATGCCTGGGATGCCACCAGCGTTTCAGTGGCAGGTTTCACACCTGCCTCTTTATGCCCTGGCAATAAGGAGAAGCGGTATGCAAGTCAACATCAGTGGGCACCAGCTGGATGTGACCGACGCAATGCGGGATTACATGACCGAAAAACTCGCCAAGCTCGAGCGGCACTGCGACAAGATCACCAGCGTGCAGGTGATCATGGAAGTGGAAAAACAGCAGCAGCGTGTTGAAGCTACCCTTAGAGTCCCTAAATTCGACGTGGTCGCCGAGGCCAAACACGACGACATGTACGCCGCAATCGACCTTCTCACTGATAAACTTGATCGGCAATTGCTCAAGTACAAGGAAAAACAGCAGAGCCACCTGCAAGGTGCGGCCGCTCGCTAAGCCCCCAATGATCCGACTAGAACAGATCCTGACCCCCGGCCGCTCACTTGTGAACGTGCCGGGCGGCAGTAAGAAACGCGTACTCGAACAGATCGCCAAGTTGATTGCCGAAAACCTTCCTGGCGTGGCACAACAAACCGTGTACGAAGCCCTGATCGCCCGAGAAAAACTTGGCTCCACAGGCTTTGGTAACGGCATTGCCATTCCCCACTGCCGCCTGGAAAACTGCCAGTCGCCGATGAGCGCCCTGCTGCACTTACAAACCCCAGTGGATTTTGACGCCATTGACGGCGCACCCGTAGATTTGATCTTCGTGCTACTGGTGCCCAAAGCTGCTACAGACGCACACCTTGAGCTACTTCGGCAGATCGCCAGCATGCTCGATCGCAAGGACGTACGTGAGCGCCTCCGTTCAGCATCGGATAGTGACGCGCTGTACCAAGTGGTCCTGAACGCCCAGGCTGGCGCCTGATTATGCGCTTGGTCATCGTCAGCGGCCGCTCTGGCTCCGGTAAGAGCACTGCCCTCGATGTCCTTGAAGACAACGGCTTTTACTGCATCGATAACCTTCCGGCGGGGCTGCTGCCTGAATTAGCGGAGCGGGCGATCCTCCACACTGAGCTGGCTCGCCCTTTGGTAGCGGTGTCCATCGACGCACGTAACCTGCCCAGCCACCTCTCCCGCTTTCCCGAGTTGCTCGACGAGGTTCGCCAGAAGCATATTCAATGTGATGTGCTGTTTCTTGACGCGGACGAAGAAACGCTGTTGAAGCGCTTTTCCGAAACCCGTCGCCGCCACCCCCTGACCAGCGCCAACCGTTCGCTGGCCGAAGCCATTCGGGCAGAGAGCGATCTGCTTAGCTCCATCGCTGACTTGGCCGACCTGAAGATCAATACCACCAACCTGAATCTGTACCAGCTGCGGGACACGCTCAAGCTCAGGTTGCTGAACAAGCCAGATGCGGGCACCGCGTTCTTGATTGAATCCTTTGGCTTCAAGCGTGGCATGCCCATGGACGCAGACTTAATGTTCGACGTACGTTGCCTGCCGAACCCGTACTGGAAACCCGAGCTGCGGGAACATTCGGGGCTGGACCAGCCGGTAATCGATTATTTGGCTGCCCAGCCTGAAGTCGAGGAGATGTACCAAGACCTCGCTGCCTATCTGCTTAAATGGCTGCCCCGCTTCGCTGCCAGCAATCGCGCCTACGTGACGGTTGCCATCGGTTGCACGGGAGGGCACCATCGCTCGGTCTATTTGACCGAACGGTTAGGCCAGTTGCTCAGGCCCACCATCGACAACGTCCAGGTTCGCCACCGGGACCTCACCTGAACCCAAGGACTCACCGCGCAATGCCCGCACTCGACATCACCATCATCAACAAGCTGGGCTTGCATGCACGCGCTGCCGCTAAGTTCGTGGGCATTGCCGGGCGCTTCCCATGCCAGGTCCGGGTTGGCCGCAGTGAAGCCAGCCTGGTTGACGGAAAGAGCATTATGGCAGTGATGATGCTCGCCGCAGGCAAGGGTACGCAGATTTACCTAAGCACTGAAGGTGAAAGCGCCCAAGAGGCCCTAAACGCCCTTGTGGAATTGATCAATAACAAATTCGACGAAGGCGAATAACAGGCCTGTAGGAGCCAGCCAAGCTGGCGAACATCACCCACATACCCTTGATAAGGCCTCGGACGCCGTTCGCGAGCCTTGCTCGCTCCTACGAGGATGTGTGTCGGTCTAGGCCATGTGTAGGCGCCAGCAGGGCTGGCGAATGGCCTCAAACGCCTTGAGGTAGGGCGCCGGACTGTTCGCGAGCGTTGCTCGCTCCTACACCGATTGCGGCTTAAGCTGCCTGCAAGGCCGCCTGGTAGCGTTTCTCGACTTCCGCCCAATTGATTACGTTGAAGAAGGCGCCAATGTACTCAGGGCGGCGGTTCTGGTACTTGAGGTAATAAGCGTGTTCCCACACGTCCAGGCCCAGAATAGGCGTATTGCCTTTCATCAAGGGGCTGTCCTGGTTAGCCGTGCTTTCAACGACCAGTTTTTTCTCCGGGGTCACGCTGAGCCAAGCCCAGCCACTGCCAAAGCGGCTGACGGCAGCCTTGGTGAAGGCGTCCTTGAAGGCCTCGAAACCGCCAACATCGCTCTCGATTGCCTGCTGTACTGTGCCCGTAGGCATGCCACCACCCTGGGGGGTCATTACGGTCCAAAACAGTGAGTGGTTGGCATGGCCGCCGCCATTGTTAGCCACTGGGCCTTTGAGTTTATCGTCAAGGCTGCTGTAAGCCGCCATCAGTTTTTCCACGGGCCACTCGGCGTACTCGGTACCTTCAAGGGCAGCGTTGAGGTTATTGATGTAGGTCTGGTGGTGCTTGGTGTGGTGAATTTCCATGGTTTGCGCGTCGATATGAGGCTCGAGCGCTTTGTAGTCATAGGGCAGGCTAGGCAAGGTATGGGGCATGTCAGTGGACTCCGTATCGCGGATGAGCGCCAGTGTGGCGCGACTGTAGGCCCATGGCGCCAGCGAGCAGGCTCGAAGCGCGGGGGTATTGGCCATGGACGGCAGTGAACCCCAGCAGTTCCGTATAGGTGCGATTGCTGTGACGAAGCGCAGCGTCACGCAAGGCTTGAGGAAGGCTTGTTCGGCCTGCGGCCGTTAGCAAATACTGGTGAACAGCGCACAGGTACTCGGCGCTCTCCTCCGGCTGATGGAGCCTTAGGTGAAGGTCAGCCAGATTGTGATGAGAGACCACCAACGCTGACACTGCTTCGTCAGTGTCGGCCCAACGCTCGAAGAGGATTTGCGCCAACGCCAATGCCTGGAGGTAGTACTCCCGTGCGTCCACCCAGTGCCCTTGGGCAAAGAGTGCATTGGCGTGCTGAATGGTTTGTTTCCAATGGTCCATGGCCCGCTCCGCATATAAGGGCGCGCGACGGCAACGCCCAGCTTATGAGATTGACTATTAGTTGATAATAAATCTCAACGCAAACGCAGCGGAGCAAAAATCAATGAAACATGCCCGACGGTCAGCTACCCGCGACCGTCATTCGCTCGATCAATACCGAGCCGGTACGCACGTTGCTGCGCTGTTCCAAATCGTTACCGACTGCAAGGATCTGCTTGAACATGTCTTTCATGTTCCCGGCAATGGTCACCTCCTGAACCGGGAACTGAATTTCGCCGTTCTCCACCCAATACCCGGCCGCGCCACGGGAATAATCCCCCGTCACCATGTTCAAGCCGCTGCCCATGAGTTCAGTCACCAGCAGGCCACGCCCCATGCGGCGGATCAATGCTGCCTGGTCCTCGTTGCCATGGGTCACGAACAGGTTATGCACCCCGCCGGCGTTGGCGGTGCTTGGCATGCCCAGCTTACGGCCCGAATAAGTGCTCAACACATAGGACACCAATCGCCCGCCCTCTACGAAGGGCTTGGCCCGGGTGGCCAGGCCATCGCTGTCAAAACCAGCGCTGCCCAGCGCTCGAGACAAATGAGGGCGTTCATCCAAGGTAAGCCACTCAGGGAACAGCTGCTGCCCCATCGACCCTTCGAGGAAGGATGACTTGCGGTACAGGTTGCCCCCGGATACCGCCGAGAGGAAGCTACCGAACAGCCCACCTGCCAGTTCCGCCGCGAACAGAACCGGCACCTCGCAGGTAGGCACCGGCCGTGCGCCAAGGCGGCTGGCGGCCCGTTCAGCGGCTTTACGCCCTATGGACTCGGGCGAGGCTAGCAGGTGGCCTTCACGGTTCACGTCGTACCAGTAGTCGCGCTGCATCTGGCCGTCTTTCTCGGCGATCATCACACAGCTCAGGCTATGCCGAGTGGAGGCGTAGCCGCCAACGAAACCATGGCTGTTGCCGTACACGCGGCACCCTTGGTGGGTCGACACCTGGCTGCCATCGGCGTTACGGATCAGCGGGTCGGCGTCGAAGGCGGCGGCTTCGCAGGCCAGGGCTAGCTCGATGCTTGCCTCGGGGCTGATGTCCCAAGGGTGGTAGAGGTCCAGCGCGGGCAGTTCACGGGCCATCAGGTCGGCGTCCGCCAACCCGGCGGCCTCGTCTTCAGAGGTATGCTTGGCAATGGCCAACGCCGCTGCCACGGTTTCGCGAATAGCCTCAGGCCCACTGGCCGAGGTGCTGGCCGAGCCTTTGCGCTGGCCCAGGTAAAGGGTGATACCAAAGCCTTGGTCACGGTTGAACTCAACGGTTTCAACTTCGCGCTGGCGAATGGACGTGGACAGCCCCTGCTCGAGGGACACCGCGACTTCACAGGCGCTGGCCCCCTGGCGCTTGGCTTCGGCAATGATCTCGCGAACTTGCTGCTCAAGCAGCGGCAAAGCCTCTGGACCAACGCTTTCGACTGCTTTCATGGGTTTCTCCACACTTCAAAAATGGATCGCGGCAAGGGCCTGCGCTGGCCGGGCCGGACAATCGGCCCCCGACTGGTTATCATGGCGGCGTTTATAAGCGGACGGCCCCCATGGTTGATTCATACGACGATTCCCTCGGCGAGGGAAAAAGCAAGACCCAGGTCAAGCGTGAGCTTCACGCATTGACCGAACTCGGCGAGCGCCTTACCACGCTCAAGCCCGACCTGCTCGCCAAGCTGCCCCTCACGGAGCCATTGCGGCGCGCCTTGGAAGAAGCACCCAAGCACACGGCCAACGCCGCCCTCAAGCGGCACCGGCAGTTCATCGGCAAGCTGATGCGTGACCAAGACACCGATGCGATCTTGCAACTGCTGGATCAAGTGGATGCCTCCACGCGCCAGTACAACGAGCGCTTCCATAACCTGGAGCGCTGGCGCGACCGGTTGATCGCAGGGGACGACAGCGTGCTGGACAGCTTCGTCACCCAGTACCCGGACACCGATCGCCAGCAATTACGCTCGCTGGTTCGCCATGCGCAGCATGAAGCCACGCATAACCGCCCACCGACCGCCAGCCGCAAGATTTTTAAATACATACGCGAGCTGGACGAGCTTCAACGTGGCCTGAAATAGCCCACTCGTGGCGCGGCCGGCTCACGCGCCTGTGCCGCCCACGGTGATGGCGTCGATCTTCAGCGTGGGCTGACCCACGCCTACCGGTACCGATTGACCATCCTTGCCGCAAGTGCCCACGCCGCTGTCCAGCGACAGGTCATTCCCGACCATGCTCACTCGGCCCATGCATTCAGGGCCGTTACCAATCAAGGTAGCGCCTTTGACCGGGGTGGTGATCTTGCCGTCTTCGATCAAATACGCCTCGCTGGTGGAGAACACGAACTTGCCGCTGGTGATGTCTACCTGGCCGCCACCAAGGTTGGCGCAGTACAAGCCCTTTTTCACCGACGCGATGATCTCTTCAGGGTGTTGTTCGCCGGCGAGCATGTACGTGTTGGTCATGCGCGGCATCGGCAGGTGCGCGTAGGATTCACGCCGGCCATTGCCGGTGGCGGCAGCGCCCATCAGGCGAGCATTGAGCTTATCTTGCATATAGCCGGTGAGGATGCCGTTCTCGATCAACGTGGTGCATTGGGTGCGAGTGCCTTCGTCATCCACGCTCAGCGAGCCCCTGCGGCCTTGTAGGGTACCGTCATCGACGATAGTGCATAACGTGGAGGCCACCTGCTCGCCCATCCGGCCGCTATAAGCCGAACTGCCCTTGCGGTTGAAGTCTCCTTCCAGGCCGTGGCCCACGGCTTCGTGCAGCAACACGCCCGACCAGCCCGAGCCTAATACCACCGGCAGGGTACCCGCGGGCGCCGGCTTGGCTTCCAGGTTGACCAGCGCCTGGCGCAGGGCTTCACGGGCATAGCCCATGGCGCGCTCTTCATCGACGAAATAACGGTAGTCGGTACGTGCCCCACCGCCATGCCCACCACGCTCGCGACGGCCGTTCTGCTCTACGATCACGCTAACGTTGAAACGCACCAGCGGGCGAATGTCCGCCGCCAGGCTACCGTCGAGCGCGGCGACCAATACGCGCTCCCATACCCCCGCCATGCTTACGGTGACCTGCTGAATTCGCGGGTCCAGGGTGCGGGTATAGGCGTCGATGCGCTTGAGCAGTTCGACTTTCTCCGCCCGGGACATGACGTCCAGGGGATTGTCCGCAGCATAAAGGGGCTCCAGCGCAGGCGCCTTGAAGGCCTGCACCTGCCCTTGCTGGCCGGCGCGAGAGATGGAGCGGGCAGCCTGCGCGGCGAGGGTCAAGGCTTCACGAGTAATGGTATTGCTGTAGGCGAAACCGGTTTTCTCGCCGGCCTGAGCCCGTACGCCCACGCCTTGGTCGAAGTTGAAACTGCCTTCTTTGACGATCCCGTCTTCCAGCGCCCAGGACTCAGAAATCTGCGCCTGGAAATACAAATCCGCCGCATCGATACCTGGGCCTGCCAGTTCACCCAGCACGCCGCTGAGGCTGTCGAGGGTCAACTCGCCGGGGGTCAACAGCTGTGCGCTGACCGTCGATAACATCTCGCTCATGTTCACTCCGCGAAAGAGGCAGGCCGCGTGGCGCCCTGCAAGGAAAACCGCCGATGCGTCTGCATCGGCCTAGGCCCACGCAGTGCCACTCGGTTGGCGGCGCTTCATGGGCTTGACTCAATTGATGTGCTGCTAAGAGGCGCGGCGCGGCTTACCGCTAACCTACTCCACCTCCCTGTAATGGAGCCACCTATCGCTCCGATCAATGGGCCTTATCGAAAGGCCGATCAAAGGTCAGTTTAGGCTCCTTGAGCGGCCCTTCCACGCGGTATTTCACGCTGATCAACCGGGAGACGCGATCCCCTAGCAGTTTGTCGACCAAGAACAGCGCGCCACCCACGGCAGGCGCACCCACGATCAGCGCGGCCATGGGCAGGTTGGTACTGACCGGCAGCGTGACTCGTAAGCGGGCGTCAACGCGGTCGGCGGCCATGTCCAGGGTACCGTCCAGCTCAAGGTTACTGGAGGGGCCGGTCATGGTAATAGGGGTGCGGGTCACATACACGCCCTCACTGGCGGCCAACTTGCCAGTTACCTTGTCGTAGCTCAGGCCACGACCCAGCAAGTCGGAGAAGTCCAGGCGCAAGCGACGGCCAATCGCATTGAAGTTCAGTAGTCCAAACACGCGCAAGGCCTGTGCACCGCCTTCTACCTCCACAAACTGCCCGCGATTGAGGGTTGCTTCCAGGCTACCGGAATAGCGCTTGGGCGATGCCCAGGCCGGCGAACCTGGCCAGCGCCCGTCTACCTCCAGGGCGAAATCCTTGCTGGTCACGGATGGCGCGAAACGCCAGGCCTTAAGCACATCGGCCAGGTTGCCGCCCTTCACGCTGCCTTTGAACCAACTGCTGGTGCTGCCCGGCGCCCCTTCCCAACTGCCATTGCCCTGTAGTTGCATGCCCTTGAGGCCCAAATCAAGGTCGTTGAGGGCCAAACCACGGGCGTTGGGCCGTAGTTTCAGGGACCAGGCGCCAACCAAGTCATTGCCTTGCCATAGGCGCGCGACCTTCACATTCACCGCGGGTAAGCCGCGAGGGTCCACATCGGCCAAGGGGTCTGGCGCCTCGGGCGGCTCTTCGCCGCTGAGCACGCTCTCGACCGGCGCGGGCAGGCGCACGTCCTGAAGGTCGATGTTCAGGATCTGCGCGGGGTTGTCCGGGAGCGTGGCTTGGCCGGTAAGCTGCGCGCTCTCCACCCGCACCAGCCAGGCCGCGGCGGCACGATCCAGGCGTAGACGAGTTTGCGTGAGCAACTGGCCAAAGGCATTGAGGTTGGCAATGGTCAGGTCCACGGCGTTCATTGGGTTGGCCGCCCCCGTTACAGGCGTCGAGGGGCCCGTGGCTGCCAAGGGCGCGCTGGGCAAGTAACGCTCGCGCACGCCTTGCCAGGCTTTGAAGTCCAGGGTGTCCAGGGTCCCACGCAAGCGCAGGCCGGTGCGCTCTGGCAACTGCGCGGCGCTATCGCCTAACAGCACTTCACCACGACCGGCTGCCAAAGGGCTGGAAAATTGGCCATTGGCGGGTTGATAGAGGAAGCTGGCAAGCTTTGCGTAATCCACTTTCAACTGCCGAGCCTGCCCTTGCAAGTCCAGGGTTACGTGGGTGGGGCGCGCGTCCGACGGGGCTTTGCCATAAGGCGCCGGCAGGTCCACCGTTACGCCATTGAGGTTTGAATCGATGTTCAGCTGGCTGTGTTGCCCCAGACTCAATTTGAGTTGGTAGGGGAACTCGCCACTGGCAGGCACCGGCTGCTTGTAACCCAGCCAGTCACTCAAGGTGGCTACCTCGACCCGGCTGTTGACATTGATTTCGGTCAACGGCGCGTCGGCGTTACCTTTGGCTTCCAAGGTGGCGGTAAATGCCTTGCCCAGGGCTTGCCCGCTCACGCCCTGGCCAGCCAAGCCTTTATCCAGATCGAAGCGGAACGCACCCTTGAGTTGGCTCAGCTCCAAGGCAGGCTCGGCGATTTTCAAACGCGCGCCGCTGGTGTTGAAGTCCACCCCTACCTTGGGAAGTTGACCATGGGCCAAGGGGATGTCCAGGTCTACCCGCCCTTTTAACGGACCTTCCCCTTGCCAGCCGGCGAACATCTCACCAGTGCCGATAGGCGCCGTTTGCAGCAGTTTAATGCCATCACCCAATGGGCCATCGAAGGCGCCTTGAACGCTCAGGTGAGCCGCCTGCCCCTCAGACGCAGGCGGAACGCGAACCTGCACCTCGCTCAGGGCGGTTTCCAACAAACGGCCCCGGTTGGCATCGATGCGCACGTCACCATCCTGCATCGCCACCTTGCCTTCTACTCCGGTCAGCAGTGGCCAGCCCGGCTGGAATGCAAGGGTGGCGTCGCTCACGTCGAAGTACAGCGAAATACTGCGCGCGTGATCGGGCGCGCCATGGGCCAGGCTACCTTGGTACTGGAAATACCCTTCGTTGACCTTACCCTGCTGTACGGCGGTGCGCAGCCAGTCTGCCACTTGCGGGCTTAGTACCTCGGGCAGGTATTTGGGGGTAAAGCGGCCATCGCCATCATGCAGCCCCACGCGCAGGTCCATATAGGGCTCCAACCCCTCGCCGAAGGGCAGGCGGATCATAAAGTCCGCCGCTATCTGCCCTTCCTCGCCGCGCACTTGGATCACCGGCGCCACCAGGCTGAAGCCGTCGCTGTTCAGCCGCCAGCCCACGCGAGCGTGGGCGTCCTGGTAATGCCAGGGCTGCTTGAAAATAGGCCATAGATGGAGCATGAATCGTTCGCTGGCCAGTAGCAGCTCACCCTGGCCCAGGTCGCCACTGATGCTGCCACTGACGTTGGCCGCGCCTGGGGCATTGTGGTAAGGCTGGAAGGCGACATTATCCAGATTGGCGGCAAAGGCCAGGCGGCTGTCGCCTTGGGCCTTGGGGCGAAGTGTGAGCTGCAGGTTGCGCAGCGAGCCGCTAGGCTTGAGGCTGTCCACGGCCAGCGCGGCTTTGTCCGGCCAGGGGGCAAACGCGTCGAGCAGCGGCAAGAGCGGCGCCAGCTCCACACGGTCGGCCTGCACCTGCCAGTCATCCCCGGTTTGTGTGGCGTTGAGCCGACTTGCCCAGCGCTGTTTGCCAAGGGTCATGGCCAAGGGCTGGGCCATGAGGGTATAGCCCTCGCCTTCGCGGCGTACCCAGGCGCTTAAGGCCAGGTCGTCGAGGCTGGCGGTTGGGCGGCCTGTCACACTGCCACGCACCTGCGGCGCATTTAGCCGCAAGGTAGCACTGCTCAGCTGCCAGGCGTTCCAGTCCACCCACAACTCGCCACCGGCCTGCAGGGCTTCGAAGCGCCATTGGCCGGTCAACTTTGGGGGTAACCACTTGGCCCAGTCACTTTGCGGCACGCTCAGGTAGCCCTGTACGGAGGCGGCCTGCCAGTCCGTGCCTGGGATACGCGCGCGCAGTTGCGCGGCTACTGGCTTGCCGTCGGGCAAATGCAGGCGCAGGTCCAGGCGTTCCTCACCCAGCACTGACCGTAGGCTCAGCCCCAAATAGGTAAAGGCGAGAGGGTCTTGCTGCCAGGGCTTGAGGGTGAGCTGGCTGTCCAGCAAGGTCAGCTCACCCAACTGACGCAGGCGCTGCAGCGCCTGGGCGGGGTCTGGAGGGCTGTTGTCTTCATGCCGAGGTAGGCCCTGCAAGGCCCATTGGCCGTCGCTGGCTTGTTCCAGGGTCAGCTGCAAGCCTTCGACCTGCAAGGTGGCGATATGCGGTGTAAGGGTGACCAGGCTGCGCCACAGGCCAGGCACCACCCGCACTTGATCCAGGTGAACCGCGCCCTGCCCGCTTCCCAGGGTAACGTCGCGTACGGTCAATACTGGCGCCAGCCCAGCCCAGGCCCCTTCGAGCCGGCCGACTTCCACCGGCAGGCCCAGCGCCTCGCTGGCCTTGGTAGCCAGGGCCAGGCGGTATTCGCTAACCATGGGCAACAGCTGCCGGCCCAGGCTGACATACAGTGCGAGCAAAACCAGGCACAGCGCGCAGGCGCCAAGGCCCCAGCGAACGAGCGCGCCTACAACCTGTGTCAAACGCGCCATGCCCAGGCCCTTGTACCGTTACGCAACTGACTCAGAGCAGCACCACGTCGTATTGTTCCTGGGAGTACATGCTCTCTACCTGGAAGCGAATGGTGCGGCCAATGAAGGTTTCCAGCTCGGCTACGTTGCCTGACTCTTCGTCCAGCAGCCGGTCGACCACTTTTTGGTTAGCCAGCACCCGATACCCTTCTGCCTGGTAAGCACGCGCCTCGCGAAGGATTTCCCGGAAAATCTCATAGCACACGGTTTCCGGGGTTTTCAGCTTGCCTCGGCCCTGGCAGCAGGCGCAGGGCTCGCACAGCACCTGCTCCAGGCTTTCCCGGGTACGCTTGCGGGTCATCTGCACCAGCCCCAGCTCGGTAATGCCGATGATGTTGGTCTTGGCGTGATCTCGCTCCAGCTGTTTTTCCAGGGTACGTAATACCTGGCGCTGGTGCTCTTCGTCTTCCATGTCGATGAAGTCGATAATGATGATGCCGCCGATATTGCGCAGCCGCAGCTGGCGAGCGATGGCGGTGGCTGCTTCCAGGTTAGTCTTGAAGATGGTTTCCTCAAGGTTGCGATGGCCCACGAAGGCGCCGGTATTCACGTCGATGGTGGTCATGGCCTCGGCCAGGTCCACCACCAGGTAACCGCCGGATTTAAGCGGCACCTTGCGCTCCAGGGCCCGCTGGATTTCATCCTCCACCGCGTACAGGTCGAAGATGGGCCGCTCGCCAGGGTAATGCTCCAGGCGGTCGGCGATTTCCGGCATCAGCTCGCCCACGAACTGGGTGGTTTTCTGGAAGGTTTCCCGGGAGTCGATGCGGATTTTCTCGATTTTCGGGTTCACCAGGTCGCGCAGGGTGCGCAGGGCCAGGCCCAGGTCTTCGTAGATCACCGTGGGCGCGCCAACGGTTTTGATCTGCGCGGCAATCTGGTCCCAAAGCCTTCGCAGGTAGCGAATATCCATCAGGATTTCTTCGGCCCTGGCCCCCTCGGCGGCGGTGCGCAAGATAAACCCGCCAGTCTCCTGTATCGCCTCTTTGGCCACACAATCGCTCACCACCTGTTTGAGGCGTTCGCGCTCGGCCTCTTCCTCGATTTTCAAGGAAATGCCCACATGGCTGGTGCGGGGCATATACACCAGGTAACGGGACGGGATCGAGAGCTGGGTGGTCAGCCGCGCGCCCTTGGAGCCAATAGGGTCTTTGGTCACCTGCACCACCAGGCTCTGGCCTTCATGCACCAGCGCGCTGATGGTTTCCACCGCCGAGCCTTCGCGCAGGGAGATCTCCGAGGCGTGGATAAAGGCCGCGCGCTCCAGGCCGATGTCGATAAAGGCGGCCTGCATGCCGGGCAACACCCGCACCACCTTGCCCTTGTAGATATTCCCAACGATGCCACGGCGCTGAGTGCGCTCCACGTGCACTTCCTGCAATACACCGTTTTCCACCACCGCTACACGGGATTCCATCGGCGTGATGTTGATGAGGATTTCTTCGCTCATGACAGGCTCTCGTCAGGATGGTTGCCCCATGATGCCCGCACTGGCGCCGCGGCGCGACGCCAGCGTAGCCTCATGAGCAATTGCCGGGTTGCCAGCAGGCAATACCGAAGCGGGCCAGCAACGCGGCGGTTTCGCACAAGGGCAGGCCCACCACGGCAGAATAGCTGCCCTCGATGGCCTCCACGAACACCGCGCCCAGGCCCTGAATGGCATAGGCCCCGGCTTTGTCCGCAGGCTCGCCGCTGGCCCAGTAGGCGTCGATCTCCTCGGAAGAAATGGCCCTGAAGCGTACCTGGCTACTGACGCAACACTGCTCCACCGCATCCGTAGCGCATACCGCCACCGCGGTGAGCACGCGGTGCTGGCGGCCGCCGAGGGCGGTTAGCATGCGCCGGGCGTCGTTGGCGCCCGTTGGTTTGCCGAGGATCTGCTCATCCAGGATTACGGCTGTGTCAGCACCCAGCACCACTGCGCCAGCTGGGCTGGCTAGCAACCCAGCGGCAGCTTTGCCCACAGCCAGGCGCCGTACATAGGCTTCGGGCGCTTCCCCGGGCAGTGGGGTTTCGTCGATGCTGGCGGCCACTTGGGTGAAGGCCATGCCAATCTGCGTCAGCAGCTCACGGCGCCGGGGTGAAGCGGAAGCCAGGTAGAGGCTCCTCATGGGGCAATTCCTTTTGTCTCAGCCAAGAACGCGCTAATTGATATTGAAACGCCGGCGCAGGCCTCGCAGCCCGTAGCTGACCCACGGCCATAGCAGCGCGCTGACCACGGCCGGCAGCAGCAGCGCCAACGTGGGCTGGCGGTTACCAGTCAGCGCGCTGAGCCACAGCTGCGCCAACTGAGTAACCCCGAGTACCACGAAGATCACCAGGCTCTGCTGCCACATGGGGAACATCCGCATGCGTTGCTGCAAGGACAGAATCAGGAAGGTGGTCAGGCTGAGGATCAGCGCGTTCTGGCCCAGCAAGGTGCCATAGAGTACATCCTCGGCCAGCCCCAACACCCACGCAGTGGTGATGCCTACCTTGCTCGGTACGTTCAGGCTCCAGAACGCCAGCAGCAGGCCGAGCCACAAAGGCCGTAGCACCTCCATGAACTGCGGTAGGGGCGATACGCTCAGTAGCAGGCCGATAGCGAAGGTCAGCCAGATGATCCAGCCGTGGTTGCGCCGGGTATTGACCATCAATGCGCTCCTGCTGGGCTAGCCGGTGCGCTACGCGCCGGGTGGCTGGCCGCTGGCGTTTTAGTGGGCGCGGCCTGTGGCGCGGGGGTAGCTGCCGGCGCACTGGCAGGCGCGGTGGAGTGCGCCCCGGTGGCCGGAGTGGCGGGATGGGCCGTGGAGGCCGCGCCCGGTACCGCCGCCGCTTCAGGCGCATGGCTGGAGGTAGCGGCCGGTGCACTGCCCGCGGGGGCGCCAGGGGTTGTAGCCGGGGTAGCGCCTTCTTCAGCCTGGGCATCGGAGGTGCGTTGTTCAGGGGTGCGGCTGTCCGAGAACACCAACAGAACATAGCGGCTACGGTTAAGCGCCGCAGTGGGTACCGCCCTTACGATAGCGAAGGGCTGGCCGGAATCGTGAATCACCTCCTTGACCGTGGCTACCGGGTAACCCGCCGGGAACCGTTGGCCCAGCCCGGAGCTGACCAGCAGGTCGCCTTCTTTGATGTCAGCGGTATCGGCCACATGGCGTAATTCGAGCCGTTCGGGGTTGCCAGTGCCACTGGCAATCGCGCGCAGGCCATTGCGGTTTACCTGTACCGGGATGCTATGGGTGCTGTCGGTGAGCAGCAACACTCGGGCGGCATAGGGCATCAGCTCCACCACCTGGCCCATCAAACCTCGCGCGTCGAGCACCGGCTGGCCCAAAAATACCCCGTCGCGCTCGCCCTTGTTAATCAGGATGCGATGGGTAAAGGGGTTAGGGTCCATGCCGATCAATTCGGCTACCTCAACCTTTTCGTTCACCAAGGTGGAGGAGTTGAGCAACTCGCGCAGCCGCACGTTCTGCTCGGTCAGGGCTGCCAGTTTTTGCAGGCGGCCTTGCAGCAGCAGGGCCTCGGTCTTGAGCTTTTCGTTCTCGGCGATCAACTCGGTGCGGCTGCCAAACTGGCTCGCTACGCCCTGCCACATACGTTGCGGCAGGTCGGTGATCCAGTAAGACTGCATCAGTACCAGCGACATCTGGCTGCGCACAGGCTTGAGCAACGTGAAACGGGCGTCGACCACCATCAGGGCGACCGATAGCACGGCCAACACCAACAGGTGCACACCCAGTGAGGGGCCCTTGGCGAACAGCGGTTTAATGGGCTGTTCCTCCTGGGAAGGGGAACGGAAGGTCAGTCATGGATCGACGCCGCGGCAATAACGGAAAACGCAAGCGCCCGGCCACTACATCAGCACCGGGAGGCGCTACTGTAACCGACCGGGCGGCACCCTGGATCATTCGCTGGAGAGCAAATCCATGGTGTGCTTGTCCATCATTTCCAGCGCGCGGCCACCGCCACGGGCAACACAGGTGAGCGGGTCCTCGGCCACGATCACCGGCAAGCCGGTTTCCTGAGCCAGAAGTTTGTCCAGGTCACGCAGCAGCGCGCCGCCGCCCGTGAGTACCAGACCGCGCTCGGCGATGTCCGAAGCGAGTTCTGGCGGGGACTGCTCCAGCGCGCTCTTGACCGCTTGCACGATAGTCGCCAAGGATTCCTGTAGCGCTTCGAGCACTTCGCTGGAATTAAGCGTGAAGGCACGAGGTACGCCCTCGGCCAGGTTGCGGCCGCGCACATCGACTTCGCGCACTTCACCACCTGGATAGGCGGTACCGATCTCTTGCTTGATGCGCTCGGCGGTGGATTCACCGATCAGGCTGCCGTAGTTGCGGCGCACATAGGTCACGATGGCCTCATCGAAGCGATCGCCACCGACCCGAACGGATTCGGCATACACCACACCGTTGAGGGAAATCAGGGCGATTTCAGTAGTACCACCGCCGATATCCACAACCATCGAACCGCGTGCTTCCTCTACCGGCAAGCCGGCGCCGATAGCGGCCGCCATGGGCTCCTCGATCAGGAATACTTCGCGGGCACCGGCACCGAGGGCCGATTCACGAATGGCGCGACGTTCTACCTGGGTGGACTTGCAGGGTACGCAGATCAGCACCCGAGGGCTGGGCTGCAGAAAGCTGTTTTCGTGGACCTTGTTGATGAAGTACTGGAGCATTTTTTCGCACACGCTGAAATCGGCGATCACGCCGTCTTTCATCGGACGAATGGCTGCAATATTACCCGGAGTACGGCCGAGCATGCGTTTGGCCTCGGTGCCGACAGCCACAACGCTCTTCTGGTTGCCGTGTGTGCGTATAGCAACCACAGAGGGCTCATTCAGGACGATACCGCGCTCACGCACGTAAATAAGGGTGTTGGCTGTTCCCAGGTCGATGGACAGATCGCTGGAAAACATGCCACGCAGTTTCTTGAACATGGAAAAGAGACCCTGGCAACGCGTGGGTAAAAAAGTGCGGCAAACTCTAACAACGGCAGGGATTTTGGGCAAGGCGCCAATATGTTAAATTGGCTGTTTTTCCGGGCACACCGCCACACGATCACGGCGTCGTGGTCGTATTTTCGCGGTCAAGTGCCCCGCTGGGCGGACCGTTTCCGCCCGCTTTCTCCTGGAGATCCCCCATGGCGCTCGAACGCTCCGACGTGGAAAAGATCGCCCACTTGGCCCGCCTTGGGCTGAACGAGGCCGATCTACCCCACACCCTAGAGGCTCTCAATAGCATCTTGAGCCTGGCCGACCAGATGCAGGCGGTGGACACCCAAGCGGTCTCGCCCCTGGCCCACCCCCTGGAAGCCCACCAACGCTTGCGGCCCGATCAGGTCACCGAACATAACCAGCGTGACGCCTACCAGGCCATCGCACCGGCCGTCGAGAGCGGCCTGTACCTGGTACCGAAAGTCATCGAGTAAGGGAAAACAGCCTGCCATGCATCATTTGACCCTGGCCGAGATCGCCCGCGCCCTCGCCGCCAAGCACTTCTCTTGCGAAGAGCTTACCCGCGCCCTGCTCGCCCGCATCCAGGCGCTCGATCCGCATCTCAATGCCTTCATCACCGTGACCGAAACCCTGGCCCTCGAGCAGGCGCGCGCCGCCGATGCCCGTCGTGCCGCGGGTGAAAACCACCCACTGCTTGGCGCCCCGTTGGCCCATAAAGACCTGTTCTGCACCCAAGGCGTGCGCACCAGTTGTGGTTCGCGCATGCTGGATAACTTCCAGGCCCCCTACAATGCCACCGTGGTAGAGAAGCTCGCCGTCGCCGGGACCGTGACACTGGGCAAAACCAACATGGACGAGTTCGCCATGGGCTCGGCCAACGAAAGCAGCTACTACGGGCCGGTGAAAAACCCCTGGCAGCTGGAACACGTGCCTGGCGGCTCGTCGGGCGGTTCCGCCGCTGCCGTGGCCGCGCGGCTGTTGCCCGTGACCACTGGCACCGATACCGGCGGTTCCATTCGCCAGCCCGCTGCATTCACCAATCTGACCGGGCTCAAGCCTACCTATGGCCGGGTATCGCGCTGGGGCATGATCGCCTACGCCTCCAGCCTCGACCAAGCCGGCCCCATGGCCCGCAGCGCCGAAGACTGCGCGTTGCTGCTGCAAGGCATGGCCGGCTTCGACCCGAAGGATTCCACCAGCATCGACGAGCCGGTGCCTGACTACAGCGCCACCCTGAACGATTCCCTGGAAGGCCTGCGCATTGGCGTACCCAAGGAATACTTCGGGGCGGGGCTGGACCCACGCATCGCCGAGCGAGTGGAAGCCAGCCTGCGGGAACTGGAAAAGCTCGGCGCGGTAATCAAGCCCATCAGCCTGCCCAACATGCAGCATGCGATCCCCGCGTATTACGTGATCGCGCCAGCCGAGGCCTCCTCCAACCTGTCGCGCTTCGATGGCGTGCGCTTCGGCTACCGCTGCGAAAACCCAGTGGACCTCACCGACCTGTACAAACGCTCCCGTGGCGAAGGTTTCGGGCCCGAAGTGCAACGGCGCATCATGGTCGGGGCCTATGCCTTGTCAGCGGGTTACTACGATGCCTACTACCTCAAGGCCCAGCGCATCCGCCGGCTGATCAAGAACGACTTCATGGCTGCTTTCCAGGAGGTAGACGTGATTCTGGGCCCTACCACGCCTAACCCGGCCTGGAAGCTTGGCGCCAAGGGCCACGACCCGGTGGCCGCGTACCTGGAAGACGTGTACACCATCACCGCCAACCTGGCCGGTGTGCCGGGGCTGTCCATGCCGGTAGGCTTTGCCGACGGCCTGCCAGTGGGCGCGCAACTGCTCGCGCCCTACTTCCAGGAAGGGCGGCTGCTGAACATCGCGCACCGCTACCAGCAAGTCACCGATTGGCATACCCAGTCGCCGGAAGGGTTCTGAGGAGACATACAGCATGCAATGGGACGTTGTGATCGGGCTGGAGATTCATACCCAGCTCGCCACCCAATCGAAGATTTTCTCCGGCAGCGCCACCACATTCGGCTCCGAGCCCAACACCCAGGCCAGCCTCGTCGACCTGGGCATGCCTGGCGTGCTGCCGGTGCTCAACGAGGAAGCGGTACGCATGGCAGTGATGTTCGGCCTGGCCATCGACGCCGAAATCGGCCAGCAGAACGTGTTCGCGCGCAAGAACTACTTCTACCCCGATCTACCCAAGGGCTACCAGATCAGCCAGATGGACCACCCGATCGTGGGCAAGGGCTACCTGGACATCACCCTGGAAGACGGCACCACCAAGCGTATCGGCGTGACTCGCGCGCACTTGGAGGAAGACGCCGGCAAAAGCCTGCATGAAGACTTCCAGGGCGCCTCGGGAATCGACCTGAACCGCGCGGGTACCCCGCTACTGGAGATCGTCTCGGAACCGGACATGCGCAGTGCCAAGGAGGCGGTAGCCTACGTCAAGGCCATTCACGCCCTGGTGCGCTACCTGGGCATCTGCGATGGCAACATGGCCGAAGGCTCGTTGCGCTGCGATTGCAACGTGTCCATTCGCCCCAAGGGCCAGGCTGAGTTCGGCACCCGCTGCGAGATCAAGAACGTCAACTCGTTCCGCTTTATCGAGCGTGCCATCAATACCGAGATCCAGCGCCAGATCGAGCTGATCGAAGACGGTGGCAAGGTGGTGCAGGAAACCCGCCTGTACGACCCCAACAAAGACGAAACCCGCTCCATGCGCAGCAAGGAAGAGGCGAACGACTACCGTTACTTCCCAGACCCAGACCTGCTGCCAGTGGTAATCGAAAGCGCCTTCCTTGAACAGGTGCGCGCTTCCTTGCCTGAGTTGCCGCCGCAAAAGCGCGAGCGTTTCCAGAGCCAGTATGGGCTCTCTGCCTATGACGCCACGGTGCTGGCGTCCAGCCGTGAACAGGCCGATTACTTCGAGCAGGTCGCAGCCTTGGGCGGCGACGCCAAACTGGCGGCCAACTGGGTAATGGTGGAATTGGGCAGCCTGCTCAACAAGCTGGGCATAGACATCGACCAGGCCCCGGTCACCGCCGAGCAGTTGGGCGGCATGCTGGTGCGCATCCGCGATAACACCATTTCCGGGAAAATCGCAAAGGTGGTGTTCGAAGCCATGGCCAATGGCGAAGGCACCGCGGACCAGATCATCGAAGCCCGCGGCCTGAAGCAGGTCACCGACTCTGGCGCCATCGAAAAAGTGCTCGACGACGTGCTGGCGGCTAATGCCGAACAGGTGGAGCAATACCGCGCCGCCGACGAAGCCAAGCGCGGCAAGATGTTCGGGTTCTTCGTGGGCCAGGCGATGAAAGCCTCCAAGGGCAAAGCCAACCCGCAACAGGTGAACGAAGTACTCAAGCGCAAGCTCGAAGGCTGACCGACCTTCACCCGCTGGCTCCCCCCGTAGGCGCCAGCACAGCTGGCGAATCAACGCTCAACGGCATTCAGAAAGGGTATCGCTATCGCCGAGCTTGCTTCATTACCTCCCTTAAGCCTGCTGCAATTTGCACTGGGCCTACTTTTGCTGGTGCTAGGCGCCGAACTTACGGTGCGTAACGCGCTGCGCTTGGCCGAACGCGCCAGGGTGCGGCCATTGGTGGCGGGTTTATCACTGATGGCCCTGGGCAGCAGCGCGCCACAGCTGGTGGTCGGGTTGGGGGCAGTGAACGCGGGGGCACCGGATGTAGCCGTGGGAAGCCTGGTCGGCGGCAGCCTGTTCAACCTGTTGGTCATTCTAGGGTTATGCGCACTGATCGTGCCCTTACGGGTATCGTTGCCGGTAGTGCGCCTGGACCTTCCGCTGGTGATAGGGGCAGCCGCCCTGCTCTACCTGCTGACCTTGGACCAGCACTTGAGCCCACTGGAAGCAACCTTGCTACTGGCGAGCTGGGCGCTGTACCTGGGCATACTGGCCTGGCAATTCCGCCGCAAAGGCCGCCCGGCGCCCTCTGGCCCCAGTAGGCAGCGCTCGCCCCTGGCTGCCACCCTGCGGGTGGTGGCGGGTATAGCCCTGCTCGCTCTGGGTGGGCAGTGCCTGGTCAGCGCCACCGTGGTCTTCGCCAATGAGCTAGGGCTATCGGAGCGCGTGATGGGGCTAACGATAATGGCCGTGTGCGCCTCCTTGCCTGCGTTATTGCTGTCGCTGTTGGCCACCTGGCGCGGCGAGCGGGAGCTGGCGGTGGGCAACGTGATCGGCAGCAGCCTGTGCAACCTTACCGTGGTGCTGGCCATCACGGTATTAGCCAGCCCTGCCGGGCTATCGGTATCCCCCAATAGCCTGGTGTTCGAACTGCCCGTGCTGCTAGGCGCAGCGGTGCTGGCGTGGGTGCTGTTCCGGTTGGGTTATCGCCTCAGCCGCCTGGAAGGGCTATTGCTGCTGGCCTTGTATGCGCTCTTTGGCGTGCACCTGATCGCCTTCAGTACGGATATGCTGTTGGCGGTGCGCATGGAACGTTGGCTTGAAAAGTACGTACTGCCCACGTTGGCGGTACTGGTGAGCCTCGCCGCCTGGCGCCAATACCGTAGCGCCCTTGGGCGTTAGATCCAGCCGGCCCAATGCAATAGAAAGATACCCACGTTAGTGGTAACGATGGCTGTGAGCGTGGTCACCACCACGATGGTCGCTGCCAGCCGGTAATTACCATTGGCGGCCCTGGCCATCACATAGCTGACCGACGCCGTAGGGGCCCCGAAATACAAGAAAAGAATCCCTAAGTCGGCCCCTCTAAAGCCGCATAGCCACGCGCCTAGCGTAGAGACCAAGGGCAAGGCCACCATCTTGACCATGCTGGCGCTCAGGGCCAGGCGGCTACCTGCCCTTAATGCCGACAACGACAGCGTGCCGCCAATGCAGATTAGCGCCAGGGGGAGCGTCATGTTGGCAAGGTACTGGGCAGAGGCGTCAATCCAGCCCGGCAAGGGCAGTTGCCAGATGACAAAAGGCACCGCCGCCAGCACCCCAAGAATCAACGGGTTGCGCAATACCCCCAAGGCCAGGCTGACTGGGTCCGATTTCATCGTTGGGCTGTAATAGGCCAGCACCACGGACGACAAACTGTTGTACAGCACAATCATCACCGCCGCCAGGATCGACCCCACGGCAATGCCGTAATCCCCGTACATGCTGGCTGCAAGGGCTAAGCCAATAATGCCGTTATTACCGCGAAAGCACCCCTGCACGTAGACGCCCCGGTCCGCCTCCGGGCAATGCCAGCGCGCCCACTGCCAGATCAAACCAAAGCTCACCACCGTCGCCACGCCGAAGTACAGCATCACCCCCAGTTGCAGGGCCTCGTTGAGGTTGGCGTGGATGATCCCTAAAAACAGCAGGCAGGGCATGGTAACGTTGAACACCAACTCCGACGCCACCTTGATAAAACCGTCGTCGATCCAGCGTACCCGCTTGAGCAACAGGCCCATGAACAGCATCGCGAACACCGGTGCGGTGATGTTCAGCGTTTCCAGGAAAGTCCCTAACATGGGCGCGACGGTCCGTTATCCGTTATCGGTCTTTGCATGATAAGTCAGCCTAACGAAAAAGCGCGCCCGAAGGCGCGCTTGAATGCTCAATCTAGGCGTTACTGCGGGCCAAGCTTGTCCATCAGGGCGGCGAGCATTTCGTACTCTTCGCGGGTGAGGTCGGTCAGCGGGGTGCGGACCGGGCCTGCATCGTAGCCGGCGATCTTGGCGCCCGCCTTGACGATACTCACGGCGTAACCGGCCTTGCGATTACGGATGTCCAGGTAAGGCAGGAAGAAGTCATCAATCATCTTGCCCACGGCAACGTGGTCGTCGGCAGCGATAGCGTGGTAGAAGTCCATGGCCAACTTCGGCACAAAGTTGAATACTGCCGACGAATAGACCGGCACACCCAGGGCCTTGTAGGCCGCCGCGTACACCTCGGCGGTGGGCAGGCCACCCAGATAGCTGAAGCGGTCGCCCAAGCGACGGCGAATGCTCACCATCAGTTCGATGTCGCCCAGGCCATCCTTGTAACCGATCAGGTTAGGGCAACGCTCGGCCAACTGCTCCAACTGCACGGCATTGAGGCGGCAGACGTTACGGTTGTAAACGATCACGCCAATGTTTACAGCCTTGCACACCGCTTCCACGTGAAGGGCCACGCCGTCCTGAGAGGCCTCGGTCAGGTAGTGCGGCAGCAACAGCAGGCCTTTGGCGCCCAGGCGCTCGGCTTCTTGCGCATATTCGATAGCCTGGCGGGTGGAGCCGCCTACGCCCGCGAGAATTGGGACGCTGGTGGCACAGGTATCCACTGCTGTTTTGATGACTTCTGAGTATTCGCTAGCGGCCAGGGAGAAGAACTCACCGGTGCCGCCGGCAGCGAAGAGCGCGCTGGCGCCATAGGGGGCGAGCCATTCCAGGCGCTTGATATAACCGGCGCGATTGAAGTCGCCCTTGGCGTCGAAGTCGGTCACCGGGAAAGACAGCAGGCCGGCGGAAAGGATGGACTTAAGTTCTTGTGGAGTCATTGTTGTGAACACCCTGGTGCGCTGAGAACGAAAACCGGCAAGTGCCAGTGTTGTAAGTCATCGTACAACTACATTGAGGGAGATACAAGCGCGATGCGTGGCATGGCTGATCGCTAGCAAGCCAGGCTGCTACCGGAGGAAAGTAATGCCCGTAGCAGCAGGCCTTGGCCTGCGACCGGTTCAACACGGTGGCAAGACGGAGGTGAAGACCGCAGCCGCCAATTCGCTAGCTGCTACAGAAAGGGCCGCGCCGGGCTACCTTAAGCCGGGTTGGCGGCGGCTTCTTCGTGGGCCTGGCGCAGGCGCTCGCGGCTGTTGGTAAGGTGCAGGCGCATGGCCGCGCGAGCGGCGTCGGCGTCTTGGCGGGCGATGGCGTCGAAGATCTCTTCGTGTTCGCGGCTTAGGCGGGTCATATAATGCTGCTGATCGTCATGGGCCAACCGCGCTGAATTCAAACGCGTGCGGGGGATGATGCTGGTGCCCAGGTGAGTCATGATATCGGTGAAATAGCGGTTGCCTGTAGCCAGGGCAATGCTCAGGTGAAACTGGAAGTCCGAGGCCACCGCGTCCGTGGCATGGGCGGCGCTTTCGTTCAGCGCATCCAGGGCCGCGCGCATGGCCAGCAGTTGCTCATCCGAGCGGCGATGAGCGGCAAGGCCCGCGGATTCAACCTCCAGGCTGATACGCAACTCCAACACGGCCAGCACGTCACGCAGGGTAACGATGGTGGCCGGGTCGATGCGAAAACCGCTGGGGCTTGGCGTATCCAGCACGAAGGTGCCAATGCCGTGGCGGGTTTCCACCTGGCCGGCGGCTTGTAACCGAGAGATCGCCTCGCGCACCACGGTGCGGCTAACGCCCTGCTCTTCCATGATGGCCGATTCAGTGGGCAGCTTGTCACCACGCTTGAGGTCACCGTTACGAATGCGCTCGCTCAGTATTGCTACCAATTCCTGAGCGAGGCTGCGGGGTTTCTTGCGGGCGCGTAGCGCGACGCTCTGATTGTCCATAGGTAACGCGGTCTCGGATTGATCACGGCCCATCATAGCGCAAAAGCGCTGTGCGCCATCACCTCAGACCGCGCCCGATGTATTCACCTGCTCGGCGCGCAGTTGGCCGCCTTCAATACGTACCTGACGAGGGTGGAAACGCCGCAGGCTACTACGATGGCCCACGCTGAGAATGCTCAAGCCAGGCAACTGCTTGATCAGGCCGTCGTACAGCGCGGCTTCGTCCTCTTCGTCCATGGCTGAGGTGGCCTCGTCGAGGAACAGCCACTGTGGGCGGTACAGCAGGGCGCGGGCGAATGACAAGCGCTGCTGCTCACCCGGCGAGAGCAAGCGCTGCCAGTGATTGCTTTCGTCCAGCCGGCCCACCAGGTGGCCCAAGCGGCACTGCTCTAGCGCCTGCTGATAGGCCTCGGTGGCGTAGGCATCCCCCGCCAGCGGATAGCTCAGCGCCTCCCTCAGGCTGCCGATAGGCAAGTAGGGCTTTTGCGGAAGGAATAGCGTGCGCTCGGTGGGCAGGTCAATCTTGCCTTCACCCCGTGGCCACAACCCGCCCAGTGCGCGCAACAGCGTACTTTTGCCGCTGCCCGAACGCCCGCTAAGCATTACCCGCTCACCCGGTGCTACCTCCAGGCTGGCCTTCGACAGCAGTGCGCGGCCGTCGGCCAGGCCCAACTCAAGCCCGGTTACATTCAGGCTATGGCCCTGAGGCTGCACATTAATGGGCTGCCCACGGGCTTCGTTTTCATCCATGGCCTGCCGGAAACTGAGCAGACGGTCACAGGTGGCGCGCCATTCGGCCAGGGAGGCGTAGGCTTCGATGAACCAGCTGAGGTTCTCTTGCACGTTGCCGAAGGCAGAGTTGATCTGCATCAGCTCGCCGAGCTGGATCTTGCCAGAGAAGTATCTAGGCGCTGCCACTACGAATGGGAAGATGACCGCGATCTGCGCGTAGCCGTTGGTGAAAAAGGTAAGACGTTTCTGCACTTGCATGAGCGACCAGAAGTTACTAACTACACGACCCAGGCGGTCGCCCAGACGCGAGCGCTCATTTGTTTCGCCGTTATACAACGCGATGCTCTCGGCGTTTTCACGCACCCTGATCATAGAGAAGCGCATGTCCGCCTCATAGCGCTGCTGGCGGTTATTCAACGGGATCAAGCGGCGCCCGATCAAGTGGGTAAGCCAACTGCCTATTACGGCGTACAAGAGCGCAACCCAGAACATGTAGCCTGGGATAGTCACTCCGAACACCTCGATACTTCCAGAAACCCCCCAGAGGATGATGGAAAAGGACACGAGGCTGACCACTGTACGCAGCAACCCCATGCCGAGGCTCAAGGTAGTGCTGGTAAAGCTGTTGATGTCTTCGCTGATGCGCTGGTCAGGGTTGTCCGTATAGGCGCCAGCTTCAAGGTGATAGTAGTTTTTGCTACCCAGCCAGCGGCTTAGGTGCTGCTCAGTAAGCCAACGCCGCCATTGAATAGTTAGCATCTGTGTCAGATAAAGACGGTAGACGGCGCTCAGGATGGCAATCACCGCAATAGGGCAGAAATACAGAATCAGGTGAGTGAAGGCTTCGAGGTTTTTATCCTGCAGCGAGTTATAGAAGTCACGGTTCCATTTGTTGAGGATCACAGAGATCCCCACACTGAAGAGAGAAAGTCCAATCACGGCTAGAAGGAGCAACCAGGCCTTGCCCTTCTCCTCGCTACGCCAGTACGGCGTGGTCATTTCCCACACGCGGCGCAAGAACTGCCCGCGTACGGCATCGTTCACCGCGGAGTATTCAGCGTTATCATTCATAGTTTGCTCAAAGCATCCAGACGCCCACCTGGCCGACAACGGGGCCGGTGGCGGGCAGGGAACGAAAATATCGGCGTATCACGAACGACGCTTAGCGCCGCACCGGCCGCTTCTGCAACTTGCGCTGCAAGGTACGCCGATGCATGCCCAGGGCACGGGCCGTGGCGGAGATATTGCCTTCGTGCTCGGCCAATACCCGCTGGATATGCTCCCACTGCAAGCGGTCAACCGACATAGGGTTATCCGGCACCAGGGTATCCAAGTCTGCGTGCTCGGAGAGCAAGGCCGCCAGTACGTCATCGGCGTCGGCGGGCTTGCACAGGTAGTTGCAGGCGCCGCGCTTGATCGCTTCCACCGCGGTGGCAATGCTCGAATAGCCCGTGAGGATCACCACCCGCATTTCCGGGTCCAGTTCCAACAGCTTGGGCAGCAACACCAAACCGGAGTCGCCTTCCATTTTCAGATCCAGCACCGCGTAATCGGGAAGGTCGTGTTGGGCCAGTTCCAGGCCATTCTCGGCGGAGCCCGCGGTACTTACGCGAAAGCCCCGGCGGCCCATGGCCCGCGCCATCACCCGGGTAAAGGTTGCGTCGTCGTCCACCAGCAGCAAATGGGGCAGTTCTTCGCCGTCTGGCGCCTGGGTTTCGTCAGTCATGTGGTTCTCCTGAGGCGTTACGGGGCAGGCGAAGCTCGGTGAGCGTGCCCCCATCCTCGTGACTATAGAGTTTTACCGAGCCGCCGGCGCGCGTCACGCTGGCTTTGCTCAAAAACAGGCCAAGGCCGAAGCCCTTGCCCTTGGTGGTGAAGAAAGGTTTACCGATTTGCTCGGCAATGGCCAGGGGTACACCCGGCCCATGGTCGCGAATACTGATGAAGATGTTTTCATCGTCCCAGTCCAGGCGCACTTCGAGGTTATCCGGGCAGGCGTCGGCGGCATTGTTGAGCAGGTTCAGCAACGCCTGCGTGAGGTCGGCTGGCGGCGACAGTTTTGGCGCAACGCTCTGGGCCAGGCGATGCAGCTTATAGCTTGCTTCTGGCCGCATCAGGTGCCAACGGTCCAAGGCTTCGCCCAGCCAGGCGGTAACCTCCTGCTCGCTGACATCCTGGCGCCGGTTCGCCTCGGCTGCCCGTACCAGTTGCTGAAGGGTTTGTTTGCACAGCTGGACCTGGTCTTGTAGCACCTGAAGGTCGTCCTGTAGCGCAGGGTCGGCATGGTCCTGGCGCATCTCTTTGAGTAGCACGCTCATAGTGGCCAGGGGCGTGCCCAATTCATGGGCAGCACCGGCGGCCTGGGTGGCAACGGCCAGCAGTTGCTGATCTCGCAGGCCTTCCTCCCGGCGCTGGGCACGCCATTCGTGCTGGCGGCGCAATTCTTCGGCCATGCGCGCGGCGAAGAAGGTGATCACCGCGGCGGCCAGGGCAAAGCTTAGCCACATACCGTAGATTTGCAGGTTTTCCCGAGCCACCACGCCGGTTTCCAGCGGATAGAACTGCACCAGCAGCAAGGTATAACTGGCCAGGGCCAAACCCGACAGAATCAGGGAATACACCCAAGGCAGTGTGACCGCGGCGATGGTCAACGGCACCAGGTAATAAGACACGAAGGGGTTGGTACTACCGCCGGAGTAATACAGCAACGCACTGTGGATCAATAAATCGCAGGCCAGTTGTACGGCGTTTTCCTGCTCGGTCACCGGCAGGCTGGTGTGCAAGCGTAGCGCGGTCAGGGCGCAGAGCACGGCCGAGCAACACAAGGTAATGCTCAGCTGCCACCAGGGGAGGGGCAGCAGGTGAGTAAGGTAAGCAAAGCCCACGGAGCCTGCCTGGGCTGCCAGCACCAGGATACGCACCCCTGTGAGGTGCCAGAGGTTTTGGCGGGTGGCCGATAGTGGCGGCGCGGCGGCGAGCATCTTCTCTCCCGTAAGGGTGCACTGAAATGGGCCACGGGAGTATAACGGCCTAACCCCTATGCTTGGCAGCGCTACATCAAAGCGCCATAGCTTTAGGAACCGCCCACAGGGTGGCAAAGTCCCAGGTTTTGAATGTTACTCAAGGAAGCCCCCATGCCTTACAAACTAGCTGCATCGGCCCTCGCCGCCTGCCTGGCCACCGCCGCGCTACCTGCCCTGGCCGACGAGCCGCGTTACAACCAGATCACCCTGCATGCCGAAGCCAGCCGCGAAGTGGCGCGCGACCTGATGAGCGTAACGCTGTATAGCGAAGCCCAGGACACCGACCCAGCTCGCCTGGCCGAAACCGTAACCAAAAGCCTCAATGAAGCCTTGGGCAAGGCCCGTCAGGCCAAGGGCGTAACGGTGCGCCAAGGCAGCCGGAACAGCAACCCGGTCTACGACGACAAGGGCCAGAACATCACAGCCTGGCGCGAGCGTGGCGAGCTGCGCCTGGAAAGCCAGGACTTTGCTGCCCTGGCCAGCCTCACCGGCCAACTGCAACAAAGCCTCAAGCTCGGTGGCATGGATTTCAGCATTGCCACTGCTACTCGACAACAAAACGAAGACGCGCTGATCAAGGATGCTATCGAGGCGTTCAAGGCCCGCGCCCACATCGCCGCCCAAGCCATGGGTAACCAGACCTACAAGGTGGTCAACCTGACCATCAATAGCAGCGGTGTGCCCCAGCCTTACCTGCGTATGCCCATGCTCAAGGCCGCCAGGGCCGAAGCAATAGCCCCGGATGTAGAAGCGGGCACTACGGAAGTCACCGTCAGCGCCGACGGCACCATCGAATTGCAGATGTAGAGGATCTACACAATTACCCTGTAGATGTCACATAACGTCTTGCGCAGGATTGAGCCACATACTGGGCTGATTTCCCCCTGTTTACCCATTTGGCCCAGTATTCACAGGCCTTAGCACCAAAAAGGTGCATACCCCGCCCAAGGCGCCTTGCGTAACGCCGAAATACCCAGCGAAACGGCCACGCAAACGTTTAAATCGCATTAAATTTATATTTATGCGACATTCCAGTACGTCCGTACTGCATTTTCGGAACCTTCCGAGCCTTTTGCATTGCATTCGGTATGAGCCCTGCATAAGTATCGGCAGGGAGGCCCATAAGGCCTTCCTCTTTTCGAACAAAAGCCAACAATGAGGCCACCATGCTCAAACACGCAGTCATTCCGTTCCTGGTCGGTGCCGGCCTGCTCGCTGTTACTCCGCTGAGCCAAGCCGCGGCCAACCTGGTGTTCTGTTCGGAAGGGAGCCCGGCTGGCTTCGACCCCGGTCAGTACACCACCGGCACGGATTTCGACGCTTCCGCTGAAACCGTTTTTAACCGCTTGGTACAGTTCCAGCGCGGCGGTACTCAGGTCGAGCCAGGGCTCGCCACCAGTTGGGACATCTCCGATGACCACCTGACCTACACGTTCCACCTGCGCTCTGGCGTGAAATTCCATACCACGGACTATTTCAAGCCTACCCGTGACTTCAACGCCGATGACGTGCTCTTCACCTTCAACCGCATGATCGACAAAGACATGCCGTTCCGTAAGGCCTACCCTACCGAGTTCCCGTACTTCACCGACATGGGTATGAACGAGAACATCATCAAGCTCGAGAAGCTCGATGACGCCACGGTACGCTTTACCCTCAAAACAGTAGACGCAGCGTTCATCCAGAACCTGGCCATGAGCTTCGCTTCGGTCCAATCCGCCGAGTACGCCGACAAGCTGCTCAAGGAAGGCAAGCCACAGAACATCAACCAGCAGCCTATCGGCACTGGGCCTTTCGTGTTCAGCCGCTACCAGAAAGACGCCCAGATCCGTTTCAAGGGCAACAAGGACTACTGGAAGCCTGACGACGTGAAGGTGGACAACCTGATCTTCGCCATCACCACCGATGCCTCGGTGCGCATGCAGAAGCTCAAGAAAAACGAGTGCCAGGTCACCGCTTACCCTCGCCCGGCAGACCTCAAGCCGCTGGAAGCAGACAAAAACCTGCAAATGCCTCACCAGGCTGGCTTCAACCTGGGCTACATCTCTTACAACGTTACCAAACCCTGGCTGAAGGATCTGAAGGTTCGCCAGGCGCTGGACATGGCAGTCAACAAGCCGGAAATCCTCAACGCTGTTTATCAAGGTGCCGGGCAGTTGGCCGTGAACGCCATGCCCCCTACCCAGTGGTCGTATGACACCAGCATCAAGGATGCCCCTTACGACCCGAAAAAAGCTCGGGAACTGCTCAAAGAAGCGGGCGTACCTGAAGGCACCGAGATCGAGCTATGGGCCATGCCCGTCCAGCGCCCTTACAACCCCAACGCCAAGCAAATGGCTGAGATGCTCCAGAACGACTGGGCTCAAGTGGGTATCAAGGCCAAAATCATCAGCTACGAATGGGGCGAATACATCAAGCGCGCCAAGAATGGCGAAACCGGTGCCATGCTTATTGGCTGGAGCGGTGATAACGGTGACCCGGACAACTGGCTGGGCACCCTGTTCAGCTGCGCCGCGTTCAACGGCAACAACTTTGGCAAGTTCTGCAACCAGGACTACGAAAAACTGATCCAGGCCGCCAAGGCCATTCCGGATCAAGACAAGCGCACCGAGCTGTACAAGCAGGCGCAACAACTGCTTAAACAACAAGTGGCGATGACCCCCATCGCGCACTCCACGGTGTACCAACCGATGCGTGCCAACGTAACTGATTTCCGTATCAGCCCGTTTGGCCTCAACTCCTTCTACGGGGTTGGCATCAAGGACTGATCTCCTTACCAGCGTAACCGTTCGCTCACCGTGGCCAGGGAAGGCCCGGGAGCGGCGGTTGCTGCCTGATGCTCAGGCAGCGCGCTGAAATTTCGCACAAGCTTCAAAGAAATCACGGATGCAACGCTTTGGTGGCACGGCTTAAAGTCGGCCGCTGGCCCCTCTGTTCGCGCAAAACAGAAGGGCGACCCTTTTCCCTAGGGAAAGGCCAAGAAGAGATCGGCGCCAGAAAAAGGCGTTGGCAAAAAAAAAGACATCAGGAGCTACCACCCATGAGAACCACCCAACGCACCTTGCTGGCCCTTGCCGTCGGCAGCTTCAGCACCTTCGCCCTGGCTGAACCTGCCAGCCAGGACTTCGTGCCGCTGACCGTGAAAAGCACCAGCGCTCAGGACGAAGCCACGGGTTTTATCGAAGGGCAATCGTTGTCGGGGACCACGCGTAACTTCTTCGCCAAGGAGAAATTCAAAAACACCGACGGCGGCCGCTTTAAGGTTCCCAAAACGAACGGCGTTTCTGAAAGAACCAACGATCGTACAACCTGGACCCAAGGCACCATCCTCAACTACACCTCGGGCTTCACCCAGGGCACCATAGGGGTGGCCGTTGAAGGCGCTCTCTATAACGAAGTGGCCTTGGAACGTGGCAACGGTCGTATCGTGGGCGGTAGCAACCGTACATTGGCGGACAGCGATGGCGACGCTGTAGACCAGTGGAGCAAGTTGGGTTTGGGAAACCTCAAATTGCGCTACTCCAACACCATCCTGACCGCTGGCCGTCAGACCCTGAACACGCCGATGGTCGCCAGCATCGGTAACCGCGCCTTGCCTTCGAGCTTCGAAGGGGTCGCCTTGCACAGCGCCGAATTCGATAACCTGACCTTCGACCTCGGCACCTTCGACCGTGTTTCGCCACGGACCGAGCAAAGCTTGACCCGTTTCACCACAGAATACGGTAACGGCGCGACTGCCGATCACGTGCATACCGCAGGCTTGGTGTATAAGCCACTCAAGAGCCTGGAAACCAGCTTCTACGCCACCCAGGCTGAAGACCTCTGGAACCAGTACTACTTCGGTTTGACCCACGAACTGGGTGATGCTGACGTCTTTGCACTGACCTCCTCCTTGAACTACTACAAGACCAAGGATGAAGGCAGCAAAAAACTGGGCAGCATCGACAACAACACCTACAGCTTTAGCCTCACCGGTACCCATGGCGCTCACAGCCTGACCCTGGCCTGGCAGCAAGTGGACGGTAACGAGTACTTCGACTACCTACACGAAACCAACGGCATCTTCCTGGCCAACTCCTTGCTCTCGGACTTCAACGCCCCTAACGAGAAGTCCTTCCAGATCGCTTACGGCCTGGATATGAGCAAGTTCGGCGTGCCTGGCCTGAAGTTCAGCATTTACAGCGCGCGTGGCTGGGATATCGACGGTACCCACTACGATAACGTACGTAACAAAGGTTATGACGTAAAAACCCTGGATGGCGAACACCACCAGGAATACGGTGTAGGTACCTCCTATGCCGTACAGAGCGGCCCGCTTAAAGCCACCACCATCCGTGCGACCTACACCACTCACCGTGGTAGCAAGGACAAAGATGCTCAAGGCATCGTTCATGCGCAGCCAGATGGCAGCGAAAATGAACTGCGGATCGTTACCACGGTTCCATTCAACATCCTGTAAGCGCACCGTCGTGGTGGCGGGTGGATAAAACCGTCGCCACGGCCTGTTGGTTCTGAAAACGAGAGACTCCCATGACAAGCCATTCCTTGCGCGCTGCTGTAGGCGCGGCATTGTTCAGCCTTAGCGCACTGGCGGCGGCCAAGCCGCTGGTCGTGTGCACCGAGGCCAGCCCCGAAGGCTTCGACATCGTCCAGTACACCGCGGCCACCACCGCGGACGCGTCCTCACAAACGGTGTTCAACCGCTTGGTGGACTTCACGCCCGGCGGCACCGACATCGAACCTCAGCTCGCCGAGCGCTGGGACATTTCCGAGGATGGCAAAACCTATACGTTCCACCTGCGTAAAGGTGTGAAGTTCCACACCACCGATTACTTCAAACCCACCCGCGAATTCACTGCCGATGACGTGGTGTGGACCTTCCAGCGCCAACTGGACCCTAAGCACCCTTGGCACGATAAGTCCCCCATGGGCTTCCCGTATTTCGAGGCCATGGGCTTTAAGGATTTGCTCAAGAACGTGAGCAAAACCGATGACTATACCGTGGTGTTCGAGCTGAACCATCCAGAGTCGCCCTTCCTGCGGGACATGGCCATGGGCTTTGCGTCGATCTACTCCGCCGAGTACGCCGACCAACTGCTCAAGGCGGGCAAAACCGGCGATATGAACACCAAGCCCATCGGCACCGGACCGTTTATCCTGACGCGCTACAACAAAGACGCGCAAATCCGGTATAAGGCCAACCCTGAGTATTTCAAAGGCAAGCCGCCCGCAGACCCTTTGGTGTTCGCCATCACCGTGGACAACAACGTGCGTTTGCAGAAGCTCAAGGCCAATGAATGCCAGGTAGCGCTGTACCCGAAGCCGGACGATATCAAGTCCCTCAAGGCTGACCCCAACCTGCGCGTGGATGAGCTCGAAGCGCTGGTGGTGAGCTATGTGGCCATGAACACGTCCCACAAATACCTCAGCGATGTGCGGGTGCGTCAGGCCATCGCCATGGCGCTGGACAAGCCAAACCTGGTCAACACCTTGTTCGGTGCTGGCAACGCCACCGTAGGTACCGGCCCTTACCCATCGACGTTGCTGGGTTTCGACTCTACACTTGCCGACCTTCCCCATGATCCGGAGAAGGCCCGAGCCCTGCTCAAAGAGGCTGGGGTACCGGAGGGGCAAAGCTTTACCGTGTTCACCCGCAACGGCGGTGGCGTGACCAACCCCAACCCACCGCTGGCCGCCCAGTTGCTGCAGGCGGACATGGCCAAGGTAGGCCTGAAGGCGGATATCCGCATCATGGAATGGGGCGAAATGGTCAAGCGTGCCAAAATGGGCGAGCACGACCTGGTGTTCTACGGCTGGGCCGGCGACAACGGCGACCCGGACAACTTCGTAAGCCCCAACCTAAGCTGCGACGCGGCCAAGAGCGGGGAGAACGCCGCGCGCTGGTGTAACCCGGCGTACGACAGCCTGCTGGCGCAGGCACGGGCCGAAACGGACACGGCCAAGCGGGCTGAGCTGTACAAACAGGCCCAAGCGATTTTCCAAAAGGAGCAACCCTGGATCAGCCTGGCCTACCCCAAGCTGTTCGTCGCAACCCGTAAAAACGTCGAGGGCTTCTATATAAGCCCCATGACCTATAACAACTTCGCCACAACCCAGGTGAAGTAATAACCGACCTGCCGCGGCCCTACCCGGGCCAGCGGCGGGCTCCGAGGCGGGGGCCGGTTTAACCGTCCCCCGCCTCGGCCGTACTGGCCGATGAGGTATGACCTTAAAATGCTGAGCTTTATTGCCCGCCGAGTGGGACTGTTGATTCCCACCTTCTTCGGCATCACCTTGCTGACGTTCGCGCTCATACGCCTGATCCCCGGAGACCCGGTGGAAGTGATGATGGGAGAGCGGCGGGTCGATCCCCAAATGCACGCCGAGGCCATGGAGCGCCTTGGCCTGAACAAGCCCTTGTACGTTCAATACGGCAACTACATCGCGCAATTGGCCCACGGTGACCTGGGCCAGTCGCTGCGCACCCGGGAAAGCGTGTGGAGCGAATTTACCTCCCTGTTCCCCGCCACCATGGAGCTGTCCATCGCCGCGCTGATCTTCGCCGGCATCCTCGGGCTGCTCGCGGGCGTGATAGCGGCCTTGCGACGAGGCTCACTGTTCGACCACGGGGTGATGGGCATCTCCCTGGCGGGTTATTCAATGCCGATTTTCTGGTGGGGGCTGATCCTCATCATGTTCTTCTCGGTCACCTTGGGCTGGACCCCGGTGTCCGGGCGGATCGACCTGCTCTATGACATTCAGCCCAAAACCGGCTTTATGCTGATCGACACCTTGTTCAGCGAAGACGAAGGCGCCTGGGTCGATGCCCTGCGGCACCTGATCCTGCCGGCCATCGTGCTGGGCACCATTCCGCTGGCAGTCATCGCCCGCATGACTCGGTCTTCGATGCTTGAAGTGCTGCGTGAAGACTACATCCGTACCGCGCGCGCCAAGGGCCTCTCCCCTACCCGCGTAGTGTTCGTACACGGCTTGCGCAACGCGCTGATTCCGGTACTGACCGTATTTGGCCTGCAAGTAGGCACGTTGTTGGCCGGTGCGGTTTTGACCGAGACCATCTTCTCCTGGCCGGGCGTGGGTAAATGGCTGATCGAGGCCATCGGCGCCCGTGACTATCCCGTGGTACAGAACGGCATTCTGTTGATTGCCTGCCTGATCATCATGGTCAACTTCGTGGTGGATATCCTCTACGGCTTGGCCAACCCACGTATTCGTCACCAGCGCTGAGATCCCGCCATGACTACCCAAGCTCAAACCACGGCAGCCGATCAAAGCCTGCTGTACCCCTCCCCTTACAAGGAGTTCTGGACCGCCTTCGCCCGTAACAAAGGCGCGGTGGCTGGCCTGCTATTCATGATCCTGGTGGTGTTCTGTGCCCTGTTCGCGCCCTGGGTCGCCCCTTTCGACCCCAGCGAGCAGTTCCGCGACGCCTTGCTTACCCCGCCCTCCTGGGCCGAAGGTGGCCAGCTGCAATACCTGCTGGGCACTGACGAACTGGGCCGTGACCTGCTCTCGCGGTTGATCCATGGCGCGCGCCTGTCGCTGCTGATCGGCCTGTCGTCCGTGGTGATGTCGTTGATTCCTGGCATCCTGATGGGGCTGGTGGCTGGGTTCTTCCCCCGCGTGCTTGGCCCCTCGATCATGCGCCTGATGGACATCATGCTCGCCTTGCCGTCGCTGCTGCTGGCCGTGGCCATCGTGGCCATTCTCGGCGCGGGCCTGATCAACACCGTGATCGCCATTGCCGTGGTTTCGCTACCGTCCTACGTTCGCCTGACCCGTGCCGCAGTGATGGGCGAGCTCAACCGTGACTACGTCACCGCCGCCAAGCTGGCGGGCGCGACCCTGCCGCGGTTGATGTTCATCACGGTATTGCCCAACTGCCTGGCACCGTTGATCGTGCAGGCGACCCTGAGTTTCTCCTCCGCCATCCTCGACGCCGCAGCCCTGGGCTTCCTGGGCCTGGGCGTACAGCCGCCCACCCCGGAATGGGGCACCATGCTGGCCTCGGCGCGCGACTACATTGAGCGTGCCTGGTGGGTCGTGAGCCTGCCTGGGCTGACCATCCTGCTCAGTGTGCTGGCGATCAACCTGATGGGCGACGGCCTGCGCGATGCGCTGGACCCGAAACTCAAGAATGCGATCTGAGGAGGCCACCATGTCATTGCTCGAAATCAAAAACCTAAGCGTGCGCTTCGGCGACGCCAATGCCGTGCCAGTGGTAGACGGCCTGGACCTCACCGTGGATCGCGGCCAAGTATTGGCCATCGTGGGTGAGTCCGGCTCCGGTAAATCCGTGACCATGATGGCCCTGATGGGCCTGGTGGAAGCCCCTGGCATCGTTAGCGCCGATGCCCTGCGCTTCGATGGCCAGGATATGCTCACCCTGAGCAAGCGCCAGCGTCGACAGGTAGTCGGTAAAGACCTGGCGATGATCTTCCAGGACCCAATGACCGCCCTGAACCCCAGCTACACCGTGGGTTTCCAGATCGAAGAAGTGCTGCGCGCGCACTTGGGCCTCTCTGGCCGTGCCGCCCGTGCCCGCGCCCTGGAGCTTTTGCAGAAAGTGGAAATCCCGGCTGCCGCCAGCCGCCTGGATGCTTACCCGCACCAGCTTTCCGGTGGCATGAGCCAACGGGTGGCCATTGCCATGGCCATCGCCGCCGAGCCTAAGCTGCTGATCGCCGACGAACCTACCACTGCGCTGGACGTGACCATTCAGGCACAGATCATGGAGCTTCTGCTGGCCCTGCAAAAGGACCAGGACATGGGCCTGATCCTGATTACCCACGACCTGGCCGTGGTCGCTGAAACCGCCCAGCGGGTGTGCGTGATGTACGCCGGCCAGGCCGTGGAAGTGGGCCATGTGCCGCAGCTGTTCGATGCTCCGGCGCACCCCTACAGTGAAGCGTTGTTGGCAGCGATTCCCGAACACAGTGAAGGCGCCGAGCGGCTGTCTACGCTACCGGGCATCGTTCCAGGCCGCTACGACCGCCCTCATGGCTGCCTGCTATCGCCACGCTGCCCCTATGTACAAGAAAAATGCCGTCAGCAGCGCCCTGCCCTGGACCCAAAAACCCAGAGCCTGGCCCGCTGCTTCTTCCCGCGTAACCAGGAGGTGGCGTGATGAGCGTCGTACTTACCGCTCGCGAGCTGACTCGCCATTACGATGTGTCCCAGGGTGTGTTCAAGCCCCACGCTACGGTGCAGGCGCTCAATGGTGTGTCCTTCGAACTCGAAGCCGGCAAAACCTTGGCCGTGGTGGGTGAGTCCGGCTGTGGCAAGTCCACCCTGGCGCGGCAGCTCACACTGATCGAAGAGCCCAGCTCCGGTTCGCTGAAAATCGCTGGCCAGGAAGTGGCCGGTGCCAGCAAGGAAGAACGCAAACAGCTGCGCCGTGATGTGCAGATGGTGTTCCAAAGCCCCTATGCCTCGCTTAACCCTCGACAGAAGATTGGTGACCAGCTGGGCGAACCCTTGCTGATCAATACCAACTTGTCCAAAGCTGAGCGTCGGGAAAAAGTACAAGCGATGATGCAGCAAGTGGGTTTGCGACCGGAGCACTACCAGCGCTACCCGCATATGTTCTCCGGTGGTCAGCGCCAGCGTATTGCCCTGGCCCGAGCCATGATGCTGCAACCTAAGGTGCTGGTGGCCGATGAGCCTACCTCGGCGCTGGACGTGTCTATCCAGGCCCAGGTGCTGAACCTGTTCATGGACTTGCAGCAGCAGTACCACACCGCCTATGTGTTCATCTCCCACAACCTGGCCGTGGTTCGCCATGTGGCCGATGACGTGCTAGTAATGTACCTGGGCCGGCCCGCGGAAATGGGGCCTAAGGAAGACCTTTACCACAACCCGCTGCACCCCTACACCCAGGCGCTGCTATCGGCTACCCCAACCATCAAGCCCGACCCGGACAAGCCAAGGATCAAGATCGCCGGCGAATTGCCTAACCCGCTCAATCCCCCCTCGGGCTGCCCTTTCCATAAGCGCTGCCCTTATGCCACCGAGAAGTGCGTCACCGATGTGCCTGCCTTCCGCCCGGTCGGCACGCGCCAAGTGGCTTGCCACTACGCCGAGCAGTTCCTGAAGTAACTCAAGGGCGCGATTACCTTGTAGGGCCGGGCTAAGCCTGGGAGTCACGCGATGCGCCGGCTGTGCCGGCTCCTACAAGGTAGTGCCAGCCGCCTGCCTCCCGCCGATCGCCCCAAGGGATCGGCGCGCACTGCCAGGTAGTCGCTGTTGTATGACTATCAGCGGAGGCTACCATGCGTGTTCATCACCTTAATTGCGGTTGCATGTGCCCGGTGGGCGGCGCACTGTTCGACGGTCACAGCCATGGCCTAACGGCGCGGCTGGTGTGCCATTGCCTGTTGATCGAAACCGCTACCCAGGGCTTGGTTCTGGTGGATACCGGCTTCGGTAGCCAGGATGTGAACCACCCCAAGCGGCGCCTGAGCCAATTCTTTCGGTACTTCAACAATATCCAGCTTGAACACCGCTATACCGCGCTGACCCAGATTCAACAGCTAGGCTTCTCCGCTGCCGATGTGCGCCATATCGTGCTGACCCACCTGGACTTCGACCATGCCGGTGGCCTGGAGGACTTCCCTAACGCCAAGGTGCATGTGATGCAAAGCGAGATGACTGCCGCCAGCCATGCGGCCGGTTTGCGCGATACACGGCGCTTCCGTGCTCAGCAATGGAAAGGGGTAAAGGAGTGGGCGTTCTACAACCCGGAGGGTGACCGCTGGAATGGTTTCGAAGCAGTACGGGCCCTGCTAGGGGACGCTCAGGAAGAAATCTTGCTGGTGCCCCTGGCAGGGCATACCCCAGGTCATGCAGGGGTTGCATTGCGTACCTCGGAAGGCTGGCTGCTGCACGCGGGGGATGCGTATTTCTACCGTGGGGAGGTGGGTCAGCCTGAGCGCCATTGCCCGCCTGGGCTGCGCTTCTATCAACGGATGATGGACTTTGACCACGACCAACGGGTGACCAACCAAAATCGCTTAAGGGCACTGTCCCTGGCCAAGGGCACGGGCGTTCGTATGTTCTGCAGCCATGACGCCGTGGAATTAGAGCGGATGGTTTAGCGAGGGTCAGCGCTTGAATGCAAAACGCCGCGATCAGATCGCGGCGTTTTGGTATCAGCGGCTGTTTAGTGCATGAACAGCGCGATCAGGATGATGATCGGGATTGGGATACCCAGGAACCACAGCAGTAAGGAACGCATAATGTTTCTCCTTGTTCAATCGTAGGCGTAGACGGTCTCAGCGAACCGGTACGGTAGTGGTTTGGGTCACGTGACGGTCAGTGTCCAACCAGCGAGCGCTATCACGCTGACGGCCACCTGCAAGAGCGGCGAAGCTAGCAGCGAAGGCACCACACAGCAGGGCGATAAAGGTCCACAGCGAAGCCCAGGCAGCGGCTTTAGCGGCAGCGTCCGCGGCTTGCTTGGCGGCTACCTTGGCGTCTTCAGTGGTTTTAAGCACTTGGGCGTACACTTGGTCTACACGGGCTTCCGCTTCTGCCTGGGTCAGGCGAGTACGCTGAGCGACCATCTGTGCCAGGTATGCGCGGTCATCGGCGTTCAGTTTGCCGTCACCGGCCAGGGCCTTGGTGAAGATGCGGTTGGCAACGCCATTGACGGCATCGTCGCTAACCGAGGCAGGGCCTTCGCTACGGAACAGGCTGTCGACGAAGTAACCCATTGGGTCGCCGCCTTTACCGCTGTTGGCGGCAGCACTGCCAGCAGCACTACCGGCCACCTGCGCAGCACCGGAGACAACGCTGGCACCTGCTTGCGCGCCAGCACCGGCGACATTACCCGCGGTACCTACGATCAGCGCGGTGGTTACCAAGGTAGCTACGGCCCAGCTCAGGAAGCCATGGGCGGTGTCACGGAAATACACTTCATCGCCATGCAGGTTGGCCCAACGTACACGCAGGCGGCCTGCAATGTAGCCACCCAAGCCGGAAGCAAGAATAGCGGTGACCAGCAGGTAGACGATGCTAGAGACGCCGATCGCTTTCGCGCTCGCGCCTTCGTTTGCCCAAGGTGAAGACGCGGCAAAACCTAGCCCCGCCCCCAGCACTACGAGTATCAACGTCAGGGCCGCGGCTGCGGCGGCACCAGCGAAGATGGCAGCCCAGGACACACCTGAGCGATTTGGGCCGTCCGCGGCGGCGGATGAGTAATCGGCAGAAGTAATCATTTAGCGAGGCCTTTTTTAGTTAGCAATTAGTCCATCACGGGGGGTATTGCAGTGGGCGTGCCAACTCTATCTAAAAAAGCGTAGGTCCTTATGAAACAACAGGTTACAAAGCCATGTTAAAAAAGCCATCATGCAAAATGCCAGATCTCCTCATCAAGGCCATGGTTTTATGCAATACCCTAATCGTGATCCAGTTCACACATTTCGGAACTCATACGCTAACTATGCGCACCGTTTTTGCCGCCGGTCGCAGCGCCGGGTAGCACACTACAACTCGCTCCCGTGGGGTCAGTCAGCTTTAAAGCCCCTTTCATAGAAGAGTGACTTATTCATGCGTGCCTGGCCCTTATTACTGCTCGTTCCCGCCGCAGCCTTATTGCTGTCCCGCAACACTCGCCCGGTTAGCACGGCTCAGCGCGCCACACTGGCAGGCAAAACCTTTGTAGTGACCGGCGCCTCCAGCGGCGTGGGTCGAGGTACCGCCCTGGCACTGGCCAGCGCTGGCGCTAACGTGGCTATTGCCGCACGCCGCACCGATGCCTTGGAAGACCTGGCGCAAGAGATGCGTGAGTTGGGCGGCCTACCTTTAGTGGTTACCACGGACGTTAGCGATGCTGCCCAGATGCAGGCCCTGATTGAGCAAACCCTTGAGCGGTTTGGCGTAATCGATGGCTGGGTGAACAATGCTGGCATTGCTTCCATCGGCCTTTTTGAAGACGTGCCCTTGGAAGACCACTTGCGCTTGCTGGATGTAAACCTGAAAGGCGTGGTAACCGGCAGTTACCTGGCCATGGGGCAGTTCCGCGCCCAGGGCTATGGCACTTTGGTTAACGTCGGCTCAGTGGACAGCGAAATCCCCCATGCCTATCAGGCGTCTTACTCTGCTTCCAAAGCCGGCGTACTGATGCTGGGCCGGGTGCTGAATGAAGAACTACGGCTCAAGCGCGAGCCAGACGTGCACGTCTCCACCGTAATGCCGTGGGCACTGGATACGCCGCTGTGGGACCACGTTGCCAATTACACGGGCCATGCCGCGCGCATGCCTACCATGGATGACCCACAGAACGTGGTGGATGCGATTATCCAAACGTTACTCACCCCCCGCAAAGAAATCGCGGTGGGCTACAAGGCCAAGCTGGCCTACTACAGCCACCGTGTAACGCCGAGGCTTAACGAGCGGCTTTCAGGCCTGGCCATCAAAAAGGCCGAAGTAGAAATGAACCCTGCTATGCCAGACACCTCTGGAAGTTTCCACACGCCAGTGGAGGCAGGCCAGCGCATGGACGGTGGTATCAGGGAGCGCCTTCGCCAGGAGCAGGCCGATCGGATTTGATGCAGGCTCCTAGCCAATTTTCGCTGGTTATAACGTAGTAATGTTTCACTGTAGGAGCCAGCAAAGCTGGCGAACAGCGGCTTTTGGCTGCCTACGCTGTCTCTTCGCGAACTGGCGCTCGCGCCTACAAGAGATAGGCTTGCGTTGTCGCCAATTCGCTGGCTGGCGCCAGCTCCTACAAGGGCAAGGGGTATTACCCGCGGGTATCGACCAGCACTTCACTTACCTGCTGTACCGGCGTAATGGTGGTGAAGTTGGGCACGTCGGCGCTTAGCTCATTGCCATGAGGCCCCATGGCGGTGGCCAGCGAGGCGAGGGACGCGAAATACAGGTTGCACTGGGTGATATAGCGAGGGTTACCACCTTCATCGTTACCACTAACGCCTTTCTCTACCGAGTAGGACAACAGGCTAGGGCCCAGCCGTTCCTTGACCAGCCCCATGTGGTTCTCAAGGTAGTACTTGTAGTCGAACGTGGCGCCTTCGGTATAGGGATAAAGCACGGACACTTTGATCATGGGAAAGCCCTTACAGTGGAATAAGGGCCCCAGCATAGGCCACCCGCAGCGCCCTGGGGAGTGGCCTAAGATGAAACAGTGCCGTGCCTAGTGATGCTCGCGGGTAGCGCGGAAGGTCACATCCGGCCAGCGCTCCTGCATCACCGAGAGGTTGACCCGCGTGGGCGCCAGGTAGGTCAGGTGACCACCGCCGTCCATAGCCAGGTTTTCCACCGCCTTGGTTTCGAATTCTTCGAGCTTCTTCTTATCGCCACAGGCGATCCAGCGCGCAGACCACACCGTGATCGGCTCGTAGGCACATTCCACCTTGTATTCTTCCTTGAGCCGGCTGGCGACCACGTCAAACTGCAGCACACCCACGGCGCCGAGGATGATGTCGTTGCTGCGCAGCGGGAAGAACACCTGAGTCGCGCCCTCCTCGGCCAGCTGCTGCAAACCCTGACGCAGCTGCTTGGACTTGAGCGGGTCTTTCAGCCGTACGCGGCGGAACAATTCCGGCGCGAAGTGCGGAATACCGGTGAAGCCCAGGCTTTCGCCTTCGGTAAAGGTGTCGCCGATCTGGATGGTGCCGTGGTTGTGCAAGCCGATGATGTCCCCGGCGAAGGCCTCGACCAGTTGCTCGCGCTCGGACGAGAAGAAGGTCAGTGCATCGCCTACGCGCAAGTCCTTACCAGTACGCACATGGCGCAGCTTCATGCCTTGGTCGTACTTGCCCGAGCAAATACGCATAAAGGCGATACGGTCCCGGTGTTTAGGGTCCATGTTCGCCTGGATCTTGAACACGAAGCCGGAGAACTTCTCTTCAATGGGCTCGACGGTACGCTCGTGCGCTACCCGTGGCAGGGGCAGCGGCGCCCAGTTCACGACTGCGTCCAACACGTGGTCCACGCCGAAGTTGCCCAGGGCCGTGCCGAAGAACACCGGGGTCAACTGGCCATTGATGAACTCATCGCGGTCAAAGGTGTGGCAGGCACCCTGGACCAACTCCAGCTGTTCCACAAAGCGGTCGTATTCATCGCCCAGGTGCGAACGGGCTTCGTCCGAATCGAGCTTCTCGATGATCTTCACATCGGTGCGCTCGTGGCCGTGGCCAGGGGTGTAGACGATGATGTAATCGCCTTCGAGGTGGTACACCCCCTTGAAGTCCCGGTAGCAGCCGATGGGCCAGGTAATGGGCGCGGCCTTGATCTTCAGCACGGCTTCGATTTCGTCGAGCAGCTCGATAGGGTCGCGGATGTCCCGGTCCAGCTTGTTGATAAAGCTTACGATAGGCGTGTCACGCAGGCGGCACACGTCCATCAACGCGATGGTTCGCGGCTCTACGCCTTTACCGCCGTCCAGCACCATCAGCGCCGAGTCCACCGCGGTGAGGGTGCGGTAGGTGTCTTCGGAGAAGTCTTCGTGGCCGGGGGTATCGAGCAGGTTGATCATGTGCTCGCGGTAAGGGAACTGCATCACCGAGGTGGTGATAGAGATGCCCCGTTGCTTTTCCATTTCCATCCAGTCACTGGTCGCATGGCGGTCGGACTTACGCGACTTTACCGTACCGGCCACGGCGATCGCCTTGCCCATCAGCAACAGCTTTTCGGTGATGGTGGTTTTACCCGCATCGGGGTGAGAAATAATGGCGAAGGTACGGCGCTTCGCGACTTCAGCGGCCTGTTGGGTCATGAAGGGTGCCCAGGGTGACGGTAAAAAAGGGCACGGATTATAGCGTATAAACACCTACTGCTGTTCAACCTCTTGGCGAGCGGCGAAACGCCCTGAATACCTGGGGCGCAGGCGCTTGGAAGCACCCACGGCCAGCAAGCCCAGAGCCCGCCACAGACACCCCGGCCTGGCCAAACGAAGCCGTACATGTGAACCTTTGCGGCGCTGAAGGCGTCCATTCACTCGATACGATGCCTCTCGGGACGGCCGCACTGGCCATATTCAGCCCGACGGGTTGTGCTCATGGCTCGCATCGCGCCCTGTTTGCCAGGCAACGTGTACGGGCTGCATCTCGCGCAGCTAGCTGGCAGCCCTTAGGGTGTGCCACGCAACGCCGCGCCGACTTGGAAAGAGGAGTCCTTCTATGGCTAATGGCTATGGAAAGGGGCTGTTGGGCGCCGCGGTTATCGCGGTGATCCTGGCCCTGCTGGTCCACTGGATCGGTGTAGACACACTACGGCATTACCAGAGTGACTTGTGGTTCTACTTGCAAGCCCACCTTGAGCTGGTACTGGTTTCGATGTTCGCTGCAATCGTTGTGGGTATTCCCGCAGGCATCTGGCTTAGCCGCCCGGCTCGCGCCCATAGCGCCGAGCGCTTCATGCAGGTGTTCAACATTGGCAATACCGTGCCACCCTTGGCGGTGCTGGCCATTGCCTTGAGCATTCTGGGCATTGGCGCATGGCCGGCGATTTTCGCCTTGTTCCTGGCCTCGTTGCTGCCCATCGTACGCAACACCTATGAAGGCCTGAAGAACGTCGAAGGCTCGCTCAAGGAGGCCGCGACCGGGATCGGCATGACGCCACGCCAAGTGTTGTGGCAGGTGGAGTTGCCCAACGCGGTGCCGATCATTATCGGTGGTGTGCGGGTAGCCCTGGCGCTCAACGTGGGTACCGCGCCGCTGTCGTTCCTGATCGGCGCCAACAGCCTGGGCAGCCTGATTTTCCCCGGCATCGCCCTGAACAACCAGCCGCAGTTGGTGCTGGGCGCCGCCTGCACCGCGCTGCTCGCCCTGCTGCTTGACGGCATCGTCACTTTTGCCAGCCGTACCTGGCTCGAACGTGGGCTGGCCCCGGCTCGCTGAGCCTGGCCGACAAGGACCTCTTATGAAACGACTCTGCATGATGCTGGGCTTGGCCCTGCTGTGCGCGGGCCAGGCCCACGCGCAAAATCCAGTGTTACGCGTGGGTGCTCGGGTGTTCACTGAACAAACCGTGCTGGCCACCCTGACCGCCGAATACTTGAAAACCAAAGGCTATGACGTACAGATCACTTCAGGGCTGGGCAGCAACATTGCCCGTAGCGCCCAGGAAACCGGCCAGTTGGACCTGCTCTGGGAATACACGGGCGTATCGCTGGTGTCCTACAACCATGTGAACGAAAAGCTCGACAGCGAAGCCACCTACCAGCGGGTAAAAACCCTGGATGCGCAAAAAGGCCTGGCGTGGCTAGCGCCGTCGAAATTCAACAACACCTACGCCCTGGCGTTACCGGAAAAAATCGCCCAGCAATATCCCCAGGTCAACAGCATTAGCCAACTGAACGAGGTGGTGAAGCGCGAGCCGAAAAAGGGCCATGTATTAGCGCTGGACACGGAGTTCGCCAATAGGCCTGACGGCCTGGTAGGCCTGACCCAAACCTACGGCCTGGTATTCACCCGCGAGGATATCCGCCAGATGGACGCAGGCCTGGTGTATACCGCGCTGCGCAATGGGCAAGTGTTTGCGGGCCTGGTGTACACCACCGATGGACGGCTGGATTCCTTCGGCCTGAAGGTGCTGGAGGATGACCTGCATTACTTCCCTGACTACACCGCGGCGCCTGTGATTCGCAAGGACTACCTTGAGGCCCACCCCGAGCTGGCGACGCTGCTCACGCCCTTGGCCAACCTGCTAGACAACGCCACCATGCGCCAGCTCAACGCCCAGGTAGACGTGGAGCACGACAGCCCCACCAAGGTGGCGCAGGCGTTCCTGGCCAAGCACCCTGAACTGACCCAGGAGGCGAAATGAACCTGCTCGACACCTTCGCCCATATCGACTGGCACCAGGTTATCCATCTCACGGGGCAGCATGTAATGCTGGTGGGGGTCGCGGTCAGTTTGGCGATCCTGGTCGGCGTACCCTTGGGCATACTGATGACTCGCTTCCCCGCCCTGGCCGGCCCCCTGCAGGCCAGCGCCACGGTACTGCTGACCATTCCCTCCATCGCGCTGTTCGGTCTATTGCTGCCGTTCTATTCCAAGTTCGGCCAAGGGCTGGGCCCGTTGCCAGCCATTACCGCGGTGTTCCTCTATTCGCTGCTGCCGATCTTGCGTAACACCTACCTGGCGCTGACCAGCATCGAGCCGGGTATCCGCGAAGCCGCCCGCGGCATCGGCATGACCTTCGGCCAACGCTTGCGCATGGTGGAGCTGCCCATTGCCGTGCCGGTGATCCTGGCCGGTGTGCGCACCGCGGTCGTCATGAACATTGGCGTGATGACCATCGCCGCCACCATCGGGGCCGGCGGCCTTGGTGTGCTTATCCTGACTTCCATCAGCCGCAGCGATATGTCGATGCTGGTCGTTGGCGCGGTATTGGTGAGCCTGCTCGCCATCATCGCCGACCTGCTCCTGCAATGGCTGCAACGCTCGCTGACCCCGAAAGGACTGCTCAAATGATCGAACTACAGAACCTGACCAAAACCTTCAACAGCAACGGCAAGGACGTGCGTGCCGTGGACGCGGTGAGCCTGACCGTAAACGAAGGGGAAATCTGCGTGTTCCTGGGCCCTTCCGGGTGCGGCAAAAGCACCACCTTGAAGATGATCAACCGGCTGATCGAGCCCACCTCAGGCAAGGTGTTGATCAACGGCGAAGACACCAGTTCATTGGACGAAGTCACCCTGCGCCGCAAGATCGGCTATGTGATTCAGCAGATCGGCCTGTTCCCCAACATGACCATTGAAGAGAACATCACGGTGGTACCGCGCTTGCTGGGCTGGGACAAAAACAAGTGCCGCGAGCGGGCGCGAGAGCTGATGGGCATGATCAAGCTGGAGCCCAAGCAGTACTTGAACCGTTACCCGCGCGAGCTATCCGGCGGCCAGCAGCAGCGTATCGGCGTGATCCGCGCCCTGGCCGCCGATGCACCGCTGTTGCTGATGGACGAGCCCTTTGGCGCGGTGGACCCGATCAACCGGGAGATGATCCAGAACGAGTTCTTCGAGATGCAACGGGCGCTGAACAAAACGGTGATCATGGTGAGCCATGACATCGACGAAGCCCTCAAACTGGGCGATAAGATCGCCATCTTCCGCGCTGGCAAGTTGTTGCAGTTGGACCACCCCGATACCCTCCTCGCCCACCCGGTGGATGATTTCGTCAGCAACTTCGTGGGTCAGGACAGCACGCTCAAGCGCCTGCTGCTGGTAAAAGCCGAGGACGCCGCTGACAACGCCCCGTCAGTAAACCCCCAGACCCCCGTTACCGACGCTCTGGAGTTGATGGACGAACACGACCGCCGTTACGTGGTGGTCACCGATGCGGCCAACAAGGCCATGGGTTACGTGCGCCGCCGTGACCTTTACCGCCAGCAAGGCAGCTGCGCCACCTTCTTGCGGCCCTTCAACGGCACTGCTGCCTACGACGAGAACCTGCGCATCCTGCTGTCGCGCATGTACGAGTTCAACCGCTCATGGCTGCCAGTGCTGGACGCTGAGAACGTGTTCCTGGGCGAAGTCACCCAGGAATCCATCGCGGCCTACTTAAGCTCCGGCCGGTCCAAGGGTATGAAAACCAGTATCGTATCCCCCGCGGAGCAGGTGGCTAGCTGAGTCCGGCGCCGGTGTCTGAAGGTTTCCCGGGCTTCGCCCGGCCCTACCGGTTGAGTGCGCTGCCGAACGCTATGGGACCAAGCGAAGCCTGGTAGGCTTCTAGACTGTTTAATTTATTTAAATGCGACGTTTAATTTATTTAAACGCGACATTTTTAATTGATCTCAACGCGCTCACGCCCTACAGTGCGCGCCAAATGTTCCCCGCTGAAACGGGTTGATCCGGCTTGAGTATCGATCACCAGACAGAGGTCATAGGGGATACACAGGGCATTAGGTTTCATCCTCTTTCACGCTCGCTTCCCCCAAGGAGTTCGGTGTATGTCGATCAAGGTCGAAGACTACTATCCTCGCGAAACCTTCCAGAAAATGAAGACGTTCGCCGACACCCAGGAAACCCCGTTCGTGGTGATCGATACCCAGATCATCAGCCAGGCCTATGACGACCTGCGCGCCGGTTTCGAGTTTGCCAAGGTGTATTACGCGGTGAAGGCCAACCCGGCTGTTGAGATCATCGAATTGCTGCGCGACAAAGGCTCAAGCTTTGATATCGCCTCTATCTATGAGCTTGACAAGGTGATGGGCTGCGGCGTGGGCCCAGAGCGCATCAGCTATGGCAACACCATCAAAAAGTCCAAGGACATCCGCTACTTCTACGACAAGGGCGTGCGGCTGTTCGCCACGGACTCGGAAGCGGACCTGCGCAACATCGCCAAAGCCGCCCCGGGTGCCAAGGTGTATGTGCGCATTCTTACCGAGGGCTCGACCACGGCGGACTGGCCATTGTCGCGCAAGTTCGGCTGCCAGACCGACATGGCCATGGACTTGTTGATCCTGGCCCGAGACCTGGGCCTGGTGCCCTACGGCATTTCGTTCCATGTGGGTTCCCAGCAGCGGGATATCAGCGTATGGGATGCGGCCATCGCCAAGGTGAAAGTGATCTTCGAGCGCTTGAAGGAAGAAGACGGCATCGTACTGAAGCTGATCAATATGGGCGGCGGCTTCCCGGCCAACTACATCACCCGCACCAACAGCCTGGAAACCTATGCTGAGGAAATCATTCGCTTCCTCAAGGAAGACTTCGGTGATGACCTGCCAGAAATCATTCTGGAGCCGGGCCGCTCGCTGATCGCCAACGCAGGCATTCTGGTCAGTGAAGTGGTCTTGGTGGCGCGCAAGTCGCGTACAGCCGTAGAGCGCTGGGTCTACACCGACGTGGGTAAATTCAGCGGCCTGATCGAAACCATGGACGAGTCCATCAAATTCCCGATCTGGACCGAGAAGAAGGGCGAGATGGAAGAAGTGGTCATCGCCGGCCCCACCTGCGACAGCGCCGACATCATGTACGAGCATTACAAGTACGGCCTGCCGCTGAACCTGGCCATTGGTGACCGTATGTATTGGCTATCGACCGGTGCCTATACCACCAGCTACAGCGCCGTGGAATTCAACGGGTTCCCACCCTTGAAGGCCTATTACCTGTAACTCCGTGGCGCCTCGCCCGCCCGTTCGCCAACTGCGTTGGCTCCTACGTCCGATAACGGTAGGAGCCAGCCAAGCTGGCGAAAGCGATTGGCGGGGCAACCTCAGGCAACCCTGCCAGTCCATTCGCCAACTGGCGTTGGCTCCTACGTCCGTTATATCCCGCAAAAGCCTGCCTATTTATCTCTTGCCTCACACCTTTTAGCCTTTCATTTTTGGCAAGGAGGGCCATTTATGCGGCATTACAGGGGCAAAGATCTTCGTAAAGGCAGGATTTCCGAAATCGGTCGCGTGTATCTGATTACTACCAATACCTATAGACGTGAGCTGACCTTCGCTCAATGGCAAATCGGGCGATTGGTGTGTCAGCAATTAAGGCGAGAGCACGATGAGAGGCATGCATTGACCATTGCATGGGTGGTGATGCCAGACCATTTGCACTGGCTTATGCAACTGAGGAAGGGCGCCCTGGCCCGGGCCGTGCAAAGAGTAAAGAGTAAAGGCACGCTCCGCGATTGCCATCAATCAAGCACTCGCGCGCACCGGCCCTGTTTGGCAAAGAGGCTTTTACGACCGCGCGCTGAGGCAAGGGGAAGACCTGAAATCCGCCGCCCGCTATGTAATAGCCAATCCTGTAAGAGCAGGGCTGGTCACCCACGTAGGTCAATACCCGTTATGGGACGCCATGTGGTTGAGCGGTAGAGGGTAACCACACCTGTTACACCTGCCCATTCGCCAACTGCGCTGGCTTCTACAGCCGGTTACGGGCACACGCCCTACTGTAGGAGCCAGCAACGCTGGCGAAGGCATTGGGTAGAGCACCTGAAGGCGACCCGGGCAGCTGGATTTTGCTATAACGCCCCTCCAGATCGTTCAACGGGCAGGCACGTGTTCAAGAAAACGGTTTTCCAACTTCACTGGCTGTTCGGCATAAGCGCGGGCTTGGTGCTTTCGCTGATGGGGCTGACTGGCGCGGTATATTCCTTTCAGCCTGAGCTGTTGCTGGCGCTTAACCCCAATACCCTGAAGGTGCAGGGCAGTGACGCGGGCATATTGCCCCTTTCGCAACTGATAGAACGGGTGGAAGCTCAGCAGCCAGAGAAAGTAAACGGCTTATGGATAAACACGCGGGGCGGGCAAGCCTCCAGGGTGTTTTTCATGCCGGCGCCCGGAGAACGTAAGGGCGCGATGGCTTATGTAGACCCTTATACTGGGATGTTGCGGCAGGGTATTAGCGGGGAAGCCTTTTTCGCCTTCGTATTGAAGTTACACCGCTTTCTAGCCATGGGTGAAACCGGTAAGCAAATCACCGGCGCCTGCACCCTGGCATTGTTGTTTTTCTGTATATCCGGCCTGTATCTGCGCTGGCCTAGGCAGCCTTTGCATTGGCGCGCCTGGCTGACCCTGAATTGGGCCAAGCGCGGTCGGGCGTTTAAGTGGGACCTACACGCCGTGGCCGGTACCTGGTGCCTGGCATGTTACCTGGTAGCAGCCTGCACAGGGCTGATGTGGTCTTACGACTGGTACCGTGATGGTGCCTCCCGGCTATTGACGGGCGCAACTGCCCCACCGCGTGGCGAGGGCCGCAAACAGGCCCACGCGCAACCTGTTCCGCAAACGGATGTAGACGCATTGTGGCGCGCCATTCAAACCGCGGCCGGGCCTGGGCTGAGCAGCTTTAACCTGAAGTTGCCTCTGGCCGCCGGGCAACCGGCCACCGGTTTCTATCTGCTGAACAGCTCGCCCCATGATCGCGCCTTCAACCCTATCGAGCTGGACCCACTATCCGGCGCTGTGCTCACCCATGAACGCTACGCCGATAAGCCCTTGGGTGAGCGCTTGTTCACCAGTAACTACGCCTTGCATACCGGCAGCTATCTAGGGCTACCCGGGCGGGTGCTGATAACGGCAGCTGGCCTGTGCATGCCGCTGTTCTTTATCACCGGCTGGCTGCTGTACCTGGATCGCCGCCGCAAGGCCAGGCACGTTCGCCTTAGCCGCCAAGGCCTGAACGGCCAGCAGGAAGGCTGGTTGGTGGCCTTTGCCAGCCAAACCGGCTTGGCCGAACAACTGGCCTGGCAAGCCGCCGCGCGCCTGCAAGCCAGCGGCCAGGGCGCGCGAGTGGTGAGCCTTGGCGCGGTGAGCGAAAGCGACCTTAAAAACGCCAGCCGGGCGCTGTTCGTGGTCAGCACCTTTGGCGAGGGCGACGCCCCGGATGCCGCGCGGTTGTTCGAGCGGCAACTGGCCGCGCGGCAATGGCCGCTGCCCCAGTTGGACTACGCGGTACTGGCCCTGGGGGACCGCGGTTACAGCCATTTCTGCGGCTTTGGCCATCGCCTGGCCGGCTGGCTCGAAGCCCAGGGCGCGCACCCGCTGTTCCCCACCATGGAGGTGGACAACGCAAACGAGGCTGACCTTCAACGCTGGCACCACGCACTGGGTGAACACTGCGCTGCCGGTGATGGCGTGGCTGGCCCGGCGCCCTTTCAAGGCTGGCCACTGCTCGAACGCCGCCTGCTCAACCCAGGCAGCGCGGGGGCGCCGCTATTCGAGCTTAAACTCGCCTTACCCAGCGGCGCTCACTGGCAGGCAGGTGACCTGCTGGAAGTGCTACCACCGGGGCAGGCACTGGCGACCCAACCTCGGGCCTACTCCATTGCCTCGCTCTCCAACGACGGCTACCTGAGCGTGCTGGTACGCCAACATCGCCTGGCTAATGGCACGCTGGGGGTTTGCTCCGGCTGGCTCACGGCCCAGGCAGCGCTGGGTACGTGCCTGGACGCTCGGCTGCGCCCTAATTCTAACTTCCACCTTCCCGAGGACGACCGCCCGCTCATCCTTATTGGCAACGGCAGTGGCCTGGCCGGCCTGCTGAGCTTGCTCAAGGCCCGTATCGAGCGCGGGCAGCGGCGTAACTGGTTGATCTTCGGCGAGCGCAATCGCGCCACGGACTACCCCTTCGAGGCCTTGCTCGGCGAATGGCACGCCCGCGGTGACTTGGCACGGCTGACCCCGGTATTTTCCCGAGACCAGGCGCAAAAACGCTATGTGCAACACGTGCTGCGTGAAGAGGCTATGGCAGTACGGCAATGGCTCGAAGACGACGCTGCGATTTATGTATGTGGCAGCCTGGAGGGCATGGCCCAAGGCGTGGATGACGCCCTGCGCACAGTACTAGGGGATGGCGTGGTGGAAGGCCTGATCGAGACAGGGCGCTATCGGCGGGATGTGTACTGATCAGCGCCCTGCTTGAGGGCAGGCGAGGTTTAGCGTTGAATCAGGCCGGTTGCAGTTTTTGCTCGAACACCGCCACGCCGTCCAGGTCGCGCAGGGTGACGGTCATCTCGCCACTCTGCGCTTCGATGTTCACCTCGCCGAAGAACTGAAAACCTGCGAACGGCGAGGTGTTCTGTGCCCTGGGCGCTTTTTGGAAAATCAGTTCGGGGCCAAAGGTCTGATCCAGCGGGTTGGGCCCGAAGCTACCGGCGTTGAGCGGGCCGGCAACGAATTCCCAGAAGGGGTCAAAATCCTGAAAGGTGGCGCGGTCGGGGTGATAGTGGTGGGCGGCGCAGTAGTGTACGTCTGCCGTCAGCCACACCGTATTGCGCACCTGCTGCTGGCGCAGGTGGCTCAATAGCTCGGCGATTTCCAGCTCACGGCCTTTGGCCGGGCCGTCATCGCCGTTGGCGATGGCCTCCCAGCGGTTGACCCCTGGGCTGACCTCACCGTCCGGTACGCCCAGGCCTACGGGCATGTCGGCGGCGATCACTTTCCATTGGGCCTTGGAGGCGGCCAATTCAGCTTTCAGCCAATCCAGCTGGGCACGGCCCAGGAAGCTACTGTTGGGATCAATGCGCTCGCCCAGGTTAGCGTCGTTGCCGCCACGGTAGCTGCGCATGTCCAGCACGAACACGTCCAGCGTGGGGCCATAGGGGATGCGCCGAAACACCCGGCTACCGCCGTCGGCCGCCTGCCGCCGCATGGGTGCGTACTCCAGCCAAGCCTGGCGCGCCGGCCCTACCAGTTGCTGAATGTCACGGGTGTGGTAGCGGCTGTCCAGTTGCTTGCTGGGGGACCAGTTATTGGTCACTTCGTGATCGTCCCATTGCCAGATCTGCGGCACTTCGGCGTTGAACCGCCGCACATTGTCATCCAGCAAGTTATAGCGGTAGTTGCCTCGGTAATCGGCCAGGGTTTCGGCCACTTTACTCTTGGCCTCGGTGGTGAGATTGCGCCACACACGGCCATCTTCTGTGGTGAGCTGGGCAGGCACGGGGCCGTCGGCGTAGATGGTGTCGCCGCTGTGAATGAAAAAATCTGGCAGGCGCAGGCGCATGGCTTCGTAAATGCGCATGCCGCCAATATCTGGGTTGATACCAAAGCCCTGGCCCACGGTGTCGCCGCTCCATACGAAGCGAATGTCCCGCGGCTGAGTGGGTACGCTGCGCAGGTGGCCGAACCAGGGCTCGCTGGCCACGCCGGTGTTGGCGTCCTCGAACCATACCCGGTAGAAGATGGCCTGCCCGGCTGGCAGGCCAGTGAGCTCCACACGCCCGGTAAAGTCACTGGCAGCACTGACCAGGCTAGACGTCACTCGCCTGGGCTGAGGGAACATGCTGCGGGTGTCCCACTCCACCACCAGCTTGGCGGGGCGATCACAGCGGCTCCAGATCATTGCCCGGTCGCCCAGTGGGTCCCCAGACTGCACGCCATCGGTGAGTTGCGGCCGGTCCTTGACCGAGGCCAGTACCGCTGGCGCCAAGCCAGGCAGTAACAGGCCAGCACCCACGCCTTGCAAGAGGCGGCGGCGGGCAATGGGGAATTCACTCATGGCGGGCTCCTTCACGGTATGAAGGAGCCTAATTAACGGTAAAAAGATGACAGCCGCGTGTACACCCTCGGCTTAAGCCGCCTCAGGCACCGACAACGCCTGGGCTTCCGCCCGCTTCAACACTGCGTACACCAAGGCAGTAACCAGGCTACCGGCGACGATCGCCACCAGGTACGACAGGGCATGGTTCATGGCGTTGGGGATCAACAACACGAACAGCCCGCCGTGCGGCGCCACCAGCTTACAACCGAAGTACATGGACAACGCACCGGTGAGCGCGCCGCCCACCATGGAGGCCGGGATTACCCGTAGTGGGTCCTTGGCCGCGAAGGGAATGGCCCCTTCCGAGATAAAGCACAGGCCGAGAATCATTGCCGCCTTGCCCGCTTCCCGCTCGGCCTGGGCAAACTTATGCCGCGCCAGCAAGGTCGCCAGCCCCAGGCCAATGGGTGGGACCATGCCCGCCGCCATGGTGGCCGCCATGGGCCCAGCGGTTTGGCCGGCCAACAGCCCTACTGAAAACGCATAGGCGGCTTTGTTGATCGGCCCGCCCAGGTCGATGCACATCATGCCGCCCAACAGAATGCCTAGCAACACGGCATTGGTGGTGCCCATGCTGTTTAGGAACGCCGTCAGACCATGGAGCATGCCTGCCACTGGCGCGCCTACCACGTACACCATTACCAAACCGGTCACCAAACTGGCCAACAGCGGGATGATCAAGATGGGCTTGAGGGATTCCAGGCTGGCGGGCAAACGGGCCGCGCGGCTAATCCCCTTGGCGCTGTAACCGGCGATAAACCCGGCCAGTATCCCGCCAATAAAGCCCGCGCCCAGGGTACTGGCCAGCAGCCCGCCGATCATCCCAGGCGCCAGGCCTGGGCGGTCGGCGATGGACCAGGCAATGTAACCGGCCAACAGCGGCACCATCAGGGTGAAAGCCGCATCGCCCACCTGCTTGAGCGCGGCGGGGAAGGTCCCGGGTTCCTTGAATGCCTCGATGCCGAACACGAAGGACAACGCGATCAACAGGCCGCCCGCCACCACCATGGGCAACATAAAGGACACGCCGGTGAGCAGGTGCTTATACACACCGCGCTTTTCCGGGGTGGCTGGGGCGCCGCCGGCTGCGCTGCTGCCTTCCACCTGGCCTTCGGCCAAGGCTTTTTGCAACATGGCCTGAGCTTGCTTTAAGGCAATGCCAGTACCACAGCGGAAGATCCGCTTGCCCGCGAAGCGCTCGGTCGCCACTTCGATATCACAAGCCAACAGCACCACATCGGCGGCAGCGATATCAGCCGGGCTCAGGGGGTTACGCGCGCCCACCGAACCTTGGGTTTCCACTTTGAAGGCGTACCCCAGCTGGGTAGCGGCCTGTTGCAGCGCTTCGGCGGCCATAAAGGTATGGGCCACACCGGTCGGGCAGGCGGTGATGGCCACGATGCTAGGCTGGCTATTAGGGGCGCCGGTGGCCTGGGGCCGTTGCCCAGGTTCATAAGGGCTGGCCTCGGCCAGCGCACGATCGAGGAAGGCGTCCACGTTGCCCAAGGCTTCGGCGGGCGTGCTTTGATACACACGCTTGCCGCTCAGGCGATCCAGCTCTACCGGGCCGGTACTGACCACCAGCACCCAGTCTGCTTCTTCGATATTGAGCGGTGAGAGGTGCCGCTCCGGCTGCCGCGGGTCGTGGATTTCAACGCAGGTGCTCCAGCCACGGCGCTGGGCGGCGCCGTCCAGCAGGCGGGCGCTGAGTACACTGGAGATCCGCCCGCCTGGGCAGGCGGTGATAATGGCAAGTTTCATTGGGGGGTCTCCTCGAACGCGGCCAGGGGGCGCACGCTCACGCCACTTTCAAGCCGCTCCAAAGCGGCGTGGTCGGTGATACCGAAACCGATCTGCGTCACGGCCATGGCAGCGATGGCCGTGGCGGTGCGTAAGGTGTTCTGCGGCGCGGTTTGGTTCAGCAAGCCGTGCACCATCCCCGCCAGCAGCGAGTCGCCAGCGCCTACGGTACTGGCAACCGCCACCGTGGGCGGCAGGGCATGCAGGGCGTCATGTGGAGTGAACCAGCTCACGCCTTGAGCGCCCTGGGAAATCACTACGTTCTCGATACCACGGCCGTGCAAGGCCTTGGCGGCGCTGGCCTGGTCGGCCAGGTCCTCCACTGGGGCATTCAAGGCCTGGGCCAGTTCCTCGGTATTGGGCTTGACCAGCCACGGTCGGCACCCAAGGCCGGTACGCAGGGCCGCGCCGCTGGTGTCCAAGGCCACCCGCAAGCCAAGCCCGTGCAACACCTCCAGCAATTGGTGCAACCAGGGCAGGCTTACCCCCGGGGGCAGGCTGCCAGCAACGATAGCCACCTCATGCCCCGGGGCAATCTTGGTCAAGCGCTCCAATAAAGCTGCCTGATTCTCGGTGGACACCCGAGCGCCGTTACCGTTGATATCCGTAACGCGGCCATCGGCTTCGGCCACTTTGATATTGCGGCGGGTTTCGCCAGGCACCCGGATAAAGGCGTCGGTGAAACCGCGCTGGCGAAACAGGGCCTCGAAGCGGTCGGGGTTATCGCTGCCCAAAAAGCCGGTGACCGTGAGCTGATGGCCCAGGTCTGCCAGTACTTGGGCCACGTTCAGGCCCTTACCGGCGGCATGCTCATGCAGCGCCTCGCCCCGGTTGACCTCGCCCACCCGCAGCGCTGGCAACTCGACGGTCAGGTCCAGGGCCGGGTTGAGGGTAATGGTTAAAATCCTTGCCATCATGCGTTCTCCACCAGGGCGCGGACTTCACCCGCGCTCGCAGCCACCAGGGCTTGCCGCGCCAGGCCTTGGACCGACGCCAGGGCCAAGCCACGTACTTCTGCCTTCACTTCGGCGATGCTGCGCGCCGATACGCTCAACTCATCCACCCCCAGCCCTACCAACACAGGTACGGCCAGCGGGTCGGCGGCCAGTTCGCCGCATACCCCTACCCACTTGCCATGGGCATGGGCGGCACGCACGGTGATGTCGATCAGCTGCAATACCGCCGGATGCAGGCCATCGGCCTGGGCGGACAGGGTTGGGTGGCCACGGTCGATGGCCAGGGTGTATTGGGTCAGGTCATTGGTGCCGATGCTGAAGAAGTCCACTTCGGCGGCCAGCACCGGTGCCAGCAACGCGGCGGACGGCACCTCGATCATGATCCCCAATTGCAGGTCATCCACCGGGTGCTCCTGGCGCAGGCGCTCGACCATGTCACGGCCCTGCCGCCATTCCTCTACCGTGCCCACCATAGGGAACATGATTCGTAGTGGGCGGCCGGCGCCGGCTTGGAGCAAGGCGCGCAGCTGGGTTTCCATCAGCTCTGGGCGTTGCAGGGTCAAACGAATGCCGCGCACCCCCAGGAAGGGGTTTTCCTCGACCGGGATCGGCCAGTAAGGCAAGGGTTTATCCCCGCCCACGTCCAGAGTACGCACCACGAGGGGCCGACCTTCCAGGGCATCGAGCACGCGCAGGTACTCGGCGCGCTGGGTGGCTTGGTCCGGGGCCATGGGGTGGGCCATAAAGATCAATTCAGTGCGCAGCAGCCCGATGCCTTCGGCGCCCTGCTCTACCGCACCGGCTACCGCCGCGGCTTCACCCACGTTGGCGAATACTTCCACCGCGTGACCGTCAGTGGTAACGGCAGGCTCATGGCGACGCTCGGCGGCGGCGGCCAGGCGCGCGGCCCGCTGGTCGCGATCCAGGCGCGCCCGGGCCAGGGCTTGCTCGGCCGGTGCCACGGTAACCAGGCCGCGCTGGCCATCGAGCAACAGCGCGGTACCCGAGGCGATCCGCAGCACGCTGTCACCGGCACCCACCACGGCAGGAATACCCAAGGCACGGGCCACGATGGCGCTGTGGGCGGTGGCGCCGCCACGGGCAGTCAGGATGCCCGCCACGCGGGCCGGGTCAAGCCGGGCGACATCCGATGGGCCCACTTCGTCCATCACTAGTACATAGGGTTCATCCGGTGCCTCGGTGGTTTTAACGCCACAGAGCTGCGCCAGCACGCGGCGGCCAATGTCACGAAGGTCAGCGGCGCGTTCAGCCAGCAGGGCGTCGTGCAAGGCTTCCTGGCGTACTGCCGCAGCCTCGATCACCGCCACCCAGGCGGCCGCGGCGCTGTCGCCCTGGCGCAGCCGCTGGGCGACCTCTTCCACCAAGGCCGGGTCGTCAAGCATTTCCAGGTGGGTGATGAAAATATCGCGGATGGCCTGGGCACTGTTGCGCTCCACCAAACCGCCGATGGCCGCGCGCACCTCGGCGATGGCCGCGTCCAATTGTGCCCGCTCCGCTGTAGGGGAGCCGCCGCGAGCCGGGTAGTCGAACGGCTGGTTTACCTCGACGTGGGCCGGGCCCATGGCGATCCCTGGCGAGGCGGGCACCGCGCGCAGGGTCATGCCCGCCGGCGGGGCAGGAACGGCTACGGGTGTAACCTGGGGTGCGCTCAACTGCTCTGGGGTGGCCACGGGTAGTGGCTCTACCGTTTCGCCTAAACCGCTTTCGATAGCGGCTAACAAGGCAGGCAAGGCCTGCTCGGCGATACCTGGCTCGGCCGCCAGCTCTAGCACCTGACCCCGGCGCGCGCCCAGGCTGAGCAAGCGGCTCAGGCTCTTGGCGGATACCGGCGCCTCGCCACTGCCGAGCAGCCGTACCTGGATTTCACCCTCGAACCCCTTGGCTAATTGAGCCAGTTCTTTAGCCGGGCGGGCGTGCAACCCATGAGCGTTGGCCAGGGTGACCTGAATGCTTGGCCAGTCCGGCGGGATCTCACCACCGAGCACTTCAAGCACTTCACGGCTGTTGGCCGCGTGGAACAGCTCTTCGCCGCGGCCTGCGATCAGCAGCGCGCATAGCCGCTCCAGCAAGGCCTCATGGGCCTCGCCCAGGCTGGCCAGGCAGAACAGCCCATTGACCGTTTGGCCGTCCAGCTGCAAGGGCCGCTCGGGGGTCACGAAGGCCAACCCGGGGCGGCTGACCGCCTGCTCACTGTGCAACCACCACAAGCCCTCGCCCAAGGGCAAAGGCGAGGTTTGTTGCAGTACGCCAGCAAAGCCGTTCCCTACGCATTCAGCCTGGCGCAGCAGGCGAGCGCCGCGCCACACCAGTTCTTCGAAGTCCTCGGCAGGAACCGTCAGGCCGACCATTTGGGCGTCCAGGGCCAGTGCCTGTGGCGCGCCTTGCAGCAATTTCAATAAGGCTTCCGGGTCAGCGGCGTGGCGCAAGGCTTCGCCCAGGTCGGTCTCGCCCAGCGCGCGGGTGAGCAACTGCAGCAGACGCAGGTGCTCATCGGACTTGGCCGCGATGCCGATGGCCAGGTACACCCGCTGACCGTCGCCCCAATCCACCCCTTCGGGGAACTGCAACAGGCGCACGCCGGTGGTAAACACTTGGTCGCGGGTCGCTGGCGTACCGTGAGGGATGGCGATCCCCTGGCCCAGGTAGGTCGAGCCCTGGGCCTCGCGGTCTTGTAGACCCTGCAAATAGCCTTGGGCAACCAACCCGTCCGCCACCAGCCGGTCAGCCAACAGGCTTAGCGCCGCGGCTTTGTCCGGGGCAGCCTGGCCCATTGAAATCTGCTGCGAGGTAAGCTCGAGCATGCCTGACTCCTTATCGCGCCATCGAACGGGCGCTCAGGTATTGTTGTGAGTGTTTCAGCCCGCCGGGGCTATCATTGACCCTAGGCGAGCCCCGAAAGGCAAACCACTCAGGCAGTGAGTGGCATTAATACAGCCTGGCTCTGACCCCCGACCCTTGGATTTATCGCAATCAGGTTGGCTGAAACGTTTAATCTGTGAAGTAGCGCACGTTACTCGAAATCATCAGGCGAGGGAAAGCCTGCTATCGGGCAGCCTAGGCAAACTGGCCCTGCACTGCACGGCCATATCAGCGACAATGCCCATTGCATACCCAGAGGGCTGCCGGATGGGGCCTGGGGCGCCATACAAGGAAATTCTGCTTGAAACTCAGCGATATTGCCCGTCTGGCCGGGGTCTCGGTGACCACCGCAAGCTACGTCATCAATGGCAAGGCCGCGCAGCAGCGCATCAGTGAAACCACGGTTGCGCGAGTGCGCGCAGTGGTGGACGAGCACGGCTTTACCCCCAACCCTCAGGCCGCTGGCTTGCGCAGCCAACGTACCCGCACCCTCGGGTTCATTCTGCCCGACCTGGAAAACCCAAGCTTTGCCCGAATCGCCAAAATCCTCGAACAGAAGGCCCGGGCGCGGGGCTACCAACTGCTGATCGCAAGCTCCGACGACGACGCCGAGAGCGAGCGCCAGTTGCAGAAGCTGTTCCGCGCCCGCCGCTGCGATGCGTTGTTCGTGGCCAGTTGCCTGCCGGCCAACGATGCCTGTTACCGCGAAATCCAGAGCCGTGGCACCCCGGTGATCGCCCTCGACCGGCAGATGGACCCCAGCCTGTTCTGCTCGGTGATCAGCGATGACCGCCAGGCCGCGCGCCTGCTCACCGCCAGCTTGCTCACGCCGGGCCTGGGGCAGATCGCGCTGATCGGCGCGCAGCCCGACATGAGCATCAGCAAGGAGCGGGCCGGCGGTTTTGCCGATGCCTTGACCCACTTCCCGGGCACCGTGCTGGTGCGCGAAGGCGAAGTATTTAGCCGCGAATGTGGTCAGCGGCTGATGCAAGAATTGATCAGCGAACTGGGCGGCTTGCCAGGCGCCTTGGTCACCACTTCTTATGTGCTGCTGCAAGGTGTGTTCGACGTGCTCCAAGGCCGTGACCTGGCCGACCGGGCCTTGCGCCTGGGCACCTTCGGCGATACTCAACTGCTGGACTTCCTGCCGTTGCCTATCAATGCCATGGCCCAGCAACACGAGCTGATCGCCTCGCGTGCGCTGGAGGTCGCCCTTAACGCGCTGGAAGAAAAACACTATCAGCCAGGCGTGCATGCCATCGCCCGTACCTTCAAGCAGCGGATTCACGAAGGCCCCGCATGATGCTGGTGGACACCCACACTCACCTGGACTTTCCGGAGTTCGACGCTGACCGTGGCGCCTTGCTGGATGCCGCGCAAGGCGCCGGGGTACAACGGGTGGTGGTGCTGGGCGTGCATCGGCCCAACTGGGAGCGAGTGTGGCGCATGGCCGAAAGCGATGACCGCCTATACGCGGCGCTGGGTTTGCATCCGGTGTTCCTGAGTGAACATACCCAAGGCCATGTGGATGAATTGTGCCAATGGCTGGAACGCCTGGCGGGCCATCCCAAGCTGTGCGCCTTGGGTGAATTCGGGCTGGACTATTACCTCAAAGACCTGGACCGTGACCGCCAGCAGTGGCTGTTCGAGGCACAATTGCGCCTGGCAGTGGATTTTCAATTACCGGTGCTGCTGCATGCTCGCCATTGCCATGCGGCGGTTATCGCCACCCTCAAGCGCTACGCATTGCCCAAAAAGGGGGTGATCCATGCCTTTGCGGGTAGTGATGAGGAGGCGCGGGAATACCTGAAGCTGGGGTTCAAGCTGGGCCTGGGTGGCGCGCCAACCTGGCCTCAAGCGTTGCGCCTGCGCAAGGTAGTGCCACGGCTGCCCCTGGACAGCATCGTGCTGGAAACCGATAGCCCAGACATGGCTCCCAGCATGCACGCCGGCATGCGCAATAGCCCATTGCACTTGCCGGATATCTGCCACGCCCTGGCAGCCTTGTTGAAGGTGACGCCCGAGGCGCTAGCCCAGGCCAGCACACGCAATGCCTACGAGGTACTGGGCTGGGCCTGATGAGCGCTTAACCGTGATACAGCAGGGTCCATAGCGCGAACAGTGCATACCAGAGCACCGCCGCCCTTTGCAACAAGGCCCAGAGCGCGTCCAGCGCGGCGACCGGTTCGACGGAGGGCGTGGTCACGTCTGCGGCCAGGCGGCCGGTGTGTTCCACGAAACGGGCAGCACTGCCTTGCCAATCCAGCAGTTCGTGTAGCATCCAGCGGCATACCACCACGAAGTTGCCCACCAAGGCAAAGCTTGCCGCGAGCACCCGGGCGGGTAACCAGTCCAACGCGTGCCGCAGCCGCCCTGCCTCACCCGCCAACGCCGGGTTCAGGCTGTGCTGCTCGACCAATGCCAGCAGCCGGTAGGCCAATGCCAACGCGGGCCCCAGCAGGCTGTACCAGAACACCACGGCAAAAAAGCTTTGGAACGCTTGCCACAGTACCCAGCCTTGGGCGCGTTCAGCCAGGCCCGCGGCGGTATCGGCGGTCAGGCCAAGGTCGCGCTCGGCCACATGCAGCGCAGCTTGGCTATCATTGCGGCGCCAGGCGTCGCGCAACGGCCCCATGGCGACCTTAGGCGCTCCCCGCCCCAGGCTGTACAGCAACACCAGCACATGCACAGGCAACGCAAGCCAGCCATAGGCCACGGCGCTCAAGGCCCATAGCAACACCGCCACCAGCGCCACCGGCAGCCCTACCAGCAGCACCAAGGCCAACCCGGGGCGGGCACCTGGCCTGCCCGCGGCTTCACGGCCACGCAGCTCACGCAGGAACCAGCCGTCACGTTGCACCCGTGGGCGCCACGCCGATAGCTTTTCGATCCACACCACCATCAGTAATACGAGGAAGCTCACGCGTTCTTCTCCTTTATAACGCCTAGACCAGCCAAGTACCTGCCCCAGTCAAACGCAGCGCCGGGGTCGGTTTTGCGCTCAGGGGCAATATGGCAATGGCCTTGAATACGCGAGGGCCCGATGACCGGGTAAACCTTACGGATCTCCTCGCTCAAATGGGCCAGGCTGGCATATTGAGCATCGGTGTAGGGCAGCGCGTCGGTGCCTTCCAGCTCTATCCCCAGGGAAAAGTCATTGCACCCCTCGCGGCCCTCGAAGGTAGACACACCCGCATGCCAGGCCCTATCTCGACAGGACACGAACTGAATGATCGTGCCGTTGCGCTCGATCAAAAAGTGCGCCGAGACCGTCATTTGAGCAATGCTGGCAAAATAGGGATGTTCGGCGGGGTCCAGGCGGTTCTGAAAAAACTCCACCACCTTGCCCGTGCCGAAAGCCCCTGGGGGCAGGCTGATGTTGTGGATAACCAGCAGGGAGACTTCATCGCCGGGGCGGGCATTGAAGTTGGGCGATGGGCAATGGCGTATGCCACCGCACCAGCCGGTGACGGGATCCAGGTGGACCTCATCGAGCACCATAACCGTACCTAAGCTATCGAGTCAGGCGCGCAGTATGCCCGGTTACGCCAGGCAGCGCAGCGCGCTTGAGCTTCTGAGCTTTATTTTTTCAGCTCGCGCAACTTGCCCACTACCGCATCCAACGCGCGGTCGAACAGCAGGTTGTCATCCAACACCCGGATGCTGCCCTGCTTGAATTCCTGGGCCAGGTCCATGCGGGTTTTTTCCAGTACCTTCATGCCGGTACGGTTGACGAATACGTACTTACCCGTGCTCTCGATGATCGCGGTGAGCTTGCAACGCAGGCGGTAGTCTTCCTCTTCTTCGAGCTCTACCCAAGTACCTGGGCGCAGCGCGTCAACCTGCTGCAGCACAGGGTCATCTTCAGACACTCGCATGCTGGCTTCGCTGGCCGGGGCTGTGTCAGTCCCTTCCAGCACGATTTCATCCAGCACTTGCACCAGCGCCGGGTCATTGGCCGGGCCTGGCAAGCTGGTACCCAGGGTTTCCCGCTGGAAGGCCTGAACGTGCAGGTTTTCCAGCTGGCTGAAAAACTGGCTGGTGGCGAACGGGTCGAAGGCCGAACTGGTCAGGCCCTCGCGCAGGGACTTAAGCAAGCCGGGCACCATCTCCAACAACTGCTGACGGCTGGCCGGGTCATCATGGGGCACCACGCTCCAGATCAACTGGTCCATGGTCGCCAAGCCGGCTTTCCATTCCTCAGACTGCCCGCCGTGCTTAAGCCAGGTAAGCAGCATAAATTTGCTCCAGGCCTCCTCCAGCAAGCGCACCACTACCTGCGGCAGGGTTTTACCCATCAGGCGGCGGTTAAGCTCGAACTGTACCTGCATGCGGGCCAGTTCTGCCCGGGCACGGCCCTCCTCGGCGTCGCGGGTGCGCTGCTCGAGCAACTCGCTGCGGCGACGCTCTTCACCGGTAAAGGCAAGGAAGTCCACCAACAACTCAGAAAATAACGACGGGTCATCTACGAAGTCATTGAGCAGGCGCTGCACAATCTGCTCGATGCGTGCGTACAGGGCATCGCGCTGGGATTCGTCCCGGCTGCTCCAGCCCATGGCGGCGCTGGCGATTTCGTTCAGCAAACGGCGAGCGGGGTGGGCGCCTCGGCTGAAGAAGCTTTTGTCCAGGACGGCGACCTTGAGCATCGGAATCTGCAAGCGGCCAATCAGGGCCTTGAGCGAATCCGGCAGGTTGCGGTCGTCGAGAATGAACTCAAACAGCATCGCCACCAGGTTGATCACGTCCTCGTCGACCCCGCCTACCACGCGGAATTTCCCGCTTTTTACGCTCACTCGGGTCAACAACTGCTCTAGCTGGTAGCGCAGGTCGTAGTCTTCGTGGCTGGTAGCATTGGCAGGCACGTACTGCTGCAAGTGCGAAAGCAGCCGCAACAGATCGTTGGTGGAAATAGGCTGAGCGTCCGAAGGGGCATCTAGCTTGGGGGCCACGCTGCCACGCACGGTGTGCAGGAGGTCCTGCAAAGCGGTGAACACCTCGCGCACGCTTTCGTCGAGCTGGGTATGAGGGCGAGCAGGAGCGCCCTCTTCCAGGGGTTCACTACCCCGGGGCTTGCGCGCCGTGGCTGGTCGATCCTCGGCCCGGCGGCTAGGGGCGGCCTTGAGTTCGGGCAATATGCCTGTAGCGATCAACAACTGGTTGGCATCGGCGTAGAGGTGATCGGTGTCGCTGAGCACGTACTTGTCGAACAGCTTCAATACGATCAGCTTGACCTTGATTTCCACGCCCAAGGTACGACCGGCCTGGAGGAAGTACTCGCACAGCATCGCCGGGCCCAGGGGGTTGCTGGCATCGGTGAGCTTGCTGGGCACGAGGGTATTGAGGCGAATGGTCAGCTGGCTGAGGGCCAGGCCGTCCCGCGCCAATACCTTGCCCACCATGGCGTCCAGCGCCACGGTACGCTCCAGCTCGTCATTGGGCACCAAGGCCAGCTTGTCGTAGGTGGGCGCCGGCGCAGGGTTGTCCATTACGTCGTATTGCCCAATGCGCACGAAGGATTCGTAGAATTTCTCTAAAAAGCCGCGTTCAATGTTCTTGCGCTTGAGGCGCAGGTCCCGCATGGCTTCGAAGAAGGTATTCTGGTCGACGTTGTTAAGGGCTTTGTCCGCCATCTCGAACAAAGTGTCGTCGGCATTATCGAACAGGGCCTGCAAGCCATCCTTAAGCTGCTGAGCCGCTTTATCACGTACCTGCAGCAATACCACCGGCAAACGGGCCAAGGGGGCAGAGGCCGCCTGGTCGATCGGCGCCTTGAGCGGCACCACTTTGCCATCTGTGGCCATGACTGGCTCCTGTCAATAATGGTTAGGTACGGGGTAGTCGAATGCGTCCACAACCTAAACCCTGGCACCAAGCGGCCCTTCGCGAGCTGCGAAGGTCAAGAGTAGGTAGCCTAGAGCATGATTCGCCAAGCCTGTGGCGTCATCACTGAATATTCAGGGTTGTGAACCTGATCTCGGAATGCTCAATTGCGCTGTATTTCGCGCGAAAGCCTAATGACGCATAGACCGCAAACACGCGCAAAAGCTCCCTCGGCCAGATAAAAAAACCAATTGCGCCCGGCGGTATGATCCAGGGTGCGCGGCGGCCGGGCACTACCCTATAATCGCCCCCGAATTTGACCCGGAGTTGCCCATGCCGAACCTAAGGATCGCAGACCTAAGCACGGAAATCGAAGCCAATGTGCGCCGGGCCCTGCTCGAAGACGTAGGCGCGGGCGATATCACCGCGCAGCTCATTCCCGCCGAGCGCCTGGCCCGAGCCAAAGTCATCACTCGGGAAGCCTGCGTAATTGCCGGCACGGCCTGGGTAGACGCGGTGTTCCGCCAATTGGACCCACGGGTAGCCGTGCATTGGCAGGTGGTCGATGGCGATCACGCCAAGCCTGACCACGTGCTGTTTACGCTGGAAGGCCCCGCCCGCTCCCTGCTTACAGGCGAGCGTTCGGCGCTGAACTTCCTGCAGTTGCTCTCCGGCGTAGCCACCCGCGCGCGGTATTATGCCGACCAGGTGGCGCACACTTCGGTACGTCTGCTGGATACCCGCAAAACCTTGCCAGGCCTTCGCCTGGCACAGAAATACGCCATTACCTGCGGCGGTTGCCACAACCACCGGATCGGCCTGTACGACGCCTTCCTGATCAAGGAAAACCACATTGCCGCCTGTGGCGGGATTGCCGCTGCCATTACCGCCGCCCACGGCATTGCCCCTGGCAAGCCGGTGGAAGTGGAGGTGGAAAGCCTTGATGAACTCAACCAGGCCCTGGCCGGCGGCGCAGACATCATCATGCTCGACGAACTGAGCCTGGCGGATATGCGCGAGGCCGTGCGCCTCACCGCGGGCCGGGCCCGGCTGGAGGCCAGCGGCGGGATCAACGACAGCACGCTGCGCGAGGTGGCTGAAACGGGTGTGGATTACATTTCCATCGGTACCCTCACCAAGGATGTAAGGGCGGTCGACCTGTCGATGCGTCTGAGCCTGTAAGCGGCCCTGGCCGCGCTTTGTTTTCTTATCGATAAGGGTGCTATGGACATCGGGCCACGACTTAAACGGGTGCGTGAACGCCATCAACTCTCCCAGCGGGAGTTGGCCAGGCGCAGCGGCGTTACCAACGCCACGATTTCATTGATCGAGCAAAACCGCGTCAGCCCCTCCATCAGCTCGCTGAAAAAGCTGCTCGAAGGCATTCCCATGTCCTTGGCGGATTTTTTTACCGAAGACGAAACACCGGTGGAAAACCCGCATATCTTCCGTGCCGCGAGCCAGCCAGACCTGGGCCGTAACGGCGTGCGCCTGCTGCTGGTAGGGGCCACGGTCAAGGATCGGGCCATTCGGTTGCTGCGCGAGCTGTACGCGCCAGGGGCTGATAGTGGCAAGCCCATCGTGCATCCGGAAGGCGAAGAGTGTGGCCTGGTGACCCGTGGCACCATCGAGCTGACCATCAATGGTGAAGTGAGCATCCTGCAGCCGGGGGACGGTTATTACTTCCCAACCACCCTGCCCCATAGCTTCAAGAACATCGGCCCTGACGAAGCAGAAATCATCAGCGCCAATACACCCGCCAACTTTTAGTAGGCCAGGGGAAGGCGGCCCACTTCTGGGCGAGCAAACAGGTACCCTTGCATCAGCTCGATGCCCAGGCCAAGCAAGGCGTCACGCTCGGCCTCTGTCTCTACGCCTTCGGCGATGATCTGTATGCCCAACCGTTTAGCGGCATGGATGATGCCGGAGACGATGGCTTCGCGTACTGGGTCATCATCGATATTACGGGTTAGCACCATGTCCAGCTTGATCACCTGCGGCTGAAAGGTCGCCAGCAGGTTGAGGCCCGAATAGCCTGAGCCAAAGTCGTCGATGGCAGTGGTGAAGCCCTGACGTTCGTACTCGGCAAAGATCGACTTCAAGTGGTCAGGGTCTTCCACCCGCTCGCCCTCCATCACTTCGAACATCAGCCGGTTTAGCGGGAAGTCGAACTGCCGCGAGGCCTCTACCGTAGCGCGGATGCAAGCGTCGGCGCGGTAAACCGCGTTGGGGTAAAAGTTAATGCTCAGCTTGCAGTCCGGTAACTCGGCCAAGCCAAGGCCTGTTGCCAGCTCGATGGCCTTCACCCGGCAGGCCTGGTCGAAGCGATACAGGTTGCTGTCGTTGACCTGGGCCAATACCTCACCTGCCCCCTCGCCATTGAGCCCACGCACCAAGGCTTCATAGGCGAAAGGCACGCCGCTGGGTACATGAACGATGGGCTGGAAAGCCATGGTGAAGTCGAAGCCAAGCTTCTCCCGCGAGCGGCATTGGGCGCACCCTACGGGTATGAAGGGTTGATCGAAAACGGGCCTGGGCATGGGCATCTCCCAAAAAAAATAGGGCTAGTGGCACTTAGACACCACCTTGGCGAGATTGTGCCAAGGCTATAAGCGATCTGAATGTCGCATAAGAGGCGCACGGCCCAGACGCAAGGGTTTCGGCCGCGCTAAGGTTTTCTTGGGGCTAGCAGACGAACGGTACTTAGTGCGCTAAACAACGTCTGAGCCCCGCCGATACGTTTGGTGAGGGACAGGGAGTGTTCCAGACAAACAAGCCCCCTACCTTGCGCTCGAGAATCGATCATGTCACTAAAGACCTCCCTGAAGGCCCAGATGCTGTTGCTCATTGGCGGTAGCTTGCTAGCCATTTTGCTTATTGCCTTGGGTTGTTTCCAATTTTTAGCCAACGGTGTGCGCGACTACCGCACCTTGGTCGAAGGCCCCGTACACGCCTCACAATTGGTTGAAGAAACCAACCTGCAATTCAAGACCCAAGTGCAGGAATGGAAAAACGTGCTGTTGCGCGGCAAACAGCCTGCCGACCGTGACAAATACTGGGGGCAATTCGAGGACCGCCACAGTGCCGTGCAAAAGCTGCTGGCTGACCTGGTTGCTGAACCCACCCTCACCGCTGATTTGAAACAGCGCGCCATTGAAGTGCGTAACGAGCACCAAGCGTTGTTAGCCGCCTACACCCGTGGCCGGGATGTCTTTATCGCCGCTAACGCGGACTCGGCCGCCGGCGACAAAGCCGTACAGGGCATTGACCGCACCACCACTGAACAGCTTAGCCAGTTGGCCAAGGACATCAGCACCGATGCCCGAGCACAGGCTGCCAGCATCAGTGCCAGCGCCGAACGAGGCATGTGGGTAGGCTTGTTGGTAATGATCCTGTCCGCCATCGCGGTGGCCGGCTTGAGCCTGTGGATGGTCAGCCGCCGCCTGGTACAACCGGTGACTCGCTTGATCGCCTATGTGACTGACTTGAGCAAAGGCAAATTCAAGGACCGGGTTCACAATGACCGCGAAGACGAACTGGGCCAGCTGGCGATCGCCGCCAACACCCTGCGTGACTTCCTCGACGAAACCTTCACTCGTCTCAAGCGCAACGCCACCGAACTCGACGGCGCCAGCTCCGCCCTGCACCAGATTGCCCGGCAGATGGCCCAGGGCACCGAAGACCAGTTCAGCCGTACCGATCAGGTGGCAACGGCCATGCATGAAATGTCCGCTACCGCTCAGGAAGTAGCCCGCCATGCCCAGGAAGCCGCCCGCGCCGCTGAAGAGGCCGACGATTCCGCTCAACAGGGCGAGAAGGTAATGCAAGGCACCATTGAAGCCATCAACCATATGCGTATGGAAATCGAAACCACCGCTTCGGTGATCCGCAAGCTGGAAACCGACAGCGGCCGCGTGGGCAAGGTACTGGAAGTGATTCGCGGCATCGCCGAGCAGACCAACCTTTTGGCCCTGAACGCCGCCATCGAAGCCGCCCGCGCGGGGGAAGCCGGCCGCGGTTTTGCCGTGGTAGCTGATGAAGTGCGCAGCCTGGCCCAGCGCACCTCCTCGTCCATCACCGAGATCAACCAGATCATCGATGCCGTGCAACTGGGCACCCACGACGCTGCCCGTGCTATCGAAGGGGGCAAGCAGCGCAGCGAACAGAGCGTGGAGCAGGTGAACCACACCGGCGCCATGCTCCAGCGCATCACCAGCGCCATCGAAGCCATTCGCGGCATGAACCAGCAGATTGCCACCGCCGCCGAAGAACAAACCGCTGTGGCTGAGGACATTTCCCGCAACCTGACGGAAATCACCACCATCGCCGTGGCCAACCAGCAGAGCGTAAAAGGCACAGAACACGCCAGCGGCCGCCTGCACGACCTCTCCGGCCAAATGAACGCCCTCACCGCCCGCCTGGGCTAACCCACCACCCAATGCGCGTGCGCCTTCGGATACGCGCGCACCTCTACCGCTCTATCAACTAATGACGCCCGTTCGCCAGCTCCGCTGGCGCCTACAGCAGTTCGTCGTGTGCCAGGACAGTATCTAAGGCGGCATCTATCGCGTGTAGGAGCGAGCAAAGCTCGCGCACCAGCGGCATTTAGGTATCTGGGGATTAAGGCTGCGGGCAAGGCCGCAAGAGAGATGGTGCCGGAGACAGGAATCGAACCTGCGACCTTCGCGTTACGAGTGCGCTGCTCTACCGACTGAGCTACACCGGCGTGTTTCGGGTGCAGAACTTACCATCAGATGCCGAGGCTGGCAACCAGTGATAAGAGTTTAAGAATCAATTGCCTAGGAAGCATAGACGCAGCCAACACTGAGAATTCCGTGATCGGTCCAGACGTGGATGCAAGGGCGAGTATAGGTAATTACGCCGTCGGTGACTGGATAAGGTAGATTCGTGAGTATACAAGTGAGAGAGGCGCTGTTATTTCGTTATTGATCACGCGCACTAGACAATTGCTGGACGTCAATGCTGGCGTCAATATCGCTTAATCAGAATGCTAGCCCAAAAATTCTGATGGTCGCAATAGCAACCATCAGCTCTATTGAGATTATTCTCTTGAATCCATCACCATATAATTGCTGGTAATTATTAGGGAATAACTTTACGTCCCTCCACAGGTTCTAGGTGCTAACGACTTATTAGCAGCCTCTATATCATTAGTGCAGGTCCAAGTACCAGCAGCGACACGGGTCCAAGTGATAGTTCGACCTTGGACAGCAACTGGGGCATTTGTAATTACGCATGTTACTGTGGCGGTACCTGCCGCTGCCGTACCCGCAGCAGTAAGCGCACTACAGTTATTAGTTGCAGCTGCAGCTGCACCTACATCAGTAGCAGCAGCAACGTCATAACCATTATTTAAACGGTCATCTACGCCTACTCTCAAAGCGGAGGTTTCAGCAACGGCTGCTGCAACCTTAGCCTTGGATTGATATTTTGTGTACTGCGGAATCGCAATCGCCGCCAAAATACCAATGATCGCCACAACGATCATCAATTCAATCAGGGTAAAACCCTTTTGGTTGTTCATACGCGTACTCCTGAATGCGAGAGGGCCTGATGGCCTGTCAGGGCTTGAGCAACCAGCATGCCAAATGCCTCTCTCCCCACATAAAGGCTTTATGCACTGGGTGGCCAGTATTTAGCCGCTAACCTTAAGCCGTCGCAAACTGACGTTTTTTGTCACTTTGTACCAATCGTTTGGCACCCATGGGTCGACTACGCTATAAATCAGCGACCGAAGGAGTTTTGCCACTCATGAATGATATCGCCCTTACCGGCCTGGCCAAGCAGTTGGTCGTAGCAGAGCTATTGAACGAGAAGAACGCCCAGCAAGCGTTCCAGCAGGCGCAGCGCAATAAAATTCCTCTGGTGCATTACTTGGTCCAAACCAAGCTGGTCAAAGGCCGCGATATCGCGCAACTGGCGGCAGACCAATTTGGCATGGCGGTGCTGGACCTCTCCACCGTGGACCGGGATTCCTTCCCCCAGGGCATAGTCAACGAGCGCCTGGTGCGCCAGCATCGCGCCCTGCCCCTGTGGCGGCGCGGCAACCGGTTATTTATTGGGCTGTCGGACCCCACCAATCAGCAGGCCATTACGGATATCCAGTTCAACACCGGCCTGAACGCTGAAGCCATTCTGGTAGAAGACGACAAGCTTGGCGATGCCATTGACCGTTTCTTCGAGAGCACCACCGGCCTGGAAGACATGGCCGACGTGGACCTGGACAGCCTGGATGTAGAAACGGTTGACGAGAACCGTAACGACGCCCCTGGCGGCGATGCAGACGACGCCCCTGTAGTGCGCTTCGTCAACAAAATGCTGCTGGATGCCATCCGCAGCGGCTCGTCGGACCTTCACTTCGAGCCTTACGAGCGCGCCTTCCGGGTGCGTTTTCGCACCGATGGCATGTTGCGGGAAGTGGCCCGGCCACCCATTAGCCTGGCTGGGCGGATTGCCGCGCGGTTAAAGGTCATGGCCAGCCTGGATATCTCCGAGCGGCGCAAGCCGCAAGACGGGCGCATCAAAATGCGCATCTCCAAGAGCAAGGCCATCGACTTTCGGGTAAACACCCTGCCCACGCTCTGGGGCGAAAAGATCGTGATGCGTATCCTGGACCCAACCAGCGCGCAGATGGGTATCGATGCGTTGGGCTATGAAGAAAACCAAAAGCAGCTATACATGGAGGCGCTGAGTCAGCCCCAGGGGATGATCCTGGTGACCGGGCCCACGGGCTCGGGTAAAACCGTGTCGCTGTACACCGGCCTTAATATCCTCAACACCGTAGACATCAACATTTCCACGGCCGAGGACCCGGTGGAAATCAACATGGAGGGCATCAACCAGGTCAACGTAAACCCCCGCCAGGGGATGGATTTTGCCTCGGCCCTGCGCTCCTTCCTGCGGCAAGACCCTGATGTGATCATGGTGGGGGAAATCCGAGACCTGGAAACCGCTGAAATCGCTATCAAGGCCGCGCAAACCGGCCACTTGGTGTTGTCTACGCTGCACACCAACAGCGCCGCGGAAACCCTCACCCGTTTGCAAAACATGGGGGTGGCCGGTTTTAACATCGCTACGTCCGTTAGCCTGATCATTGCCCAGCGGCTGGCCCGCAAACTTTGCCCCCATTGCAAAACCGAGAAGGACATTCCTCGGGACGCACTGCTGGAAGAAGGCTTCCCGCCAGAGAGCATTGGCACCTTCAAGGTGTATGAGCCCAAGGGGTGCGACCAGTGCAACAACGGCTATCGAGGCCGCCAGGGCATTTATGAAGTGGTGAAAAATACCCCGGCGTTACAGCGGCTGATCATGGAGGCGGCTAACTCCATCGATATCGCCGTGCAGATGCGCCGGGAAGGGTTCAGCGACCTGCGTCAGTCGGGTTTGGCAAAGGTCATGCAAGGCGTCACCAGCCTCGAAGAAGTCAACCGGGTGACCAAGGATTAAGCCATGGCGGTAAAAGCAGTTAAGGCCCCACAAGCCAGCGTATTTCGCTGGGAAGGCGTGGACCGCAAGGGTAACCGGGTCAAAGGCGAGCTGACGGGGCTCAACGTGGCCCTGATCAAGGCCCAACTGCGCCGCCAAGGCGTGGTGCCGGGCAAAATCCGCAAGAAGTCCAACTCTGTCTTTAGCCGGGGCAAGAAGATCAAGCCCCTGGACATTGCCTTTTTCACCCGGCAAATGGCAACCATGATGCGTGCCGGGGTGCCGCTGCTGCAGGCGTTCGACATTATTGCCGAAGGCGTGGATAAACAAAGCATGCGGGACTTGGTAAACGAGTTAAAACAGGAAGTCGCCGCGGGCAATAGCTTCGCCAACTCCCTACGGCGCAAGCCAGAGTACTTCGACGACCTTTACTGCAACCTGGTACATGCCGGTGAACAGGCCGGCGCATTGGAAACGCTGCTGGACCGTGTGGCCACTTATAAAGAAAAAACCGAGGCCCTCAAAGCCAAGATTAAAAAAGCCATGACCTATCCCATCGCGGTGTTGGTGGTGGCCTTTATTGTGTCGGGCATTTTGCTTATCAAAGTAGTGCCGCAGTTCCAAAGTGTGTTCGAAGGTTTTGGGGCGGAGCTACCGGCCTTTACCCAGATGGTCATCAACCTCTCGGAGCTGCTGCAAAACTGGTGGTATATCGTGCTGCCCGCGCTGGTTGGCGTAGGTTGGCTATTTGGCCGGGCTTATAAGAAGAATGTGAAATTCCGCGACACCATCGACCGCGCCCTGCTTAAAACGCCGATCATTGGGCAGATTCTTTATAAGAGTTCGGTGGCCCGTTACGCCCGTACCTTGTCCACCACCTTTGCCGCAGGCGTTCCTCTTGTGGAAGCCTTGGATTCCGTAGCAGGGGCCACGGGTAACGTGGTGTTCCGCACTGCGGTGAATCAGGTGCGCCAGGACGTGTCCTCCGGCATGCAGCTCAATGCGTCCATGCGTTCCACCGGGGTGTTCCCCAGCATGGCGGTGCAAATGACCTCCATTGGCGAGGAGTCCGGCGCCCTCGATGAAATGCTCGGCAAGGTCGCTAACTATTACGAAGAAGAAGTCGACAATGCCGTGTCCAGCCTTACTACCCTGATGGAGCCTATGATCATGGCGGTGCTGGGTGTGCTGGTTGGCGGCCTGGTCATTGCCATGTACCTTCCTATCTTCCAGCTTGGTTCCGTCGTCTAAATGCCTGCCTTTGACCTTTTGGCCAGCTCGCCGCTGGCCACCGTCCTATGTGCCTTAGTGTTGGGTTTACTGGTGGGGAGTTTCCTCAATGTAGTCATCCACCGCCTGCCGATCATGATGAACGCCAGCTGGCGAGCCCAGGCTCGGGAGTACCTGCAACTGCCCGTCGAAGCGCCAGCGCCTGTGTATAACCTGATGGTCCCTCGCTCCGCCTGCCCCCAGTGCGGGCACTCGATCCGGGCTGTGGAAAACATTCCGGTCGTGAGCTACCTCTGGCTGCGCGGCCGCTGCTCGGCCTGCCAAACCCGCATTCCTCGCCGCTACCCCATGGTGGAGTTGGCCTGCGGGCTGTTGTCGGCTGTAATCGCCTGGCAGTTTGGCCCTACCTGGCAAGCGGCGGCCATGCTGGTGCTTACCTGGGGCCTACTGGCCATGAGCATGATCGATATCGATCACCAGCTACTGCCTGACTCGCTGGTGTTGCCTTTGCTCTGGTTGGGCTTGGTGGTCAACGCACTGGGGCTGTTCGTGCCCCTGTCTGACGCGGTATGGGGCACGGTAGCCGGGTATTTGAGCCTGTGGCTGGTGTTCTGGGCCTTCCGCCTGATCACCGGCAAGGAAGGCATGGGCTATGGAGATTTCAAGCTGTTGGCGCTGATCGGTGCCTGGGGCGGCTGGCACGTGCTGCCCTTGACCATTTTGCTGTCGTCGGCGGTAGGGGCGGTAGTTGGCACCCTGATGCTCAGGGCTCGCGGTGCTGACCGGAGTACGCCCATTCCATTTGGCCCCTATCTGGCCATGGCAGGCTGGGTAGCCGTGATCTGGGGCGCCGGCCTCACCCATGCTTACCTGGATTTCGCGGGGCTTGGCCAATGACCTTAGTTACACCTCGCCCCTGGGTGCTGGGCCTGACCGGCGGTATCGGCAGCGGTAAGAGCGCGGCTGCTGACCGTTTTGCCGAGCTGGGGATTGAAGTGGTCGACGCGGACCTGGCCTCGCGCTGGGTCGTGGAGCCTGGCCAACCCGCTCTGGCGGCCCTTGCGGAGCATTTTGGCAACGGCATTTTATTGGCCACGGGCAACCTGGATCGCGCGGCCCTGCGTGCTCGGATTTTTGCCGACAGTGCCCAACGGGTATGGGTGGAACAGCTGCTACACCCCCTTATTGCTGAGGAAATCACCCAGCGCCTGGACGCCGCCCGCTCGCCCTACGCGGTATTTGTGTCGCCCTTGATGGTAGAGTCAGGGCAGTACCGCTTGGCCGACCGCCTATTGGTGATCGACGCGCCGCGAGAGCTGCAGATTGCCCGGACCCTACGCCGTGACGGCACCAGCCTAGCTCAGGTCGAGGCCATCTTGGCCGCCCAAGCCACCCGGGAGGCACGCTGCACGCTGGCCGACGATATACTCCTCAACAATGCCAGCCTTGAGGCATTGCACGCCGAGGTTGACCATTTGCATACCGTTTATTTGTCTTTAGCTGGAAACCGATCATGACCCAACCCCCGCTCGTCAATTGCCCTACCTGTGGGGCACCCGTGGAATGGAGCAGCGCTTCCCCTACCCGGCCCTTTTGCTCTGACCGTTGCAAACTGATCGACCTGGGCGCCTGGGCGTCGGAGGAACATAAGATCGCCGGGCGTGAAGAATCCGAGGATGAGTTGTTTACCGGCGACCTTCCCCCGAGCCAGCACTAGTCAGCCACTCCAATCAGGGCTTGTCCTGCCTCGCCATCGCTGTTACCAATAGGCCAAGCCGCACATGAGGCAAGGCCATGGATGATTCGGACTACCTGCGCCTGTTGACCACCCAAGCCGAACAGGCGAACGCGCTGCTATCCAACGCTCGCAAGTGGGAACGCGAGCGCTGGGTGTGCCAGCGGCTGCTGCAAGGCTTGAACATCACCCATGCGACCGAGGAATTCCTGCCCGTCAGCCAGGAACCCCCGGATGTACTGTTTCGCGACGCCAACTTTGAAGTGTTTTTCGTGCTGGACGAAGGCCGCCGGCTCAATGACGAGTGGCGAGAAGAGCTTCAGCGCCGCCGCAGTGCGTTCTCCCTGCGCCAACTGGTTCGTCGAGAGGCCCGGCCCAAGCGGATTCGCGCACCAGAGTTACTGGCACGGCTGGGCCCTACTTTGCGCAAGAAAGCCCACAATTATCTAGAGCGCGGGCTAGACCTGAGCACCCTGGACATGGTCGCTTTCGCCAGCCTCAAGCGTGAAGCGCTCAACCTCAATAGCCATTTCCCACCCCCTACGGAGTACCTGCGCCAAGGCTGGCGCTCACTCTCCCTGGTAGGGCCCAACTTCGCCCGGGTGCTGTTCGCTCACCCTGGGGCACCGGATTTCCTACGGGCACACTTGGGCCGTAGCATCCTGTTTGACGTAGGCATCACACTCTAACCCTGCTGGCCATGGCGCCCCGCTGCCGGGGGTGATACAACTAGGGCATCACGCAACCTGCTGGCCCTCTTGTAACATGCCCGCCCCTGCCTTAGTCGCTCCCCGCCCAACTGCTTTCTTCATTGAAAGAACAAATTCGCGCACCGTGCAACATTTTGCCCAAAGTGGCGGTCTATTCGCGCGACCTGAACATCGCTACAGCCTGGAGGGGCGCTCGAAGCTGCCTTGCGCTCGCCCCCTCCCGTGCTTTCGGTTGGCCATCGTGCCCAGCCGCACCCCGAATTTTTTTAACCTTATGAGATACCTCCATGAAACATCGCATCGTGATCGTTGGCGGCGGCGCCGGCGGCCTGGAATTGGCGACCCGCCTTGGCAAAGGCCTGGGTAAGCGCGGCAAAGCCAGCATTACCTTGGTGGACGCCAACCTCACCCATATCTGGAAGCCCCTGCTGCACGAAGTAGCGGCGGGCTCACTCAACTCTTCGGGTGACGAACTCAACTACCTGGCCCAGGCCAAGTGGAACCACTTCGACTTCCAGCTGGGCCGCATGAGCGGGCTGGACCGGGCGCGCCAGCGCATTACCCTGGCCCCTACCCGGGATACCAACGGGGCGGAGCTGGTACCCGAGCGTGAGTTGGCCTACGACACCTTGGTGATCGCCGTGGGCAGCACCACCAATGACTTCGGCACCAAAGGCGCAGCCGAGCATTGCCTGTTCCTGGATACCCGTGCCCAGGCCGAGCGCTTCCACCAACAGTTGCTCAACGCTTACCTGCGCGCCCACGCCCAAGCAGAAGACCATCAGGAAGAAATCACCGTGGCCATCGTTGGCGCGGGTGCCACGGGCGTGGAGCTGGCCGCCGAGCTGCACCATGCGGCCCATGAGCTGGCCGCCTATGGCCTGGGCCGCATTCGACCTGAAAACATGCGTATCACTGTGATCGAGGCCGGGCCGCGGGTACTCCCAGCACTGCCCGAGCGCATCAGCACGCCGGTGCACCGCACCCTGGAAAAACTGGGCGTAACCGTGCTCACTGGCGCGGCCGTGAGCGAGGTCATCGCTGATGGCTTGGTGACGTCTGAAGGTACGCTGATCCCGGCGCGGCTCAAAGTATGGGCTGCGGGCATTCGCGCACCGGCCTTCCTCGAAGGCATCGATGGGCTGGAAACTAACCGGATCAACCAGTTGCAGGTACGCCCTACCTTGCAAACCACTCGGGACGATAACATCTTTGCCTTCGGCGACTGCGCCGCCTGCCCACAACCGGGCACCGACCGCAACGTGCCGCCCCGCGCCCAGGCCGCTCACCAACAAGCCTCGCTGTTGGTCAAGGTGCTCACGTTACGCCTGGAAGGTGGCACCTTGCCGGAGTACCGCTACACCGACTACGGCTCACTGATTTCGCTGTCGCGGTTCTCTGCCGTAGGCAACTTGATGGGCAACCTTACCGGGAGCGTGATGCTCGAAGGCTGGCTGGCGCGGATGTTCTACGTGTCCCTTTACCGCATGCACCAGATGGCCCTCTATGGCGTGTTCCGTACCGCTATGTCCATGTTGGGCAACCGTTTGGGCCGAGGTACCGAACCGCGCCTCAAGTTGCACTGAAGGTTGAGGACGGTGCTTTCGAGCCGTGGTTGCCAGTGCAGCGCCTGTATGCCAGTTAACGCGCGAAAGCCTCGGACAAATCCTCAGAAATCATTATTATCCCTAGGTGGAGAACGGCTGCCGTAGCCAGCCAAACTGTCGATCGAGGGCGTCATGGGCAACGAAAGCATCAATTGGGACACGCTGGGCTTCGAATACATCAAAACCGACCTGCGTTACATCGCTGTATGGCGCGACGGCGCCTGGCAGCCGGGCGAACTGACCGAAGACAATGTGCTGCACATCAGCGAAGGCTCCACCGCGCTGCATTACGGCCAGCAGTGCTTCGAAGGGTTAAAGGCCTACCGCGCCAAGGATGGATCGATCAACCTGTTCCGCCCTGACCAGAACGCCCTGCGCATGCAGCGCAGCTGCGGCCGCTTGCTGATGGCGCAGGTGTCTGAGGAGATGTTCATCGACGCCTGCAAACAGGTGGTCAAGGCCAACGAACGCTTCATCCCGCCCTACGGCACTGGTGGGGCCCTGTACTTGCGCCCCTTCGTGATCGGCGTGGGTGACAACATCGGTGTGCGCACCGCCCCGGAGTTTATCTTCAGCGTGTTTGCCGTACCCGTAGGCCCTTACTTCAAAGGCGGCATGAAGCCCCATAACTTTGTGATTTCCGGCTATGACCGCGCGGCCCCCAATGGCACCGGTGCCGCCAAGGTAGGCGGTAACTACGCTGCCAGTTTGATGCCGGGTGCCGAAGCCAAGAAGCAGAACTTTGCCGACTGCATTTACCTGGACCCACAAACCCACAGCAAGATCGAGGAGGTAGGCTCGGCCAACTTCTTTGGCATCACCAAAGATGGCAAGCAATTCGTAACGCCCAAGTCCAGTTCGGTCCTGCAAGGCATTACCCGCCTGTCCCTGCTGGAACTGGCGGCCAGCCGCCTGGGCTTGGACGTGATCGAAGGCGATGTACTGATCGATGAGCTGGATCGCTTCGCCGAAGCCGGTGCCTGTGGTACCGCCGCGGTGATCACCCCCATCGGGGGGATCGAATACAAAGGCAAGCTGCATGTATTCCACAGCGAAACCGAAGTAGGCCCTATAACTCAGCGCTTGTACAAAGAGCTTACGGGCATTCAAACCGGCGAAATCGAAGGCCCACAAGGCTGGATCATAAAAGTCGACTAGCCCCTGTAGGAGCCAGCGCAGCTGGCGAACAGGTCGAAAAACCTCCGTTCGCGAGCTTTGCTCGCTCCTACAGCTTTTTATCTCGCGGTGGTTTACATCACCGCCGCGAAGGCTTCGATCACGTGGTCCAGGTTGCTCGGGCTCAGGCCCGCGATGCAAATCCGCCCGGTTTCCACCGCATACACCCCATGCTTAGCCTTTAGCGCGCGTACTTGCTCGGCGCTTAGCCCGGTGTAAGCGAACATGCCTTCCTGATGAGCGAGGAACGCAAAATCCCGTTCCGGTAGGCGCTTGCTCAGGCCTTCGACCAACGCCGCGCGCATGGCGATAATGCGTTCGCGCATCTGGGCCAGCTCTTGTTGCCACTGCTTGCTCAACTGCGCGTCACCCAACACCCGGGCAACGATGCTGGCGCCGAACATGGGCGGGCTGGAGTAGTTACGGCGCACATGCAGTTTCAACTGGCCCAGCACCTGCGCCTCGCTGCTTTTGGTGGTATGAACACTCAACGCCCCTACCCGCTCGCCATAAAGTGAGAAGGTTTTGGAAAAAGAGCTGGATACCAGGAACTCCATGCCTCGGCGCGCGCATTCGCGGATCAGCCAGGCATCTTCATCCAGGCCCTTGCCAAAGCCTTGGTAGGCAATGTCGAGGAAGGGAATGGCATCTCGCGCTTGCAGCACGTCGAGGATCCTCACCCAGTGTTCCCGCTCTGGCTGAATGCCGGTGGGGTTGTGGCAGCAGGGATGCAACAGTACGACGGCCTTGGCCGGTATGCCTTCCAACGCGCGTACCGCGCCGTCAAAATCGAAGGCCTTGGTTGTGGGCTCAAAGTACGGGTAGCGATTTACCTTGAAGCCCGCGCCTTGGAAAATCCCCAGGTGGTTATCCCAGGTAGGGTCCGACACCCACACTTGAGAATCCGGCCAAGCCGTTTTGAGGAAATCCGCACCCACCTTGAGCGCGCCGGAGCCGCCTACGGTCTGAATGATCGCCACGCCATTGCGGGCGGTATCTATGCTGTCGGCGAACAGCAGTTGCTCTACCACCTTGCGATAAGCAGGCACGCCTTCCATGGGTAAGTAGCTACGAGGCTGATGTTCGGATACCAGCAGCTCTTCGGCAGCCTGGACCGAGGGCAACAGCGGCACGCGGCCCAACTCGTCGTAATAAATACCTACGCCTAAATTGACCTTGTTCGCCCGTGGATCGTCGGCGAACGCCCCCATCAGCCCCAATATAGGATCGCCAGCGTATAGGGGTAAGTGTTCGAACATTGTGCACCTCAAGTAGGGAATGATCCGGGCGCAAAAGCCCATGCGGGGAAGATTAGCCCACACAGGCCCATAGGGGTCAAGGCATACACCCCGCGATGGCCGGTTGCCTGAAGGCATGGTCACTAGCGCGGGGTATCGATCGCCACCGACGATCAGGCGACTGCGGGGCGCCCGTGCAGGTCTGGGCTGTGGGTAGGCTCTGGCGGTTTGACCAGTTCGCGAGCTACGGTCCAGACGATCACCGCGGCAAGCACATCAAACACCGCTAGCACCACGAACAATGGACTGTAGCCAATCTTAGTAACCAGCACGCCGAAGACCAAGGTGAAGGCCGCGGCGCCCAGGTAACCGAACATTCCACCCATGCCAGTGGCGGTGGCCACTTCATGCTTGCCAAAGGAGTCGGAGGTAATCGAATAAAGCGCCCCGGACAGGGTTTGGTGGGCAAAACCACCGATGCACAGCAGCAGGATTGCCGTATAGGGGCTTTCGACCAAACCAATGCAGGCCGGGCCGATCATGCAACTCGCGCCGAACAGCAACACCAGCTTGCGAGAGGTGAACAGCGATACCTTCATATGCTTGTGGAAGAACGGGCTTAGGTAGCCGCCCAGCACACAGCCTAGGTCTGCCGCCAGGAAAGGCAGCCAGGCGAACATGGCGATTTCCTTGATGTTCATATGCCGCTCGGTCATCAAGTACAGCGGAATCCAGGCGTTGAAGGTCTGCCAGGCGGGCTCTGACAAAATGCGGGCCGACGCGATGGCATAGAAGTTACGGCTGCTAATGATCGTCTTCCAACCACCTTTTTGCCGAGGCTCGTCCTTGAAGTGCGCCTCCTGCCCGGACAGTATGTACTGGCGCTCCTCCTCGCCCAGCCTGCGTTGGTCACGCGGGTGCTTGTACAGCACCAGCCAGAGAAAGCTCCAGGCAATGCCCAGCGCGCCCACGATCAGAAACGCTAGCTGCCAGCCGCTTTGCAAGATAGCCCATACCACCAGCGGAGGCGCCAGCAAGGCACCGATGGAGGAGCCGATGTTGAACCAGCCGATGGCGACCGAGCGCTCCTTGGCAGGGAACCACTCGGTCGTGGCCTTTACACCCGCTGGCAGGCCAGCGGCCTCGGTAAGCCCCAGCAAGCCGCGCAGGAACGCCATGCTCTGCCAACCCGTCGCCAGGGCCGCTGCCGCACAGGCCGCGGACCATGCCAGCGCGAAGGTAAAGAACCCCATTTTGGTTCCAATGGCATCGAGCACATACCCAGCAATTGGCTGCATAAAGGCATAGCACAGCTGCCAGGCCACCACGATATTGGCATACTGCTCGGTGGAGATGGTGAGTTCTTTCATCAGGGTGGGCGCAGCCACCGACAGGGTGTTGCGGGCCAGGTAGTTGACGATAAGCCCAAACGTCACCAGGGCCACCATCCACCAACGGATGCCTTTGATTTTCATGAGCTAGCACTCTTTATTTTGTTTTTGTAGGAGCAAATCGTAACGACATATGTCGTCGTACTTGTTGGCCTTTATAGGTAAGTGCTCGTACCCTGTCAAACCTATATGTGCGCATTCAAATACCCTGAATAGGGTTTCATTCATCGAAGCAAAAGAGACCGATGGGTCAAAAATTCGCTGGTTAGAGCAAACCTGCGGAGGAAACGGCTAAAGCTCATGTGTTTATGGACCAAGTCGTATGACAACCTACTTCGCTGTAGGGGCCAGCAGAGGTGGCGAACATTGTCTATGCCTGTGCCCTATCTTCGCTAGCTGGCGCTAGCTCCTACGGGCGATAGGTGAAGCCACGGCAGCGGCCGCCCATTCAGCCACTCGAGGCCCGCGCCACTGGCCAACCGCTCAGCGATTGCCTATAGTGCCGCCATTCCAATAACGCCCCCGCCCGCCCTGGCCTACCCCAGCGGCGCACGGGGGCGTTGTGCCTTTTTCTTGACCCTGAGGTGTTATGCGCTTTACCTCCCTGCGCCGGGATGCCCTGGCCGGGCTGACCACGGCATTCGCCCTGGTGCCTGAATGCATCGCTTTCGCCTTGGTGGCTCACCTCAACCCCTTGATGGGGCTGTATGGCGCCTTCTTTATATGCACCCTCACCGCGTTGCTGGGCGGCAGGCCTGGCATGATTTCCGGCGCGGCCGGCTCCATGGCGGTGGTGATCGTAGCTCTGGTGGTACAACATGGCGCCCAATACCTGCTGGCCACGGTGGTGCTCGGTGGGCTATTGATGATGCTGTTCGGGGCATTACGGCTGGGCAAGCTGATCCGCATGGTGCCGCACCCGGTGATGCTGGGCTTCGTCAATGGCTTGGCCATTGTTATCGCCTTGGCCCAGCTAGAGCATTTCAAGCAAGGCGAGCAGTGGCTGCAGGGTACCGCGCTGTGGGTAATGCTGGGGTTGGTGGCAGCCACCATGGCGGTGGTTTGGCTGTTGCCCAAGCTGACCCGCAACGTGCCGCCAGCCTTGGTGGCAATCCTCGGCGTAGGCCTGTTGGTGACCGCGCTTGACCTGCCCACCCGTACCCTAGGGGACATGGCCCACATCGCTGGCGGGCTGCCGCGGTTCCACCTTCCCAACGTGCCCTGGACGCTGGACACACTGCGTATCGTATTGCCCTATGCCTTGCTGATGGCGTCGGTCGGCCTGCTGGAAACCCTGCTCACCTTCAACCTTACGGACGAGATCACGCAAACCCGCGGCCAACCGAACCGTGAGTGCGTAGCCTTGGGCGCGGCCAACCTGGCCTCGGGGCTGTTCGGCGGTATGGGCGGCTGCGCCATGATCGGCCAGACCATGATCAACCTCTCCTCGGGCGGGCGTGGTCGGCTTTCGGGCGTGGTCAGTGGTGGGATGATCCTGATGTTCATCCTGTTCCTTTCCCCGTGGATCGAGCGCATTCCGTTGGCCGCGCTGGTAGGCGTGATGTTCGTAGTGGCCCAGCAGACCTTCGCCTGGGGCTCGCTGCGCGTGCTGGATAAGATTCCTCGCCACGATGCCTTGGTCGTGGTGGCGGTAACCCTCATCACGGTATTTACCGACCTGGCCACGGCCGTGCTGTGTGGGGTCGTGATCGCGGCGCTGAGCTTTGCTTGGCAACACGCCCATGATATTCGCGTCGAGTACACCGATACCGACACGCAACGCTGCTACCACCTTTATGGCACCTTGTTCTTTGCCTCTACCACGCGGTTTCAGTCTTTGTTCCACCCGGCTGAGGGCCCTGCCTCGGTGCTGATCGATTGCTCCGGCCTGCGGATCGCCGACCATTCCGGCATCGCCGCGCTTCAGGCGCTGTTGGCGCGCTATCGCGCCCTTGGGCGTGATGTAGAACTGACCAACCTGTCGCCACGTTGCAGCGCGCTATTGCATCGGGCCGGCGTCAGTACCGTTTGATCTTCTCCCTGGCCTAAGGCCGACAATAAAACGCCAGGGCGGTATGTTTCAGTTTTCTGACTCCTACTGCTTCTGCCATGCGGCGTCACTCCTCTTCTTTCGCCTTCAAAGGACTTCCCGGCTTTAGCACCGTACCTGTAGCGCAGCGCTGGCTCACTGACGCTTGCGCTGTAGCGTTTCAGTCTCCGCCAAAAAATCGCTTAAAAACGCCCGCTTTTTGACGCAACACTGCTCATTTGACGCTCTCGCATCAGACCTACCGCCAAGGACTCGGCAGAAAAGTGGCGGTTTTGTGATTTATGCCCGGTTCCTGACGGTTAATGATGAACGGGGAAAACCATTTCTGAGAACTGTGTCATATACCTCCGGTACCCAGCGCTAACTTATTGGCATTGATTCCATATCTCTTCCCCGGACCGGAGCAAGCACATGATTTTCAATGTAAAGGATTTTGGCGCTGTTGGTGACGGTGTCACGGATGATACAGCGGCCATGCAGGCAGCCATTGACGCAGCCTCGGCGGCAGGTGGTGGCACCGTGTTCGTTCCCACCGGCACCTATATCGTATCCGCGGGCGAGGAGCCTTCCGACGGCTGCCTGATGCTCAAGAACAATGTGCATATGGAAGGTGAAGGCGCCGGCAAGACCACTGTAAAGGTGGCCGATGGTTCCGATACCAAGATCACCGGGGTCATCCGCTCCGCCTACGGTGAGGAAACCCATGATTTCGGCCTTAGCAACCTGACCATCGATGGCAACCGGGAACACACCACCGGCAAGATCGACGGCTGGTTCAACGGCTACATTCCTGGCAAGGACGGGCACGACAGCAACGTGACCCTGAGCGGCGTAGAGATCAAGGATTGCTCCGGCTACGGGTTCGACCCTCACGAGCAAACCATCAACATGCTGATCGAGAACTGTGTATCCCATGGCAACGGCTTGGACGGCTTCGTTGCGGACTACATGATCGATACCAAGTATGTGAACAACGTGGCGTATGACAACGACCGCCATGGTTTCAACATCGTGACCAGCACCAATGACTTCACCATGACCGGCAACGTGGCCTACGGCAACGGTGGCAACGGTATCGTGGTTCAGCGGGGCAGCGAAAACATTCCTTCGCCCTATAACGTCACCATCGAAGGCGGCAATGTTTACAACAACGGCGCCGAGGGCGTGCTGGTAAAACTCTCCAGCGACGTCACCGTGACTGGCGTGAACATCCACGACAACGGTGGCGCTGGCGTGCGCATCTATGGCAGCACCGGCGTGATCGTCACTGGCAACACCTTGACCAACAACGCGCTGAACGCCCCTGTGCCGGAAGTGATCATCCAGAGCTACGACGATACCACTGGCGTATCAGGCAAGTTCTTCCCCGGCAGCGACAACCAAGTCATCGACAACACCATCACCGGCGGCGCCAACTCCACCTACGGGGTGGCGGAGCGCAACGAAGACGGTACAGACCGCAATACTATCGTGGGCAATGACATCAGCCAGACCAGCAAAGGCGCCACCCTGGTATACGGCGATGGCACCTATGTTGGCGATACGCTACCTACCAATACCATCAACGGTACCAACGGCTCCGATACCCTCAACGGTACCGCCAACAATGACCTGATTATTGCCGGTGCCGGGAACGACACTGTTAACGGTGGTGCTGGGGATGACATCCTGATGGGTGGCGCAGGGGCCGACAAGCTCACCGGCGGCACCGGCGCGGACGTGTTCCGTTTCAGCGCCCTGACCGACAGCTACCGCACCGCCACCTCTAGCTTCACCGACCAGATCACCGACTTCAACGTGGCCAGCGATACCCTTGATGTAGCAGACCTGGGCTTCAAAGGCCTGGGCAATGGCTACAACGGCACCCTGCTGGTGCAGTACAACAGCAACACCGACCGCACCTATATCAAGAGCTACGACACCGATGCCAGTGGCAACCGGTTCGAGCTGGCCCTGAACGGCAACCTGGCCAGCACCCTCACCGCCAGTAACTTCCTGTTCCAACGTACCATCGAGGGCACCACGGGCAGCGACTCGCTGACCGGCACGGGCGGCGCGGACACCCTCAACGGCTTGGCTGGCGAGGACAGCATCAATGGCGGTGCCGGTAACGACCGTATCAACGGCGGTGCCGGGGCCGACACCCTGACCGGTGGCGCGGGCGCCGATACCTTCGTGTATGCCAGCCGCCTGGACAGCTACCGCAACTACAGCACCGGCGGCGACACCGTGTCCGACCTGGTCACTGACTTTGATGTTACCGCGGACAAGATCGACCTCTCGGCCCTCGGCATCACCGGCCTGGGCGATGGCCGCAACGGCACGGTGTACCTGGCCCTCAACAGTGCAGGCACCAAGACCTATATCAAATCCCTGGAAGCAGATGCCAATGGCAACCGCTTCGAAGTGGCCCTGACTGGCAATTACCTGAACAAGCTGACCGCGGGCAATTTCGTGTTTTCCGCGGCTACCCTAGAGAATCATGCGCCTGTGGTAGCTACCCCGCTACTCGACAAAAACGCCACAGAGAACACACCGTTCTCCTATGTGGTACCGGCTACCAGCTTCAGCGACTCAGACAACGACACCCTAAGCTATTCCGCCAACCTGGCGGATGGTAGCGCCCTGCCCTCCTGGCTGACATTCGACCCCGCGACCCGTGCCTTCACCGGCACCCCAAGCTTCAGCGACGCAGGCGCGCTGGATGTAGTCGTGATTGCCAATGACGGCAAAGGCGGCACGGTTAGCGATACCTTTACCTTGGACATCAAAGACGTGGAAGAAACCGGCAGCACACTCACCGGCACTGCCGGTAAAGACACCCTCACAGGCACCAATGCCAGCGAGCAATTATTAGGCTTGGCAGGCGCGGATACCCTTAACGGCAAAGCTGGCGACGACCTGCTGGTGGGCGGCGCTGGCGCTGACAAACTCACCGGTGGCACCGGCGCCGATGTGTTCCGCTTCACTTCCGTGCTGGACAGCTACCGTACCGACTCGGCTAGCGCTACCGACCTGATCACCGACTTCGACGTGAACGCGGACAAGATCGACGTCTCCACCCTGGGCTTTATCGGGTTGGGTAACGGCCTTGAGGGTACGCTGAACATCTCCTACAACAGCAGCACCAACCGCACTTACATCAAGGACAAAGACGCGGACGCCAACGGCAACCGCTTCGAGCTGGCCTTGCAGGGCAATTACCTCAAAACCCTGACCGCGGCGAACTTCGTGTTCACCTCCGAAACCCTGCCGGCGAACCATGCTCCCGTGGTCAGCGACCCGCTGCAAGACAGCACCGCCACGGAAAACACCCCGTACAGCTACACCTTGTCCCGCGCGGCCTTCACCGACGCCGATGCTGATCGGCTGACCTTCACCGCGGCGCTTCAAGACGGCAAGCCGTTGCCCGCCTGGATGAGCTTCGACCCCAAGACCCTGACCTTCAGTGGCACGCCGGATAATGACGCCGCGGGCGTTTACAACTTCCTGGTTACCGCCACCGACACCAAGGGCGCCTCGGCCAGCGACGTGTTCGCCCTGACCGTAGCCAATGCACCGCCCACCACCATCACCGGTACCTGGGACGGGGAAACCTTGGAAGGTACCACCCGTGAGGACTTGATCCTGGGCCTGGATGGCGCCGATACCATCAACGGCAACCGTGGCAATGACGTGATCGACGGCGGCGCCGGGCGGGACAGCCTTACTGGCGGCGCGGGAGCGGACACCTTCCGCTACTCGGCCTTGAGCGACAGCTACCGCGACTACGACGCCGATGGCATCACCGCCACCGACACCATCACGGACTTTACCGTGGGCGTGGACAAGATCGACGTCTCGGCCTTGGGCATCGTGGGCCTGGGTAACGGCAGCCACCATACCTTGTACATCACCACCAGCGATGACGGCAGCAAGACCTACGTCAAGTCTGCCGAGACCGATGCCGACGGCAACCGCTTCGAAATCACGCTGCAGGGCAACTATGCCAACAGCCTGAGTGCCGATGACTTTGTGTTCGCTCAACGCGCTCAGCAAGACATTCTCTTCCTGCCAACCTTGGGCCAGTCCAACGCACGCTTGCTGCGCATGAGCGAAGACGATGGCCAATCAGGCATCACCGAGATGGTCAACGACCTGTCCAAGTACACCAAATACGATGTGCGCAGCCAGTTCACCGACGCCGATGACAATGGTATCGATGTGGCCGTGGGCGGCAGCACCGTGTGCGGCCTGTCTACCGGCAACCCCGAGGAACTGCGCTTGTCTTGGTGGCTGACCGACACCAACCAGCCGGGCCCAGCCTTGCTGCGCGCGGTAGGCCTGTTGCAAGAACAGCTCGCCAGCCTCAAGGCCATCGACAACGTGACCATGGGCATCGTGTGGGGCCAGGGCGAAGAAGGCGCGCAGGAAATCGGCCGCGCCGCCGACCCCGTTGCACAAGCGGCGCTGTACAAGGAATCGACCCTGAAGGTATTCGACTACCTGCACGCGCAGTTGGGCGACTTCAAGGTCTATCTGATGGAAACCGGCCACTACGACGCCGACTCCGCACGCGTACGGGGTTATGACGAAACCAAGATCGCCTCGATTCAGAATGGCGTGACTGCCGTGCGTGCCGCTCAGGAAGCGATCGCCGCGGAACGCGCGGACGTGGTGCTGGCCGTGGACTACACCGACCTGCCGTTGCGCGAAGAGGCTGACCCCGTCACCTACCCTGACGACGTATGGCACCTGCATGAAGAGTCCGCCGAAATCGTGGGCCAGCGCTTGGCGGACGCCATCGCCGATGACCTGGGCTACAAGGGCGACCTTACCGACAACCGTACGGCACAGGATGTGTACGACGATGTAAACAGCCAAAAAGGCGGTTATATCTCCGGCACCGACCAGGACGATACCCTGATGGGCAGCGCCTGGAACGACACCATTGATGGTGACTTGGGCGCTGACACCATGGTCGGTGGCGACGGCAAGGACGTGTATATCGTCGACAACGCGTTCGACACCGTAACCGAAACCAACGATGCCGCCAGCCAGATCGACACGGTGCGCTCGTCGGTCAGCTGGACCCTTGGGGATAACCTCGAATACTTGGTGCTGACCGGCTATTCGGCTATCGACGGCACCGGTAACGGCCTGCGCAACTTCATCACCGGCAACGATGCGGCCAACGTATTGGACGGTAAGGGTGGCGCCGACAGCATGACCGGTGGCAACGGTTCGGATATCTACTATGTGGATAACGTCGACGACACCACCGTAGAGAAGAGCAGCGACAGCGCAATCGGTGGCATCGATACGGTGTTCACCAGCCTGGCCAGCTGGACGCTTTCCAACAACGTGGAAAACCTAGTGATCAATACCACTGGCGCCGCCAATGGCATTGGTAACGGGCTGGACAACCTCCTGTTCGCCGGTAGCGGCAACAACGTGCTCGATGGCCGTGGCGGCAACGACACTGCGTCCTATGCCTTCGCCACCGCAGGCGTGACCCTGGCCCTGAACACCAGCGCTCAGCAAAACACCGGCGGTTCGGGCATGGATAGCCTCAAGTACATCGAAAACCTGATCGGCAGCCAGTTCGCCGATACCCTCACCGGTAGCACCGCCGCCAACGTGCTTAACGGCGGCGCGGGCAACGATACCCTGATGGGCGGCGGTGGCGATGATACCCTGATTGGCGGCGCAGGTACCGACGCCCTCACTGGTGGCACCGGCGCGGACACCTATGCGTTCAAAGCCCTGAGTGACATGGGGCTGGGCAACCTGCGGGACGTCATCATGGGTTTCAAGAGCGCCGAAGGCGACAAGCTGGATTTCACCGGCATTGATGCCAATACCGCTACCGCAACCAAGGAAAGCTTCAGCTTTATCGGCAGCCAGGCCTTCGACAGCACCAACGCCGCTGGTCAGCTGCGCTTGGAGAATGGCATTTTGTACGGCAGCGTGAACGCCGATGCCAATCCCGAGTTCGAGATTCAGTTGGTAGGTGTCACTCAACTGCACCAGAGTGACTTCGCCGCTTAAGCAGTAGGCCTTGAACAGGGGCCTCGGGGGTCGCGCTCCGGGGCGCCAAGGCAATACGGCTCTGTAACAGCAGCTTTATGGCCAGTGTTATCTGCCTGTGAACCTAAAAGCCCCTGGCACCTCACGGCGCCAGGGGCTTTTTAAGCAGCAGACAACCGTAAGTTGGGCGTGATGGGCAGTAGCCCCCTGGTCAACTTGGTTACGTACTCGCTTGCCCCGCTGTGCCAGGCTTTGCCTTACCTGCTTTGCCTGCCTCCATTGCACCCATCTCGTGCTCTTCTTGGGTTTCCGTTTTCGAAAGCGCTTCTTCAACTTTGTCAGCAATGAAGTTGGCACCTGCAATAACCCCTTGCGGAATTACCTGCGAAGCCCCACGCGCACCATGGATAGCGGTTTCGACGACCCCAAGCGCTGTTTTAGGGTCTTGGGTTCGAGCGCTAGGCCCGCCTGTGAAGTTCTTCAAAGGAACGTTCAATCGCTTCGCAGGATCATCCTTGCCCCCCCCTATCGCCTTGTTCTCCGGCGCTGCCTGGTTATTGGAGAAGAAGGGTTGTAAGGTCAGACCAGATGAGAAATATGATCCTATCGCATGAATCATTTTTTCTCGAACAGGATCAGTGAGTTCCACTGCTGTACCCTTGGCTACGGCCGTACTCATTGCGAGACCTTCGGCCAAGCTGAGTATTCGGCCTGCCAAGTCGTTATATGTAGCCCTTGCGGTGAGATCAAGCGCGGCTTTGGCACCTTTAACAGTAGCGGCCAACGCCGGTTTGAAGTCTTGGTCGTTTCGTTTAAGAACATGAGTGGGGATATTTTCATCGCCGTGTGTTTGTAGGTACTTAGCCACTTCCTGCCCCCCCGCCATTGCCAGGCCGCCTACGGCAGATGCAAGGGCGCGGGCATGAATGCTATCACCGTTTAGTTCAGTGAATTGCTGTAACAAGTCGCGTAACGCGTTGGCCCCACCGAACGCTGTAAAGCCGGTGAAGTCCCCACTCATCGTGCCAAAATTATTGGCATTTTGAGCTCGCTTATAGTCCTCACGCTTCTCCAACTGAGTAGCAATTTGCGCATCTAGATTTGAATTCTTAGCTCGCACGCCGTTAACGGCTACAACTTCAAGCGGCTTAGGGTAGGTTTTGAGAGCGTCTGCTTTAACTGTACTAAGCCCAATGCTTTGATCCATAAGCAGCTGCATAAAAGGCCGAATACCATCGCTAACCAGCTTATGCGCGGCACCTGTCACCGCTGCGGTCGCGAAAACCTGACCAGGCAAACTCGCATCGATACTTTGCATGTGCTGGTCAATAGCTGAACGAGCATAACCGAGGTGCAGTTCAGACGACGCGCCTTGTGGTATACCTTTGGCCAAAAGCAGACCCGTTGAGTTTTTCACCTTTTTACCGATTGATGATCGGTCTTCTTTCAAGGCGTCAACATAATTGGTGCGGCCAATATTGTTAAGGCCTGTTTTCAGTCTGTCGCTCGCCTTTAGTGCATCTCCTAGAGTAGGAATCTCGGAGTCTTTGTTTTTAGCGCTACCTGATAGTGAAAATTCGGTTTTGGCTTTTTCGAGCTTGGCTAATTCTTCCTTCGCAGCACCAAGTTGAAATTCACTTGTTTTGTCGCTATTGATAACACCTTTCGCGTGTGCAATGCGGTTCTCAAAGAACTTTGTTAGTAGGTCAGGTAATTCTTTAGTCGCTTCATTCATGAAGCTGGTGGCATAGCCTTCGAACCCTTGGCGACTTTTTTTGATGACTGCTTGCTGTTCTGGGGAGGCTCCCTCAAGAGCGTTATCATAAAGCGAATGGCAAAATCCAAGGGTGTCGCCCATGCGCGCGACGTGCCTGTCTATAACCCCTTTGAATCCACCGTTTTCTTTAGCCTGCTCACCACTCTTAGCAAGGTAATTAGAGAGGTCTTCGTCTAGCTGCTTTAATTCTTCATGCCCCCCCAGTGCGGGATGAGAAATGCCATGAGATTGAGCCAGCATTTGCTGAACTGCTTTATAGCTCATGCTAGGCATGGCGTTCAATATCTTGCCTTCAAGCACCATATGGGCTTGCGCATAACCTAATGGGTTAGTCTCAGGGCTTATCTTTTGAAGTTTTCTAACTTCTGAGTCCAGCTCTGGCATTGCCCGCTTTAACTCAGGCTGGCTAACATTGAATCCGCCCTGTCTGAAATCATAAGGCACTACGGTTTTGCCAGAAGGCCTGACTTGCGCAGCAAGACCACTGGGGGCTGCACTGATTTGATCGTCCTGCTGTTGGCGCAATACAAGCGCGGAAGTAGAGAGCGCAAGATTGTGACTACTAATGCTTGGATGAGTCATGACGATCTCCTTAACGCAACAAAGCAGCGTTCACGCTGAGTGTGGATTTGGCAGAGTTTGTAGATGACTGAGTTGAGGGGTTATTGCTACTGCGCTCCTGCCCTCCCTCAATGAAGTAGGTTTTGCGCCATGCCAATGCCATATCAGCCATGCCCCCCATCACTGCGAGCAAACGCTCAGCTTGGAGATTCTCCATAATCACATACCCGCACAGCACAACATCCTCACTGCTCGCGTTGTATGACAACGACGGGCTGAATGGATTATTAGCTAGCAAAAGATTGGCCTCTAAGAGACGTTGCAGGATGAGCTCCCTATTGGCTTTGGGGATAGCCCCATAGCTGCAATAAATAACCACCTCACCCTCCCCCGCGCCGGCGTTATGGCGCAGGGTAAAATCTACGTCTTTGACGGACAGGTTTGCTTGCTCATAAAATGAAGAAGGGTTGGAAATCATCGTCAGTTCGCAAAGCTGATCAATCAATTTTGAATAAACGGCAGTAGTCATGATGAGCCTATATTATTATTAGGACGCCGAGACGCATCCAGTGACCTTATGTGTGGCAACCTACGCTATTCAGTTCCAGTGTGCCGCCAATTTGATATCTGCCGAGGGGACGACGTTCGGCGGCTATACTTTTTGAGGGCCCCGGTATGCCCCAGCTCAGACCTGATTGACCCATTTTCTAGGCATTAAAAAACCAAGGCCCCTGGGCCAAGCTGGGAAATGCAATCCCAGCCTAGCCCAAGGGCCTCGGTCGTTTAGCTTCAGTCGCTTGGCCCTTGCCTGAAGACTACCGTGTCAGGCAAGGGCCGGCCGAGCTACTCAGTGGTTGTCATGCTGCAAATACGCGGCCTTTTTCGGCAACCTGAAGCTGAACAGGAAGGCCACGACCATCATCACGGTCACGTACCAGTAGAACGCGTTTTCGTTACCACCGCTTTTCAGGCTCAGGGCTACAAACTCAGCCGAACCGCCGAACACGGCGTTGGCCACGGCGTAGGACAGGCCTACACCCAACGCCCGCACCTGGGGTGGGAACATCTCGGCTTTTACCAGACCACTGATGGAGGTGTAGAAGCTGATGATGGCCAGGGCCAGAGTAATGAGTACAAAGGCAACCACCGGGCTGGTAGTGGTTTTTAGCGTCATCAGGATGGGCATGGTGCAAATGGCACCCAGGCCGCCGAACCACAGCATCGAGTTACGGCGGCCGATACGATCACTCAGCGCACCGAACACCGGCTGCATGCACATAAACAGGAACAACGCGCCTGTCATGACAAAGCTGGCCGTTTCGGCGCTCATCTTGGCGGTGTTCACCAAGTATTTCTGCATGTACGTGGTGAAGGTGTAGAAGATCAGCGAGCCACCGGCGGTGTAACCCAGCACGGTGATGAAGGCCAGACGGTGGTGCTTGAATAGGCTTCTCAGCGTACCGGCGTCTTTGTCTTCACGGGTTTGCGGCTTGAGGGTTTCTTCCAGCGAGCGGCGAAGCATCAGGGCAACAAGCGCGGCCAGTGCACCGATCACGAAGGGAATGCGCCAGCCCCAAGCCGTTAGCTCGGCCTTGGTGAACAGTTGCTGCATGATCACCACCACCAGCACAGCCAGCAACTGGCCACCGATGAGGGTGACGTACTGGAAGGAGGCAAAGAAGCCACGCTGGCCGCTCAGGGCCACTTCGCTCATGTAGGTAGCGGTGGTGCCGTACTCGCCGCCAACCGACAGGCCTTGGAACATACGCGCCAACAGCAGCAGGAATGGCGCCGCCAGGCCAATGCTTTGATAGGTAGGCAGGAAAGCGATGACCAGAGAACCCGCGCACATCATGACCACGGAGATCATCATGGACGTACGACGGCCATAACGGTCGGCAATCCGCCCGAACAGCCAGCCACCCACTGGACGCATCAGGAAGCCCGCGGCGAATACCCCGGCGCTTTGCACCAGCTGCACGGTGTGATCTTCCGACGGAAAGAATGAAGGCGCGAAGTAAAGCGCGAAGAAGGCGTAAATGTAGAAGTCGAACCACTCGACCAGGTTGCCGGAAGATGCGCCGACAATGGCGAAAATGCGCTTGCGCCGCTCTTCACCCGTGTAATGCGTCGTTGTCATTATTATCTCTTCTAGTAGGGTTACGTGCACACACCGTAACATTTTGGGCTACAGGAAATCACTCAAACACTTCATAACGTGCATGAACGGTGCTTGGAAGTCTAAGAAAAAGCCTCCATGGCACTGAACACAGCCGTAAGAAGAGATAAGTGGAACCAAAACGGCAATCTAAACCACTCAGAAGTTTTACTGCGTCTGCGCTAGCCTCTATGAGGGCTAGTTAAAACATTTACCTCTCAGTTCCACCTGGCTTTGATTGACGCTGGCAAGATTACAATGCTATGGAGACAGCTCGCAACCGTTGCCTCTGTATCGAAATAAATTCTGTGATGGGAACACGCTGGCCTTAGTACGTGCGCAGTGTTCAGGCACGGAGAAAGAAACGTTTCAGCGAAGGATATTCCCTTGAATAACGGATGCTTGGAGTAACTGGTGACCAGAACAAGCTCTGGCGTACACTCATTGAAGCGGCTGACTGACCTAACGTGGAGCGACCAACGGCAGTAAAATTCAGATGTGGCCTCGGTAAGACGCTAGCCATGCATACCGCCCCTGCTTTAGCGCAAGCATTTCAGCTGGTACGACCGTACCAGGGCAGAGTACGGCTTGCAATGACAAGCAGCACTTGTTCTAACCCTGGCACCTATCTTTGACTTGTAGGGCCTAGGCTTTGATCAGACCAAGGCCTACTATTCCTTGGATAACAACCTGCTAACTTTCGCTGGATGTACCCAGTTTACAAATAGCGCCCTGTTAGGGCAGAGGCTCAGGGCATATTACAAGCAGGTGCATTATGTGTGACCAATTAACCATAAGCGTATCTTGAAACATCTTATGCGTTAATAACCTTCAAGCAAGGTGTCGTTAAATTTTTACAGGCTGTGCCTTTTTTTGACGAATATAGTGAACAGCGTCAAAGATACTGAAATCCAGACAAAAAAAGGCACCCTATTGGGTGCCTTTTTCTACATGGTGGGTCGTGTAGGATTCGAACCTACGACCAATTGGTTAAAAGCCAACTGCTCTACCAACTGAGCTAACGACCCGGGAAATGGTCGGGGTGAGGGGATTCGAACTCCTGACATCCTGCTCCCAAAGCAGGCGCGCTACCGGACTGCGCTACACCCCGAAGTTGGCTCCGCGACCTGGACTCGAACCAGGGACCCAATGATTAACAGTCATTTGCTCTACCGACTGAGCTATCGCGGAACTACATACAACGGTACAACCTTTTGAATCTACCGAAGGCCGGACCTTCGACTCATGCCCTGCTGCGTATCGCTACGTTCGCTGTGCTGAGGCGCGCCATTCTACACCTTCGTTTTACCCTGTCAACCCCTGTTTTAGCACTAAGATGCTGATTTGCATCTTTTTTCTGCTACCGGCAGAACCGGTGGTACCAAGGGCAACTCAAGCGGGGCGCATGATATATAACATCGACAGCGGCTGCAAGGGGTATGCAGCCGCTGATTCACACTTATTATCCAAATACGATCTCGTCACCTTCTACCTTGGCCTCGATGGAGGTCCCTGGCAGGAAGGCGCCGCTTAGAATCAGCTGTGCTAGCGGGTTTTCTATCCAGCGCTGGATGGCCCGCTTCAACGGCCGCGCGCCATAGACCGGGTCATAGCCCACGGCAATGAGCTTGTCCAAGGCCTCTGAGGATAGCTCCAAAGCCAGGTCGCGTTCTGCCAGGCGGCCACGTAGGCGCCCCAGTTGGATCTGGGTAATGCCCGCGATCTGGTCCCGCGCCAAAGGCTCGAAAATCACCACTTCATCTACCCGGTTGATAAATTCAGGGCGGAAGTGGGACGACAGCGCGTCCATCACCGCGGCTCGCTGAGCGTCACGGTCCCCTACCAGCTCCTGAATACGCGCCGACCCCAAGTTGGAGGTCATTACAATCACCGTATTGCGAAAGTCCACCGTGCGCCCATGGCTATCGGTGAGGCGGCCGTCCTCTAGCACCTGCAACAGGATATTGAACACGTCCGGGTGAGCCTTCTCTACCTCATCAAGCAGCACCACCGAATAGGGCTTGCGACGCACCGCTTCGGTCAGGTACCCGCCTTCCTCATAGCCCACGTAGCCTGGCGGCGCGCCGATCAACCGCGCGACCGAGTGCTTTTCCATGAACTCGGACATGTCGATCCGCACCATGGCCTCTTCGGTGTCGAACAAAAACTCCGCCAGGGCTTTGCACAGCTCGGTTTTACCTACCCCAGTAGGGCCCAGGAACATAAAGGAGCCGCTGGGGCGGTTGGGGTCTGACAAGCCTGCGCGAGAGCGACGCACGGCATTGGAGACCGCCACCACGGCTTCATCCTGGCCGATGACACGCTCGTGCAGCAGGCTTTCCATTTTCAGGAGCTTGTCTCGCTCGCCTTCCAGCATTTTGGACACTGGAATGCCAGTCCATTTGGAGACCACCTCAGCGATCTCTTCTTCGGTGACTTTGCTGCGCAACAGCTGGTTTTCCGATTTACCATGCTGGTCGACCATTTGCAGGCTGCGTTCAAGGTCCGGGATAACCCCGTACTGCAGCTCGGCCATCCGGCTTAAATCGCCGCGCCGACGGGCGGCCTCCAGCTCTTGGCGAGACTGCTCGATCTTCTGCTGAATCTGGGCAGACCCTTGCACCTCGGCTTTTTCCGACACCCATACTTCTTCCAGATCAGCGTATTCGCGCTCCAATCGAGCGATCTCTTCGGTGAGCTTCTCCAAGCGCTTGCGGGCGGCTTCGTCCTCTTCTTTCTTCAAGGCCTGGGATTCGACTTTCAGCTGGATCAACCGCCGCTCCAGGCGGTCCAGTTGCTCGGGCTTTGAGTCAATCTCCATACGAATGCGGCTGGCCGCTTCATCAATCAGGTCGATGGCTTTGTCGGGCAGTTGACGGTCGGTGATGTAGCGGTGGCTGAGCTTGGCTGCGGCGATGATCGCGCCATCGGTGATAGCCACCTTGTGGTGCACCTCATAACGCTCTTTGAGGCCGCGCAGAATGGCAATGGTGTCCTCTTCGGTCGGCTCGTCCACCAGCACCTTCTGGAAACGCCGCTCCAGGGCCGCGTCTTTTTCGATGTACTGGCGGTATTCGTTGAGGGTCGTAGCGCCTACGCAGTGCAGCTCACCCCGGGCCAAGGCCGGCTTGAGCATATTGCCCGCATCCATCGAGCCTTCGCCCTTGCCCGCCCCTACCATGGTGTGCAGTTCGTCGATGAACAGAATCACCTGCCCTTCCTGCTTGGACAGGTCGTTGAGTACTGCCTTGAGGCGCTCCTCAAACTCACCACGGAACTTGGCGCCCGCGATCAGCGAGCCCATGTCCAGGGACAACAAGCGTTTACCCTTAAGGCCGTCGGGCACTTCGCCATTAATGATGCGCTGGGCCAAGCCCTCAGCGATAGCGGTTTTACCCACGCCCGGCTCACCGATCAGGACCGGGTTATTTTTGGTACGGCGTTGCAACACCTGCACCGTGCGGCGGATTTCGTCGTCCCGGCCAATGACCGGGTCCAACTTGCCCTCCTCGGCGTGGCGGGTTAGGTCGACGGTGTACTTTTCCAGCGCCTTGCGGGATTCCTCGGCGTTGGGGTCGTTAACGGCATCGCCGCCGCGCAAGTTATTGATGGCGTTTTCCAAGGCCTTTTTGCTTACACCCTGCCCCAGCAGCAGCTTGCCGACCTTGGTGTTTTCATCCATGGCCGCCAGCAGCACCAGCTCACTGGAAATGAATTGATCGCCCTTCTGTTGGGCCAAGCGGTCAGCCTGATTGAGTAGCCGTGCCATGTCAGGCGACATATTCACGTCGCCGGTGGGGTTCTGGATTTTCGGCAGCCGGTCGAGCTCTTTGGTGAGCTCTTTACGCAGGCTGTTCACGTCGAAGCCCACCTGCATCAACAAGGGCTTGATGGAGCCGCCCTGCTGGTCGATCAACGCCTGCATCAAATGCGCAGGCTCGATGGCAGGGTGGTCCAGCCCAACGGCCAGGGATTGAGAGTCCGACAGCGCCAACTGCAATTTGCTGGTTAAACGGTCTATACGCATGGAGATACCTTCCTGATGGAGGCAGGCCGGAGCGTGATCCAACTCCGTATAGATGAAGAGACAACCTGCCTGGGATACCGCTTAGATGAGGCCGATTGTTCAAGATTCAAGCAGCGGGGGCGTTGATCGGTAGCAAGGCTTGAGGTGATGGCCTGTAGATGGCGTATTGATCCTCACCACACAAGCGCGATTGCCGTAGGAGCCAGCAACGCTGGCGAACAATACGCCATTGGGTGCCTGTGCCGTATGTTCGTTATTCGCTGGCTGGCGCCAGCGCCTACAAAGAAAAGTGGTGCCCGGGTATTGGCGCTTTTCGCTCGTGCCTACACCAACCACACCAGCGATGCCATGCGCCCGGTACGGGCAGCACGGCGGTACGAGAACCAGCGTTCATCCGACACCGTGCACAGGCCGCCGCCGTATACCGCGTTGACGCCAATGGCCGATAGTCGCAGGCGCGCCAAGGCATAGATGTCGGCCATCAGCTTGCCGGGCTGTGCGCCGAGCATGAAGGCTTCGCTGGCGCCGGGGTGGCTGGCGGTGAAGGCTTCTCTGACCTCTTCGCCTACTTCGAAGGCTTGCGGGCCAATGGCAGGCCCCAGCCACACCAATACTTCTTCAGGGGGGCACGCCAAGCTGGCCACGGTGGCCTCTAGCACGCCATTGGCCAGGCCCCGCCAACCCGCGTGCGACGCGGCCACCCGGGTACCGGCGCGGTTGGTAAACAACGCGGGCAGGCAGTCGGCGGTCATCACTGTGCACGCCACCTGGGGCGTAGACGACCAACTGGCATCAGCCTCAACCTGGCTGGCAGGGTTGGCCTCGACCACGCCAATGCCATGCACCTGCCGCAGCCAGGCCGGCTGTATGTTACACAGGGCTGTAAGGCGACGACGGTTCTCAGCCACGGCGGCGGGGTCATCCCCCACATGATCACCCAGGTTGAGGCTGGCGAACGGCCCTTGGCTCACGCCACCGCTGCGGCTACTGACACAGGCGCGCACGTTGGCCGGCGCGGGCCAGTCCGGCAGCAACAGACTGCCGGCCAGCAGGCTCATCCGACGAAGGCCTCGCGATCTTGCTTGAGCAAGGACACCAACCACACGAAATCATCTGGCAGAGGGGATTCCCAGCCGATGCGTTCGCCGGTTTCAGGATGGTCCAGTTCCAGAAAGCGCGCGTGCAGCGCCTGGCGCGGGAAGGTCTTGAGGGCGTCTACCAGACTGGGGCTGGCCGCTGGTGGAATACGGAAGCGGCCGCCATACACCGGGTCCCCTACCAGAGGAAAACCCACGTGCGCCATGTGTACACGGATCTGGTGAGTGCGGCCGGTTTCGAGCTTCACGCGCACATGGGTATGGGAGCGATAGCGGTCCAACACACGGTAATGGCTCACCGCTGGCTTGCCGTTGTCCATTACACCCATACGCTGGCGCTGGGTGCCATGGCGGCCAATGGGGGCGTTGATCTTGCCACCGGCGGTCACCACGCCCACTACTACGCATTCATATATACGGCTGACGCTGCGTTTTTGCAGCTGGCCCACTAGCTGGGTTTGGGCCTGCATGGTTTTGGCGACCACCATCAGACCGGTGGTGTCTTTGTCCAAGCGGTGCACGATGCCGGCGCGGGGCACGTTGACGATATCCGGCACATGGTGGAGCAAGGCATTGAGCAACGTACCGTCGGCATGGCCAGCAGCCGGATGAACCACCAGGCCCGCGGGCTTGTTGATCACCAGAATGTGGTCGTCCTCATAGACGATATCCAGTTCGATATCCTGAGCGACCCATTCGCCTTGAGCTTCTTGCTCGGCTTCCAAGGCCAGCACGGCGCCGCCATGGACGGTATCGCGGGGACGCAGCACGGCGCCATCCACGGTCAGGCGGCCGTCTTTGATCCAGCCAGACAGGCGGGAGCGGGAGAATTCCGCGAACAATTGCGCGGCGACCTGATCGAGGCGTTGGCCTCCCAGGTCAGGGGTGACTTCGGCGGTTAGCCGGATGATCTCGGGCATGCTTGGCTACACAGGAAACAGCGCGGCCGCACAGCCTTTGGTTTCAGCTGCGCGCTTGTGGTTAAATACGGCGTCTTTCGTCCCGGAGGTTCGCGGGGCGCTCATCATAACAGGACGGCCGCGCCCAAGACAGCGGCTGTTAAGGGACGCAAGCCGCCATGCAACTGAAACACCTGCTGCTGATCGCCATTGTCGGCCTTACCGCCGCCTGTTCGTCGAACAAGGAAGTGGTCGACGAAAACCTGAGCGAAGCCGAGCTGTACCAGCAGGCCCAGACCGACCTGGATAACAGCAGTTATACCAGTGCGACGGCCAAGCTGAAGGCGTTGGAATCCCGTTACCCGTTTGGGCGCTATGCCGACCAGGCCCAGTTGGAGCTGATTTACGCCAACTACAAGAATGCCGAGCCCGAGGCCGCCAAGTCGGCTGCCGAGCGCTTTATTCGCCTGCATCCTCAGCACCCTAACGTCGACTACGCTTACTACCTCAAGGGCTTGACCTCCTTCGATCAGGACCGCGGCATCGTCGCCCGCTTCCTGCCGCTGGACATGACCAAGCGCGACCCTGGCGCGGCGCGAGATTCCTACAACGAATTCGCCCAGCTCACCAGCCGCTACCCCAACAGCCGTTACGCCCCCGACGCCAAGCAGCGCATGGTCTACCTGCGCAACCTGCTGGCGGCCTACGAAATTCACGTGGCCCACTACTACATCACCCGCCAGGCTTATGTAGCCGCGGCCAACCGTGGCCGTTACGTGGTGGAAAACTTCCAGGAAACTCCAGCAGTGGGCGATGGCCTGGCCGTGATGGTCGAAAGCTATCAGCACTTGCACCTGGACGACCTGGCCGATACCAGCCTGCAAACCTTGAAATACAACTACCCCGACCACCCCAGCCTCAAAGACGGCCAATTCGTGCCGCTCAGGGAGGAAGCCGATAACCGCTCGTGGCTGTCCAAGGCCACCCTGGGCTTGATCGAAGGCGACGATACACCGCCGCCGCCTAGCGAAAGCCGCGCCAACCAAGAGCTGGCCAAGCAGTACCAGGATGCGAAGGACAACATCCCACGTGAACTGCGCCCAGCGGACGAAGGCGGCAGCGCCGACGAGCCACCGGCCGAAAACGTGGACGCCAAGCCTCATCGCTCCTGGTTCAGCCGTTTGACCTTCGGCCTGTTCGACTGATCCTGGCCCGATGGCCAGGCCTGTAAAGGCTTGGCCATCACTGTCAGCCCCGCTAGCCCTCCCCCATCTCGCTTGGCTACACTGCGCCTTTATTCCCCTGCAGAAGCCCCCGCCATGATTCGCCTGCTCTTCTGGATCGCCCTTATCGCCCTCGCCCTTTGGCTGTGGCGCAAGTTCAAAGCGCCAAAATCCTCCGCTGCGCGCCCCTCGGGCACTACCTTGCCCATGGTCCGCTGCGCGCACTGTGGCATTCACCTACCTAGTGATCGTGCATTGGCTAATGGCGTGAACTGGTATTGCAGCAACGCCCACCTGAAGCTGGGGCCCGCTTCGAGTGACCGCTGAGGCCAGCGCCAGTGGCAAGGCCCAGGCGCGGCGGATGCTGCGCTTGTATCACCTGTACCGGCTGGTCATCGGTATCAGCTTGGTGCTGTTGATTTCCAGTGAGATGGACAACCGTTTACTGGAACTGGCCGACGGGCAATTGTTTCGCATCGGCAGCTGGCTCTACCTGCTATTCAACTTGGTGGTGAGCCTAAGCTTCGGCAACGCACACCGCTCGGCCCGGGTGTTCAGCCTTTCAACGGCCGATATCATTCTGCTGTCCGGTTTGTTTTACGCAGGCGGTGGCATCCCCAGTGGTATCGGCAACCTGATGATCGCCTCGGTAGCGATGAGCAACCTGTTGCTGCGCGGGCGGCTTGGGTTGGTAATCGCCGCTTTGGCGTCCATTGGCATCATTTACCTTACCTTTTACCTAAGTTTTGCCCGCGCCGCTGCCGCCAATGATTACGTTCAGGCAGGCTCTTTGGGCGTGCTGTGCTTTGCCGTGGCCTTGATCGTCCAAGGCTTGAGCCATTTGCTGCGCACCAGCGAAAACCTGGCCGAGCAGCGCGCCAGCGATGTAAACAACCTCGAAGAACTCAACGCGCTTATCCTGCAGCGAATGCGAACCGGCATTCTGGTGCTCGATACCCAGCATCAGGTGCAATTGGCTAATCAGGGCGCGCTAACCCTTTTTGGACGTGCCGCTCTGGCTGGACAGCTGATCAGCACGCTGGCTCCAGACCTGATCGAGCGCCTGCTGCAATGGCGGGTAAACCCCGCGATGCGCGTGAACAGCCTCAAGCTCAAGGCTGACGGCCCACCGGTGCAGGTCAGTTTTATCGCGCTAAGCCGTGGTGCCGGACAGCAAACCCTGGTGTTCCTTGAAGACCTTTCACAAATCGCCCAGCAGGCCCAGCAGCTCAAGCTCGCGGCACTAGGGCGGTTGACGGCAGGTATCGCCCATGAGGTGCGCAACCCTCTAGGCGCGATCAGCCACGCCGGGCAACTACTGCAGGAGTCCGACGCGCTCAACGACTCGGACCGGCGCCTGGTGCAGATCATTCTGGACCAGTCCAAGCGTATGAACCTGGTGATCGAAAACGTCTTGCAGCTCTCCAGACGCCGCCCTGCCTTGCCTCAAATGCTGGATTTGCGCGCCTGGCTGGAAGCCTTCGTCGAAGAATTCCTGGCTACCGCCCCTAGCCATCACCAGCTTCATATACAGATTGCCGAAGGGTTCGCCGACACGCCGATCGAAACCCGAATGGACCCTCACCACCTGACCCAAGTAGTGACCAACCTGGTGCAGAACGGCTTGCGCTATAGTGGGTTGAACCATGTGCAGGCCCAAGTGTGGCTGAAGCTGGGGATAGACCCCACCAGCGGGTTGGCGATCCTGGATGTGATAGACGACGGCCCTGGCGTGCCTTCGGAGAAACTTCAGCACTTGTTCGAGCCTTTTTTCACTACTGAAACCAAGGGCACCGGGCTAGGCCTGTATATTTCCCGGGAGTTGTGCGAAGGCAACCGCGCTCACTTGGATTACCGGCCTGGCAGCCGGGGCGGGAGTTGTATGCGTATTACCTTTGCCCATGCGCGTAGGCAGGCCTGAACATGACACCACGGCAAAAAGTTCTGATCGTCGACGACGAGCCTGATATCCGCGAATTGTTGGAGATCACCCTGGGGCGCATGAAGCTGGAGACCCGGGGGGCTCGCAACGTGAAGGAGGCGCGGGAATGGCTTGGGCGCGAGCCGTTCGACCTGTGCCTTACGGACATGCGCCTGCCCGACGGCACCGGCCTTGAGCTGGTCCAGCATATCCAACAGCGCCACCCCAACCTGCCCGTGGCGATGATCACCGCCTATGGCAACGTGGACACTGCCATCAACGCGCTCAAGGCCGGTGCCTTTGACTTTCTAACCAAGCCAGTGGACCTGCCGCGTTTGCGCGAGCTGGTGGGCACCGCGCTGCGCCTGGGTGCCAAGGGCGCTGAATTGATGTCGGCCGATGACCGGCTAATAGGCGACTCACCGCCCATGCAAGCCCTGCGTAAGCAGATTGGCCGGCTGGCACGCAGCCAGGCGCCTGTATACATCAGCGGTGAATCCGGTACCGGCAAGGAGCTGGTGGCCCGGCAGATTCACGACCAAGGGCCACGTAGCGAACGCCCTTTCGTTCCGGTCAATTGCGGCGCCATCCCTAGCGAGCTGATGGAAAGCGAGTTCTTCGGCCACCGCAAGGGCAGCTTTAGCGGTGCCGTGGAGGATAAACCTGGGCTATTCCAGGCGGCGGATGGGGGCACGTTGTTCCTTGACGAGGTAGCCGACCTGCCCCTGGCCATGCAGGTAAAACTGCTACGGGCCATTCAGGAGAAAGCCATACGCAGCGTGGGCGGCCAGGTAGAGGTAGTGGTGGATGTGCGAGTGTTATGCGCGACCCACAAAGACCTTGCTCAGGAGGTGCAGGCCGGGCGCTTCCGCCAAGACCTGTATTACCGCCTTAATGTGATCGAGCTACGGGTACCTCCGCTGCGCGAGCGCCGAGAGGATATCGACGCCATCGCGCAGTCCGTGCTGGCCCGCCTGGCCGTCACTGGGGCCTCGCCACCGGCCCGCTTGGCGCCCGACGCTCAGGCTACTCTGCGCCAGTACCGCTTTCCCGGCAATGTGCGAGAGTTGGAAAACATGCTGGAGCGGGCCTATACCTTGTGCGAGAACGACGCGATCCACGCCAACGACTTGCGCCTGGCCGACGCGGCCCCTTCCCGTGACGAGGCCGACCACGACTTGGCGCAGGTCGATAACCTTGAGGACTACCTGGAGAACATTGAGCGTACGCTTATCCTTCAGGCCCTTGAGGAAACCCGGTGGAACCGCACTGCCGCCGCCCAGCGGCTGAATATGTCCTTCCGCTCCATGCGCTATCGGTTGAAGAAACTAGGCCTCGAGTAGGTATTCGCCCGTAGGAGCTAGCGCCAGCTTGCGAACGGGGCCGGCCCGTTAGGCTTTTATCGCCCAATAGGCCGCCTTCGCGAGCTGGTGCTCGCTCCTACTCCGCATAGGGCGCATAGGGCGCGGGGTCGACGATGGGCGGGCGTTGCAGCATCAGGTCGGTCAACAGCTGGCACGACGCGGGGGACAGTACCAAGCCATTGCGGTAATGCCCACAATTGAGCCATAGCCCAGGGTGGCTAGGCACGGGGCCGATAAAGGGGATACCCTCGGGTGAACCAGGCCGCAGGCCGGCCCAATGGGCGACGGGTTCAGCGTGCTTCAGGGCTGGCAGCAGGTCTTGGGCCGAAGCGCGCAGGCTAAGCATGGCCTGCTCCGTAGGGGTTTTGTCGAAACCTGCATGCTCAAGGGTGCTGCCTACCAATACATGGCCATCCCGGCGCGGAATGGCGTACCGGGTGCGGGCCAGTACCATGGCAGGTAGAAAATCCTCTTGGCACTTAAACAGGATCATCTGCCCCTTCACCGGCTCCACAGGTAGCGTAAGCCCCAAGGTGGCCAACAATTCACCGCTCCAAGCCCCGGCGGTCAACACCACCTTATCGCCCAGCAGGTCAGCACCTTGGGCACGTACGCCCACCACCCGGCCTTGCTGCTGTACGAAGCCTTCCACGGCGCGCTGTTCGCGTACCTGCACGTTCGGCATTGCCTCCAAGGCTGCGCGTAGGGCCCTGACCAAGCGCGGGTTACGCACATTAGCAACGCCCGCCATATACAAGGCGCTGGTAAAGCCTGGACCGAGTGGGGGTACCTCGCGGTATACCTGATTGATATCGATCTTTGCCAATGGACGTCGATTTTGCTGGGCCCACGCCAGCGCGTTGGTTTCATCCTCCAGGTCCAGCCAGTGAAGGCCGGTTACGTGCACCTCCGGGTCTACCCCGGTAAGGCCGAACAAGCGGTCGCCCAGCTGTGGGTAAAAGCTCTGAGACCAATGGGCCAGGGCCGTCACCGCAGGGCTGTAGCGCCAAGGGTAGAGAGGAGACACGATTCCACCCCCGGCCCAAGAAGCTTCCCTGCCCGCCTGCTGGCGATCCATTAAGGTGATACGACAGCCTTCGGTGGCGAGATTGAGGGCGGTGAGCAGGCCAATAACGCCTGCCCCTACGACGATAATGTGTTCGGGGTTGCTCATTGAGGACTCAGTAAAAAAAAGCTTAACGGCCCCAGCAGAAGGCGTTAGTCGTGCCGGCAGGTAAGGCAGAATTACCACGCTCACCTGTTTCCTTAATCCAGAAGCTGCCGCACACATCATTAGCCATCATGGTGTTATTCACCGGGGTTGCGGTCATAACGAAAGAGGTGTCTTTCAAGTCCACCTTTATGTTGTACCAGGCATTCCCCGCTGGCGGCGTGTACGCCGGAAGTACGCCCTCTCTAGGCGTATATTGCCCCGCTCGGGAGTACCACCGCTCAAGGTTTTGCGCCGCCTCCACCAATAACTGGGCGACCTCGGCCCTATGGCTTTTGCGCACGTAGTTCATATAGCTGGGGTAGGCAATCGCAGCCAATATACCCACCACCGCCACCACGATCATCAGCTCGATCAGGGTAAAGCCTTTGGTCGTCCTTCTCATACCCACTCCTACTGTATTTGCCGCCACATGATCCGACGTCCTCCTCCGCTGCCGCCAAGCTCTTTGATGCTGGTTACGGCTGCGTTAGACGTGTTGATCACCTTGGTATCCGGTGTCGATGAGGAACCAGAACTATCGCTTACCACGGAGTTGAGGGTGGGAATACCATTGGCGAAGCTCATGCCAGCAGACACCTCATCATCGCTGTTGACCAAGCCGTCGCCGTTGGTATCGATCACTGGGTAAGTCAGCATGTTGCCGGTGATACCGTCCAATTCGATCAACCGCCCGAAGCCCTGGCTGGCGCAGGGGTCTGAAGTATCGACACCGGCGGTGGTAAAAACGATCCGCCCACGGGTGTAGGTGGCCTGATTGATCACCCGCTCGCCAACCATGGTGTTGTTGTACGAGAGCGGCAAGTACCAACCTTTCTTGGTGGTGTAATCCACAGTGTTTTGAGACACCGTGAGGTAGGAACCACCTGTGCCACTGAATGTGCTGGTAATGGCTTGAGGCTGCAGATTGGTAACTGTGAAATTCCCCGCGCCGCCAGCAGCATCCCAAATGCCGTAGAAGCCTTGGGTAGCGGTTGAGGTTTTATCCACTGTTTCTAGGAATTTACCCGTGCCCACGTACACCATGTAACCACTGGTAGGGTTGGGGGCTATCAGGGGTTGAGCGGTGATGGGTTGGCTGGTGCCGCCAGGGGCTGTAAACAGTGGTTTGCCTGAAAACGCGAGGCCCCAGCTGGACGTAGAAGCGCCGCTCAGGTCGAACTTCCATAGGCGGCCCTTGAGGTCCCCGCCATAGGCAGCCTGCACTACGTTGGCGGCATTGACTACCAACTTGACCGACGATAAACCGTTGTCCGTTTCCGTAGGGTCTACCACTATTTTTTTGATCAGTGCGCCCGTGGCCACGTTGACGATATACAAGGCCGCCACACCTGTATTGCTACCGTAGCCATTGCTGATAAAGGCTGCCCAAGTGCCGTCCGGCAGCCTTGCCACATCGGGCTTGGCATAGGCATAGCCCAAGTCATTGAACGCATTTACCGGGTTAGGGCTATCCGGCGCGCGTATTTCCCATAAAGCACTTAGGCTATCTGTATTGGTATCGAACAGCTGAAGGGCATAAAACGCCTTGGCCGCGCCGCCTGTACCGCCAAAGGCAATGGTTTTCCAGGCGGTCCCGATTTGGGCATCGAATACTGACAACTGACCGTCGTTGAGAAACTTGTGAGATACCCCGTCTACATAGGTAGGGTCTTCCACCAGGTATAAATTAGACAGCGTGGTAGAGGGTAAGTAAGCAAAGCGGCGCTGGCCCGTGGTGGCATTGATAACGTTAGTAAGGCCATCGTTAGCGTTGACCAACAGGCTATTGGTCATCTTGCTGGCCTTGATGCTCAAGTAGTTACTGTATGACGTATCCCCCGTCAGGTCGGCAGCGGTTTGGGTGTTGCCAGAAGCAAACACGACCGGAGAGTCGATCACATCGCCCAATAGCCTGGTGCGTACCTTCAGGCCCGCAGGTGCAGCCCCTTTGGTCCACTCGATCAAGTCAGCACCTTTAAGATTGGCACCAGTACTGCTACGGGTACTCAGGCTCTTCAAGCTGGCATCAATCACGCTACGTTGATCCGCCGAAAAACTGTCGTACATCAAGGGGATAGCTTTATTGGTAGAGGTGTTCCAGGACTGGAAAGTACCTGCGGTGTTTCCTGCGGCCATGGTAGTGTTGGTGGTCCAGGTAGGCGTGCCAGTGGTGTTAAGCGAGCCGTCACTACCGAACGCATAAGCCCGGATGGTGCCGCTCCAGTCCGTGGGGTCGTACAGGCTTTGGTAATAGAAGTTGGCGTTGTAACTGGTAGAGGACGTGGTAGTACCCCCGCCACCAGAACCGGCCTTGGAGCTGATTTCATTCAATGCCTGAGACAAGGCGGTAGTCAGTGTGGCACTGTCGCTGGCTTGGTAGTACTTGCCGCGGCCGTAATTGGCGGCGTCTGAGAGCATCTGGTTAGCAGCGGTGAAACCTACGGTGTAAGTAAGCAGGTTCTGTTTTGGAAAATCTGTGGCGTCCCAGCTTTTTTTCGCATTATCGCTGGGGTCACTGCCGGTGCGCATATCGATGTCATAAGCGAACTTGGCAATGTCATCTAGGTACAGGGTATCGCCTTCGCCATCTCCGGCTTGATCATCGCCGTCATTTTTTGAGTTTTCATCCCAGTTCGGTAGCGTGGGCGTGTCTTTAGTTACTGCAGGCTCGCTGTCGCTAGTGAAGGTTCTATCGTAGGTCGGTAGCCCATCAGTAATAACCACCCCAAAATTCCGCTGGCAGCGGTACTGAATAGGGCTAGAGTAAGAAATGCCAGAGTTGTAAGCTGAGGAAAGCCCTCGAAAGTAACGCGTGATTTCATAATAGGTTTCAGCAAGCGGTGTATTGGAGACAGCATCGAGACTACCGATAGCTGACAATAACGCCTTATAGTTTGAATTGGCTGTCGCCGCTGTCGTATTGGAGGTTGCCTGTAGGTCCGAAATCGCACGCACAATATACCCACCGTTACCCGGCGCCCTGCTCGTCGCCACGTTGAACGTAGCAAGACCAATGCGTAAGCTCCGGTTGGCGGTTACCAAGGTTGAAGACACAGTGCGCGCTACGTTGATGCGATAGTCAGTGGGAATGCTTCCATCCGTGTAGTCCTTGTAGGTTGTAGAGGTCGACAGCAATCCAATTAAATAAGATAAATAACGCACAGAATAACGCGTATTTCCATTACCCACGGGATCAGGCAAACTTAGGCAAACCCGATCACCTCTATTGTTACCTTTAACACGATAGAACGCATACCCTCGCTCACAGCCTTCCGACACAAGACTTCCTAAGAAGAAGTTTTCGTTATCCATAGCGGGGACAGCAACATCACTACAGCTTTTATTGGCGCACGGATAAAGCTGAGGCTGAGGAATAGACTGATCGAAGCCCTGAGCCCGAATGAGGTTGTTCATACTCCCAGAGTCATCCACCAACAGCATTACGTTGGGGGTAACAGCGGCAGAGCTAAGCAAGGGTGCAGTGGTTGGTGTAAAGGCCGCATAGGCCGAGCCAGACACATACAACCCCAGCAATACACCCACCATTAGCGCGCGCAAGCCACGCAACCGCCTATTAATATTTGGCATAAATACTCTCCAGCACGGTGCGGGCGTTGCCTACGATGCCGACGCCGGTAATGCGGTAAAGGGTCGCGGATTGGCCTTTGATCCAGACCGCCCCAGTCGTGGCGCCAATGCGCTGTATGGCGTACAGGCTATTGTTATCTTCACCTGCCTTGACCCATGTGACATTGCCGTTATTGCCAGGGCCAAATACCTTAGAGGTATCTGGGGGGGCGCAAGCCGCCGTATTGGCGCACAACGGCGTGGTATAGGCAGGCGCCGCTACAATCCCTTCACCCACCCGCAACGCAGCCTCCGCCAGCTGGAACGACTGGTTGCGAAACTGCACGCTGGAGCTCATTTTTTCCTGCAGGGTGGCGTTTTGCATGGAGCCCAACCCCAGCAGGGTCAGCAACAACAAAAACACCAATGCTACGATCAAGGCCATACCGCGCTGAGTAGGGGGCGACGCGAAACCTGGGCTCATTGATCGCCTCCTTTACTGCAGCCGATTACGCAGGGCCGCGACTACGGAATACTGCTGGTCCCTTACCCTGTTGTTAGGGTCTGTCATCGTAAGGGTCAGCCGTATCGTACGGATCATTTCCATCTGCGCGACAGTGGGCACGGCCACATAGCTGGCCACCGAAGCGCCAGTGGCGTCGGCCGCGATACCGAACAACACGTCGAACTTGCCCACATTACTGATCAAGGGCTGCTGGGCGTTCGGAGGCCCAGTGAAGATAGTGTTATCCCGGAAGCTATAGAACACTTGCCGCGCCAGGAAAGCTAACTGCCCGGGCGTAGCCACTATCGCAGCCGGCGCGGCGCCGTTATAGGCCGTGGCGTTGGTCACGCAATCCGATACCACCGTCCAAGTGGGCGTGGTACCTGCACTGCCCACGTCGGCGGTGACCAGCATCAAGGTATTGCCCTTGGCGGCGTCCACTGTCCAGGTAATGGGCTTGCCTTGGGCCGTCGTGAACAACTGCGGATCATTAGCCGGTGGCGTAATGGTCGACAGGCAGCCGAACATGCCGGTCATGCGGATTTCCTGGCTCATACGGGTGAGCAAGTAGCGGGCGTCCTCCTGCATGGCCGAGGCGGCATTCTGAGTCAGGTAAGTGTTCTTGGCTGAAATAAACGCCTGGGTTACGCCTAGTACAATAATCAGGCCCAGCGCCAAGGAGACCATCAGTTCGATCAAGCTGAGGCCGCGCTCGCGACTATTCATGGCGCGGCACCTGCTTTAGCGGCAGGAGGCGCGGCTACCCGGCTGGTCAGCACAAAGGTTTGCAAAACAGGCCCGGTGGGAGCGTTGTTATCGGCCGTAAACATGTTACCGGCGCGGCTGTCATCCCACATGATGGAAACCGTATACACGGAATCTTTTACCCTGATGAAGGCTTGGCCCTGGGGCCCGCACATGGCCATAACATTGTTTCTGAAGTCGGCCAGGTCTTGAATCCGCGGGTCTGTCAGGCTGCCAGCTCTGGGCGCCGAGCTGAGGTTGGGCAACTCATAGTTGGCCCCGCTGTTTGCCCGAATGCGGTCCATCATATCGTAGGCAATAAAGCTGGCCTGGGTACGCAAATTAGAGCTGCCGGTGTATTTGAGCGCGTTGAGCTGAAGCGCCGCGGCCCCTAGCAGGGCCAGGGTCATAACCAGTAGCGCGATCAGCACTTCGATAAGGGAGATCCCGGCCTGGTGCTTCATGTGCAGTTGCCCCCCTGCACAATCCGGCCATTGACGCAGACCCGCAGGGCTCGCCCTTCGCTGCCGTTGATATAGGTAAGCAGCACCGCCTCGGCTGGCACGGCCAAGGCGCCCAGGCTGTTGAATTCGATATAGTCCGGTTTGGTCGTCCCCGCGCCAACGGTCAGGGTCGCATTGCCGCCCAGGGCGCCAACTGTTCGCAGCGGCGGCTCCCCAGCGGGTTTAGCGGTGGTAATGGCAGCTACCACCAATGTACCGCGCCATACACCGGGCGATTCGGGCGTAACCCGCACCCGCGTGCCCTTGTCGATCGCCTCCAGGCGCGCATACCCCAATGCCCGGCTGACCTCGGCCATGTCCGCATCTGCCCGGTTACGGGCGATAAGGCCTGAAAACGCGGGCACCAGCATGGTGACAGCGATCACCAGCACCGCGATGGTGATCAGCAGTTCGATGAGGGTAAATCCCTTGATACCTTGACGCATTGCAGCCTCCACCTCGACGCGCCGACTATAAACCAGCCCCAGCGTCGGACTTCTGGGCAAAGCATATACCGTTATTTCAGCAGAGCCAGCGCATTGGATGCGTGCCCCTCGGAAAAATTATCAAGGATGATTTCATGCCCCTCACTGCTAAAACCGCCCAAGGCGTTACCCTGTTGGACATACTGGTCGCCACTGCCGTACTTGCCATACTGGCTCACCTGGCTGCACCGGCATTTAGTGGCCTGGTTGTCGAGCAACGCAGGCTAACGTTCGCCAACGAACTGGCCAGCGGCCTGCGCACCGCACGCCTGGAAGCCATCGAACGCAACCGCAGGGTGATCCTGCAGCCTCTGGATGCGAACTGGACTAACGGCTGGCGCATGGTAGTGGACGAGAGCAGCCGCGGTTTGCAAGACCCTGACAACCCAGTGCTACACATACGCGCCAGCGATGGCCGGGTGCCGGTAAGCGCCTCCCGCAACCTACAAGACCATATCGGCTTTGACCCCTTGGGCGTACCTCGCCTCACTAACCAAGGCGCCTTGGCTGGTACCTTTCATTTGTGCGAAGAAGGGGACAGCGGCCACCGTCGGGTGGTGGTGGCCCGTACCGGGCGAGTGCGGGTAACCCGAGAAGGGGCGCCCACAGACTTATGCCCGCTTAGCTAAGGGTTTTGACCCGTAGCTCCTTGGGCATGGAGAAGGTGATGTTCTCTGCACGCCCCGCCAGTTCATCGGCCCCGGTAGCACCCCAGGCCTGAAGTTGCTGGATAACCCCGCGCACTAGCACTTCAGGTGCGGAAGCGCCAGCGGTGATGCCTACCTGCCCTACCCCTTCGAACCAGCTCTGGCGCAGGTCTTGCGCGCCATCGATCAGGTACGCCGGGGTTTGCAAGCGCTCGGCCAATTCACGCAAACGGTTGGAGTTGGAGCTGTTAGGGCTACCGACCACCAGTACCAGGTCGCATTCGCTGGCCAATTGCTTGACCGCGTCCTGGCGGTTCTGCGTGGCGTAGCAGATGTCATCCTTACGGGGGCCGCCAATGTTCGGGAAACGCGCTCGCAAGGCGTCGATCACGCGACCGGTATCGTCCATGGACAAGGTGGTTTGGGTCACGAAGGCCAGGTTATCTGGGTTTCGCACTTGCAGGCTGGCCACGTCGGCTTCGTCTTCCACCAGGTAAATGGCGCCGCCACTGCGAGTGTCGTACTGGCCCATGGTGCCTTCGACCTCAGGGTGCCCCTGGTGGCCGATCAGGATGGTTTCCCGAGCGTCACGACTATAGCGGGCTACTTCGATATGCACCTTGGTCACCAGAGGGCAGGTCGCATCAAACACTTTCAAACCACGACCAGCGGCTTCCTGGCGCACGGCCTGGGATACGCCATGGGCACTGAAGATCACGATCACGTCGTCCGGCACTTGGTCCAGCTCTTCGACGAAAATAGCGCCGCGCTCGCGCAGGTCCGCCACCACGAACTTATTATGAACCACCTCATGGCGCACATAGATCGGCGGCCCGAACACTTCCAGGGCACGGTTGACGATCTCGATGGCTCGGTCCACGCCCGCGCAGAAACCGCGGGGGTTGGCGAGTTTGATGTGCATGCTAGGCTCCACGGCGCTGCGCCTGTTGGGGTGGCTCAAAGAGCCTGAACGTCGATGATCTGGACTTCGAACCGCAGGGTTTTGCCAGACAGCGGATGGTTGAAGTCTACCGTGACCTGCTGCTCGTCGAAGGCTTTGACGATGCCCGGTAGCTCGGTATTGGCCGCATCGTTGAAGATCACCAGCAAACCCTCGGCCAGCTCCATGTCTTGGAACTGGCTGCGAGGCATCACTTGCAGGTTCTGTGGATTGGGCTGGCCGAAGGCGTTCTCCGGCGGCACGCTCAAGTTGCGCCTATCTCCAGCCTTCAGGCCGAAAAGCGCGTTCTCGAAGCCTGGCAGCAGGCTACCATCGCCAACCTTGAACGTGGCCGGGGCCTTGTCGAAGGTGCTGTCCACGGTATTGCCGTCTTCCAGGTGCAACGCAAAGTGCAGCGTGACCTGGGTGTTCTGGCCGATGCGAATATCAGTCATGGGCCTGCTCTCCGGACTTCTTCTTCGATTTGAACATGTCCAGCGCCAGCATCACCGCGCCTACGGTAATGGCGCTGTCAGCGATATTGAACGCCGGGTAGCGCCAGTCCTGCCAGTACACCAGGATGAAATCGATGACATGGCCAAGCACCACGCGGTCCCACAGGTTGCCCAGGGCGCCACCCAATACCAGGGCCAGCGCTATGGAGAGCCAGGTATCACGCGGGCCCAGCCGCTTGAGCCAGACCACCAGCACGGCACTGACCACCACGGCGATCAGCGAGAACAGCCAGCGTTGCCAGCCAGAATGGTCAGCCAGGAAGCTAAACGCCGCCCCTCGGTTATAGGCCAGTACCCAGTCGAAGAAGCCCGGGATGACCGTCACCCGTTGCCCCTCGTAGAGGTTGTGGTCGAACCAGTACTTGGCGGCCTGATCCAGCACCAGCATCAACGCGCTCAACCACAACCACCCCAGGCGCCCGAAGCGCCCTGCCGCGTTAGGCATAGTGACGCTCCTCGCCTGTACCGGTGAGGTTGGTCACGCAACGGCCGCAGATATCCGGGTGCTCGGCATGGGTGCCCACGTCTTCCACGAAGTGCCAGCAACGGGCGCACTTCGTGTTGGTGGATTTGACCACCTTGAGCTTGAGTCCAGCCAGGTCGGTGACCACGGCATCCGCCGGGGCCGCGGCCAGCGGGGCCAGGGTCGCCTTGGAGGTAATCAGCACGAAGCGCAGCTCGTTGCCCAGCTTGCTCAGGTCGCCCTGCACGGCCTCGTCGGTGTAGAGGGTAACTTCGGCCTGCAGGTTGCCACCAATGGCCTTGGCGGCACGCTGGTTTTCCAGCTCTTTGTTGACCGAAGCCTTGACGGCCATTACGCCCTCCCAGAAGCCACGGTTCAGCTCAAGGTTCTCCGGCAGCTCGGTCAGGCCGGTGTAGGCACCGTTGAGCATCACCGACTCGTTACGCTCGCCAGGCAGGTATTCCCAGATCTCGTCGGCGGTGAATGCCAGGATAGGCGCGATCCAGCGCACCAGTGCCTCGGCGATATGGAACAACGCGGTCTGGCAGGAGCGCCGCGCCACGCTGTCGGCCGGGGTGGTGTACTGGCGGTCCTTGATGATGTCCAGGTAGAAACCACCCAACTCCTGCACGCAGAAGTTATGCACCTTCGAGTACACGTTCCAGAACCGGTAGGCCTGATAGTGTTCTTCGAGTTCACGCTGCAGTAGCAAGGCGCGATCCACCGCCCAGCGGTCCAGCGCCAGCATCTCTTCGGGTGGCAGCAAGTGCTGGGCCGGGTCAAAGCCGGTGAGGTTGGAAAGCAGGAAGCGGGCAGTGTTACGGATGCGCCGGTAGGCATCGGCACTGCGCTGCAAGATTTGCTCGGAGACGGCCATTTCACCGGAGTAGTCGGTGGATGCGACCCACAGGCGCATGATGTCGGCGCCCAGGGTGTCACTGACCTTTTGCGGCGCCACGGTGTTACCCAGAGACTTGGACATCTTGCGACCGTTCTCATCCACGGTGAAGCCGTGGGTGAGTAGCTCCCGGTAGGGGGCGTGATCGTCGATGGCGCAGCCGGTGAGCAGGGAGGAATGGAACCAGCCACGGTGCTGGTCGCTGCCTTCCAGGTACAGGTCGGCGCGTGGCCCCTGCTCGTGGCCCATGGGGTGGGAGCCGCGCAGCACGTGCCAGTGAGTGGTACCGGAGTCGAACCACACGTCCAGGGTGTCGCTGATCTTGTCGTAGTCGGCGGCTTCGTTGCCCAGCAGCTCAGCGGCGTCCAGCTTGAACCAGGCCTCGATGCCTTCCTGTTCCACGCGCTGGGCCACTTCTTCCATCAACTCGACGGTGCGGGGGTGCAGTTCGCCGGTTTGCTTGTGCAAAAAGAACGGGATGGGTACGCCCCAGTTACGCTGGCGCGAGATGCACCAGTCGGGCCGGTTGGCGATCATCGAATGCAAGCGCGCCTGGCCCCACTCGGGTACGAACTGGGTGTGCTCGATGGCCTTGAGGGCGCGCTCGCGCAGGGTGTCGCCTACCACCGGCTGCTTATCCATGCCCACAAACCACTGGGCGGTAGCGCGATAGATCAGCGGGGTTTTGTGACGCCAACAGTGCATATAGCTGTGGGTGATGGTTTCGCTGTGCATCAGCGCACCCACTTCGGCCAGCTTTTCGATGATGGCGGTACCGGCCTTCCAGATGAACTGGCCACCGAACAGCGGCAGGCTGTCCACATACACGCCATTGCTTTGCACAGGCGTGAGGATGTCGTCGTTGTGCATGCCGTAGCGTTTGCAGGTCAAGAAGTCGTCCACGCCATAGGCGGGAGCCGAGTGCACCACGCCGGTACCGGCGCCTAGCTCAACATAATCGGCCAGGTACACCGGCGACAGGCGCTCGTAGAACGGGTGCTGGAAGTGGATATTCTCCAAGGCCGCGCCCGTGGTGGTGGCGCGGGTCACCCCTTCACGGCCGTAACGTTGCAGGCAGCTTTCCACCAGTTCCTCGGCCAGCACCAGCAGGCGGTCGCCCACGTCCACCAGGGCATAGGTGAACTCCGGGTGCACATTCAGCGCCTGGTTGGCCGGGATGGTCCAAGGGGTAGTGGTCCAGATCACGATCGCGGCGGGCTTTTCCAGCCCGGGCAGGCCAAAGGCATCGGCCAGGGCGGCTTGATCGGCCACGGGGAAGGCTACGTCGATGGTGGAGGACTTTTTGTCAGCGTATTCCACCTCAGCTTCGGCCAGGGCCGAGCCGCAGTCGAAGCACCAGTTCACGGGCTTAAGGCCCTTGAACACAAAGCCACCGCGGACCATCTCGGCCAGGGCGCGGATTTCCCCCGCTTCGTTGACAAAACTCATGGTCTTGTAGGGGTTGGCCCAGTCGCCCAGGACGCCCAGGCGGATGAAACCAGCCTTCTGTTCTTCGATCTGCTCGGCAGCGTAGGTGCGGCACAGCTCGCGGGTTCTGTCCGCGGACAGGCCCTTGCCGTGGGTCACCTCGACCTTGTGCTCGATGGGCAAGCCATGGCAATCCCAGCCCGGCACATAGGGGGCGTCAAAGCCTGCCAAGGTGCGCGAACGGATGATCATGTCTTTAAGGATTTTGTTGACCGCATGACCGATATGAATGCTGCCGTTGGCATAGGGTGGGCCATCGTGCAGCACGAACTTGGGCCGATCCTTGCCAATTTCACGCAGCTTCTGGTACAGGCCAATGCTGTCCCAGCGCTGCAGTATCTGCGGCTCGCGCTGGGGCAGGCCGGCCTTCATGGGGAAGGCGGTGTCCGGAAGGTTTAGCGTGGCTTTGTAATCGGTCATTTCAGGCTCTTCATTAGGCGGTTAGCCCTGCCAATGGGCACGGGCGGCGGCGACGTCCGCGTCGATCGCCGACTTCAACGCCTCCAGTGAGGCGAAACGCTGCTCATCGCGCAGCTTTTGGTGGAACTCCACCGTCAAGCGCCGGCCATACAGGTCGCCGGCGAAGTCCAGCAAGTGAATCTCCAGGTGCGGCCGGCCATCCCCAGCCACGCTGGGGCGTACCCCAATGTTGGCCACACCCGGCCAAGGGCGGCCTTCGACCATGGCGCTGACCAGGTACACCCCGGTCAAGGGTACCCGACGCCGCTTGAGCTGCACATTAGCGGTGGGCCAACCCAACTGGCGGGCCAGTTTTTGCCCATGCAATACGCGGCCGTTGATGCAAAACGGCCTGCCCAGCAGACGTGCGGCCAGGGGGAAATCCGCAGCGGCCAAGGCCTTGCGCACCTCGGTGCTGCTGACCCGCACGCCGGCTTCTTCTACCGTGCGGGCCGCTTCCAGGGTGAAGCCGTGAATACGGCCAGCCTCGGTCAGAAAATCGAAGTCACCCAAGCGATCGCAGCCGAAGCGAAAGTCGTCCCCCACTTCCAGGTGGCGTACCCCGAGGCCATTGACCAGGATGGCCTCTACGAACTCAGCCGCGCTCAAGCCCCGCAGCCGTTGGTTGAAGGCCAGGCACAGCACCCGGTCGATGCCTTCGGCGGCCAACAGCTCGAGCTTGTCTCGCAAGCGCGACAGCCGCGCCGGGGCGCTGTCAGGGGTAAAGTACTCGCGCGGCTGTGGCTCGAAGATCACCACACAGCTAGGCACGCCAAGCTCACGGGCACGCTCGCGCAAGCGCTTGAGGATAGCCTGATGGCCCCTGTGCACTCCGTCGAAATTGCCTATGGTGGCGACACAGCCCCGATGCTGGGGGCGTAGATTGTGAAGGCCTCGGACCAGCTGCATAGCGCGCTTCTTGCTCATAAAGTGGTCGATTATAACCACACCTAGCCCTGGGCGACAGGCAACAGCGCAGAGGCTGGGCGATGATGTGATAAACAGGCGGCGATGAGCCCTATATTCGGCCTGTTCACCTACATTTCAATGCAGGCCCCGACGGGCGAACTGATGCAGGCGCACGCCCATGGCCAGCAACGCGACGAAATAGGTGGCCGCCCCCACCGCCACCAACGCGCCCAGGCGCAGGAAGCGCTCCAGCATGGCGCCATCGGCCCAAGGCGGCATCACGCTCATCAGGCCCAACAGCACACCGCCCATGGCCACTACCGCGACCACTAGCCGCAGGAGAAAGCCTGACCAGCCCGGCTGAGGCTGGAACATCCCCTGTTTGCGCAATTGCCAGTACAGCAACCCGGCATTGAGGGTCGCGCCGGCACTAATGGCCAAGGCCAGCCCCGCATGCTTGAGCGGGCCGATCAGCGCCAGGTTGAACAACTGAGTGACCAGCAACGTAACCAAGGCGATCTTGACTGGGGTACGCAGGTTCTGTTGGGCGTAAAAGCCCGGCGCCAGTACCTTGATCAGGATGATCCCCAAAAGGCCCACCGCATAGGCCATCAGCGCGCGCTGGGTCATGGCTGCGTCGAACGCATCGAAACGGCCATATTGGAACAGCGCCACTGTTAATGGCTCGGCCAACAGGGCCAGGGCTACGGCGCAAGGCATTACCAGCAGGAAGCATAAGCGCAACCCCCAGTCGAGGATGCGTGAATACTCGTGCCGATCCTTGTTGGCGTAGGTACGCGACAGGGTCGGCAACAGGATGGTACCTAGCGCGACGCCCAATACCCCGGAAGGGAGTTCCATAAGCCGGTCGGCGTAGTACATCCAGGACACTGAGCCCGCCACCAGGAAGGACGCAAAAATGGTGTTGATGATCAGGGAGATCTGACTGACCGACACGCCCAGAATTGCCGGCCCCATCTGCTTGAGTACCCGCTTGGCACCTTCATGGCGCAGGCTTAGCCGGGGCAGTACCAGCATGCCGATCTTCTTCAGGTGTGGCAATTGATAGACCAACTGCGCCAGGCCGCCGGCCAGAACCGCCCAGGCCAGGGCCATGATCGGTGGCTCGAAATAGGGGGTCAGGAACAGTGCAAAACCGATCATCGCCACGTTAAGCAGCGTTGGCGTGAAGGCAGGTACGGAAAACCGATTCCAGGTATTGAGGATGGCGCCCGCCAGGGATGACAACGAGATCAGCAATATATAAGGGAAAGTCACCCGCAGCAGCGCGCTGGTGAGTTGGAATTTTTCGAGCGTGTCGGTAAAGCCAGGCGCGGTGACCCAGATTACCCAAGGCGCGGCCAGCATGCCCAGGGCCGTGACCATGGCCAGGGCAAGGGTAAGCAAACCTGCCACATAGGCGGTGAAGGTACGGGCGGCTTCATCCCCTTGCTGTTGACGGTACTCGGCCAAAATAGGCACGAACGCCTGGGAGAACGCGCCCTCGGCAAAGATCCGGCGCAGCAGGTTAGGCAGTTTGAAGGCGATAAAGAAGGCATCGGTAGCCATGCCGGCACCGAAGATCCGCGCCACCAGGGTGTCGCGCACGAAACCCAGCACTCGGGAAATCATGGTAATCGAGCTGACCGCAGCCAGAGACTTAAGCAGATTCATTGGAATAATTGCGCCGCTGGGCCAAAAAGGCGAAAGTGTACAGCCCACGTGGCGGAAGGGAAGGTTTTCTGCTCACCGCCGTTCGTCCTGCCCGCCGTGCAAACTTAGCGCGTTCGCCCTTGACAATAGTGGCGCGCATCGGCATGATTCGCGGCCTTATTTGTTTGCTATTACCCAAGTCTTTCGAGGAGCTCGACGGTGGCCAACTCACCTTCCGCCAAAAAACGTGCAAAACAGGCTGAGAAGCGTCGCAGCCACAACGCCAGCCTGCGTTCGATGGTTCGTACCTACATCAAGAACGTAGTCAAAGCGATCGACACCAAAGACGCTGAGAAAGCCCAAACCGCCTACACCCTGGCTGTGCCTGTAATCGACCGTATGGCCGACAAAGGCATCATCCACAAGAACAAGGCCGCTCGCCACAAGAGCCGCTTGAATGGCCACATCAAGGCCCTGAAGACCGCCGCTGCCGCCTAAGCAACGCGCTTCATAAAAAACCGGCCCTCGTGGCCGGTTTTTTGTTGCCCTTCGCTACGTCCCGCCCTGTTACGACGGCTTTTATCGCCTGTAGGAGCGAGCATAAGCTCGCGAAGAGACGACATAGACAACCCATGACGCACTGTTCGCCAGCTTTGCTGGCTCCAGTAATCGTGCCAGTGCGCCACGCCTGTGTTGGGCCTACCGCACTGGCCAGGGCAAAATCGGAATGGCCGTGACGGCGTTTTGTGGGTTGCCTTCGATCAGGCGATCGCTGTACACCAAGTACACCAGGGTATTGCGCTTGGCATCGAAGAAGCGCACGACCTGCATGGTCTTGAACACTAGAGATGTGCGCTCTTTGAATACCTCTTCCCCGTCCTTGAGCGGCTGGGCAAAACGTATGGCGCCTACCTGTCGGCAGGCAATGGAAGCCTCGGCGCGGTCTTCGGCCAAGCCCAACCCACCTTTGACGCCACCGGTCTTGGCTCGCGACAGGTAGCACGTCACACCCTCCACCTTGGGATCGTCGAACGCTTCGACCACGATACGGTCGTTGGGCCCCACGAACTTGAACACCGTGGACACTTCGCCAATGGCCTCAGCCTGTGCCAACAAGGGGGTGAATACCAGCGCCAACAGCGCTTTACTAAAAGCTTTCATGAGCCACCTCATACCAGAATCAGGTTATCGCGATGGATCAGCTCAGGTTCAGCCATATAACCCAACACGCCGTGAATCGCATCGGAAGGCTGACCAATGATTTTCTGGGCCTCCGCAGCGCTGTAGTTACTAAGCCCTCTTGCCACTTCAGCGCCATCCGGCGCCAGGCAGACCACCATCTCGCCGCGGCGGAAGGCGCCCTGCACGGCTTTGACGCCAACCGGCAGCAAGCTCTTGCTGTCTGCCCGCAAGGCTTTTACAGCACCCTCATCCAACTCAAGGGTGCCACGGGTTTGTAGATGGCCAGCAAGCCATTGTTTGCGCGCCGCTAGCAGCCCACGCTCGGGGGATAGCAAGGTACCCAGGCGTTCACCAGCCTTGAGCCGGGCCAGCACGTGGTCAATGCGCCCGCCGACGATCATGGTGTGGGCGCCAGAGCGGGCGGCCAGGCGCGCGGCGCGCAGCTTAGTCTGCATGCCGCCGCGCCCCAGGGCACCGCCAGTTCCGCCAGCGATGGCATCCAGTGACGGGTCGTCGGCACGGGCCTCACTAATCAGCTGAGCATCAGGGTGGGCGCGAGGGTCGGCGTCGAACATGCCATCGCGATCGGTAAGGATCACCAACAGGTCGGCTTCCACCAAGTTCGCCACCAGGGCCGCCAAGGTGTCGTTATCCCCGAAACGGATTTCGTCGGTCACCACGGTGTCGTTTTCGTTGATCACCGGGATTACACCCAGCTCTACCAAGGCGCGCAAAGTGCTGCGGGCGTTGAGGTAACGCTTGCGGTCGGAGAGGTCATCATGGGTCAGAAGCACTTGGGCAGTGCGCCGATCGTGTAGCGCGAAACTCGATTCCCACGCCTGCACCAACCCCATCTGGCCGATGGCCGCGGCGGCCTGCAACTCGTGCATGGCCGTGGGGCGCTGAGCCCAACCCAGGCGGCTCATGCCAGCAGCTACGGCGCCCGAGGACACCAGCACCAATTCCACGCCCGCTTCGTGCAAGGCCACCATCTGTTCGACCCACACCGCCATGGCCGCCCGGTCTAGGCCTTTGCCGTCGGCGGTGAGCAGCGCGCTGCCAATTTTGACAACCCAGCGCTGCGCCCCCGTCACCTTGCTCCGCATGATTGAATCCTTGCCTGCTTTCCTGAAAACCCCATGAACAACAACGCCCCGGCCAGTATGGAAGCAGTGCCTGCCATACCAACCGGGGCGCCCCAGTGTACTGCAACCTTTTAATCGCGCACGTAAATGATTTCCGGGCCGTCTTCGTCTTCTTCGTCCCAATCGTCATCGTCACCGATGTCGTGAACACTCTTCACGCCGCTGCGGCGCAAGGCGCGCTGATCGTCCAGGGCCTGCAGCTGAGCACGGGCCTCATCTTCAATACGCTGGTCCAGTTCGGCGGCCTCCTCGGCGAAGGCTGGGTCTTCGGCCAGGCGCTCGGCGCGCAGCTCCAGGTAGCGCATGATGTCACGGCTCAGGCGCTCGGTACCTTCCTTGGCCAGGGCAGAAATCACATACACCGGGCCTTCCCACTCCAGGCGATCGACCACTTCCTTGACCGCGGCATCGTGCTCTTCTTCGAGCAGATTGTCGCACTTGTTCAGCACCAGCCAGCGGTCACGCTCGGCCAGAGAAGGGCTGAACTTCACCAGCTCGTTAACGATGACCTCGGCGGCATCGGCCGCGCTGGTGCCATCGAAGGGCGCCATGTCCACCAGGTGCAACAGTAAGCGAGTACGCGCCAGGTGCTTGAGGAAACGAATACCCAGGCCAGCGCCATCCGAAGCGCCCTCGATCAGCCCAGGAATGTCGGCGACTACGAAGCTCTTCCAACGGTCCACGCTTACCACGCCCAAGTTAGGCACCAGGGTGGTGAAGGGATAATCCGCCACTTTAGGCTTGGCCGCGGACACCGACCGAATGAAGGTACTTTTACCCGCGTTCGGCAAGCCCAGCAGGCCCACATCGGCCAGCACTTTCATCTCCAGCTTCAAGTCACGCTGGTCGCCCGGCTTGCCAGGGGTTGTCTGGCGCGGCGCGCGATTGGTACTGGATTTGAAACGGGTGTTGCCAAGGCCGTGCCAGCCGCCCTGGGCCACCATCAGCCGCTGGCCGGCCTTGACCAGGTCACCGATCACTTCTTGGGTACCGGCGTCGATCACGGTAGTGCCAACCGGCACACGCAGTACCAGGTCTTCACCCTTGGCCCCGGTGCAATCGGTGCTGCCGCCGTTCTCGCCACGCTGGGCATCGAAGTGCCGCGTGTAGCGGTAGTCCACCAGGGTATTGAGGTTCTCGTCGGCCACCATGTACACGGAGCCGCCGTCACCCCCATCACCGCCGTTAGGGCCACCGTTCTCGATAAACTTTTCGCGGCGGAAGCTCATGCAACCGTTGCCGCCATCGCCCGCTTTTACGCGGATGGATACTTCATCAACAAACTTCATAAAAACATGCCTCTCGCCTTAGGGGGCGAGCCGTATAAGCCAGGGAACATAAGGCTCTTGCAAAAATGAGCGCAGCGCCCCAATCCACACCTGTGTTAAACAGCGCTGGAGCCCAAGCAGACAGCTTTGCAAGAGACTCACTACAAACAAAAAAGCCCCGTCGCGAGACAGGGCTTTTCAGCGGAATCGCGATCAGGCCGCGATAACGCTAACGTAACGACGACCGAAAGCACCTTTGACTTCGAACTTCACCACGCCTTCGACTTTAGCGAAGAGGGTGTGGTCCTTGCCGATGCCAACGCCGTAGCCAGCGTGGAACTGGGTGCCGCGCTGACGCACGATGATGTTGCCAGCCTTGATGACCTGGCCGCCGAACATTTTCACGCCAAGGCGTTTACTTTCGGAATCGCGACCGTTACGGGTACTACCACCAGCTTTTTTGTGTGCCATGAGTTCAATACTCCAATGTGCGGATCAGGCTAGGAATCAGGCCTGGATACCGGTGATTTTGATCTCGGTGAACCACTGGCGGTGGCCCATGCGCTTCATGTGGTGCTTACGACGACGGAACTTGATGATGCGAATTTTATCGTGACGGCCTTGCGCTACGACTTCAGCAACCACTTTGGCACCTGCCACGACGGGCGCGCCGATGTTCACGTCATCGCCATTGGCGACCAAGAGAACGCGATCGAAGGTTACGGATTCGCCAGTGGCAACTTCCAGTTTTTCGATCTTCAGGTATTCACCTTCGGCGACCTTGTATTGCTTGCCACCGGTAACGATTACTGCGTACATGGTATTTCTCCGTTAATCCTGCTCACCCAGCGCTTTATAGAAAGAAGTAGTGGCTGGCATGGCTGCAGCGGGTGGGGAACCCTACGGCCCCTTACGGAAGCCCAATCTGCAATTGCGTAAGGCAGGTGATGCCCAGGAAGTTCAGGGTGCGCGATTGTACGCAACCAAGGCCTGTCGTGCAAGGGGGCAGGTACCTTCGCGCCCCCTGCCATTACCCTTGGAGCCGCGTGGCGCGGGGCCTTTGCCTTGACAGGCCGGGACCTGCCACCTAGCATGCCGCGCAACCTTTATGGAGCGCTAGCCGCTGATGCAACCCCAAGCCTTTTATCGCGTGGTGGCGGAAGACTTCACCGCCGTCGACGAGATCATCAAGCAGCAGCTGACCTCGCGCGTGCCGCTGGTCTCCAAGATCGGCGACTATATCACCTCCGCGGGTGGCAAGCGCCTTCGCCCACTGCTGGTACTGTTGACGGGCAAGGCACTTGGCTACGAAGGCGACAAGCTGCGGCTATTGGCCGCAACCATCGAATTCCTGCACACCGCTACCCTGCTTCACGATGACGTAGTGGACATGTCCGGCATGCGCCGTGGCCGCTCCACCGCCAATGCCATGTGGGGCAATGCCCCCAGTGTGCTGGTGGGGGACTTCCTTTATTCACGCTCCTTCGAAATGATGGTCGAGCTAGGCTCGATGCCCGTGATGCAAATCCTCTCCCAGGCCACTCGCATCATCGCCGAAGGCGAAGTGCTGCAGTTGTCCAAGGTGCGCGACGCCAGCACCACCGAAGAAACCTACATGGAAGTCATCCGTGGCAAAACCGCCATGCTCTTCGAAGCCTCGACCCACAGCGCGGCGGCCCTGGCCGGCGCCAGCGATCAGGTGCGGCAGGCGTTGCGTCAGTTCGGCGACCACCTGGGCGTAGCCTTCCAACTGGTGGATGACCTACTCGACTATAAAGGCGATGCGCAAACCCTAGGCAAAAACGTAGGCGACGACCTGGCTGAAGGCAAACCTACCCTGCCCTTGATCTACACCATGCGCGAAGGCACTTCAGAGCAAGCTGCCCTGGTACGCCAAGCCATCCAAAAAGGCGGCATCGAAGACCTGGAGCGAATTCGCGAGGCCGTCGAGGCTTCCGGGGCCCTGGCCTACACCGCGCAGATGGCCCAGGGGTTTGCCGGCCGCGCCATTGCCTGCCTGGATGCCCTTGCGCCTAGCGACTACCGTGACGGCCTGATCGAACTGAGCCAGTTCGCCGTCGCTCGCACCTACTGACGTTACCGCTGTAGCGCAGCCGCTCTCCCCGTGCACAACCAGCACTGCGCAGAGCGGCCGCGTTCGTTTCCACTTCCAAGGAGCCTCTTATGTCCCTACCTCCGTGCCCCCAATGCGGTTCGCAATACGTCTACGAAGATGCCGGCCAGTTGGTCTGCCCCGAGTGCGCCCATGAATGGGCTCCAGGGGCCGCTGCCACCGCGGACGACGCAGCGACGGTAGTGAAGGACTCAGTGGGCAATACCCTTCAGGACGGAGACAGCGTGACGGTCATCAAGGACCTGAAGGTCAAGGGCACGTCGCTGGTGGTCAAGGTGGGCACCAAAGTGCGCAATATTCGCCTGTGTGATGGGGATCACGATATCGACTGCAAGATCGATGGCATCGGCGCCATGAAGTTGAAGTCAGAGTTCGTGCGCAAGGCCTGACGACCGGGCACCATAAACCTTTGCAATTTTGCGAATACGAATTATTCTCAATGAACACCATCAAGGAGAATAATCGTGACCTACCTTATCGACGCTTGGCTGGACCGCACCCACCCCTACTTGCGCATCCTTCATCGAGAAACCGGTGAGGTATGCGCGGTGCTTCACGAGGACGCGCTGGACGAATTGCGTGAGCAAGGAGAGCTAACCTTCGAAGGGCTCAATTCAATCGAGCCGCAGGTGCAGAAGGAATTGGTCCGCAACCTGTTTTTGTTCTGCTATGCCCGTGCATTGCGCCCAGTTGGGGAGCTGCATTGAGGGGTAGGCATCGGCAAGGCTGTCATGGTCACTGCTTCCTGTTGTAGGAGCGAGCGCAAGCTCGCGAAGAGACGGCACAGGCAACTAATGACGTACTGTTCGCCAGCTCTGCTGGCTCCTACAATAATTCCGCTCGTGCGAGGGCGATAAGAATCACATGAGCAATTACAGAATTTCCAGCAACTCCACGTCGAACACCAGCACGCTGTGCGGCGGGATCGAACCTACACCCTGAGCGCCGTAGGCCAGTTCGCTTGGTACGTACAAACGCCACTTGCTGCCGGTACCCATGAGTTGCAGGGCCTCGGTCCAGCCAGCAATCACGCCGCCTACGGGAAATTCCGCGGGCTGGCCACGATCGTAGGAGCTGTCGAACACGGTGCCATCGATCAGCGTGCCGTGGTAATGGGTGCGCACGGTGCTTTCACGGGTTGGCTTTTCGCCGCTACCTGCGTTGATCACCTCGAATTGCAGGCCAGAGGCGAGCGTGGTCACGCCTTCGCGCTTGGCGTTCTCAACCAGGAAGGCCGTGCCCTCGCCCGCCGCGGCTTCTGCCTTGACCTGAGCTTCGGCTTGCATGACTTCACGAATGGCACGGAACGCATTGTTGAGCTCTTCAGGGCCCACGCGGCTGGCGTTACCCTGGAAGGCATCGGTGAGACCTGCGATCAACGCATCGAGGCTTACGCCAGGCGGTGGATTGTCACGGATCTGATCGCCCAACTGGCGGCCAATGCCATAGCTGACGCGAGTCTCGTCAGTAGAAAGGTTGAGTTCGGACATTACGCTGCTCCGTCGAGGGGCCGGTAGACCGGCCCAGGCCAAAAAGGGGTGCAGCCTAGCACATCAATGCTTGGTGAGCTTGTCGAGGTAGCCCATGGCAAACGCGGAAATCACGAACGTCATATGGATGATCACGTACCACATCAGGTGTTCGGCTTGGATGTTCTGAGCATCCATAAACACCCGCAGCAAGTGAATCGAGGAAATCGCCACAATGGACGCCGCTACTTTCATCTTCAGCGAGGAAGAGTCCATCTTGCCCAGCCAGCTGAGCTTCTCGGCACCCTCGTCGATGTCTAGCTGAGAGACGAAGTTCTCGTAACCCGAAATCATCACCATCACCAACAAGCCGCCTACCAGCGCCATGTCGATCAGCGACAGCAGCACCAGAATCAGCTCGGATTCGGCCAACACGAACACGTTGGGAATAACGTGGAAGATTTCTTCGAAAAATTTCAGGGCCAGGGCCAGCAACCCCAGGGACAAGCCAAGGTAAATGGGGGCAAGCAGCCAGCGGGAGGCGTACATGCTTCTTTCAATCAAACGTTCCATTGCAACTCACAGGTGGCCAGACAAACGGCCGGGAGTATAGCAATGTCGGCGCGGCTCAGCGAAGCCGCTGGCCGGAATGCTGGGGCCTACAGGTTGGGTTCGCTGGCTTTGCCAGCTCCTACACGTTTGAACTGCGCCCCAACTGGCGGCCCCGCTCCGCGTTGACCTTGCGCAGTTGCCCATGCAAGTGGATATCCCAGATCTGCGGGTCGTGTTGGAGTTGGTAACCATGAAGGGTCAGGCTGTCGACAATGGCGCCTAACACGGCTTCCGCCGCCTGGGAGCCGTGAAACGGCCCTTGGGCCTTTACGGCGGAAGGTTGCTCCCCGGCCATCCCAGCTGCGAACAGCAGCGTCCAGTGCCCAACATTACCGGCTACCGGGCGGATCATGCATTCGATACGGGTTTCAAGGCCTAGGCACTGACGGGTAAGGCTGAGCGAGTGAGCCATGGGAAAGGTCTCTGCGCGGGTTGATTCTCCTGTGACCGCGCAGGGCCTGAAAATTTCACCACTCAGCCGTGTGAGCGCCGAGTGGTCGCCTAAGAACAGGGCTTTACCTCGGCCAACGCTTCAACTTTGTGCTCGCGCTCAGCGTCCCGCAGTTCTTCTTCGCTGATCACTTCGGCAATGGCACGCAACCGGTCCACCACCAGGGCATTGACGCTACTTTCTGGGAAATTGCCCTCGGCATCAGGGGCTCCGGCCTCCTCGCCCACCAGCAGGCTAAGGGCTTCATCGGCCTGGCTTACCGCGTACACATGGAACCTGCCCTCGCGCACTGCCTGGACCACCCGCTCATCCAGCATCAAAGTGGCCACGTTGGCCTTGGGGATGATCGCACCCTGCTCCCCGGTCAGGCCGCGAGCCTCACACAGGCGGAAGAAGCCTTCGATCTTCTCGTTCACCCCACCTACCGCTTGCACCTCACCGAACTGATTAATGGACCCGGTAATGGCAAAACATTGTTTGAGGGGTTTACGAGACAGCGCCGAAATCAAAGTGCAGGCTTCACCTAGCGAGGCGCTGTCACCATCGACGTAGCCATAGGATTGCTCCAAGGCGATGCTGGCGGAGATCGCCAGAGGAAACTCTTGGGCGTAACGGCTACCCAGGTAACCTGTGAGAATCATCACCCCCTTGGAGTGAATAGGCTGGCCCAGGTTAACCTCGCGCTCAATGTCCACGATGCCGCTGCTGCCCGGATACACCGTGGCCGAGATGCGCGCCGCCACGCCAAAGGCCGAATCCCCCACCGCCAGCACGGTCAGGCCATTGCATTTGCCCACCGCCGCGCCCGTGGTGTCGATCAGCACGATACCGGCGAGCATGTCGTCGAGAATTCGCGCCGATACCCGACCGGTACGGGTGGCTTTGGCCTTGAGCGCGCGCTCGATATGGCCGGCGTCGGTGATAGGGTCCCCCGCGACCTGGCGGATAAAGTCCGCCTCGCTCACCAACTGGAACAAATCACCGATCTTGGCCGACAGCCGCCCCTGGTGTTCGGCCAGGCGTGCGCTGTAGGTGGCCAGGCGCGCGACGGCATCGGCGCTCAGGGGCGCCATGCCCTCTTCCGAAGTACGGGTTTTGAGTAACTGGGCGAATTGCTCCAGGCTGTCGCCATCCATGGGAATGTCTTCGTCGAAGTCCACCAGTACCCGGAACATCTCTTGGAAATCCGGATCGTGGTCTTGCAAGGCGTAATACAGCTGCCGCGAACCAATGATCACCACTTTTACATTCAGCGGGATCATCTCCGGCGCCAAGGTCACCGTGGCCAGGCGACCGTACTCGCCCAAGGGCGATTCCATTTTCAGCCGGCGCGACTGCAACGAGCGCTTGAGCGCATCCCACACAAAGGGCTCGCCGAGCATTTTATCGGCTTCCAAGATCAGGAAGCCGCCGTTGGCCTGGTGCAACGCACCTGGCCGCAACTGCCGGTAGTTAGTGTAAAGCGCGCCTTGATCGGTGCTGTACTCAATACGCCCAAACAGGTTGTCGTAGGTAGGGTGCGGTTCGAAGACCACGGGCGCCCCCCCACTGGCGTGATGGCCAATCACCAGGTTCGGCGCGTATTGTTCTTCAAGCATTTTGCGGGCAATGGCGTCCGGCTTGGGATCATCGACCAATTGCTCAACCACAGTGCGCAGCAAATGCACTTGCATGGCCTGCAGGTAGGCACATACCCCGGCAAATTCCGAGTAGCGCTCAGACAGGGGCCCCAGCAAGGGTTGCAAGGCGATGGTGATGGTTTCTTCGTTGAGCTGGCGCAGCTGGTTGCTTGACTCACGCTTCCACTGCGGCAAGCTGGCCAGCTCTTCGTTGAGGCGCTCTTCAAGCTCCGAGATATCACTGTGGAAGCGTTCGCGCTCTTCTTCGGGCAACTGGGCGAATTCAGCCTCGTCCAGAGCCTTGCCTTCAAGCATGGGGGTGAAGGCGATATTGCTGCTGTCACGGTACAGGGCAATGCCCTTCTCCAGCGACGCGCGTTCGATGACATCCAGGGCCCGGTCATAGCGCTGATTGAAAGCGCGGTCGATGGCGCTTTTTTTCTGCTGATACGAAGGGTGCTCGAAGGCCGCGGGGAACGTAGCCAACAGGTTGTCGATCAACGCGCCTATGTCACTGATGAACGCCCCCGCGCTGCCCGGCGGCATTTCCAGCGCCCGAGGATTGCGAGGCTCATCGAAGTTGTTCACGTACACCCAGTCGTTGGGCGTTTGCAGACGCTTGGCTTCGGTCTTGAGGTAGCGCTTGGCAAAAGAGAAACGCCCGGTCCCTGGCTCCCCCATCACGAACACGTTGTAGCCGGGGCGCGGCATGGCAACGCCGAACTGCAGCGCCTCGACCGCGCGCTCCTGCCCTAGCACCCCACGGAACGGCTCGATGTCTTCGGTGCTGGCGAAGCGAAACTGCTCTGCGGTAAAGGGCCGGGCCAGGGCTTCAGGGGCGAGACGTAAGCGAGCAGCGGCGGAATCGGGCATCGGGCTTCCTTTGAATGACAGACCATGGAGCATTCTCGCGCTGGCGGGGCGTGGCTGGCAAGAACGGCCAGCCCGGCAGGAGGGTGTAAGGCTGTTTACTTAAATATCAAGGTCACGCCAACGGAACCGCGAACTGCGCCTAAACTCCAAAGTGCGCGCCCAGCCCCATGGCGGGCTCGCACCTGGTGCTCGGCAGGGCCCCAGGCCATTTTGATCGACATGCGAGAACAATGCTATGAAACGGATTCTGCTTGGCTCCCTGTTCACCGTCGCCTCCCTCCAGGCTTTCGCCCAGGCCCCTGGTGGCCCGGACTGTGGTTGGGGCAACATGCTGTTCGAAGGCCAGCGCGGCACCCCGGCGCACTTCCTGGCTTCCACCACCAACGGCACCTCGGGTAACGCCACCTTCGGCATGACCTCGGGAACCAACGGCTGCACCACCAATGGCGCGCTGACCTACGGCGGCAAGTCCTGGATTGCCATGAACGGCATGATGGACGAGCTCTCCGAAGACATGGCCAAAGGTAACGGCGAAGCGCTGACCACCTATGCCGTGGTATTGGGCGTAACGCCTGAAGACCGCGCTTACTTCTCCAGCGTGACCCACCAGCACTTCGGCGACATCTTCAAAACCGCCGACGTGACCGCCGAAGACGTGCATACCAACACCCTGAACGTGCTGAAAAACGATCCGCGCCTGGCAAAATACGCCGCCCAGGCGTAAGGTCCGGCAAGCATAGGCCTTAGCGCTACGCCGTTTTGGCCACCGCTTGGTAATACCTCCCACCCCTTTCTGGGGTGGGCCTCTCGCAATCGTGCCCGGATGGAATGGATGCTGACCCGCTTGCTGTGGCTGGCCTTGTTGGCCTGTACCTCTTTCGATGCGGCTGCGCTTACGGCCCCGGCCAACCTCGAACGCTTGGCCCGCGACCCGAACTGGATTGCCTTGGGGCACTATGAACACAAGCGATTAAGCGGCTGGCACAGCTATGTGGACGATGCGCGGTTCTTCCTCGCCGCCGATGGTCGTTACCAGCCCGAGCACGAACTGGCCGCCACTGTACAGGCGCTCTATGCCCCGGCCAGCCTGGGCGACCGCCACGCTCAATGTGTATTTCCCGCCCGTACCCGCTGGCTACGTCAGGCCCTGAACCTGACGGATTTACCCAGTGTGCAGTGCCCGGCCTTTGAACGCTGGTATGGCGATATATCACCCCACTCGGCAGTGCTGGTATTTCCCGCCGCCTACCTCAATAGCCCTTCTTCCATGTTTGGACATACATTGCTGCGAATCGACCAGGCAGATACCCAGGCCGATCAAACCGCCCTGCTTAGCTATGCGATCAATTTCGGTGCTTATGTAGAGGGCAGCGACAACAGCATGCTTTACGCCTGGAAAGGCCTGGCCGGCGGCTACCCCGGGCTGTTCTCCCTGGTGCCCTACCAGCAAAAGCTGGCCGAGTACCGTAGCCTGGAGAATCGCGACCTGTGGGAATACCACCTGAGCCTGAGCCCCGAAGAAACCGGGCGCCTGGTCGAGCACGTGTGGGAGCTGCAGCAAATCCGTTTCGACTATTACTTTTTCGATGAAAACTGCTCGTACCGTCTGCTGGAGTTGCTACAAGTAGCGCGCCCTGGCTTGCAACTGACCGAGCAGTTCCCCCTGGCCGCTATCCCCACGGACACGGTCAAGGCGGTGAAAGCCGCTGGGCTGGTAAAGGAAATCGACTACCGGCCCTCTCGTGAACGGGAACTGCAGGCCCGGGCAGAACCGCTAACGGCCCAGGAACAAGCCCTGGCCGACCGTGCCGCCAGTGCCGCCAACCCCGTAGGCGCCCCTGAGTTTTCCGCCCTGCCTCGCGACCGCCAGGCGCTGGTTCTAGACACCGCGTACCGCCTTGATCGCTACCGGGCCAATGGCCAGGCACGGGATGCCGAACGCAGCCAGCGCAACTTCGCCTTGCTGCAGGCCATCAACCGGAACCCACCGCCTGCACTGCAGGTGGAAAAACCTGGCCTGCCAGAAGAAGGCCACCCCTCCCGTACCTGGGAAGTGGGCCTGGGCAACCGGGATGATCGCGCCTTCGCCGAATACGGCCTGCGCATGGCGTACCACGACCTTAACGACAATGCTTATGGCTTCCCCTTGGGCGCGCAGATCGAAATCGGTGGGCTAAAAGTACGCCAGTACGAAGGAGGCAACTGGCAGCTGCAGCAATTGAACCTGGCGACCATCCGCTCGCTATCACCGCGTAGCGCCCTGCTCAAGCCCTGGTCCTGGCAAGTGACTGGGGGCCTGGAACGGGTGCCGGGTAAACATGGCGACGCGGTGCTGGTGTCGCACATCAATGGCGGCATGGGCGGCACCTGGCAGTTGGCCCCAGAACTGCTGGGCTTTGTCATGGGTACCGCACGGGTGGAGCACAATAATGATTTCGCAGCCTTTGCCGCGCCAGCGCTGGGCTACGACACCGGATTGTTGTGGCGCAATGGGTTGGGCAACCTGCGCCTGGAAGCCCGCGGCGATTACTTCACCAATGGCGAGGCCCGGCGGCAACTGAGCCTGAACCAGCAATGGGAATTGAGCCCTAACCTAGGGTTGCGGCTAAGCGCTCAACGGGATTTCAGCCACCTGGCAGGCCCCATCAACGAGGTGATGCTAGAGGTGAAGTGGTACCACTACTAACACTGCTACCACTAACACAGCCATCATCGACATTTGACAGCCGCTCCACAAAATAGCACCTAAACTTATACCTATGCCGGGCAATGGGCCCGATGCTCGAGGTATCGGACATGAACATCCGCTGGTGTGTGGTGGTTGGCGTTCTGGTTGTAACGGGTTGTCAGAACACTCACGAGCAGTTGCTACAGCAAGGCTACCCCCCAGCCTTCGCCGACGGCTATCAGGACGGCTGTGGCAGCGGGCGTGGCGCAGCGGGGTCTATCACAGGTGCCTTCACCAAGAACGTGACCCGCTATCTGAGCGACAAGCTCTACTCCAGCGGCTGGGACGATGGCTTTCGCCAGTGCCAGGCCACGCTGGCCAGCCAAGAGCAGCAGGACCTGCACGACAAAGTCGTCAACGATCGCGATCGGGACTGGCAGCGGGACATAAACAATGGCAAAGCAAAGGCTTATCGCGGTCGATAACCCCCCTTGCTCGTGCTTTGGGAAACTCCCGCAGGGTCATCGCTGCCTAACTCACGAGAATGGACGATAAGGGGAGACCGCAGCATGAGCCGCGCATTTGTAAACGAAGATCAAGCCGCCGCCCAGGCCAGCCAACCGGTGGAGCGACAGGTGAGTTCAAACCCTAACTATGTGACGGAGTCGGGGATGGTCCAACTTCGGGCGCGCGCTGACGAGTTGCGTTCGCTGCATATCGAGCAAAGCGCGCTGGGTGACCGCGCCGACCGCCAGGCCTTGGCAGACCTAGAGCGCGACCTGCGCTATTTCAATCAGCGTTTGCACAGCGCCAAGGTCGTGGCCCCCGTGACGGAAACCGAAGTCGTGCAGATCGGCAGTTGGGTCAGCTATGCCGATGAGCAGGATGTGCACCACCAAGTGTGCCTGGTGGGCGAGGACCAAGCCGACGTAGGCGTAGGCCTGATCAACTGGGCCTCACCACTGGGCGGTGCGTTGATGGGCGCGCGGGTTGGCGACGAGGTTATCTGGCGCCGCCCGGCAGGCGACCTGGCCCTGGAAATTTTGGCGATTTCCGCCACGCCTGCTTAAGCGCTAGACCGCATTCGCCAACTGGCGTTGGCCCCTACATCAGCTTCATCCCATGCGGCTGCGCGGGAACCGCATTCGCTAACCCTCTGTAGGAGCCAACGAAGTTGGCGTATAAGGGTTTACGCCAACTTACGGTACTTCACCCTATGCGGTTGCGCGGCGGCCTCACCCAGGCGCTTCTTACGGTCAGCTTCGTACTCGGTATAGTTACCTTCGAAGAAGATAATCTGCGAGTCGTCCTCATACGCCAGGATGTGCGTAGCCACACGGTCAAGGAACCACCGATCGTGGGAGATCACGATGGCCGCGCCAGGGAAGTCCAGCAGGGCCTCTTCCAGCGAACGCAGGGTTTCTACGTCAAGGTCGTTGGAGGGTTCGTCGAGCAACAGCACGTTGCCGCCTTCTTTAAGGGTCAACGCCAGGTGTAAGCGCCCGCGCTCACCACCGGAGAGGTCTTTGACGAACTTTTGCTGATCGCCACCCTTGAAGTTGAACCGCCCTACGTAGGTGCGTGAAGGAACCTCGTAGTTGCCAATGCGGATCTGGTCAGAGCCATCGGAAATCTGCTGGAACACCGATTTGGCGCCATCAAGGTCTTCGCGGCTTTGGTCCACACAGGCCAACTGCACGGTTTCGCCGATCTCGATCTCGCCGGAATCAGGCTGCTCCTTACCCATGATCATGCGGAACAGCGTGGATTTACCCGCGCCGTTACCGCCGATCACGCCCACGATCGCGCCCTTGGGCATAGTGAACGACAGGTTGTCGATCAACACCCGGTCGCCGTAGCTTTTGGTGACGTTCTTGAACTCGATCACTTTATCGCCCAGGCGCGGGCCAACCGGGATGTAGATCTCGTTGGTTTCACTACGCTTCTGGAATTCCTGCGATTGCAGTTCCTCGAAGCGCTGCAGGCGGGCCTTGGATTTGGACTGTCGAGCCTTGGCGCCCTTGCGCACCCATTCAAGTTCCTCTTTCAAGGCTTTTTCATGGGCCGACTGCTGTTTGGACTCCTGGGCCAAGCGATCAGACTTCGCTTCCAGCCAGCCAGAGTAGTTGCCCTCGTAAGGAATGCCCTGTCCCCGGTCGAGTTCGAGAATCCAGCCAGCCACGTTATCCAGGAAGTAACGGTCGTGGGTGATGGCGACCACGGTGCCCTGAAAGTCGTGCAGGAAGCGCTCCAGCCAGGCAACAGAATCGGCATCCAGATGGTTGGTGGGCTCGTCGAGCAGCAGCATGTCGGGTGCCGACAGCAACAGCCGGCACAAGGCCACGCGACGCTTTTCACCACCGGACAAGTGCTCGATACGGGCCTCCCATGGCGGCAGGCGCAGCGCATCGGCGGCTACCTCTAGCTGGCGCTCCAGGTTATGGCCGTCGGAAGCCTGCAAAATGGACTCTAGCTTGGCTTGTTCGGCGGCCAGCTTGTCGAAGTCCGCGTCGGGCTCGGCGTAGGCCGCATAGACTTCATCCAGGCGCGCCTGGGCGTCCTTGATGGCCGAAACCGCTTCTTCCACCACCTCTCTAACGTTCTTGGCCGGGTCCAGCTGCGGCTCCTGGGGCAGGTAGCCGACGTTGAGCTCTGGCATGGGCCGGGCTTCGCCGTCGAACTCCTTGTCGACACCGGCCATGATCCGCAGCAAGGTGGACTTACCCGAGCCGTTCAGGCCCAGCACGCCAATCTTGGCGCCAGGGAAAAACGACAGGGAAATATTCTTGAGGATTTCACGCTTCGGTGGCACAACCTTGCTGAGCCGATGCATGGTGTAAACATATTGGGCCATGGGTAAACCTGACTGCTCACGATGATGGCGCGCGGGGCAATAAAAGCGCGCTGGGAAGCGGCCAAAGCTACCGGAATGCGTGATGGAGGGCAAACTTCCGGGGCTGGGTACTAGCACAGTGCCAGGGCGCGGTTCATGCTAGCCTGCCAAGCAGGCATGTGCCTGCTATCATCAGGCGCTTACGCCTCACCGAGTACGCGTGGCGCCACGAACGGCAACAGGCCACCCCGCAGGATTTCAGTCTTGAGCCATCTCGATCACTCATCGCCCGTGCCTCGCCGCACTTCCGTGCCGGGCAGAGGTTTCTCTGGCCCCCTGAAAAGCGCGTTGGCTGTGCTGTCGCTGCTACTGATCGCACTGCTGACCTGGCAGGTGCTGAACGAATATCAGCGCAATCAAGCCGAACAGCGCAGTAATGCGCTGGATCACAGCGCCAGCCTGGCCAGCCGCTTGCAACTCAATATGGCATTGTTTGCCGAGCGCAACATTAGTGACCTGTTGCTTGCTACCTTAGATACCCAAAGCCCCAGCCAAGCCTACCTGCTCGCTAGGCTGGAGCTGGATGCCGAGGGCCGCCCGCTTGCCGGCCAGGCTTTCGATCCAGAACTGTCTTCGAGCCTGGAAGCCTTGGTGCAACAGGCGGGTACCGCCCGTTACAGGTATGCCCGAGGCCCAGGCGAGCAACAGGTTTGGCTGTTGCTACGCGATCCGCGCGGCGCGGGCCACATACTGCTGCGCTTCGCGCCGTCGGTGTATGACGCGCTCACCACGGGGCTTGAGGCATATGGCTGGCCTCAGTGGTTACTGACCGATAGCCATGGCCAAGTGCTGGACCGGGACCCCCGCCTTGGCGCGCCAGCCGCTGCGGTGGAGCCGCCCTCCCCGCATGAGCAAAGCCTGATCATCGACAGCCATGCCTTAGAAGGGAGTGACTGGCAACTACAAGCGTTGTTCGACCCCAGGCAGGCACGCTTGCCGCTGCTGCCCGGGCTATTGAGCAAACTTGCCTTGGGGCTGGCCTGCGCCCTGCTGCCAATAGGGGTGCTGCGAGACCTGCGCCGCCGCCAGCGCGACGCCCAGGCACAGCGTCGGCGCTACCAAGACATCTTCCAAGGCGCTGGCGTAGGGTTGTGCGTATTCGATCTGCGCGAATTACGCCAGCGGCTAACGCAGGCCCAGGTACAGCGGGCCGAAGACATCCAGCGCTGGCCCGCCACCCTTGCGGACCAGGCCGGGCTGCGCCAGGCCATGCGACTGACCGAGGCGAACCATGTAGCCCTGGATTTGCTACAGGTGGCCGACGCCCATGCCGTATGGGTGCGATTGATCGACCAGCACGGGCTGGAAAGCGACATCCTCCCTCATAAGCTGATCGAAGCGCTGTTGGTGCCTGGCATGGTGGAACTGGAGTTCACCCTCGACACCTCCGAAGGGCCGCGTCACCTGTGGGGCCAGATTCGTATGCCCGATGACGGTGACGTGGATGAGGTAGTGCTCAGCCTCAACGACGTGACCCAGCGCAAGCAAGCGGAACTGTCGCTGGCCGAGCGGGAGCGCTTCTGGTCGGATGTGGTCATGACGGTGCCTGATCATCTCTACGTGGGTGACGTGTTGGTGCGTCGGGTTATCTACAGCAACCACAATCTGGGCCTGACCCTGGGCTACACCCAGCAAGAAGTGGACGAGTTGGGCGAGCAGTTCTGGGAAGCCTTGATGCATCCAGTGGACGGCCAGCAATACCTCGCCCTTCGCCAGTACCAGCGCGACACCGGTTATGTGGGCCCAATGCTCTGTCAAGTGCGCTTCCGCCACCGCGATGGCAATTGGCGCCGTTTCGAACTTCGCGAGCAGACCCTCACCCAAGAGGCCGACGGTCAAGTGACGCGGATCATCGGGGTGGCCAAGGACATCACCGAGCAGGCCGAAGCCAGCCAGTCACTGCGTGATAGCGAGCAGCGCTACCGTCTGCTGGCCGAAAGCATTAGCGATGTGATCTTTTCCACCGACAGCAGCTTGAAGCTCAATTACATCAGCCCGTCCGTGCAGAACATGCTCGGCTTTAGCGTGCCAGCCCTATTCACTAATGGCTGGCAGTCTACCATCACCACGCCTAGCCAAATCGCGGCCATAGAGGCGTTCTTGGCCCAGGTGCGTACAGCGATGGACGCTCCCGCTTCATTGGCGCGGCTGCGTGATCAGGTCAAGAGCCAGAGCTTCATGTTGGACTGCCTCTGCGCCGACGGCCGTACGATCCCTATCGAACTGCGTCTGGTGCTGATCTGGGACGAACACGATAATTTCGAAGGCCTGCTTGGCGTAGGCCGCGACGTTAGCCAGCAACGGCGGGCGGAAAAAGACCTGCGCATGGCCGCTACGGTGTTCCAGCACTCTACCTCCGCCATTCTGATCACCGACCCGGCCGGTTACATCGTGCAGGTCAACGAAACCTTTACTCGAGTCACCGGCTACGCGGCGGCTGACGTATTGGACCAGTTGCCGTCGCTGCTGACCGTTAACAATCAGCAGGAAGCTCACCTTGATTACGTGGTAAAACAACTGAACCTGCAGGGGAGCTGGGAAGGCGAGATTCATCTTAAACGGCGTAACGGTGAGCACTATCCGGCCTGGGTAGGCATCACTGCCGTACTCGATGAAGACGGCGACCTGGCCAGTTACGTGTGCTTCTTCAGCGATATCAGCGAGCGCAAGGCCAGCGAGCAACGTATTCACCGCCTGGCCTATTACGACGCCCTCACCCATTTGCCTAACCGCACCCTGTTCCAGGACCGCTTGTTTACCGCCTTGCAGCAGGCCGAACGGCAAAAGGCCTGGGTCGTGTTGATGTTCCTGGACCTGGACCGTTTCAAACCCATCAACGATTCCCTCGGCCATGCCGCCGGTGATCGCATGCTCAAGGACATGGCCATGCGGCTGCTGGCGTGCGTGGACGATGACGACACCGTGGCGCGCATGGGGGGCGATGAGTTCACCCTGTTGCTGCAACCCAGAGGCAGCCGTGAGGCCGCGCTAACGCGGGCGATCCATGTGGCTGAGCAGATATTGGGCAACCTGCACGCGCCTTTTGTGCTGGAAAACCGCGAGTTTTTCGTGACCGCCAGCATTGGCATTGCCCTCAGCCCCCAGGATGGCAGCGAGCTGAGCCAGTTGATGAAAAACGCCGATACGGCCATGTACCATGCCAAGGAGCGTGGCAAGAACAACTTCCAGTTCTATCAGGCCGACATGAACGCCAGTGCGCTGGAGCGTCTGGAGCTCGAAAGCGACCTTCGTCATGCGTTGGAACAAAAAGAGTTCATGCTCTATTACCAGCCTCAGCTCAGCGGGGACGGCAAACGCCTGACCGGGGCCGAGGCCCTGCTGCGCTGGCAACATCCGCGTCGTGGCCTGGTGCCGCCCGGGGACTTTATCCCGGTGCTGGAAGAGCTAGGGCTGGTGGTGGAGATCGGTGATTGGGTGCTGGCCGAAGCCTGCCGCCAGCTCAAAGCGTGGCACCAGGCCCGCGTGCGCGTACCCAAGGTGTCGGTGAACCTCTCGGCCCGACAATTCTCCGATGGCCAGCTGGGCAAGCGCATCGCCAGTATTCTGCAAGAGTCCGGCGTGCCCCCGGCCTGCCTGGAGCTGGAGCTGACCGAAAGCATCCTGATGCGCGAAGTGGACGAAACCATGCACATTCTCGACGGCCTTAAACAGCTGGGTTTGAGCATTGCGGTGGACGACTTCGGTACGGGGTACTCTTCGCTCAACTACCTCAAGCAGTTTCCCATCGACGTGCTGAAAATCGACCGTACCTTTGTTGACGGCCTGCCCGAGGGCGAACAGGACGCACAGATTGCCAGGGCAATCATCGCCATGGCCCATAGCTTGAACCTTTCGGTGATCGCCGAAGGCGTGGAAACCTATGAGCAGTTAGCCTTCCTCAGGGAGCACGGCTGTGACGAAGTGCAGGGTTACCTGTTCGGCCGGCCAATGCAGGCCAACCGCTTCGCGGCGCAATTTAGCAACGATGCCTTGTTTATGTTTGATTAAAGCGCGGCGCCTTTGGGCAAGCTGCAAGTTAACGGCCTGTCGCGTTTGGGCTTGACGCTTGACGCTTGGCGCTTGTAGCTGCCTTTGAAGGCGGTAGAATGGCGGCTTTCTCTCTGCCGATCCTTGAGGACCGCCATGTTCAGCCGTGATTTGACCCTTGCCAAGTTCGACGCCGACCTCTTCGCCGCCATGGAGCAGGAAGCCGTGCGTCAGGAAGATCACATCGAGCTGATCGCCTCCGAGAACTACACCAGCCCGGCGGTGATGGAAGCCCAGGGCTCGGTGCTGACCAACAAGTACGCCGAAGGCTATCCAGGCAAGCGTTACTACGGCGGCTGCGAGTTCGTGGACGTGGTCGAGCAGTTGGCCATCGATCGCGCTAAAGCGCTGTTCGGTGCCGACTACGCCAACGTGCAGCCCCATGCCGGCTCCCAGGCCAACTCGGCGGTGTACCTGGCCCTGCTGCAAGCGGGCGATACCATCCTGGGCATGAGCCTGGCCCACGGCGGCCACTTGACCCATGGCGCCTCGGTATCTTCTTCGGGCAAGCTGTACAACGCCGTGCAGTACGGCATCGACGCCAACGGCTTGATCGACTACGACGAAGTCGAGCGCCTGGCTGTAGAGCACAAGCCGAAAATGGTCGTGGCCGGCTTCTCCGCCTACTCCCAAAAACTGGACTTTGCTCGCTTCCGTGAAATCGCAGACAAAGTGGGCGCTTACCTGTTCGTGGACATGGCCCATGTGGCAGGCCTGGTAGCCGCTGGCGTGTACCCTAACCCGGTGCCTTTCGCCGACGTGGTCACCACCACCACCCATAAAACCCTGCGCGGCCCACGTGGCGGTTTGATCCTGGCCCGCGCCAACGCCGACATCGAGAAGAAGCTCAACTCGGCCGTGTTCCCAGGGGCCCAGGGTGGCCCGCTGGAGCATGTGATTGCCGCCAAGGCCGTATGTTTCAAGGAAGCGCTGCAGCCTGAGTTCAAGACCTACCAGCAGCAGGTGGTCAAAAATGCTCAGGCGATGGCCAGCGTGTTTATCGAGCGTGGCTTTGATGTAGTCTCTGGCGGTACTGAGAACCACCTGTTCCTGCTGTCTCTGATCAAGCAGGACATCTCTGGTAAGGATGCGGACGCCGCCCTGGGTCGCGCTCACATTACCGTCAACAAGAACTCAGTACCCAACGACCCACGCTCTCCGTTCGTGACCTCTGGCCTGCGTTTCGGTACCCCAGCCGTCACCACCCGTGGCTTCAACGAAGCCGATTGCCGCGCGCTGGCTGGCTGGATATGCGACATCCTGGCCGACCTGAACAACGAAGCCGTTATCAACGACGTGCGTGGTAAGGTTCAAGCCATCTGCGCTCGCCTACCGGTATACGGCAAGTAATACCTCTCCAGTATAAGGCCCGGACCTGGGCCTTATACCATCCGTGATACCTCGCCAACGCGAAACCTTTCCTGCTGAAGACCATCAGTAACCTGCACCTATCCTGCGCTCGCCGAACCCATTGGCGAACCCCTTGGCCTTGCGCCATACCGCGATCAGGAGCCTTCACTATGTCAGATAAAGCCCGCTCTTTTACCGCCACCCTGTCCTTCGATGGCGAGCCCATCACCTTTCTTCAAGAAGCCGCCGACCGCGAGGTGTGGGTAGCCAGCCCTAGTGGCGCCCCTTCGCCTGAACCTGTGATCAACGCCTCTCAGGCGCTAGGCACCCTCAGCGGGCCCGATGAGGCCTGGGCCCATGAACGAGAGGTAGGGCTTGTGGACTTTCATGTCATCGAGGCAGCTCCGGTGCTGCTGTATTTCCGCCCTACCGGCGGGTGCTACCGCCTCTATGTGCGCAGTGGTGCTCAATTCGGCCAGGGTGTATTCAGTACCGCACCCGGCCTGTTGGAAGCACAGGCCATTACCACCAAAGACCCCTCCCTGTGGCGCCTGGTGGAGGCTGATACCAGCCTGCCGCTGGACCTTTTCGACAACAGCGAGAACACCTTCAAAGCCCGTCTGATGCTTGCCTCCAGCGGCGCGCCCGTGGCTCTGTTCGGCATCCATGCCCGTGGCGGTTACCTCGCCGCGGCGCCTGGCGCCCAGCCGGTAACGCTTGAGGTGAACCTGGTGGAGCGCGAAGCCGACTGGCTTGGCTGAGGGAGGTGAGCCCAGCACTGCGCTGGGCTTTTCAGCGGCTGCCAAGGAAGGGCTGTCCGCTGTGCTCGCCCTTGGGGTTTGTCTATGGTGCGGCTTCCAGTGCCACCCCGGCACTGCTGCGTACAAGGACGTGCAGCATGCTCACTCACCGACAACAGTCTTTTATCGCCACGCTCTGGTTTGGCACCCAGCCGGTCAATGCCCTCAACACCTTGATAGGCAAACCCGCCTGGGTGAACTGGCTTGGTTTACCCGTCACCGTGCCTCACCTGGTAGGGACCATCCGCAACGACTCACCCATGCTCAGCTGTCAGCCAGGAGCGACCGACAAAGCCATTGCACTGTATTTTCGTCATACAACCAACGGCTACCGCCTTTATGTGCGAGAGCCTGGCGAGCACTTTGGTAAGGCAGTAGTGACGTACGACGACGTGTACCTTGGGCTGCTGCCCTCCTCCGTACGCGCCGCCAGTACCTTCACCCTGCTCAAACCCAACGGTGACCCCGCCAGCTATACAGACCTGATCACGGATACGAACCTGGCTGGCCTGGCTTATAACGGCAAAATTGTTGGCCGAAGCCGCAGGCCCAACAGCCCGTTCGAATACCTGGCCGCCAAGGCAGGGAATACCCAGCTGTGGGTACTGAGGCTGTTGGAGCGCAACGTGCCTTGGGTCAGTTCGCCTGAGGAGCTGTGATCACTGTGCCGCCATTTGCCGGAATCGCTCGCTGATGGTCGTTTCCGGCAAGTCATCACCGATAAACACCAGCACACTCTCTCGGGACTCGCCGGCCTGCCATTCCCGATCCCAGTCAAAGCCGTAGAGCTTGAGTACCCCTTGAAAGACCAAGGTGCGCGGTTCGCCAGCGATGCTCAGTACGCCTTTGTAACGCAGCAACTGACGGCCATGGGCTTCTAGCAACTCATTCATAAACTCGCTCAGGCGATCAATATCCAGGGGCGCGCTGGTGCGCAAAACAAAACTACGAATACGGTCGCTGCCTTGCCCGATCACTGGCGCGCGGCGGATAAAGCCTGCGCCAAGATCCGTATTGAGGTTGAACCCACGAATGTCCAGCAGCTCCGCCAGGTCGATTTCCCCATGGTCCACCACTCGGATGGGCGCGCGGTTGTTGATACGGGCCAAGCGCTCGCTCAGGGCATTGAACGCCTGCGGTTCAACCAGGTCGGTTTTGCTCACCAGCAGGCGATCGGCAAACCCCACCTGCGCCTGGGCGATAGTCTGCTTCAAGTGCTCATGGGCATGGAAAGCATCCACCAGCGTCACGATGCCGTCGAGCACATAACGGTCTCGCAGCTCTTCTTCTATAAAGAAGGTTTGCGCCACAGGCGCGGGGTCGGCCAGGCCGGTGCATTCGATCACCAGCCGATCAAAAACGATCTGCCCAGCGTCTATACGCTCCAGCAGCAGGAACAACGCCTTGGTCAGGTCGGTGTGTACACTGCAACACACGCAGCCATTGGACAGGGTCACGATCTCCACTGGCTCAACGCCTAACAGCTCGCTATCGATGCCAGCCTCGCTGAACTCATTTTCAATAACAGCCAGCTTCAGGCCATGCTCAGCCTGAAGCAGGTAACGCAGCAGCGTGGTTTTGCCCGCGCCGAGAAAGCCGCTAAGGATGGTAACGGGAATAGGGGAAATATCTGGCAAGGGATGCCTCTAGAGGTTGGGTGTACACATTGCCCATCGCCGAAGGGGTCATTCCCGGGCAAGGCCCGGGAACGAGACAACGCTAACCGCCTAGCAACAGCGGGGCGAGCCTTTGCCGCCGCCGTAGCGAGCCTCTTGGCGTTCCCGGAAGAACGCTTCGTAGTCCATTACCGGCTGCTCGGGATGGTTAACGCGCATGTGCTCCACGTAGTTATCGTAGTCCGGCATGCCTACCATCAGGCGTGCCGCCTGCCCAAGGTATTTGCCCAGTCGGTTCAGGTCATTGAACATCGTTCAGCGCTCCCTAAGTACCTGAAACCGCCTGAAATGGCGCTTCCTTATCGGTGCGTTCACGCTTGCCGAGCGCGGCATAACCGGTTTTGAACGCGAACAGCAGCACTGCGAACACCACGAACAGGAACAAAAGGGTCAGGGTTGCGTTGGTGTAAGCATTGAAGATCACGTGCTGCATCTGGTCGATGTTCTTGGCCGGCGCCAGCACCTGGCCCGAGGCCAGTGCGTCGCTGTACTTTCTGGCCAGGGCCAGGAAGCCTACCGCCGGGTTTGGATCGAACAACTTAATGAAGCCTGCGGCCGTGGTGCAGATCAGCAACCATATGGCAGGTACCAGGGTGACCCAGATATACCGTTGGCGCTTCATTTTCAGCAGTACCACGGTGCCTAGCATCAGGGCGATACCGGCTAGCATCTGGTTGGAGATACCGAACAGCGGCCATAGGGTATTGATACCGCCCAGTGGGTCAATTACGCCCTGATAGAGCAAGTAACCCCACAACGCCACGCAGCCACCGGTACCAATCATATTGGCGCCCCAGGACTCCGTGCGCTTCAGGGAAGGCACGAAGCTGCCGAGCAGGTCTTGCAGCATGAAGCGGCCTGCACGGGTACCGGCATCCACGGCCGTAAGAATAAACAGCGCCTCGAACAGGATCGCGAAGTGGTACCAAAACGCCATGGTGTTCTCACCCGGCAGTACGGTGTGCAGGATCTGCGCGATACCTACCGCCAGGGTTGGCGCGCCGCCGGCCCGGGCCAGGATGGTGTTCTCGCCGATGTCGTGGGCCACTGCCTGCAACATCTCTGGAGACACCGCAAAGCCCCAACTGCTCACCGCGGCCGCCACGGCGTTCACATCACCGCCCACCACTGCCGCGGGGCTGTTCATCGCGAAGTACACACCTGGCTCGATGACCGAAGCGGCAACCATGGCCATGATGGCTACGAAGGACTCCATCAGCATGGCGCCATAGCCGATATAACGGGCGTTGACTTCGTTATCCAACAACTTGGGCGTGGTGCCCGACGCAATCAGCGAATGAAAGCCAGACACCGCGCCACACGCGATGGTGATAAACAAAAAGGGGAACAACGCGCCCTTCCACACCGGCCCGGTCCCATCCACGAACTGGGTGAGGGCTGGCATTTTCAGCTCGGGCATGGTTACCAGAATGCCGATGGCCAACGCGATGATGGTGCCGATCTTCAGGAAGGTAGACAGGTAATCGCGCGGGGCCAGAATCAGCCACACCGGCATCACGGCGGCAACGAAGCCATACACGATTAACATCCAGGTGATCTGCACACCGCTGAAGGTGAAGGCTTTGGCCCATACCGGGTCAGCGGCGACCTGCCCACCGCCCCAGATGGACGCCAGCAGCAACACTACGCCGATCAGCGAAATCTCACCGATCCGGCCAGGGCGGATAAACCGCATGTATACGCCCATGAATACAGCGATGGGGATGGTCGCCATCACGGTAAAGACGCCCCACGGGCTTTCGGCCAAGGCCTTGACCACAATCAGCGCCAACACCGCCAAAATGATGATCATGATCAGGAAGCAACCGAACAAGGCGATGGTGCCAGGCACCCGGCCCATTTCCTCGCGCACCATGTCGCCCAGCGAGCGACCATTGCGCCGGGTGGACAGGAACAGCACCATAAAGTCCTGCACCGCGCCAGCCAGCACCACGCCTGCGATCAGCCACAGGGTGCCGGGCAAGTAACCCATTTGCGCGGCCAGCACGGGGCCTACCAAGGGGCCAGCGCCCGCAATAGCCGCGAAGTGATGCCCAAACAGGATGTGTTTATTGGTAGGAACGTAATCCAGGCCATCGTTGTTGAGCACCGCCGGGGTAGCCCGGCGCGGATCAAGCCGCATGACCTTTTCTGCGATGAACAAGCTGTAGTAACGGTAAGCTACCAGGTAGATCGCGACCGCGGCCACGACGATCCACAGGGCGTTGATGGTTTCACCGCGGCGCAGGGCCACCACCCCGAGTGCCCAAGCACCAATGACTGCCACCACGAGCCACGGTAAGTGGCGGGCCAGGCTATTATTGTTTTTCATATTGTTTATTCCAGCATGTGGGAACGGAAAGCCCGGTGCCAGTCTAGCCACAGTTTTTGCTGAACACACCCCCAACTGCGATCCAAATCCTATAGTTAGAGATGTTTTCGTACACAGCATCATAAAATAGCGCGCCTGGCATTGCCGCCCGCCTCTGCCCACGGCAGCATAGAACGCCTCCCGCGTAGACGGGGCTCATCGAGGACGTACCCATGACCGAAGAACGCCGTCGCTTTAAACGCATCACCTTTGACGCACATACCTCAATGACCCAAGGGCAGCATGCCTGGACGGTTAAATTGTTGGACCTGTCCCTCAAAGGGCTGCTGGTAGAGCGCCCGGAAGGTTGGAAAGGCAACGCTGAAGCCCCCTTTGACGTGACTATCGACCTGGGCGAGGAAACCCTGGCGATGCAAGTCACACTGCGTCATGACAATAACGGTCAGCTGGGCTTCCAATGCATGCATATCGACGTGGACTCCATCACCCACCTGCGCCGACTGGTAGAACTGAATCTGGGCGATGAAGCGGCGCTGGAGCGAGAGCTGAGCGCGCTAATCGGCTGAGGCTGTGGCCCATTCGTGAACGGCGCCCGCCTTGGGGCGCCGCGCGAATGGCAACGCTCAGGGAAACGCTGGCAGCCCCCAGTGCTCTGGGGTGAACTCCAGCAAACTGCCCAGGCGCCCATCGGCATGAGTGTATTTCTCCGGGTCCATGGCCGAATCGGGCACCGCCAAGGCGAACATGCCCGCGGCCTTGGCGGCGGTCACTCCGAAAGGAGAATCTTCGAACACCAGGCAATCGGCAGGCGCCACACCTAAGCGACGTGCCGCGACCAAGAAAATATCCGGTGCGGGCTTGGCTGCGCCTACCTCCGGGTCGTCCGCGGTGACGATGGTATCAAACAGCGAAAACCATTCTTGGTGCTGCTGGGTTTTCAACGCAAAGTATTTGCTGGATGAACTGGTGCCGACCGCAATGGGCACGCCATTGGCCTTCAGGTGACGCACCAGGGCCTCGGCGCCCACCATGCCCAGAGCCTCAGGGAAGCGCGCGGTCATCAGCGGCGCACGGATCTCAAGAAACTCGTCCACGCTGATAGGCAGTTCCAACGCCTCTACCACGTAATGGGCCAAATCTCGGGCACCTCGGCCAATGATGTGTTGCTTATGGCTCCAGTCGAAGGTTTTGCCATACTTCTGGGCGATGGCTTGGGTCACTTCGGTGTAAATCCCCTCGGTGTCCAGCAACAGGCCGTCCATATCGAAAATCACGGCCTTGATCTGCCGAGCGGAGGTAGGAGCAGTCACCATGGGAAATCCTGCGCAAGTTAAAACACGGTGATACTGGACCCCACTCGCCAGGTCAAGGCCCTTCGCTGTTATTCAAACAAGGCGTCCAGCGCCTGCTCCAGCCGGGTCACGGCCACTACCTCAAGGCCTGCCGGCGCTTCCTTAGGTGCGTTGCCCTTGGGCACGATGGCGCGCTTGAAGCCATGTTTGGCAGCCTCCTTCAAACGCTCCTGGCCACTGGGTACCGGGCGTACCTCGCCAGACAGCCCTACCTCGCCAAACACCAGCAAGCCATGGGGCAAGGGGCGGTTGCGCAGGCTCGACATTACCGCTGCCATCAGGGCCAGGTCCGAGGCGGTTTCCAGCACCTTGACCCCGCCTACCACGTTGAGGAAGACGTCCTGATCATGAGTAGGAATACCTCCGTGGCGATGCAATACCGCCAGCAACATGGCCAGGCGGTTCTGGTCTAGCCCCAGGGTCACTCGACGAGGGTTGGCCAGGTGGCTGTCGTCGACCAGGGCCTGGACCTCCACCAGCATGGGCCGGGTACCTTCCCAGGTGGCCATGACCACGCTGCCGGCAATCTCTTCCTGGGCTCGGCTGAGGAAGATCGCGGAGGGGTTGGACACTTCCTTCAAGCCGCGATCAGTCATGCCGAACACGCCTAGCTCGTTGATGGCCCCAAAGCGGTTCTTAACCGCCCGCAACAGTCGCAAGCGGCCATCGGATTCGCCTTCGAAATACAGCACGGTATCGACCATGTGTTCAAGCACCCGAGGGCCGGCCAACGCGCCTTCTTTGGTGACATGACCCACCAGGAAGATTGCCGTGCCGCTCTGCTTGGCAAAACGCACCAGCAAGGCGGCACTCTCCCGCACCTGGGCCACGCCACCTGGCGCGGACTGCAGTTGCTCGGTGAAGATGGTCTGGATGGAGTCGATCACCATCACCTTGGGTTTTTCCAGCCGGGCCGTGGCGATGATGGTTTCGATGGAGGTTTCGGTCATCACCTTGAGTTTGTCCTGGGGCAAACCAAGGCGACGGGCACGCATGGCAACCTGTTGTTGCGACTCTTCCCCGGTGACATACAGAGCAGGCATGCGCTCAGCCAGGTTGCATAGGGTCTGCAGCAAAATGGTGGATTTGCCGATGCCGGGATCACCACCGATCAACACCACGGACCCATCCACCAAGCCGCCGCCCAATACCCGATCCAGTTCAGTGGACGCGGTTGAAAACCGCGGGATTTCTTCCACACTCACTTCGGCCAGGGTTTTCACCGAAGCCTGTTCACCCGTCCAACCGGTGCGGCCGCCCCCGCTGGCGGTCGGGGCGGCCTCGATCATGGTTTCTACCAAGGTGTTCCAGGCGCCACATTCGGCACACTGGCCAGCCCATTTGGGAAAGGTCGCGCCGCACTCTGTGCAGCCGTACATGCGCTTTGCCTTGGCCATTGGGGCACTCCAGGGGTAAAGGGCACCATGATACTCCGCCCCTCTGGGTAAACGGCACGACCGAAACAAAACTAATCGACTTATCGCCGGTCTTGTTTAACAGTAAGCCAAGCGCTAACACCCGGATTTTATTAGGGTTTAGGTAAAAAAGGCTTCGTGAATATCTCACTTGAAAAAAAGGATTCGTCAATGAGCCTGATCAAAGAGTTCAAGGCCTTCGCAGTCAAAGGCAACGTGGTCGACCTGGCCGTGGGTATCATCATCGGCGCGGCCTTCGGCAAAATCGTGTCCTCGTTCGTAGGGGACATCATCATGCCGCCCCTGGGGCTGCTGATCGGGGGGATCAATTTCACGGACCTTGCCATTACCCTGCGCCCGGCTAACGGCGACACCCCAGCGGTCGTGTTGGCATACGGCAAGTTTATTCAGACCGTGGTGGACTTCGTGATCGTGGCCTTCGCGATCTTTATCGGTGTAAAAGCCATCAACCGGCTCAAGCGTGAAGAAGCCAAAGCACCCAGCCTACCGCCGAGCCCGAGCAAAGAAGAAGTATTGCTAGGCGAGATTCGCGATTTGCTCAAGGAGCAAAACGTCAAGGCTACGCCGGCTGTGCCGCTTAACCCGCCACTGGGGTAATGGCCGTCAAAGGCCAGCGATAAGGGGAAGGTGAGCGCCCTTACGCCGGCCTAGCTATCATTCGAAGTCGATATTCGCCTGAACGCAGTTATCGCCTATGTGCTTGTACCCTTCGGCGCAGGCCATCCCCACAACGGGCGCGATGCCGCGCTTTTGCCGGCCACTGCGGGGGTTAGCACTCATAACGTCCTCTTCCGAAACCCTTTCATCTTCATGTTCGTGCGCGTGTTCGGAAGGTTGCGCGTAAGCAGTAGTCGCGGTCAACAGCAATAGGGTGAACGCCGAAGTCAACTTCATGGTAAGCATCCTTGATAAGTAATGGGCTTCCTGTTTGTTACCGCAGGCCTGCCCGAACCTTCGTCGGCTGACCTGCGATAAGCGAAGGCTAAGCCAGGTCGCTGGGGTCAAACAGCGAGAACCATTACCCTGCCGCGGCTTACCAGTAGGTTTCCACGGCCACTTGACCAGGCCTTCTGCTAAGGCTTAGCTGCAGGTCCCTGGCCTTGAGCAGTGCGCGCGTGTCGTCGATCATCTGTGGGTTGCCGCAGATCATCACCCGGGAATGCTCCGGGGTGAGCTTCATGCCTGCCGCCTGCTCCAAGGCACCATTGGCAACCAGGTCGGTAATGCGCCCGTGCAGCGCCCCTGCCCATGGCTCACGGCTAACCAGTGGCAAGTAGGTGAGCTTGCAGGCGTACTCAGCCAAGTAGTCGCGGCCTTCTAACCCGGCGATCAACTCACCGTAGGCCAGGTCCTGCCCAAAACGGGCGCTATATACCAGGAAAATTCGCTCAAAGCGCTCCCAGGCCTCGAACCCCTGCAAAATCGACAAAAATGGCGCCAGCCCTGTACCGGTAGCCAGCAGCCAAAGGTCACGGCCATCAGCGAAACGGTCCAGGGTGAGATAACCGAATGCCTGACGTTCTACCAGCAGTTCATCCCCTACTTCCAGCTGGGCCAACTCGCTGGTGAACTCGCCATCGGGCACCACTACCGAGAAGAATTCGAGAAACTCATCAAAAGGTGACGACACCATGGAATACGCACGCCATACCACCGAGCCATCAGGCTTGGTCACGCCCAGGCGCGCGAACTGCCCAGCCTGGAAGCGAAAGCCTGCGTCGCGGGTGGTACGCAGGGTGAACAGGTTTGGGGTCAGGGTGTGCACCGCCAGCAGGCGCTGACGGGTGAATTTCTCATCGCTCATGGAGCCTCCAGGTGTTATGGGCCTAGTGTGGCGCAATCGCGCCTCGACAAACACCGACGCGGTGTGTGGAAAGCCCGTAGAATTGCTGTTTTTTTCGCACGACCGAGCCACGCCATGCCCCGCTTCGATAACGCCTTCGCTCAACTTGACCTTATCCGCCAACCTGAGCAGGTCGACGAACCGTTGCAGGCCTTCGATGCCGCTGATCACTACCTGCTGGAGCACCTGGCCAACCTGAACCTGCCCGCCAGCGCGCGGGTGCTGATCCTCAACGATGCCTTTGGCGCGCTGGCGGCCAGCCTGATCGGCCAATTCAATGTGACCACCAGCGGGGATTCCTATCTTGGGGCGCTGGCCCTGGGCAAGAACCTGGCCCGCAACGGCCATGCCTTCGACAGCCTGACCCTAGTGCCCGCCAGCGATCCTCTGAGTGGGCCTTTCGACCACGTACTGGTACGTGTACCCAAAACCCTGGCGCTGCTGGAAGAGCAATTGATTCGGCTGCAGCCCCACCTGTGTGAAGGCGCGCAGGTAGTGGCTGGCGCCATGCTCAAGCACTTGCCCAGGGCCGCGGGGGATTTGCTGGAACAGTACATCGGCCCGGTGCAGGCCTCATTGGCGGTAAAAAAAGCTCGTTTGCTCACAGCCACCCGTGCTGCTCGCGCGCCAGCCACCTCCCCCTACCCAACTCATTATGTGCTCGATACCCCGCCACTCACGCTGATCAACCACGCCAATGTGTTTTGCCGCGAAGGCCTGGACATCGGCACCAGGGCCTTCCTGCCTCACTTGCCCCGCAACCTGGGCCAGGCGCGAGTTGCTGACCTTGGCTGCGGCAATGGGGTACTGGGTATCGCCAGCGCGCAGCAGAATCCCAATGCCCAGTACACCCTGGTGGATGAATCCTTTATGGCCGTGCAGTCAGCGCGGGAGAACTGGGCGGCGGCCTTGGGTGACCGCCCGGTGGCTATTCACGCTGGCGACGGCTTGGCAGGCCAGCTCGCCGGGTCGCTGGACGTAGTGCTGTGCAACCCACCCTTCCACCAGCAGCAAGTGGTGGGGGACTTCCTCGCCTGGCGCATGTTCCAGCAGGCCCGCGAGGCCTTGGTACCCGGCGGCGCGCTTTATATCGTGGGCAACCGGCATTTGGGTTACCACGCCAAGTTGGCGCGGTTGTTCCGGGGGGTCGAGCAGGTGGGGGCCAATCCTAAGTTTGTGGTGTTGAAGGCGCGCAAGTAATGCTATGGAAATTGGCACGCCAGCCGGGTTACAGCTGGCATGAATTTCACATAAGCAATGTTTTCCTCAATGTATATCTGATAGAAAGGCCGCGTCAGTACCAGATTATGCAAAGGCGGCACTGTAAATCGGAACTTTAGCCGAACCTTGCCAAGCCCCCACTTGAATAATTGTTCTGGCAGCATCAGATAATGATTACCAAAAATGTAATCCATTGCGGGCAAGGCTGCCTGAACGCAGACAGGTGAAAAGAGTGGCCCGTTAGGCTCTCGCAACAATACGATTTCTTCAGCTGAGTACACCCCAGGCGTATTCAGCAAATCAGTTGCTAGCAGGATACGGGTAAAGCTTTCCAGGTCCTTTTTGTCAGCCATTACCTGGCCGTACGCAAAAGCAAAAGACATAAAGCACAATAGGGGCAAATACAGTAGCCAAGTCATTGGCTTCTTGAGGCGTTTGAGCCCAATATGTGCCAGAAACATTAGCGTCATAAGCAAGGGGGCGACGCCTACAAGCACCCGGGCGCCAAGGTTGTTTTCCATATTGTACAAAAATAACAACACACCCCCAACGGACAGGGCCACACCCGCTATGCAAGCCAGGCAGAGGCCAACATGCATCCAGCGCAACCCAGGCGCACGTTCTACTTTCCATACGCGTAATACCACTACGGCAAAACCCGCTCCGGCAGCGATAGCCAGGCCAATAAAGACACCGGCATTGATGGGGGTGATGAATAAGCCTACTTTCTCGACGATCAGCGTAAGACGCTCAGACCACTGTCCGAAAGAGGGCCATATCAACCCGCCCCTGTCTCGCGTAAGCGTGGTATAGGCGGTGCACCGATAGATGATCATCGCACCCACCAGGCTGGCTCCATGACGCATAGCTGTTTGCCAGGCTTGGCGCCCTCCCGCTTTATAAGCAACTTGCAGAACGTTCAAGCAAGCGAGGCCTGAGAAAACGTTCAACGTTGCCTGATGAGTGCCTGTGGCAGCTGCAATCAATAAAGCTGGGATACACCAACGTAATACGCGTAAGCGATGGGTAAAGCTGATGGCAAGCAGGATAAAAGCAATACCTACGCTAATAGTAAAACCATCGTAGTGATAGGACATTACCTGCAGGTAGAACGGGTTATACCAGAGCGGCAGTAAAATAGCACAGTGTATGAGCGTTGGCCGTTCGAACCAATGAGTGGCCAGCCTCGCCATGCCATAGGCCATGGCCAGCATGCCTACCAATAAAGTTAGCGGAAAAACGTCAAGCGCGGCTGTGGTTTGAGTCAATATATACAGCAGGTAATCACCAACGATTCGGCCTTCTTCTTGCCATAGCGTGGAGGTAAATAGGCTGCGGGCCGTGTCGTCTATATAAGGATAATTGTTGATGATCAGGGGCAGACTGTAGAGCAACATTGCGGCAAACAAAAAAAGCCCGGCCTGCCACGGCAGTAATTCTCGAGTTGTTATTTTCAGTATAAAGGAAGCCTTTTTACTCATGCGTAACGCCCCCCACACCCTGGATGGTGGTAGCCGCCGCCCCGTGCCGAGCTACGCTGTCCACCAAATAGCGCGGCCTCGACTTCGCCTCGGCGTATATACGCCCAACGTATTCACCCAATACCCCAATACCAATCAATTGGATACCGCCTAAGAACAACAAAGCGGCCATCAACGAGGAATACCCGGCCACGGCGTTACCCCAAAGCAGCATGGAAACCACCACCCAGGCGCTATACAGCAAGGCGGCCAGGGCAATAACCACGCCTATGTAGGTCCATACCCGCAAAGGTAAGGTCGAGAACGATGTAATGCCTTCTAGGGCGAAGTTCCAGAGCTTCCAGCCGTTGAACTTGGTGGTGCCCGCTACCCGCTCGGGGCGGCTGTATTCGACGATTGCCCGGCGCCCGCCTACCCACTGCATCAAGCCCTTCATAAATAGATTACGCTCGGGCATGGCTTTTATCTGCTCCACGGTTTTGCGCGAGAGCAAACGGAAGTCACCAACGTTTTCTTCGATCTTGTTAGGGCTCATGGCGTTGTGAACGCGGTAGAACCATTGTGCGCTCTTGCGCTTGAGCAGGCTGTCGGCGCTGCGGTCCATACGCTTGGCCAGCACAATGTCGGCCCCGGCTTGCCAGCGCGCTACCAATTGTGGAATTAGCTCAACCGGGTCTTGCAGGTCCACATCCATGGGGATAATCGCAGCGCCCGTGGCGTATTCCAGCCCCGCTAGCAAGGCGGACTCTTTACCGAAGTTACGGCTGAGGTTGATCAAGGTCACCAAGGGCTCGGTGGCGAGCAAGTGCTCCACTGCCGCAACGGTACCGTCGCTGCTGCCGTCGTTGATAAATACAACTTCGATCTCGTAGGGCTGGCCTAGGGCAACAGCCTTCACTGCATTGAAAAACAGCGGCACGGCGTCCTGTTCGTTGTATACCGGCACTACCAGCGAGATCAGCATGGGGTGACCCCTGTTTTGAACACCACCCTGCGGGCATAGGCATACCCCACCCCTAGACTTACCGCCGAAAATATCACTGCCGTTAACAATGGCGGCGCGGCCAACCATTGCCCCATCCAGCCGATGCCCAGGGCCAATAACCCCATAAAACCCAGGTAAAGAAGATACCCCTTGCGTGACTGTGGTGCATTGAAGGTCCAGACAGCGTTAATTGCGTAGCTAACGCTTACCGCTATTAGAAACGCCGTGAGGTTGGCGAGGCTTTGGGTGGTACCGGCTTCATACAGCAGAGCGAAAAACACCCCCCAGTGAACCAAGGTATTGAGCACGCCAACGCAGGCGTAACGGGCAAATGAGGCAAAAGAAGGTAACGACACCGGCACGGTCCATCCCTAGACTGGGTAGCCGTGCAGAGTCTAGAAAAAGGCAGGAGGAAACATAACCTAGCAGTTTGCTAGGTACGGCCCAGGCATTGCACCTGGGCCGAGCCCATCAATGGCTGCGCATGCCTGCCGCTGCCATGAACAATCGCAGCAGCCCGGCCACCACGCCGAGGCTGACTACGCTCAGCACCCAGATCAACACCAGCCAACCCAGCCGCTGCCATAAGGGTTTTTTCACGTCGGGCGTTTGCATAAGCAGGAACCTCTAGTGATAGCCGTCTTCAGTGGTCACCTTGCCGCGGAACACGTAGTAGCTCCAGAAGGTGTAACCCAAGATCAGCGGCAGAATGAACAACGTACCTACCAACACAAAGCCTTGGCTCTGCGGTGGCGAGGCGGCCTCCCAGATGCTGACCGACGGCGGAATAATGTTCGGCCATAGGCTGATACCCAAGCCGCTGTAGCCCAAGAAGATCAACACCAGGGTCAACACGAACGGGGTGTAGTGCGCTTTACGCGCTACGGCGCGGAGTAACCCGATGGTCGCGAGCACCACCAGCACCGGCACCGGCATAAACCAGAACACGTTTGGCAGGGTGAACCAACGCTGAGCGATGGCCGTGTGGGCCAGCGGCGTCCAGAGGCTGACCGCGATCACCAAGGCCAACATCAAGAGGGTCAGCGGCCGTGCCAAATGGTGCATGCGCGCTTGCAGCTCGCCTTCGGTTTTCATGATCAGCCAGGTGCAACCGAGCAGGGCATAGGCGGCGATCAGGGCCAGGCCACAGAACAGCGAGAACGGCGTGAGCCAATCGAACGCGCCCCCGGCGTAGGTCCGCCCCACCACTTTGATGCCGTCGATATAGGCACCCAAAGCAACGCCCTGAAAGAAGGTGGCCAACAGTGAACCGCCAATGAAGGCTTTGTCCCAGATATGACGCTTGTCGGTGCGGGCCTTGAAGCGGAATTCGAACGCCACGCCGCGGAAGATCAAACCGATGAGCATGAGGATCAACGGCAGGTACAGCGCCGAGAGCACCACCGAGTAGGCCAGGGGGAACGCGGCGAACAGCCCTGCCCCGCCCAGTACCAGCCAGGTCTCGTTACCATCCCACACCGGCGCCACCGTGTTCATCATCACGTCACGGTCGTGCTCTTGGGGCGTGAAGGGGAAAAGAATCCCGATCCCCAAGTCGAAACCGTCCATCACCACATACATCATCACACCGAAGATGATGATGATGGCCCAGATCAAAGATAGATCGATGCCCATGGGTCAGTTCCTCTCGCCAGGGGTGGCATGGTGGTCTTCAGGGGTTTCTTCATGGGCGGCGGACAGCGGCCGGGCCGGAGTACGTTGTTGCCCAGGGCCACCATGACTGTGCGGGGCGACAGTGGCCGGACCGCGGCGCACCAGGCGCATCATGTAGCCGAAGCCCACGCCGAAGACGGCGAAGTACACCAGCACGAACAGCCCAAGGGTAAAGCTCATCTGGCCCACATCATGGAAGGACGAAGCATCCTTGGTACGCATAAGGCCATACACCACCCAGGGCTGGCGCCCGATCTCAGTGGTGAACCAGCCGGCGAGCAATGCAATCAGGCCGGAGGGCCCCATGAACAAGGCCACGCGGTGGAACAGGCGAGTGTCGTACAGCTTGCCACGCCAACGTAGCCACAGGCTCCACAGGCCGACCGCGATCATCAACATGCCCAGGCCGGCCATGACCCTGAACGACCAGAACACAATGGTGGAATTGGGCCGGTCTTCAGCTGGGAAGCTCTTGAGGGCGGGGATCTGCTTATCGAGGCTGTGAGTCAGGATCAAGCTGCCCAGGTAAGGCACCTCCACCGCGAAACGGGTCTTCTCAGCCTTCATGTCGGGCCAGCCGAACAGAATTAACGGCGTAGGCCCGTCGTCGGTATTTTCCCAGTGGCCCTCGATCGCAGCGATTTTCGCTGGCTGATGCTCCAGGGTATTGAGCCCGTGCATGTCACCGATCATGGCCTGGATAGGCGCGACGATCAGTGCCATCCACATGGCCATGGAGAACATCTTGCGCACCGCGGGGCTATTGCGACCGCGCAACAGGTGCCAGGCCGCCGATGCGCCCACGAAAAACGCAGTGGCTACAAAGGCCGCCGTGGCCATGTGGGCCAGGCGGTAGGGGAATGACGGGTTGAAAATCACCGCCAGCCAGTCCACCGGGATCACTCGACCGTCGACGATCTGGTAACCCTGGGGCGTGTGCATCCAGCTGTTGGAGGCCAGAATCCAGAAGGTCGAGATCAGCGTGCCGATGGCCACCATGACCGTGGCGAAGAAGTGCAAGCCGCGGCCCACACGGTTCCAACCAAACAGCATCACGCCTAGAAAGCCCGCTTCCAGGAAGAACGCCGTAAGCACTTCATAGGTGAGCAGTGGCCCGGTCACGGCGCCCGCGAAGTCCGAGAAGCGGCTCCAGTTGGTGCCGAACTGATAAGCCATCACCAAGCCGGAAACCACCCCCATGCCGAAGTTGACCGCGAAGATTTTTGACCAATAGTGGTAAAGCTCGCGGTACACGCCGTTGTTCGTCTTGAGCCACAAGCCTTCCAACACCGCCAGGTAACTGGCCAAACCGATGGTGATGGCAGGGAACAAGATATGGAACGACACGGTAAACGCAAACTGAATGCGAGCGAGGTCTAGCGCCTCTGAACCGAACATAGGGTTTCCTCTAACAGGCGAAGCGGAGCGCGGCATTGATGCACATCAATGACTCTCCATAGAGTAGCTCTGTTCCATGCAACCAGGCCTGTGGTGCAGTGCCGCGTGACCGATTGACACACCCGCCCAGAACGGCAGGTTTAATGCAAGCGAAGCAACTTCTTGTTACAGATGAGTGATAATCTGCAGCCCCCCCGCCCTTTTGAGGCCACCGCCCTTCATGGCTACCGACGCTCCCCCGCTACTTAGGCACCACCGCCCCTTTCTCGCGTTCTGGCTAGCGCGGGTCTGTACTGCCAGCGGCTTTCAAATGCTCACTGTGGCCATCGGTTGGCACTTGTACCAACTCACCGGCAGTGTGCTGGACCTGGGGCTGGTCGGCCTGGTGGAGTTCGCGCCACGGGTGCTGTTTATGTTGCATACCGGGCATGTGGCAGACCGTTATGACCGGCGCAAGGTAGCGGCCATCTGCCAAAGCCTGCAGGCGCTGGTGGCACTGGCGTTAGTGCTGGGCAGCGGCACGGGCAATGTCAGCCGCGAGATGATTTTTGTGCTGGCGTTTTGCTTGGGCGGTGCCCGCGCTTTCGAAATGCCCACCACCCAGGCACTACTGCCTAACATCGTGCCGCCGGGGCTGTTCCCTCGAGCAGTGGCCGCGTCGGCGTCGGCCATGCAAACCGCGACCATCGTCGCGCCAGCCTTGGGCGGCTTTCTCTACGCCTTTGGCAGCGTGTGGGTGTACGGGCCCACGGTGGTGCTGTACCTGTTGGCGTTGAGCCTGATGCTAAGCCTGCCCAAGCGTGACACGCCTTTGCCCACAGGCCGGGCCACGTTGGATTCGTTGCTGGCGGGGATTCGGTTTATCCGCAGTCGGCAAGACATCCTTGGGGCGATTTCTCTGGATCTGTTCGCTGTATTGCTCGGTGGCGCCACCGCCTTGCTGCCGGTATTCGCCCGGGACATTCTGCTGACTGGCCCCTGGGGGCTGGGGCTGTTGCGCTCCGCACCCGCGGTGGGGGCATTGCTGATGTCCTTCTGGCTGGCGCGCTTCCCCATCGAGCGCAAGGTGGGCCGGATCATGTTCGCTGGCGTGGGCGTGTTCGGGGTGGCAACCATTGCCTTCGGCTTGTCCACATCCTTCTGGTTCTCGCTGGCGACCCTGGCGGTACTGGGCGCGGCGGATATGATCAGCATGGTGATCCGTGGGGCCTTCGTGCAACTGGAAACCCCCGACGCCATGCGTGGCCGGGTGAGCGCGGTCAATGGATTGTTCATTGGCGCGTCTAATCAACTGGGTGAGTTCGAATCTGGCCTGACCGCCCACTGGTTCGGTACGGTGCCGGCCGTGGTAATCGGCGGTGTAGGCACACTGGTGATTACAGGCACCTGGATGAAGCTGTTCCCCAGTTTGGCGAACCGGGACCATATGCAGGCCCCCGTCGAAGAAAAGCCTGTCGCGGTATAAAGGGGCGGTTCTCAAGCCAGGCTCAGCCTCACAGGCTCTGGGGCTGAGCCTGGCTTGGGCAGCATTAGCCGAGGAGTTTATCCAGGGTAATGGGGTAGTCCCGCACCCGCTTGCCGGTGGCATTGTAGATGGCATTGGATACCGCCGCCGCCACGCCCACCAGGCCGATTTCCCCTACACCCTTGGAGCCCAAGGCGTTGACAATGGTGTCGTGTTCTTCCACGAAGATCACGTCGATGTCGCCTACGTCCGCCTGTACGGGAACGTGATACTCGGACAGGTTGTGGTTCATATGCCGGCCAAAGGCGTGGTCCGTGAGGGTTTCCTCATGCAGGGCCATGCCAATGCCCCACACCACCCCGCCCAGGATCTGGCTACTGGCGGTTTTGGGATTCACTACACGGCCTGCCGCTACCGCATTGACCACGCGGGTTACGTGAACGGTGCCCAGGTCTTCGTCTACCTCGACCTCAACGAACACTGCCGAATGCGTGGCGGTGCTGTAGTCCTCGCGCTTCTTGTCCGGCTCTGCGTCGATCTGTACTTCCAGCGCATCGGTACCACTGGCATGCACCAAGTCACTAAAGCTCAACTGGCGTTCGCCCCACACCAACGCGCTGTCGGTGAACTGCACCCGGTCCATGGTCAGGGTAGCGAACTCAGGGTCGATGCTGGCGGCGGCAGTAAGCATTTGCTTATGCAACGCTTCGCATGCCTGCTGCACTGCGGTACCGACCGATGAAATGGTGAACGAGCCACCTTGCAGGGGCGCGGTGGGCAGGGACGAGTCGCCCAAACGAATGGTAACCCGCTCGGGTGGCAGGCCGGCGGCCTCGGCGGCAATCTGGGTCAGTGCGGTATAAGTGCCGGTACCAATGTCGGTGGTCGCGGTGCTTACCGTCAGGCGGCCATCCTTACCCAGGCTGGCGCGGGCGCTGGCAGGCATTTGCATGGCCTCCCATACTCCACCGGCCATGCCATGGCCCACCAGCTTTTTACCCTTACGCTGGCTACGGGGTTCGCCATTGCGGCGGGCCCAGCCAAAGCGCTCACGGCCTTCGTTGTAACAGGCGATCAAGGCCTTACTGGAATAAGGCTTGCCTTCGTTAAGGTTACTTTCGGCGAAGTTAAGCTCGCGGAAGGTCACCGGGTCCATGTTCAACTGCTCGGCTAGTTCATCCATGGCGCACTCAAGGCCAATTAGGCCCAAGGCTGCGCCAGGGGCGCGCATGTCCAGCGGCGTATACAGGTCTACCTGCACCAAGTCATAGCTGAGCTTGACGTTCTCGCAGTGGTACAGCATGCCGCTCCACTCCACCACATGCTCGGTGAATTTCTCGAAGCGCGAGGTTTGCCCAGTGGCGTGGTGTGCCACGGCAACCAGCTTGCCGCCCGCATCACTGGCCAAGCGTACATTTTGTACCGTGCGCGGGCGATAACCGAAGGTGAACATCTGTTGACGGGTCAGGGTAACCCGCACGGAACGGCGCAGCTTGAGCGCCGCCATAGCCGCCAAGGGCAGTTGATACTGTGGGCGCAAGCCAGAACCGAACGCACCCCCTACGAAGGCAGCCAGTACCCGAACTCGGTTTTTTTCCAGGCCCAGCGCCTGGCACAGGTAGGTTTGGCAGTTCTGGGTGCCTTGGGTTTTGTCGTGTACTTCGAGCGTGCCGTCGGCCTTGTAGATCACCGTGCTGGCATGGGGCTCCATGGGGTTGTGGTGCTCAATGGGCGTCTCGATGGTCACATCGACCTTATACGCCGCGGCGGCATAAGCGGCATCAAAATCACCCCGGGGTTCTGGCAATTCGGCAGGTGCCGGCTCGGCCTTGGAAAACTCAGCGCGCAGGTCCGAGCACCAGCTATGCTCCACGTACTCTATGTTCACCAAAGAAGCAGCGTGGCGCGCCAGCTCCAGGTTTTCCGCAATCACCAAGGCTAGCGGTTGGCCGTTGTACAGCACGCGGTCGTTATACAGAGGGCGGAAGGGCTTGCCGTCAGCGGCGTCATCGTCGCTATAGTCTTCGTCATCACCGGCCATGGGCGGGCGGTTGCCGTGGTCCATGACCTCGATCACGCCTGGCAAGGCCAAGGCGGCGCTGGCATCGATGCGCACCACTCGGCCGGAGGCGATGGTGCTGGAGACCACGCTGCCGTATAGCAGGCCTTCTTCCGGGTATTCGCCGGCATAGCGGGCCTGGCCTGTGACTTTAAGCAGGCCATCCACACGGTCCATGGGTTTACCGATTGCATTCATGCGCGTGCCCCTCCCAGTGCGGCTTCATCCAAGGCGCGGACGATCGCCCGGCGCGCCAGTTTTACCTTGAAGGCATTGCCTTCCAGGGGTTGGGCATCTTTGACCATGGCATCGGCCGCGGCAGTGAAGGTTTCATGGCTGACCGGCTGACCCACCAAGGCCACTTCCACCGTTGGGTTGCGCCAGGGTTTGTGGGCCACGCCGCCCATGGCCACGCGTGCGGTGCGGATCACGTCACCGTCCAGTTCAAGCGCCACGGCCACGGACACCAGAGCGAAGGCATAAGACCTGCGATCGCGCACTTTTAGGTAATAGCTATGGGTAGTGAAGCGCTCGGCAGGCAGCTCTATGGAGAGGATCAGCTCGTTTTCGGCCAGGGTGTTGTCCTGTTCCGGATGGTCACCCGGCAGGCGGTGAAAATCGCCGAAGTCGATAACACGAGTGCCGCCCGGGCCTTGCACTTCCACTCGGGCTTCCAGCGCGGCCAATGCCACGCACATGTCAGAAGGGTGAGTGGCGACGCAATGCTCGCTGCTGCCGAAAATCGCATGGATGCGGTTAAGGCCTGTGCGGGCCGGGCAACCCGTGCCGGGCTCACGCTTGTTGCAAGGCATGTCGGCGTCGTAGAAGTAGTAGCAGCGCGTGCGCTGTAGCAGGTTACCGCCAGTGGTGGCCATGTTACGCAGCTGTGGTGAGGCACCGGCAAGGATCGCCTGGCTCAATAGCGGGTACTGGGCCTTGATCAGCGGGTCATAGGCCAGGTCCGCATTGCTTACCAAAGCGCCCACACGCACACGGCCGTCGTCTAGCTCAGTAATGTCACCCAAGGGCAAGCGGGTAATATCAATCAACCGCTCAGGCCGGGCCACGTTTTCCTTCATCAAATCCAGTAGGTTGGTGCCACCGGCAATAAAGCGGCTACCTGGCCGGAACTGCGCCAGGGCCTCGTTCACATCGGTAGCGCGCACATAGTTGAAGGGGTTCACAGCGCATCCTCCCCAGGGGCTTGCGCCACTTCTTCGATGGCCGAGAGGATGTTGCCGTAGGCGCCACAGCGACATAGGTTGCCGCTCATTTGTTCGCGGATGTCATCGGTGGAGGTGGCGCGGCCTTCCTTAAGCATTCCCACCGCCGAGCACAACTGGCCGGGCGTGCAGTAACCGCATTGAAAGGCATCGTGCTTGATGAACGCGGCTTGCAGCGGGTGCAAGGTATCGCCTTGGGCCAGGCCTTCTACGGTGGTAAGGGAAGCGCCATCGCACATTACCGCTAGGGTGAGGCAGGCATTTACCCGTTTGTCGTTCACCAGCACGGTACAAGCGCCGCATTGACCGTGATCGCAGCCTTTTTTACTGCCTACCAAGTCCAGCCGCTCTCGCAGCAAGTCCAGCAGGGTTGTCCAAGGCAACACATCCAGCGTTTGCGGTTGGCCGTTAAGGGTGAACTGGATGGCGTGGCTGGCGTAGCAGTCCACGCCAGCACGGTCTGATAGGGCGCTCATTAGGGGGAAGCCTCACGGTCGGTCGCGCAAGTCTGTGTGCCTGCGTCTGTACCTGTACGACTTTTTTCGAGCCCGGTTCGTTCACTGGGCGAGCGCTTGCTCGCGAGCGGCTTAGGTCACACTCACAGGCCCGGCGGGGATCATGGAGCGAATACGAAAGTGCCCGCGGCCCTCGCGCTCAAGTTGTTCCAGGGCCCAGCCCTTGGGTTGGACCTCCCGGCCTTGGGAGGTGGTATACCCAAGCACCAGTAACAGCCAACCGTTTTCTTCCACGCCAAGGAGGGAACCCCTGGCGCGAACCCCATCGGAAAAATGAAGCTCACACCGCGTCACGCCTGCCATGATGGAGGGCAGCTTGCAGCCGGTAATACCGCCACTGGCACCTGGATACAGCACGGTAGAGGCTACGTTGAGGATAGTGATCAGGGGAATCGCAGCCGTCATATTGGCGCCTTACTACATGCTGCTGGAATTATCGCTTGGAGCATCGAGACGTAACTAAGGTTTCGCGCCAGACAGCGGCGCTCATTCTCTTCATGGCCTACCATGGAAACCATAAAACAACCCCAGCCAGGACTGACCAGCGGCATGGGTTTTATTGTGATAAACCCGCACACGGCTGCGCTATCCGTTCACCGGTGCCCCAGCGGCTGGTATGATGCGCGGCTTTTTTGGGCCCCTTGACGCAGCGCTGCTGTATTGATCGGGCCATCATTCAAGGCGCCATGGGGCGCCCCCGGGGAGCGGGCATGCTGGAAAGGCTGTTTCAGTTAAAAGCACACAACACCAACGTGCGCACCGAAGTGCTGGCGGGGGTTACCACCTTCCTGGCCATGGCCTACATCCTGTTCGTCAACCCGAGCATTCTCGGTGGCACGGGCATGGACAAAGGCGCGGTGTTCGTTGCCACCTGCCTGGCGGCGGCCATTGGTTCGGCGGTGATGGGGCTTATCGCCAACTACCCCATCGCGCTGGCCCCTGGCATGGGCTTGAATGCTTTCTTCACCTATACCGTGGTGCTGCACATGGGGCACACCTGGCAAGTGGCGCTGGGCGCGGTGTTTATCTCGGCGGTGTGCTTCTTCTTACTGTCGATCTTCAAGATTCGAGAGTGGATCGTTAACAGTATTCCCCTGCCCTTACGCAGCGCGATCGCCGCGGGCATTGGGCTGTTCCTCGCGCTGATCGCGTTGCAGAACGCCGGTATCGTGGTGGATAACCCCGCTACCCTGGTGGGCTTGGGCGACCTCAAGCAGCCGGGCGCCATTCTTGCCGTACTGGGTTTCGTGCTGATCGTGGCCCTGGAAGCACGCAAGGTACGGGGCGCGGTGTTGATCGGCATCCTGGCCGTTACCCTGGTGTCCATCGCCTTTGGTTTCAGTGCCTTTAATGGCGTGGTTTCGCTGCCACCTTCGCTGGCGCCGACCTTCCTTCAGCTCGACCTTGCAGGCGCGCTGAACATTGGCTTGGTCAGCGTGATCTTCGCGTTCCTGTTCGTAGACCTGTTCGACAACTCTGGCACGTTGATCGGCGTGGCCAAGCGCGCCGGTCTGATGGGCAAGGACGGCCATATGCCGAAGATGGGCCGGGCACTGCTCGCCGACAGCACCGCCGCCATGGCTGGTTCGTTGCTGGGTACCTCCACCACTACCAGCTACATCGAGTCTGCCGCCGGGGTAAGCGCCGGGGGCCGTACGGGCCTGACCGCAATCGTAGTGGCGGTGTTGTTCCTGTTGGCGTTGTTCTTCTCGCCCCTGGCCGGTAGCGTCCCGGCCTATGCGACCGCCCCGGCCTTGCTGTTCGTGGCCGTACTGATGACCTCGGGCTTGGCGGAAATCAACTGGGACGACATTACCGAAGCCGCGCCGGTGGTGGTTACTGCCCTGGCCATGCCCCTGACCTACTCCATCGCCAACGGTATCGCCTTCGGCTTCATCGCCTGGACAGCCATGAAACTGGCCTCGGGCCGAGTACGCGACCTGAACCCAGCGCTGATCATTCTTTCAGTGCTGTTCGTGATCAAGCTGGGCTGGTTCAACGCATGACGGCCATCAACCCGGCGGGCTACGCAGAACAACTCGCGGTTAAGGTGGCACGCTTGAAGGCCCTGTTGGCGCCTTTCGATGCCCCAGAGGCCGAGGTATTCGAGTCCCCCCGCGAGCATTACCGTTTGCGGGCTGAGTTTCGCCTATGGCGAGAGGGTGGACAGCGCCATTATGCAATGTTCAACCCCGGCGACAATCGCACGCCTATCTTGATCGAAGCGTTCCCCGTGGCCAGCGCGCGCATCAATGAACTGATGCCTCAGCTCAAGGCAGCCTGGCAAGCCAGCGAGGTATTGAGCCATAAGCTGTTCCAGGTGGAGTTTCTCACCACCCTGGCGGGCGACGCGCTGGTTACCCTGTGCTACCACCGGGCATTAGATAGCCAGTGGGAGGCACACGCCCAGGCCCTGGCCGCGAGCCTTGGGGTGAGCCTGATTGGCCGCTCCCGTGGCCAGCGGGTCGTGATTGGGCGTGACTACGTGAGCGAAACCCTGACCGTCGGCGGCCGCGCCTTCCAGTATCGCCAGCCCGAAGGTGCCTTTACCCAGCCCAACGGCCAGGTGTGCCAGCACATGCTCAACTGGGCCTACGAGGCCCTTGGCCCGCGTGAAGATGACCTGCTTGAGCTGTACTGCGGCAACGGCAACTTCACCCTGCCCCTGGCCACGCGGGTGCGCAAGGCGCTGGCCACGGAAATCAGCAAAACCAGCGTGGCCGCCGCGCTCCATAACCTGGCCGACAACGCCGTGGGTAATGTGGAGTTGGCGCGGCTATCGGCCGAGGAACTGACCCAGGCCTTGAACGGCGTGCGAGCGTTCCGCCGCCTGCAAGAAATCGACCTGGCCAGCTACCAGTTCGGCACGGTATTCGTGGACCCGCCCCGGGCGGGCATGGACCCAGACACCTGCGAGCTGACCCGGCGCTTCGATAACATCCTGTATATCTCCTGCAACCCGGACACCTTGGCGGTGAATCTGGAGCAATTGAGCAGCACTCACCGCATCGCCCGCTGTGCGCTGTTCGATCAGTTCCCCTACACCCATCACATGGAAGCAGGGGTATTGCTGGTGCGCCGCTGAAGCCCGGCTGAACCAGCTGGATGCCCAAGGTAGCGGCCCTGGGCGTTCACATTTTCACCCCCACCCACGTCATTTACGCCACGCTCAAACGAGGTAAAGAGCGCCTAAGCACCCGCCAGGTGGCGCAGGTTCAGGCCTGGATATGTTCAGTGGCTGCCATGCCCTGGCAGGCGGGTGACAGGGTACAATCCAGGCGCCATGGCCTCGCGCCAGTTCAGGCCAGCCAGCACCTCGGAGCGTCAGATGTTATCCACCCCTGAAAGCATTCTTATCGGGCTTATCGGCTCAGGTATTCAATTATCTCGCACGCCGGCCATGCATGAGCAGGAAGGCCGTGCACAAGGCCTGGGTTATGTCTATCGGCTGGTAGACCTCGATGTGCTGGGGCTGAGCAATAGCGCGCTGGAAGAACTGCTCACCGCCGCGCAGCGGATGGGTTTCACTGGGCTTAACATCACTTACCCCAGCAAGCAGGCGGTCATCCCGCGGCTCGATGAGCTTTCCCCCGAAGCCAAAGCCATAGGGGCGGTTAACACCGTGGTGCTGAAGCAAGGTAAACGGGTGGGCCACAATACGGATTGCCTGGGCTTTGCCGAAGGGTTTCGCCGTGGGCTAACAGGCGTGGCCCGGGAGCAGGTGGTGCAGATGGGTGCCGGCGGCGCGGGTTGCGCGGTGGCCCATGCCTTGTTATTGGAAGGGGTGCGGCAGTTGACGGTGTTCGACCTCAACCTCCACAGCGCCCAAGCCTTGGTGGATAACCTCAATACGCACTTCCCTGGCGCGCCGGCGCGGGTGGGCACTGACCTGGCCCAGGCCGTGGTTCAGGCCAATGGCCTCGTTAATACCACGCCCATGGGCATGGCCAAGCTGCCAGGCAGCCCCGTCCCCAAGGCCCTGCTGCGCGCCGAGCTGTGGGTGGCGGAGATCGTGTACTTTCCGCTGGAAACCGAACTGCTGCGCGATGCTCGCGCACAGGGCTGCCGTACCCTGGACGGCAGCGCCATGGCCGTGTTCCAGGCAGTAAAGGCCTTTGAACTGTTTACCGGCCTTGAGCCTGATGCCGCTCGCATGAGCGCGCATTTTCATAGCCTGTAGGGCTTAGCCGGCCTTGGCTCGGCGCTGCAACCAGGCCGCGGCCACGCCGCTCGCGCAAATCACCACGATCCCGGCCACTGTGGTAGGCGTTGGGCTGTGGTGAAACACCAGCACGCCATAAAGCCCCGCAAACACGATCTGGCAGTAACCCAGGGGGGCGAGTAGCGCCGGCGGCGCATGGCGGAACGCCTGGGTCAGCAGCAGGTGGGCGGTCATGCCGCACCCCCCCAGGGCCAGCATGAACAGGCCGTCCAGCCAGCTAGGCCAGTGCCAGAAGAACGGCACTACCGCACTCATCAACAGGGTATTGAAGATGCCAGCGAAGAAGTTGCTGGTAGTGGGGCTGTCTACTTCCGCTACCTTGCGGGTAAGTAACTGGTAGAAGCAGAAAAACAATGCCGACCCGAAAGGGAACAGGATTGCCGGGGTAAACAGCTCACCGCCTGGATGAACGATGGTCATAACGCCACAAAAGCCCACCAGTACCGCCGCCCATTGGCCAACGGTGACCCGCTCCCCCAATAAGGGCACGGACAAAGCGGTCACCATCAAGGGCGCGAGGAAGTTGACCGCGGTGGCTTCGGCCAGGGGAATGTACTGCAAGCCTGAAACGAACATCAGGCTGGTACCCAGCAGGCACAAGGCCCGCAGTACCTGCAGCCCTGGCCGCTTGGTACGCAGGATGCGCAGCCCCGACTGGGGCAGAAAAATCCCCATCATCAGCAAGGTGTGAACGAAGTAACGCACCCAGATCACCAGCATGACCGGATAAAAGCCGGACAGGTACTTGGACAGCACATCGTGGCTGGAAAACAACAGTGTGGCGATCACCATCAACAGCATGCCTCTGAGCGGCTGGCTGCTTCCATTCAGCGACAGGGTGTTTTTGCTCATCGGTCAAAGGCGTTCCAGTACGCGGCGGTTTGCTTATAAGCAGGGCGTTTGTATTTAGAACCCAGTTCCTTCGCCAATACAAGCCAGCCAAGCCGCAACCAGACTTTTCGTCTTGGCCAGGCCCATTATTGAAATTCAGCGGCAAATCGTTGTCGTACCTTGCGAACAGAGGGTGCGAGAAACCTGAGTGGTTACCTAGGCTGCTTAGGTGACTGCCCGAGCGAGCCAGGCAACCCCTGCCACTGTGCGGCTTTTACATAGCCCTTCGGTTATTGGAAATTTTAAGGAGACACCCAGCATGCTGTGGAAAAAAGGCCGACGCAGCGACAACGTCGTTGATGCACGAGGTGATGGCGGTGGTGGCGGAGGCGGTGGCTTTCGTATGGGCGGCAAGGGCCTGAGCCTCGGCGCGGTGGTGCTGATCGTAGGCTTCGGTCTGCTTACTGGCCAAGACCCAATGCAAATTCTGGGGCAACTGACCGGCCAAGGCAGTGCGCCAGCACCTACGCAACAGCGCGCTACCCCGGCAACGGACGACCAGACCGAATTCGTGCGGGCCATCCTGGGGGATACCGAGGATACCTGGACCACGATTTTCAAAGAAAATGGCCGCCAGTATGAAGACCCGCCCCTGGTGCTTTTCAGTGGGCGGGTGAATTCCGCCTGTGGTACGGCGTCTTCAGCGGTTGGGCCGTTCTATTGCCCAGCGGACCACCGTGTGTACCTGGACACGGCCTTCTTCACCGAAATGAGCCAGCGCTTCGGCGCCGCGGGCGACTTCGCCCAGGCCTATGTGATCGCCCACGAAGTAGGTCACCACGTGCAAAGCTTGCTCGGTATCGCGCGTCAGGTAGACGCCGCGCGGCAGAAAGGCCAACGCATGGAAGGCGATAATGGCCTGCTGGTGCGCCAAGAGCTGCAAGCGGACTGCTTCGCCGGTGTGTGGGCCAACCATGCCCAGCAACGCTTGAAGTGGTTGGAGCCAGGCGATGTGGAAGAAGCCCTGAACGCCGCCAATGCCATCGGTGATGATCGCCTGCAGCAGCAAGGCCAAGGCCGCGTAGTGCCGGACTCCTTCACCCACGGCACCTCGGCCCAACGGGTACATTGGTTCAAGGCCGGCTTCGAGAAAGGCCAGATGGACCAGTGCGATACGTTCAGCGTCAGGAGCCTGTAAAGCCTGATTGGTTGGGGTTGCAGGAGCGAGCGCCAGTTCGCGAACCGGGGCCAGAGCTGGTTCGCCAACTGTCATTGGCTCCTACAATGCGGGTGACCAGCTTCACACCATCTTCAACAACACCCCACAATCCACCGCATGCACATCCGTTAATTCCGGCCAGGCATTGTGGGGCGAATTGACCAGCACCGTGCGGATGCCGGCAGCACGGCCGCAGGCCAGGTCCATCTGGTAATCACCCACCATCACCATATTCTGCGGCGACACCTGCCAGCGGCTAGCCAGCTTGAGCAGGCCTTCAGGGCTGGGTTTGTAGGCGGCGTCTTCCCGACCCAAAACGTTCTCAGGGGCAAAGCAGCTATCTACGCCGATGGCCGCCAAGGTGATCAACGCCAACTCGCGCGCGTTGCGGGTAAGGATGCCCAACTGGCAGCCGCGCTCAGCAAGCGCGTTCACCAGCGCGACGGCGCCCGGCGCGGGGCGGGAAGCAATAGCCAGCTCGCGCTCGTGCTCCAGCAGCCAGGCATGGCTGGCGGCGGCTTCGTCGGCCGGCAAGGCGGCCAAGTGGCCGAGGATGTCGCTGTCAGCGGGGATGTTCAGGCTTGTGCGAATAGCCGCGAAGTCATGCACGGCTACCGTGAGGGTGCCATCCATGTCGAACACCCAGTGGCGGATAGTCTCAAGCATCAGGCCAGTCCTTGCGGTGACGAATAAGCCCTTCTTGGGCAGAGGACGCAACCAGTTGGCCGGCGCGGTTATACACACTGCCGCGGCTGAAGCCTCGGGCATTGCCCGCCCATGGGCTGTCCAAGGCGTACAGCAGCCAGTCATCGGCAATCAGGTTGCCGTGGAACCATAGCGCATGGTCCAGACTTGCTATCTGCATGTCCCGGTGCCACACGCTCTTGCCGTGGGGCAGCAACGCCGTGGTCAGCAGATTGAAGTCCGACGCATAAGCCATCACGTACTTGTGCAAGGCCGGGGTGTCGGCCAAGGCGCCATCGGCGCGGAACCACACGTACTTCACCGGCTCCCCTGGGGCCGGGTTATAAGGGTCCCGCTCAGTCACGGGGCGCATTTCGATGGGCTTGGCGCACAGTAGTTTTTCCCGCATGTGAACGGGTATGGCTTCGTCCATCTGGCGCATCAGGTCCAGCTCGGTGGGTAGGTTTTCCGGGCCCACTACGTCAGGCATGGCGCTCTGGTGGGAAAACCCTTCTTCGTCGTATTGGAAAGACGCCGAACAGGTGAAGATCGTTTTGCCTTTTTGTACCGCGGTTACACGCCGTGTGGAAAAACTACCGCCATCACGTACCCGGTCAACCATGTACACCACAGGCAACGAAGCATCGCCAGGGCGAAGAAAATAGCCGTGCAGCGAATGCACATGGCGGTCGTCTTCTACGGTCTGGCTGGCCGCCGACAACGACTGCCCCAGCACTTGCCCGCCGAATAGCTGACGAAAACCCAGGTCTTGGCTACGGCCACGGAACAGGTTTTCCTCTATCGGCTCTAGGGTGAGCAGGTCGACGAGATCGTCCAGCACATGGCTCATGGGTGTTACCTCGGTTTACATAGATCAGAAAAAGCCATCATACCTTGATGTCCATGTGCCTGAAGTGATCTGCGTTCAAGGAACAGCGCCCATTCACACGGCCTTTGGCCCCCTATTGCAAAGCTGGCACACTCTTGACTTTCGTACAGCGGGCCGACCATGCCTTTACCTCTGGTTTATCACGAAGACTACAGCCCGCCCTTCCCGGTGGAGCATCGGTTCCCGATGGAGAAGTTTCGCCTGCTCCATGACCACTTGCTAAGCACCGGGGTGGTCATTCCGGAGCACCTGCATCGCGCGCTCCTGTGCCCGGCCGAGGTACTGGCGCTGGCCCACGCGCCGGATTATATCGCGCGCTACATGGCCGGCGAACTGGCCAGGGAAGATGAGCGCCGCCTGGGCCTGCCCTGGAGCGAGGCCCTGGCACGGCGCACCGTGCGGGCGGTAGGCGGCTCGCTACTGACGGCAGAGTTGGCCCTGGAACACGGCCTGGCCTGCCACCTGGCGGGTGGTACTCACCATGCCCATTACGACTACCCCGCAGGCTTTTGTATTTTCAACGACTTGGCCGTGGTCAGCCGTTACTTGCTGGCGGCCGGGCGGGTACAGCGGGTGCTGATTTTCGATTGCGATGTACACCAGGGGGACGGCACCGCGCGCATCCTTGCCGATACGCCAGAGGCGATCACGGTATCGCTGCATTGCGAGAAAAACTTCCCCGCACGCAAGGCCCATAGCGATTGGGACATACCCCTGCCCATGGGCATGGAAGATGAAGCCTACCTGCGGACCGTGGACGATGCGCTCAATTACCTGCTGCCGCTCTATCAACCGGACCTGGTGCTCTATGACGCAGGCGTGGATGTGCATAAAGACGATGCCTTGGGTTACCTGAAGCTTACCGACGCGGGGGTTGCAGCCCGTGACGAACGGGTGCTGCGGCATTGCCTGGGCCGAGACATCCCGGTAATGGGCGTGATCGGCGGTGGCTACAGTAAAGACCGCCACGCCCTGGCACGGCGCCATGGCATTTTGCATCAGGTTTCCCGCAACGTATGGGCCTCCACGAACCACCGGCTGTAAGGCAAGCATACCTTCTGTAGCGCACCACTTGCCGCTTGCTGCACGCAGCTGCGTTACACTACGCCCCCCTTTTTCCTCGGCGAGCTTTTCCATGGCGGTAACCTCCCCTGCCCCCAAGGTGGCAATCATTGGCGGTGGCCCCGCGGGCCTGATGGCCGCCGAAGTGCTCAGCCAGGCAGGGATGGCCGTAGACCTGTACGAGCGCATGCCCTCGGTGGGGCGCAAGTTTCTACTGGCGGGCGTGGGCGGAATGAACATCACCCATGCCGAACCCTCGCCTGCCTTCGTTGGCCGCTATGCCGAGCAAGCCGATTGGGTCGGCACCTGGCTCGCGGGTTTCGATGGCCAGGCGCTACGGGCATGGATTCATGGCTTGGGGGTCGATACCTTCGTCGGCAGTTCGGGGCGGGTGTTTCCTACGGATATGAAAGCCGCGCCCCTGTTGCGTGCCTGGCTCAAGCGCCTACGGGACGGTGGCGTGGTCATCCACACCCGCCATCGCTGGTTGGGCTGGGGCACACGCGGCGGCCTACTGATGGAACACAACGGCACCCAGCAAGAAATCCACCCCGCCGCCACCGTGCTGGCCTTGGGCGGCGCCAGTTGGGCACGCCTGGGGTCGGACGGCGCCTGGCTGCCTTGGCTCGTGGGGCGCGATGTTCCCGTCTCGCCCTTGCAGCCCGCCAACTGTGGCTTTGAAGTGAGCGCTTGGAGTGGCCTGATCAAGGAGCGTTTCGCTGGCGCGCCGTTGAAGAACATTGCCCTGAGCCTGGCCGGTGAGCCGCCTAGGATAGGCGAGTGCGTGATTACCGAAACCGGAGTGGAAGGTAGCCTGGTATACGCCCTCAGTGCCCGGATTCGCGAAACCATCAACCGCGCCGGCCACTGCACCCTTACCTTGGACCTGCTGCCCGCCCGCAGCCTGGCCCAGGTGGAAGCCGCCCTAAGCAAACCCAGGGGCTCACGCTCCATGGCGCGCCACCTGCAAGGCCAATTGCGCTTGGAAGGGGTAAAGGCAGCCCTCTTGCGAGAGCTGACCACGGCTGTGGTGTATCAGCACCCTGCCCGCCTGGCCCAGGCAATTAAAGCGCTGCCACTGACCCTGGTAAGGCCACGGCCCTTGGATGAGGCCATCAGCACGGCCGGTGGGGTACGACCCACGGCTGTGGATAACCGGCTGATGCTCACGGCCTTGCCTGGCGTGTTCTGCGCTGGCGAAATGCTGGACTGGGAAGCCCCCACCGGCGGTTACCTGCTGACCGCGTGTTTCGCCAGTGGGCGCCAGGCTGCCCAAGGGGTTATGGACTATGTGGGGCGCCTAGGCGCGGCCTAACCGTCCCACTTGGCCTTAAGGCTTGCGCTTACGCGGCCCGGTATTGAAGGCCGGCACCTTGCGCACCGGCTTTACCGCGGGTTCGGCCACAGGGGCATCGTGGCTTTCGGTCCAGCGGCCGAGGGTGGCTTTGCCGCCAGTGGTTTTGGGTTTTTTCGGCTTTTTGGGTTTTTTCAGTACCTGCCCACCAGCGGTGGTTTCTGGCACCCGGTGGTCCGGCTCGAAATCAGGCTCGTCCACCCGTTTGAGCGTTTGCCGGGTCAGGGCTTCGATCGCAGCCAGTTGCTCGACCTCATCGGCGCACACCAGCGAAATCGCCTCACCCGTAGCGCCAGCGCGGCCCGTGCGGCCAATGCGGTGCACGTAATCCTCGGCCACGATGGGCAGGTCCAGGTTCACCACCAGGGGGAGGTCCTGGATGTCCAGCCCACGGGCGGCTACGTCGGTGGCCACCAACACCGTCAGTTCACCTGCCTTGAAGCGGTCCAGCGCGCGCTGACGTGTAGCTTGGGGCTTGTCCCCGTGAATGCCATCGGCCGCTACGTTCAGCCCTTGCAAGCGCTCCACCAGTTGGTCCACGCCGTTGCGGGTTTTAGCGAACACCAGCACATGCTTCCAGCGGCGCTGGCGCAGCAAGTGGCAAAACAGCTCAGGCTTGCGCTTTTTATCCACGGGCACCACCGATTGGCGCACGGTAGTAGCGGCTTGGTTGCGAGGGCTTACCTCGATGCTCAGGGGTTCCTCCAACATTTGCCCGGCCAGCAAACGAATGGCGTCGGAGAAGGTGGCCGAGAACAACAGGGTTTGTCGCCGCTTGGGCAAGGCGGCGTACAGGTCGCGCAGCTCTTCGGCAAAGCCCAGGTCCAGCATGCGGTCGGCTTCATCCAGCACCAGGGTTTCCACCTGGCTGAACTTCACCGCGTTCTGGCGGTGCAGGTCCAATAGCCGCCCCGGCGTGGCCACCAGCACATCCACGCCTTTGCGCAGCGCCATCATCTGCGGGTTGATGCTCACGCCCCCGTATACCGCATAGGTACGCAGCGGCAGCCCCTCGGCGTAGGCCTTGATATTGGCATGCACTTGCTCGGCCAGCTCCCGCGTGGGCACCAACACCAACGCGCGTACGCTGTTGCTGGCTACCTGGCTGCCTTGGAGGGTCAGCCGTTGCAGCAGGGGCAAGGCAAAGCCGGCGGTTTTGCCGGTGCCGGTTTGCGCGGCGGCCATCAGGTCACGGCCAGCCAGCACCGCTGGGATGGCCTTCGCCTGAATGGGCGTAGGCGTGTCGTAGCCCAGGCTTTGCAGCTGGTTTAGCAGCGGCTCGATCAAGCCCAGTGAAGCGAAAGTCATCAGGTATACCTAGAAGTAAACTGGCAAGGCGCGCAGTTTACCTCGGATCAGCGCCGCCGCCATTGCGGCAAACCAATCAACACTACCGCGCCGACGATCACCAGCATCGCCACCACCTCCCAGCCGCCGATGCGCTCCCCGGCGAAGGCAATGCCCAGCAGTACCGCCACCACCGGGTTGACGTAGGCATAGCTGGTCGCGGCGGCTGGCCGAACGTGCTTGAGCAGGTACATATAAGCGTTGAAGGCCACGATCGAACCGAACACGATCAAATACGCCAGGGCCAGCCAGCCGGTCAGGCTGGGCCAGCTGGTTATCCGCTCGCCACTGAGCAGCCCGCAGATGAGCAAGGCGCCACCGGCGATCAGCATTTCCACCGCGCTGGCCATGCCGCCCGCGGGCAGGGGCAAGTGGCGGCTCCACACCGAGCCGAAGGCCCAAGCCGCGGCGGCGAATATCAACAAGGCCGCGCCGCCGGGGCTGCTCTGCAGGTTGCTACCCAGGTTCAGCAGGCAGATGCCTGCAAGGCCCAGCAGAATGCCGGCCCATTCCAGACGCGAGTTACGCTGCCCCCAGAACAACCCGAACAGCAAGGTAAACAGGGGCATGGTCGCTACCGCCAGCGCGGCTACCCCTGAGGCCACCCCAGCATGCTCGGCCAGTGTCACCCCACCGTTACCGCAACCGAGCAGCAATAGGCCCACCCAGCCACCCGCGCGCCATTGCGGCGCTGTAGGCCGAGGCGCGCCACGCACGCGCAGGATGCCGTAGAGAATAGCCCCGGCCACCAGGAAGCGAATACCCGCCATGGTAAGCGGCGGCCAAGACGCTACGCCAATGCGAATAAACAGGTAGGTAGAGCCCCACACCACATACAGCGCTAGAAAGGCACCAATCAGTAAGGCGGGGACAGGGCGGGAGGACATGGCAGGCGCTCAAGGCGAGAAAGGCGCCCATTGTACGAGCCAAACGCCGGGCGTCCAGTCAATGGCGCAACAGCAGCTCGCCTTCGATAGGTACATAGTGGCTGGCGGCGCGAATCAGCGAGTTGGCCGTGAGCCCCGGTGTGCCATAGACCGTGGTCTCTACCCCATGGCGCTGCTGGATGCGCTGGAGCAACAAATCAAAATCGCCATCGCCCGACGCCAGTACCACTTCGTCGACCTCTGCTGCTGCCTCCATGACATCGATGGTGATGCCCACGTCCCAATCGCCTTTGGCGGAGCCGTCGCTGCGCTGGATATAGGGTTTGAGCTTCACCTCGAACCCCAGCTGGCGCAGGATGCGTTGGAATTGCTGCTGCTTAGGGTCCCCACGGTCGATGGCGTAGGCAAAGGCCAACTCGATCGAGCCACGCTTGGCCACTTGGGCCCAGAGCGCGGCGTAATTGAAATGGCAACCGTGGGCATGGCGCACGGTGTAATAGAGGTTTTGCACATCGGCGAACAACGCAATGCGTCGCCCGCCGGTGCTGGTGGCGTCAGACGTAGTCATCATCATCGGCCAAGAACCCTCCGCCGTCACCGCTGTAGTCGGCGTCGGAGAGGCCGCCTTGGTCGTTGTTCCAGTTGTTGTCGCTCACCAATTGCGAGTTGTCCTCACCCCAACCGCCTTGGTCGGCGACTTGGTCTGACGCGGGCGCGGGCTCGTCGCGGATGATTTCGACGATTTCCTGAGAGGGGTTGTCGTGATGGAACAGGCTGCTGAGGCCTTCGGCCAACATCATGCCGCCCGCCACGCCCGCGGCGGTTTGCAGCGCCCCTCGCATAAAGCCGCCGCCAGCGGGTGCTTGAGGCTGGCCAAAGCCAGGTTGGTAACCCGGTTGGCCGGCGGGCTGGTATTGCTGGGCTGGCGGCGCGTAGCCACGGGCGGGCTCGCGCCAACCCCCACCCGCGGGCGCTGCGGGCACGGGTGTTTGATCGCGGCCGCCGAACAAGCCAGAGAGAAATCCACCACTCTGAGCCGGGGCCTTGCCAGTACCGGCGCGGGCTTGCTCAAGCTCGGCCTTGAGCTGGCGGTTCATTTCGTCCAGGCGCTTGACCGCTGCTTCTTGCACTAAAATCGCCTGTGCCATGTAGTAGGCTGCGGCGGGCTGTTGGGTCACATGTTCACGGATACGCTGTTCAGCTTGGACATCACGCGGGCTACCGTCCGCTTCGGCTTGCTTGAGCCGGGAAAACAGTCCGTCGATCAGGCTTTGTTCTTCGCTGTTCATGGCGACCTCGTCAATTGCCGTGGAGGGTCGGCCCCTGAAGGGCCACCTGCACAGTATTATGGGGCTCAGGCCAGGCGATTCAACGAGCGCCTGGCATGAAAAATTGTTAATTGCCTCGGCTTAGCCTCGGCAAGCGTTTGCCGCGCCTAAAGCATCCGGTACAGTGATGGGCCTGCCTGGCCCAAGACATCGGCGCAATGAACCTGCTTACCATTGTTCAAGATTCGCTCTACTTCTTCCGCACTCACCTGTTTTCCATCGTACGGCTGTGCCTGCCTTTGCTAGCGTTACAGTCCGTGGCCGAACAACTGGTGGATGCGCAGGTGCATAGCGCCTCTCGTGGAGCGTTCGACATCCTCATAGGGCTGCTGTTCTACCCTATCTACACCGCGGCGCTCATTCTTTATCTTGATTCGCGCAGCAACGGCGAACACCCACCCCTTCGCCTGCTGTTAGCCACGGGCATGCGGTTATGGCCGCGCTTTGCCCTGCTCGCGGCCGTGTGCTCCTTCGCTGTATTGCTGGGTATGGCGTTGTACCTGCTGCCTGGCTTATGGCTAATGGCGCGCCTGGCGTTTTCCGAATACCTGATGGTGTTGCGCGGCCTGGGCCCACTGGAAGCGATCAAGCAAAGCTTTGCCTTGACCAAGGCGCCGTTCTGGCGCGTGCTCAGCTGTGTGCTGATCGTGCTGATGCCCTTGTGGTTGCTGGATTTTGCCAGCGCGGCATTATGGCCGGACGACGACAACCCCTGGCTTACGTTGGCCATCGACTGCGTAAGCGGGCTGGTGCAATTGCTCACGACCGTGCTGCTGTTCCGGTTATTCATGCTTGAAACCGACCCCACCTTGCGAGAACCGCGCGCATAGCTTGGGCCAACGCGTAGCCTCGGTTATGCTCCAGGCTTCGCAATGCCGTAGCCGAGCCGATGATCCGACGACTGCGTACTGCCTTGCTGGTCCTGCTATTGGCTGCCATCGCGCTGGCCGTACTGGGTTGGCATCTCTCCTGGCACCCCGCGCCACACGCGGTTGTCACGCCCGTGTGCAAAGGGGCCGCGCCGCTATTGGCCCCAGGCCAACCGCTCAAGGTGATGACCTGGAACGTGCAGTTCCTGGCGGGCAAGCGCTACCTGTTCTGGTACGACGCCCCCGACGGGGCCGACCGAACCCATGATAACCGCCCCAGCGCTGAAGACATTGCCCACGACCTGGACGAAGTGGTGCGTGTGATCCGCGAAGAGCAACCGGACGTTGTTTTGCTGCAAGAGCTAGACGACGGCGCCAAGGCCACCGGCTACCAGGACCAGCTCGCGCTGCTGCAAGAACGTTTGGTAGACCTCTACCCCTGCAGCGTGGATGCCTTCGACTGGAAGGCCACTTTCGTGCCGGACCCTCGCGTGTTTGGCAGCGTAGGCCGCAAAGTGGCCACGCTCAGCCGTTACCGTATCGACCAGGCTGAGCGCTGGCAGCTTCCTAGTATGGCTCACCGGCTAAGCCTGTTTCAGCCGCAACGGGTACTGCTCGCCACTTACTTGCCGCTACCCGGGGGTGAGCATTTGGCGATCCTCAACACGCGCCTGGAGCCCTACCGCAAAGGCAGCAGCACCCAAGCCCAGCAGTTGCAAGCCGTGGCGGCGCGGGTAGACCGGCTCGAAGGCCTGGGCACCCCTTGGGTACTGGGCGGGGACTTCAATCTGCTGCCCCTGGGCCAATACCCACGGCTAGAACCCAGCGAGCAAAACCGCTACTCCCCCGACAACGACCTGCATCTGCTGTGGGAGCGCTACCCCATCGTGCCCAGCAATGCCCAAGCCAGCGGCACCGACCGCGCCGACTGGTTCACCCACTTCCCGGCCAACGCTAACGGCCCGGACCGCACCCTGGACTACCTCGTCCACAGCCCGCGCCTGCAACAGCTCGAAGCACGGGTCAGGCAGGAAGATACCTTGGGGATCTCCGATCACTTGCCGTTGATGGGGCGGTTTGTGGTGCCGGGTAAGGCACCGTAACCGCATGGCTCGGCCCTGCTGCTATCGCCTGTAGGAGCCGTCCCGCCGCCAAGGCGCCGCGCTGTCGCACAGCAAACAGGGTGCATGACATTGGCTCTGCGGTGCTTGATCTGGCTCCTTGTAGGAGCCAGCGAAGCTGGCGAATGATCGACATCCAAAGGCTGGAAACCCGAGCCAACCGTCTTGGCGCAAAGCAAATATTGGCCTAGCCATGACGTGCATATCCTGCTGCGCGGTGGCGCTACCGTCTGGTTTCGCCTTTACGGCGACCCCCCGGAAGGCCGGCCCCGTTTGTTTCGGCAAAAAGGGGAAAAACCATTAACGCTTTACGGTCGGCCCCCGCCAGTGTCGGGGGTTCCCTCCTTCCGGCACGGCTTCCGCTGGGGCGCAGTCCGCAGCGTCTGTGAGTCCTGTGCACGGGGACGGCTTCGCCGTCCAACGCGCATAGCGCTAGTTAAAGCAGTGTGATCTTAGTTTTTTAAAATCAAAGCGTTATGTTTTGTTTGATGAGAGCGAGCAACGCTCGCGAATGTACGGCACAGGCACCTGATGACGCACCATTCGCCAGCTCCGCTGGCTCCTACCGCAATCGCGTTTATGCAATAACGGTCACGCGGTACCTACATGCCCCGCGGCTTCGCCCTGGCCGTAGCCTCTGCCACCAGCGGGTTATCAGGCCAGTAGTGCTTGGGGTAGCGCCCTTTCAAATCCTTTTTCACCTCGGCGTAGGTGCTGCGCCAAAAGTTGGCCAGGTCTTGGGTCACTTGCACGGGGCGGCGGGCGGGGGACAACAGGTGCAGCTTGACTTGCAGCCGGCCGCCAGCGATGCGTGGGGTGTCGGCCAGGCCAAAGAGTTCTTGCAGGCGTACTGCCAGGATAGGCGGGTGCTCGCTGTAGTCCAGGCGAATGGAGGAGCCGGAGGGTACGCAAAGGTGAGTGGGCGCTAGCTCATTCAGGCGCTGGGGCAACGGCCAGGGCAGCAAGCCTTGGAGGATGCCGTGCAGGTCCAACTGAGCGAAGTGAGCCAGGCGGGTGACCTTGCCCAGCCAGGGGGCCAGCCAGTCTTCAAGGGTGGCCAGCAGCGCCTCGTCGCTGACATCCGGCCATTCGCTGCTACCGGTGGCGAGATCCAACCCCCGCAGCAGTAGCACCCGTGCTTGCCACTGGCGCAGGTCAGGGGTCCAGGGCAGTAGGGCCAAGCCCTTGCGACGCACCACGTCCACCAAGGCTTGGCTACGGGCGGCATCGCTTAGGCCCGTAAGTAGCTCCCGCCGCAGGACCAAATCCCCCACTCGCCATTGGGCCTCGGCACGCAGGGTGTTTTCTTTTTCATCCCACTCCAGTACCTCGTGGCGCTGTACCTGGTCCGCCAGCACGGTGTCGAACAGTTCAGGGGCGAGGTCTGTGGCGAGGTAGATCCGCTCTTCCCGCTGGCCTTGGCGGCTGCCCAGGTCTGCGATCACCAGCCATGGCTGTTTCATCAGCGCGTCCGGCTCGCCAAACTGGGCTGCGCGGCCGTTGGCCAGGCGGTAGTCGGCGCTACCCGGGCGGCGTTGCTGGGCGATGCGGTCCGGGTAGGCCTGGGCCAGCACAGCACCTAGCCAACGGTCGGCCTGGGGCTCGTTCACCGGTTGGTTGGGCGCGGGCTGACCATTAAGCAGGCCCCGATATTGTTTCGTCAGTTGCTTGATCCGTTGCGGCGCGCGGCCGCTTTGTACCAGCGCCATGCGGCTGTGCAGGTCCTTGCCGCTGTCACGGGCGATATCCCGTTCGCCCAACAAGGCGGCCAAATCGCAACCCAGCGCTTCCAGCCCCCAAGCCTTGGCCCGTAGCAGCAAATGCGCGATGCGCGGGTGCGCAGGCAGCGAGGCCATGGCCTGGCCGTGGGTGTTCAACCGGCCGCTGGCGTCGAGAGCGCCTAAACGTGTGAGCAGGTCATTGGCCTGGGCTTGGGCGGCGGCGGGTGGCGCATCCAGCCAGCGCAACTGATCGGGCTCGGCGCCCCAGCGGTGCAGTTGTAAGGCCAACCCCGCCAGGTCGGCTTGGAGGATTTCAGCACTGTCATAGGCGGGAAGTTGCTCATGCTGGGCTTCAGACCACAGCCGATAGCACACGCCAGGTTCCAAACGCCCTGCACGGCCAGCCCGCTGAGTAGCACTGGCGCGGGAAATACGCTGGGTAGCCAGGCGGGTCATACCCGTGCCAGGGTCGAACCGAGGCACGCGGGCCAGGCCGGCATCCACTACCACCCGCACCCCCTCGATGGTCAGGCTGGTTTCAGCGATGTTGGTGGCCAGCACCACTTTGCGCTCACCCACCGCCGCAGGCTCGATGGCCGCACACTGGGCGGCCAAGTCCAGCTCCCCATGCAGTGGGCATAGCCGCACGCCAGGGTAGCCTCCAAGTGAGGCCTCCAAACGTTGCTGCACCCGACGGATCTCAGCCTGCCCCGGCAGAAACACCAGCACGCTACCGGCTTGCTCATCCAAAGCTTGCAGTACCGTGGCCTCAACCCGCGCTTCCAACTGCTCGCCTTGCTGCAACGGGCGGCCCCAGCGCACGTCAACCGGGAACATGCGCCCTTCGCTACTCACGACCGGTGCGTTGTCTAACAAAGCCGACAGCCGCTCGCCCTCCAGGGTGGCGGACATCAACAGGACTTTAAGCGGCGGGTCATCACGCAGCAGCTCACGCCCGTTCAGCACCAGCGCCAAGGCCAGGTCGGCATCCAGGCTACGCTCGTGAAATTCATCGAAAATCACCAACCCCACTCCTTCCAAGGCCGGGTCATCCTGCAAGCGGCGGGCGAGTATGCCCTCGGTCACCACCTCGATACGGGTGCGCGGCCCTACCCTACTCTCCAGGCGAATACGGTAGCCCACAGTTTCGCCAACCGTCTCGCCCAGTTGGCTCGCCAGCCGTTCAGCGGCGGCGCGGGCGGCCAGGCGTCGGGGCTCGAGCATCAGGATGGTTTGACCGGCGAGCCACGTTTGGTCGAGTAGTGCTAGGGGAACTTGTGTGGTCTTGCCTGCGCCTGGGGGGGCTTGGAGCACAACCTCATTGCGATCGCCCAGGGCTTTGAGAAGGGCCGGTAGGGCGGCATCGATGGGCAATGGGTTCATGTTTTCTCCGTGTGGGACCCGGAATTATACAGGGTATGAATGATCCGCTTACTGCTGGCCCGGCAAACTCTAGGCCGAAAGAGAGCAGCCCTTGGCCAACAGGCTGCGTACCACCTGGAACAACTCAGACTCGGGATCGAGTATTTTTCTGCGCCGAGGTACATGCCTCAAGACGCGTGCTCTTACTCCGGCAGCGCTGGCATCGTAATAGCCTGGACCAGGCTGGCGACGCACTTCTCGGCTAAGTGTACTGGGATGGCGCTCCAGCACGGCGGCTATGGCACGCAGCGAGGAGCCCTGCAGGGGCATGAGCATGAGGGTGACACGCTCTTCGGCGGTCAGATGGATGTAGTGAGTAGTCATGCAGCACCTTACCTTGGGTGTTGCACTTGGTCACTGAGACCGCCTGATGGCTAAGCATCATGAGCGTCTACCTTTAATTCAATAGCAAGGTGTTGCACTCAGCTTCTGAAACCGCCCTTCAAAAAATTCATGTCGCCTCCAGTTTTTCCGTAATAAGTGAGGACTTTTCCTTACTCAATCAGCACTTGAATGCGGGCCAGTACATCGTCCATCACAACCTCGGGGACCGACTCCACGCGCTTGGCGCCTCGGGCCTCAAGGTCAACAGTGCGGATTTGATTGCACAGCACGACGCCTTGCGTCTCGGTGCCAGAACCGCTCAACGGCACGGTAAACCCGGCATAGCGGGCAAAATCGCCGCCTTGGGTGATGGGCGCAATCAGGACCAAGCCTGAAACGTTGAAGGCCGCAGGCGAAATGATCAGCGCCGGACGAAAATCGCCCTGCTGCTCACGGCCAGCGGTAGGATTCAAGTTCAGACGTACAATGTCACCCCGGTTGAATTTGGCCCGCCTCACAGTTCACGCCCGACTGCTGGCATTGAGTTCCACGCGGCCAATTCGGCAGGCTCCGGCGCGTTCAAGTCGCACTGTGCCATCAAGTCGGCCAAATGGTAACGCGGCTTAGCTTTCGCGGGCTTGAGCGTCATGGCTTCGGCAGTTGAATCGACATTGAGCAGCAGCACGTCGCCGCTAACTAGACTCATTTGCTTAAGCACGGCAGACGGCAGGCGGATGGCCGCACTGTTGCCCCATTGCTGAATTTTGACTTCCATAAACACCTCCAAAGCGTGTAAACATTGTAGATACCTGAAATATCAAACGCAAACGTTTAGTATAAACATAGTATCTACAATGCCACCCCAAAAGCGCGCCGTATAGTGCCTTGATCCACTGATAGATACGGTTTGGAATGATCCAGCTCGGCATGCCCAAGAATCATTTGCACGGTTTCAACATCGCCAGTCGCGGCCAGCACCTTAGCTGCCAGCGAGCGCCGTCCACTATGCAATGATCCCTACTTTATGGCTGCTTGCTGGTAGAGCCTGCTGATGGTCTGTTGCAGCGAATCACATGCCCGATACACCTCTGGGCTGCTCTCCAACAGGCGATGCTTGAAAGCGAGTTCAAAGCTTTGCCCTTTGTGCGTCATGACGAGCTTTGACCCTGGACGAAACCCACGGTACTCATCGACGCCCAAAAGACCCCAGCGGCGCTTCAGGCGCACCGCTCGCTAGCCACGCATCAAGCGCAGTAAGGCAACGGTCATGGGTCAGGTACACGTTGCGCGGTCGGCATCCCCTAGGGATTCTCCGATCAAGTCTGCACGCGCCCGGCAACCTATGCTGAAATAGCTCATCGCCCAGCCAAACCGACAGACGCCATGAGCCAGATGAGCTTTTCCGATTTCGAGTACGCCGGCAAACACAAGCAAACCCGGCGCGAGCGGTTCCTGGCCGAGATGGATCAAGTCGTGCCCTGGGCAGGGCTGGTCGCGCTGATCGAACCGTACTATCCGAAGGCCGGCGGGGGTCGCAAGCCCTATTCCCTGGAAACCATGCTGCGCATCCACCTGTTGCAGAACGGGTTCTCGCTGAGCGATCCGGCGATGGAGGAAGCACTGTACGAGATCACGCCGATGCGCCAGTTCGCCCGCCTCACACTCAGCGCGCCGATCCCGAAGACACCACAATCATGAGTTTCCGCCACCTGCTGGAGCATTACGGACGTTGGCTGGAGCCTTCATTCTGATGTGGGCTGAAATGTACCGAGGGAGCAGCTAGGGTGATAGAGCCATACGGTGCTTTTCGGTGAGTGTGCAGACGGCTCAGCCCCTGTCACTGGCCCCACAGCCCAACGCGGAGTATAACGGCGAACCGCAACGGCTCGGCTATGGTCGTAGTTGGCGGTTACGGCCATTTATAGGAATGGCTGAGCCACTTAACCCAGGAGAAATTCATGCGTTTCCCATCTCGTATGATCGGCGGTGTTCTGGTGCTCTCGGTACTGACCCAGTTGACCGCATGCGGCACGCTGTTCTGGCCCGACCGTCGCGGCCAGATCGACGGCAAGATCGACCCGGTGATCGCGGTGCTCGATGCCGTGGGCATTTTGTTCTATGTGATTCCAGGCTTGATCGCCTTTGGCGTGGACTTCGCCACCGGCGCTATCTACCTGCCGGGTGGTACCCATGCGCAAGTGGCGCCTGAGCTGCTCAAAGGCGCGGTCAACCCGGATGGCAGCGTGGACAACAAGCGCCTGCAGGCGATTCTGGAAACCCAGCTAGGCAAGCATTTGCCTTTGGATGACCCGCGCCTGATCCAGCACCACGGCAGCGTGGAGCAACTGGCAGCCTACGGCCTGCGCCCGGCCGCCTAAGCCATGGCCGTCGACCCGCGCCATCGCCGCCTGCTGCGCCTGGCGACCCGAGCCTCCTTAGGGGTGGCCACGGTGTTGATCCTGTGCAAGGCGGTGGCTTGGTACCTCAGTGGCTCGGTCAGCCTGCTGGCTGGGCTTACGGACTCCATTCTCGATGGCGCGGCGTCCTTCCTTAATTTGCTGGCGGTGCATTACTCCCTGCGCCCCGCCGACGAGGACCACCGCTATGGCCATGGCAAGGCGGAAGCCTTGGCGGGTATGGGCCAGGCGTTATTCATTGGTTTGAGCGCGGTGCTGATCACGGTACAAGCCGTGGCGCGCCTGCGTAACCCCGAGCCTTTGGGCGAAGCGGGGTTGGGCATTGCGGTGATGGTATTGTCGCTGGTGCTGACCCTGGCCCTGCTGACCTTGCAGCACAAGGTCGTCAAGGAAACCGGCTCCACGGCGGTGCGCGCCGACTCGCTGCATTACCGTTCCGACCTGATGCTCAACGGCAGCATTCTGGTGGCGCTGGTGTTGGCCAATCAGGGTTACCCCCAGCTGGACGCGGTATTTGGCCTGTTGATTGGCATTTACATCCTCTGGAGTTCGGTGCAGATCGGCAAGGAAAGTACCGCCATTCTGATGGACCAAGAGTTGCCCCAAAGCGTAGCGGACCAGATGCTTGCCCTGGCCTGCACTGTGCCGGGCGTGCTGGGTGCTCACGACCTGCGCACGCGGGTATCCGGCCAACACTGGTTCGTGCAACTGCACCTGGAATTGCCAGGGCAGCTTACCTTGTCTGTGGCCCACGCCTTATGTGAGCAGGTTGAGGCGGCGATCATCAAGCAATTCCCCAAGGCCGAAGTGCTGGTGCATGCCGACCCTGAAGAAGCCGTTTCTCACGCTCAGTTAAAGCCATAACCTCGGCTGGCTAAGCAATTAGCCATGTTCTGCCGGAACAGCCCTACCACTTGCTCGGACGGGGCATAGGTGGCGGTACCGGGGTCAAAGCCGGTTTGCTGGGCGGCCCAGCGTTGGCATTCGTAGCGGTCCCGCTCCATCTGCGCTGGGGTTTGCCCGTTGGCGGGGTAGAAGACCACGTCATAGCCGCCTGGCGAGGCGATGGCCTGGGGCACTGGCTGAGGCTGGGACTGCACCGGCGCGTCAGGCGCCTCGACCACCACGTACTCCTGGGTGTCATTAGCCCATTGGTAATACGTGCCAGCGGCGAGGAAGAACATGCCACCCCCAATCCACACCCGGCTGGCGTAGTCCGGCAGGTAGCGCACCCGAATGCCCCGCGGCGGCGCCACTACCACGTAGCCCGGCCCGTTGGGGCGATACCAATAGCCGCTGGAATAGAAATAATCGCTGCCCCGGTAGGGCACGCGGTAGTGATCCCCTGGAAAGCGGTCGATACGCTGGCCAGGCCGGTACTGCGGGCCAGGGCCCCAACCGTTGCCTCGCCCTGGCCAACGGTCGTCTCCATCGCCCCAGCGGTGATCCCCATAATGTCGAGGCAGGTCCGGGTAACTGCCACGTAGCGGTGGTTCGGTCTGGCGCACCTCGTCTGGCCTGGGCTGGATAGGCAGGCTGCTGGCGGGCGGTTCACTGCCGCCATTGGGGCCACCATGCCAACCTGGGTTAGGGCGGTTGTCTGGGCGGCCATCATAGGGGTCGTTTGGACCAGGGCCATTGAAGCCTGGGCGGCCGGGCTCAGGCCGGTTGTAGTCGGGGCGATTTAAATCAGGGCGGTTTGAACCTGGCCGGTAATTGTCAGGGCGATACTGATCGGCCCGGTACTTGTCTGGCATATAAGGGTTAGGGCGGCTGGCAGCTGGGTTTTGCGGCTGCGGCTGCGGCTGAGGGTGCTGCTGCCCAGGCCCGCCGAAATTGCCACCGCCAGGGTTGCCGGGCCGGCCTGGGTTTTGCCCGCCCCCGCTCCCGCCCTGTCCTGGGCCCAGGCGCCCGCCGCCGTTTTGCCCACTGGGCGCGCTCCCTCGTAGTTGGTCGCTGGCATTGTTGTCCGCGAACGTTGGGGTGCCTATGCACAGGCACAACATGGACACACTGGCGAGGCACCAACTGTGGGTTTTCATGGGAGTTCTCATGGATGTGCGGGCACCCTGATTGGACTGGGAAAACCCAAGGCGGTTCGCGGCCCGCTTAGCGAGCCCTTCGCCAGAGGTATCGGCGTGAACCTGCATTTCATAAGCAGGGGTGGCTGGGAAACGCCCATAAAAAAAGAGGCCCCATGGCCTCCCTTTGCGAACTTCGTCCAGGCACGCTGCTTGTGGCGGCGGCTCACTACAGCCGGCCTGATTGAGCCAGCGTCAACCCGGTGGCCAGCTCGCACCTGTGGGGGCGGTGGCCGCAAGCGGCCTGATTGGGCGGCTCGCAGTGGACAGGTGTCCGGGCGGTGATCTTGAGGTAAAGCTTATCGCGAGCCGTGCAGCAGAAGATTGCGAAGATTGCCCATCTACGTGCCTATTGCGCAATTTATCACCCCATGGTGATAATCCTCCGCAATTCACTTATTACGAGCCGCCACCATGGGCAAACTGGACCGTTACGACCTGAGTATCCTTGCTGAACTGCAACGTGACGCGCGCATTTCCAACCAGGAGTTGGCCGAGCGCATCGGGCTGTCCCCTTCGCCTTGCTCACGGCGGGTCAAGCAGTTGGAAGATGACGGCTATATCACCCGTCAAGTGGCGCTGCTGGACCGCAAGAAGCTGGGCCTGAACCTCACCGCTTATGTATTGATCGGCATGGACCGGCACACGCCCGAACGCTTCGAGAACTTCGAGGCCGCTATTCGCAACCTGCCCCAGGTGCTGGAGTGCAGCCTGGTGACCGGCATGGAAGCGGACTACCAGCTCAAGGTGGTGGTGCAGGACATGGACCACTACCAGCAACTATTGTTGGGCCACCTTACCCGTATCGAAGGCGTAACCAGCGTGCGCTCAAGCTTCGTGCTCAACCAGGTGCTGGCAAGCTCGGAGCTGCCCTTGACGCACCTGCGCAGCTAGGCGCGTCACGCCCGTGTCGCACAGAGATGTTAAAAGCCTTCGAAACGGGCAAGATAAACGCCTGCCAGAAGAGAAGGACCCGCCTGTGACCCTTGATACCTTTGAAGCCTTTACCACTCCCGAACAGGCCGTGGACCGCCTGGCTTGGCTGCATGAGCGCGCGACCACCGCGCTAAGTCAGGCCTTGAAGCGTTACCTGAAAGACCGCCTGGAACCTAGCCCAGAGGCCCGGGCGCAATTCCGCTACCCCGAGCTGCGCCTGACGTACCAGTCCCACGGCGAGGTACCCAGCACCACGCGTGCCTACGCCAAGTTGCAGTTGCCGGGCACCTATTCGGTGACCGTGACCCAGCCCGCGGCCTTCCGCAAATACCTGCTTGAGCAACTGGTGCCATTGATGCGGGACTTTGACGTGCGCCTTGAAGTGGGCGTTAGCCAGCAGAACATTCCCTACCCCTATGTAGTCGAGCAAGGGGATGAGCTGGCCGGCAGCGGCATTACCGCCGCGGCCCTGGCCCGGGTATTTCCCAGCACGGATTTGTCTGCCGCCACCGACAACATTGCCGATGGCCTGTACGACTGGGCCAACGCCGACCCGTTGCCGCTGGCACTATTCGACGCCGCCCGGGTGGACTTCAGTTTGCGTCGGCTGGTGCATTACACCGGCAGCGACTGGCGTCACGTGCAGCCCTGGATTCTCCTGACCAACTACCACCGCTACGTGGACCAGTTCGTGGCCCACGGCCTGGAACAACTGCAAAGCGACCCGCGCTTTGTGCGCCTGGTGATGCCAGGTAACGTGGTTATTGAAAAAGGCATGGACCACAGTGAGGCCCAGGCTTTGGTGGCCAGCGTGGTTTGGCACCGTTACCAAATGCCGGCGTACCACCTGATCGCCCAGGACGGCGATGGCATCACCCTGGTGAACATCGGAGTGGGCCCGTCCAATGCCAAGAACATCACCGACCACCTGGCCGTGTTGCGCCCTCACTGCTGGCTGATGATTGGCCACTGCGGTGGCCTGCGCGCATCCCAGACCATCGGCGATTATGTGCTGGCCCACGCCTATATGCGCCGGGATGGCATTCTCGACCGCGTGGTGCCGCCGCATATCCCGATCCCGGCCCTGGCCGAAGTGCAATTGGCGCTGCAAGAGGCTGCGGCCCAGATCACCGGCGAGCGTGGTGACGAGCTGAAAAAACGCCTGCGCACTGGTACCGTGTTGACCTACGACGACCGCAACTGGGAGCTGCGCTGGGCCGAGGAACGCCCGCTGATCAACCTGTCCCGTGCCGTGGCAGTGGATATGGAAAGCGGCACCATCGCCGCCCAGGGCTACCGGCTTCGCGTGCCCTATGGCACCTTGCTGTGTGTGTCGGACAAACCCCTGCACAGCGAGATCAAGCTGCCCGGCTCGGCCAACGCGTTCTATAACCGCGCGGTTAGCCAGCATTTGACCATCGGTATCGCTGCCTTGGACCTTCTGCGCACCCAGCTCAACGCGCTGCACTCACGCAAGCTGCGCAGCTTCGACGAGCCACCCTTCCGCTGATAGCGGGCAGCGGGGCTGGTATGCTATCGGCCCCGCTGCAATCGGTTTTGCCCCATGCCCGCCTCAATCCGCCGTGCCTCACCGCGCCGTATCGCCAAGCCCGCGCCAGCCTCCCCGAGGTTGATCCTGCTCAACAAGCCCTATGACGTGCTGACCCAGTTCAGTGACGATCAGGGCCGTGCTACCCTCAAGGACTACCTGACCCTGCCAGGCGTATACCCCGCCGGCCGGCTGGACCGCGACAGCGAAGGCCTGTTGCTACTGACCAACGACGGCCGCCTGCAAGCCCGTATCGCCAACCCTAAGCACAAACTGGCGAAAACCTATTGGGTGCAGGTGGAAGGCGAGCCGCAGGACGCGCAATTGGCGCAACTGCGTACAGGCGTGGTGCTCAATGACGGCCCTACCCTGCCTGCCGAGGCCCGGCTGATCGACGAGCCTGCGCTATGGGAGCGCAACCCGCCAGTGCGCTTTCGTAAAAGCGTGCCCACGGCCTGGCTGGAACTGGTGATCCGTGAAGGGCGCAATCGACAGGTCCGGCGCATGACGGCCGCCGTAGGCTTGCCCACCTTGCGGCTAGTGCGGGTAGCCATTGGGCCGCTGCGCCTGGACGGGTTGGCGCCTGGGGCGTGGCGCGAGGTTGATCCCGCACTGATATAGCCAAGGCACCGCAGGCTTTCGGCGGCGCCTTACCTAGGTTCGCACTTGCTAAGCCTGCTCTATTACCGAAGCCTCCTTGAGCAATATCTCCGCCAACAGCGCCTGCAAACTGTCGAACCGCACTGGGCGGGCGATTACGGCGTCCAGGCCCTCTTCCAGGTAGCGCCTAGGGTCCAGCCCTAGAGCCTCATCGACCACTGCCAGTATCGGGAACCGTGCCGGCCCAGCCAGTTGGCGCACGCGCGTCGCCTGTTCCAGAGCGGCCTCTATCGATTCGCTGCCATTGAGCAACAAGGCGCCATTGGCTTGCGAGCGCAGCAGTGCCACGGCGGCGGTTTCATTGCCCAGGCTGCGTACCTGATAGCCCAGCCGCAGAAGCATGCCACGGGTCACCAATTGGTCAACGCGCTCGTTTTCGATCATCACCAGCGTGAACTGGCCTGGCCGACGCCCATTGTGGGCCGAGGGCGCGCTTGGCCCAGGCAGCTCTACCGCCACAGGCTCTTCCACCCCAAGGTTCAACGCCAGCTCGAATCGGCTGCCCTGCTCGGGTACCGAGTGATGGCTCAAAGTACCACCGATCAGCGTGGCCAGCTCTCGGCAAATGGCAAGGCCTATTCCAAGCCCCCCGTGCTCACGGGTGGTGGAGCCGTCCACTTGGTAGAACTGCTGGTACAAGGCATCGCTGGAGAGGTTAAACCCAATCCCGGTATCGCTTACCCGAAACACTACCCGTACTTCGTTGTAGTGATGCTCCACCACTTCCACCGTCAAGGCCACCGAGCCCTGGCGGGTGAACTTGATAGCGTTATCCAATAGGCAACCCAGGCACAAGGCGGTTTTCTTAAGGTCGCCGCGCAGCATTGCAGGTACACCCGGCACTACCTCGGTATGCAGCGCCAGGTTTTTTTCAGTGGCCTGGCCAATGAACTGCATATGCAGGCTGTCCAGCAGCACTTGCAGGCGGAAGGGCTCCATCCGGGGTGACAGTTGCCCAGCTTGCAGCTCGGTCAAAATCAGAATGTGGTCCACCATGCCCATCATGTCCTTGGCCGAACGAGACGCGGTCTGCTGGTAGGCCGTCATCTCTTCGCACATGGGCAGGGTTTGCATCAGTTCCAACGAACCAATCACCCCGTTCATGGGGGTGCGCAGCTCGTGAGTCACCGTGGCCAAGAACTCGTCCTTGAGGCGGTTGCTTTCCGACAGGCGCTGGTTCATTGCTTCAAGCTTCTGTCCGGCATCGAGCAGCACCTGGGCCTGTTGTTCGCGCATCACGTTAATCCGGTCCGCCAGGGCCAGCGACAACAGCGCTACCTCCAGGGCCGAGCCCAACTGGCTGGCATACATGGTCAGGAACATATTGGGCAGCAGCCCCAATACCATCAGGGTATTAACCACGCCACCGATCAGGAACGCCGACCAGGCGATCATGAAATAGCGGGCCTGACGCAAGCCCTTGAACCAGGCGATGATCCCCGCGCTGAAGATCACTACCGTAAAGACCAGCGCCAGCCCCGTGGCCAGCCGCAACGCGATGCCGTAACTGGCCATCAACGACATGACCATCACTACCGCGCCCGTGGCCATCAGCGCCATGAGCACGCGATCCAGCCAGCGGCCATGGCTGGCGGTACGCAGGAAGGTGCGGGAAAACTGGCAGCCGAAGAAGGCTGCCGCGCCGATGAAGAAAGGCGTGGCGGCGTTGGCCCACCAAGGGTTGTTCGGCCAGAAGAACTGAATCCCGGCGCCGTTGACTGAAACCTGGTACAGGCCGAAGGACGCGATGTAGCAGATGTAATACAGGTAACTGGTGTCCCGCACGCTCACGTAGATGAACAGGTTGTACACCAGCATCACCAGCAAAACGCCGTAGATCAGCCCCAATACATAGAAACGCTCGGGCTGAGCTTCCAGAAACGCATCAGCGGCCCACAACGAAAGAGGCACCTGCACCGACCCTTCGCTCTGCACTCGCAGCACTACCGTGCGCGCTTCGCCTGGCTTGAACGGTAGGTTGAATACGTAGTTGCTTTGGCGGATGGGCCGGCTGCTCCAGGGCAGTTCGTCACCCGTACGCGCCTCCAGCTGCCAGTGCCCGTCATCGTCGGGCAGGTAGAGGTCCACGTGGTCCATGGGCGGGTAGGCCAGTTCCAGCAGCCAGGTCCGGGCGCCGCTTTCATCGTCTTTGGGCAGGTAACGCAGGTCCACCTTCAGCCAGAACGCAGAGCTGGAATAGCCTGCGTTCAGCACACTGGTGGTATTGGGCGTGAAGGCCTGGCCAAGCACTTGATCCACGGTGGCGGTGCCGGTTTTATCTTCGAAATACCCTAGCGCCTGCCCAAGGGGCAAGGTGCGGGTACTGTCGTCAAAGTCGATTGCCGTTGCCAGCGAGGGCAACCAGCACAGTAAAAGAAGGAAAATGTAGCGCATACAGCCCCGGCAAGGCCACTGGCAACAGTCGGGAAAGCCCCCAATTTCCCTTTGAGTCGACGTGCTGGCAACCTGTTATCAATTTTGCGCGCATCCTACCATAGCCATTGCTGCCTGCCTCCTGCCAGCCGCACTTGCCGACGGCTGCCCATTGCTCAATCAAGGGCTGACAGTCGCGCCCATCCCCATGGCAAAATCCCCCCACCCTCGCGCTCCCTGGACGGTTTGATGGTAAGCTCGGCGCCCATGAATACCTACACTTCCCGCCCCGTAGTGCTCTGCCTCTCCGGCCATGACCCCAGCGGTGGCGCTGGCCTTCAGGCCGACATCGAAGCCCTGCTTGCCCAAGGCTGCCACGCCGCCCCGGCGGTCACCGCGCTTACCGTGCAGAACACCGTGGACGTCACGGATTTTCGAGTGCTGGACCGCGCCTGGGTGCTGGCCCAAGCGCACGCCATAATGGCCGACTCGCCCATCGCGGCTATCAAGCTGGGCATGCTTGGCTCTTTGGAGATGGTCGACACCGTGGCCGAGCTGATCCTTGCCAACCCTGGTATTCCAGTGGTCTGTGACCCGGTGCTACGAGCGGGCGGTGGTGGGCGGCTGGGCAAGGATGAGGTCGGCTACGCGATCCGCGAGCGCATCCTGCCCTTGGCTACGGTAACTACCCCTAACCTGCCAGAGGCACGCATTCTTGCCGAGCTTCCAGAAGGCAGTGCCGAGGCGTGTGCCGACAAACTCTTGGTGCATTGCCCCTATGTGCTGATTACCGGCGGGCACGGAGACGAACAGGACATCCATAACCGCTTGTATGGCCGCGACGGCGTGCGAGCCACCCGTACTTGCCAGCGCCTGCCAGGCAGCTACCATGGCTCGGGCTGCACCCTGGCCAGTGCCTTGGCCGGTCGGTTGGCCCAAGGCGAGGCCTTGCCTAGTGCTGTGAACTCGGCCCTGGATTACACCTGGCGCACCCTTAGGGATGCCGAGCGCCTGGGCCAAGGGCAATATGTACCGCGTCGGCTGCCACTGGACTTCTGCTCTTGATCGCGGCCTGCGGTTGCCTCAAGGGCCAATAGGTACGATATGAAACTACGCGGCCTGTACGCGATTACCGACCCCCAGCTGCTTCAGGGGCGCTTTCTTGACTACGTTAAAGCGGCTCTGGACGGCGGGGTAACCCTGTTGCAGTACCGCGACAAGCACCAGGGCGATGCCGCGCGCTTGCGTGAGGCCGAGGCCCTCAAGCGGCTGTGCGAACACTACGACACTCGCCTGATCATCAACGACGACGCCGAACTGGCCGCGCGCCTGGGTGTGGGGGTACATCTGGGGCAAACCGATGGTCCCCTGGCCCCAGCCCGTAGCCTGCTAGGTCATCGGGCCATCGTTGGCGCCACCTGCCATGCCAGCCTGGCCCTTGCGACCCAAGCCGCCGCCGAGGGTGCCAGCTACGTGGCCTTCGGTCGGTTTTTCAATTCCGCAACCAAGCCCGACGCACCGCCAGCCAGCCTGGAACTGCTCACCGAGGCCCGGCGCGAGCTCACGCTGCCCATTTGCGTCATTGGCGGTATCACGCTGGATAACGCCCCTGAGCTACTAACCCGTGGCGCGGACCTGCTCGCCGTGGTCCATGCCCTGTTCGCCGCCGACAGCGCCGCCGAAGTGACCCGCCGTGCCCGTGCTTTCAATGCGCTGTTCAGCGCCTGACCCGACTCAAGAGGCTCACTGCCATGTCCCGCTCTGAAAACCTGTTCGCCGCCGCCCAGAAACACATTCCCGGTGGCGTGAACTCACCCGTGCGCGCGTTCAAGAGCGTGGGCGGCACGCCGCTGTTCTTCAAGCATGCCGCTGGCGCCTACGTAACGGACGAAGATGACAAGCGCTATGTGGACTACGTAGGCTCCTGGGGCCCGATGATCCTTGGCCACAGCCACCCGGACGTGCTCCAGGCGGTACGTGATCAACTCGAGCACGGCCTGTCCTACGGCGCGCCCACCGAAATGGAAACCACCATGGCAGACCTGGTGTGTTCGCTGGTGCCGTCCATGGAGATGGTGCGCATGGTCAGCTCGGGCACCGAAGCCACCATGAGCGCGATCCGCCTGGCCCGTGGCTACACCGGTCGGGACAGCATCATTAAATTCGAAGGCTGCTACCACGGCCACTCCGACAGCCTCTTGGTGAAAGCTGGTAGCGGCGCGTTGACCCTAGGCGTACCCAGCTCCCCCGGCGTACCGGCAGCCTTTGCTCGGCACACCCTCACCCTGCCCTTCAACGACCTGGATGAGGTTGCGAAAACCTTGGCCGAGTCTGCCACTGAAGTGGCGTGTATTATCGTGGAGCCCGTGGCGGGTAACATGAACTGCGTACCACCGGCGCCGGGCTTCCTCGAAGGCCTGCGCAACCTGTGTGACCAACACGGCGTGGTGTTGATCTTCGACGAAGTCATGACCGGCTTTCGCGTGGCCTTGGGCGGCGCCCAGGCGTACTACAACGTAACCCCCGACCTGTCCACCTTCGGCAAGATCATCGGTGGCGGCATGCCGGTGGGCTGCTTCGGCGGCAAGCGCGAGATCATGTCGCATATCGCCCCGCTGGGCCCGGTGTACCAGGCCGGCACGCTATCGGGTAACCCACTGGCCATGGCCGCTGGCCTGACCACGCTCAAGCTGATCAGCCGGCCGGGGTTCCATGATGAACTCAGTGCCTACACCAGCGCGCTGCTCGATGGCCTGCAGCAACGCGCCGATGCCGCTCAAATCCCCTTCGTAACCACTCAAGCGGGCGGTATGTTCGGTCTGTACTTCAGCGGTGCCGACGATATCGTGACCTTCCAGGACGTGATGGCCAGCGATGCGGAACGTTTCAAGCGCTTCTTCCATCTGATGCTGGACGGCGGGGTTTATCTGGCCCCTAGCGCGTTCGAGGCTGGCTTTACCTCCATTGCCCATGGCGAAGTGGAGCTTAAGCTCACCTTGGACGCCGCCGAGCGAGCGTTCGCCAGCTTGTAACAGCACCCTCCTGCCTAGGGCCACCCACAAATAGGGGGCCCTAATGCAATAGCGCGGTAGTGGCCAGTAGGAAAAATCCGAGTAAAGCTTTGTAAGGTGCGGCTGGCTTATTTCATAATGTGCGCATTGTTTTCGCGAGGGTGGCCCTGCTCACCCGCTCAGAGGTAAATCGATCTCCATGAACCGCACCGGCCGCGCCCTTGCCATGGGCTGCCTGTTGCTCCTCGAACCGCTCCTGGCCCAGGCAGGTGGCAACACGTTGCTGATGCCCGCGCCCAGCCGTTGCACCTTGAACAGCGCCCCGGCAGACCTGCCCCAGGCCGTTGCCACCTGCCAGCAAGCGGCCGCGAGTGGGGATGTACAGGCTCAATATGAGTTGGGGCGGTACTATTACGACGGCAAGTTGGCTGAACGTGATTTCAACCAGGCGCTGACTTATTTCGAGCAGGCCTCCCTCAAGGGGCATGCCGAAGCGCAATATCACCTGGGGCTGATGTTTTCCCGGGGTGAAGGGGTGCCTGCTAATAACATCCAAGCGTACATTGTGCTCAAAATGGCCGCCGTTAATGGTGCAGAGGATGCACTGGACGCAGCCGATGAAGTAACCGCCAGCATGAACCCCGAAGACTTGGAGCGGGCTACTCAGGTACTGGGGCAGATCTTCCGCAAGTACCTGCTGGAGTTGCAAACCGCCGACGGCCGCACGCCCTTCTCGCCGCTGCCTTGACTCACTTGTCGGGCAAAGGCATCGGGAAAGGCATCACATTGCCCGTGGTGGCCTTGGCTTCAGAGATTTTTGCCGTGCCCAGGCGCTCCACTTCATCGATACGTACGATGGCATGCACTGGCACAAAGCTGCGCACCACCCCGTCGAACTGGGTCTTGAGCTTTTCTTCACCTGGGTCGACGATCATCTGCGAACGCTCGCCGAACACGAACTCCTCAATTTCCAGAAAGCCCCACAGCTCGCTCTGGTAGATGTGCTTGGCGTACATCTCGAACACCTGGCCCTGATTGAGGAAGATCACTTTGAAGATAGGAGCGTCGCGCTTGGTCATCGTGTGCGGGAGTATCTGGGTAAAAGAGGGCGCGATGATAGCATGGAGTGAATCAGGCAAGCTGTGCCTGCCCCTCGATGCTTTGACGATCAGCCTTTCGGCGTGTCGGACCTGTCGAAAGCTGTGCCGTGATAAGTCTTATAACTTGGTTGGCGCCTAGAGGTAGCAAGGTTTTCATAGGTTATTCCGTCTTTGTCCAAGCCATCCAGCCCCTTAATCTCGCTTATCATGGCTGGCCAGTCTCCACGCTGGGCTACCTTAACGACCCGCGGCTTTAAATAGGCATCGAGAGGTCTGTCTCTTGGGTCTTGGATTTCATTGCTCAATGCCCGTAGGTAGTCATCCTTGATCGTTTGAGACCAGTCGATACCAAAACCTGCTCTGAAGCAAAGCTCCATATAAACCAAGAGAATGGTACGCCCATTACCGTCTAAAAACGGATGAGCCAATGCTAGAAGCCCCATGACCTCGCCAGGCCGCTCCTTGAAACGGTCATGCTTAGCCGCCTGCTGAAGTGCATACTCAGTTGCACGCTTGATATCGCAGGGATCTGCAAATTGAGTAACAGCTGGATCATCCTGCTGCCCTTTTGTAACTCGCAAATGTGGTGCAACCTGCTGCCTATCTTGACCCGCCCATGGATAAAAACTGGAAAAAAGCATTTTGTGAACGCGAAGGATACCTGTGTAGTCGATCTCATTCAGGCTTGCCAGATAAGCTAGCGCATCTTCGACGTTTGACTCGAAGGACGTATGCTCCAGCCGTTTAACGACACTAGGGTCTTTGAGCTGGTAAATATTTCGCAGGTAGCCCGCCGTGGCGAAATCGCCAAAAGGATCAAAGCTCACGCCTGGGTGTTCTCACCCGCTTGATTTGCGCTTTTTTCTTGTAGGTAGCGCACTTGCAGATCAAGGATATCTGAAGTACTCATTACCCCTTTACGCTTGAGGTTGACCAGAAGCTGCTCGATGCTATCCAGCACGACGGTGTCACCGGAAAGTAGGGTCACACTGGCTGCCATACGGCTGATACCATCACGTTTTGCCGTGACCTGATGATCCTTAGCAAGCTTGCGCACATGGCTCGCGACGCTCTTGGTGATGGGTTTGGTCATGAATAGCCCTCCTGCTCGATGCAAAGTCATTGTACAGGAATACTAAATGGATGCGCCTCAAAGCCTATGACCACCTGTTAAACGTTGTAACTCCCGACCTCTGTAAGCTATTTGCTCAGGTCTTAGGCCATGCTTCCCGGAATGGTCGTAGCTTTGAAGCGTTGCGCTTTCACCTTCCCTTCACTGGGGGTATCCTTCACTTCAATTCCCTTAGCCGTAGAGCGGCCTTAAAACGACCTTGAACGCACCCATAGAACCTCATCGCTTCACCCTCGAACCCTTTGAAGCTCGCCGCTTCGCCAACCTGTGTGGCCAATTCGACGAGCACCTGCGCCTGCTTGAACAGCGCCTGGACGTGGAAATCCGCAACCGGGGCAACCAGTTCGAGCTTATCGGCGACCCAGGGGCCACCCACTCCGCTGAACTGCTACTGCGGCGCCTGTACCGGGAAACCAAGGCAAACGAGCTATCCCCTGACAGGGTTCACCTGTTCTTGCAGGAGTCGGCCGTCGAAGCGCTCAACGACCCGGCCAACAACGAAGTGGCGGTCACCCTGCGCACGCGCAAAGGCATGATTCGCCCACGCGGCTTGAACCAGCAGCGGTACGTGAAAGAAATCCTGGGCAATGATATCAACTTCGGCATTGGCCCAGCGGGTACGGGCAAAACCTACCTGGCCGTGGCCTGTGCCGTAGATGCCTTGGAGCGAGAGCAAGTGCGTCGCATCCTGTTGGTGCGCCCCGCGGTAGAAGCTGGCGAGAAGCTCGGTTTTCTTCCAGGGGACCTGGCGCAGAAGATCGACCCTTACCTGCGCCCGCTCTACGACGCACTTTACGAAATGCTGGGCTTCGAGCATGTGGCCAAGCTGATCGAGCGCCAGGTGATTGAAATCGCCCCATTGGCCTATATGCGGGGCCGCACGCTGAACAACAGCTTCATCATCTTGGATGAAAGCCAGAACACCACCACCGAACAGATGAAAATGTTCCTGACCCGGATTGGCTTTGGCTCCACGGCAGTGATCACCGGCGACATTACCCAGGTGGACCTGCCCAAGGGCACGCGCTCGGGGCTGGCCCATGTGATGGACGTGCTCAAGGATGTACCGGGCATCAGCTTTACCCACTTCAAGCCCAAAGACGTAGTACGTCACCCGCTGGTACAGCGTATCGTGGAAGCCTACGAGCGCTTCGACGAGGCCAAGGGCGATGGGCGCCATGGTTGAGCTTGACCTGCAGCAGGCCAGTTCCGCGCTTACGCCCAGCGAGGCGCAGCTGCGCCAGTGGTGTGAGCTTGCCCTGCGCCAGCGCACGGCGGATTCGGAACTGACCATCCGCATTGTTGACGAAGCCGAAGGGCAAGCGCTGAACAACACGTACCGGCAGCGGGATTACCCTACCAATGTGTTGTCGTTCCCGGCGGATGTGCCGGATGACATGCTGGACATCCCTTTACTGGGCGACCTTGTGATCTGTGCCGCGGTCGTGGCCCGAGAGGCTACCGAACAAGGCAAGCCAGCGGAGGCTCATTGGGCGCATATGGTGATTCATGGCTGCCTGCATTTACTGGGCTATGACCACCTCGATGACGAGGAAGCCGAAGAGATGGAAAGCCTGGAACGAGCCTTGCTTGCTGAACTGGGTCACCCTGACCCCTATGCCGAAACCCTCACCATTTCTTAAGCCGCTGTATTAAGGAACACGAGTAACAACGCCATGAGCGAAGACCGATCGAGCAACGGGCAAAAGTCCTGGCTGGAAAAAATCACCCAGGCTTTTGTCCATGAGCCGAAGAACCGCCAGGAGCTCCTGGAGCTTCTGCGGGAAGCACACAGCAACAAATTACTGGACAGCGAAGCCCTGAGCATCGTCGAGGGCGCCATCCAGGTGGCCGACCTGCAAGTCCGGGATATTATGGTCCCGCGCTCTCAGATGGTAACCATCAAGTCTGTCCAGCCACCAAAGGACTTCCTCCCGGCGGTGATCGATTCCGCCCACTCTCGCTACCCGGTCATGGGTGAAAACCATGACGAGGTGCTGGGCGTGCTGTTGGCCAAGGACCTGTTGCCGTTGATTCTCCAGGGCAGCACAGACGGCTTTAACGTAAAGGACATGCTGCGCCCGGCCACGTTTGTGCCCGAATCCAAGCGCCTGAACGTGTTGCTGCGCGAGTTTCGCGCCAACCATAACCACATGGCGATCGTGATCGACGAGTACGGCGGCGTGGCCGGCCTGGTCACCATCGAGGACGTGCTGGAGCAGATCGTAGGCGATATCGAGGACGAACACGACGTCGAGGAAGACAGCTACATCAAGCCGCTTCCCAGCGGGGACTTTCTGGTCAAAGCCCTTACGCCGATCGAAAACTTTAACGAATCCTTCGACAGTGATTTTTCCGACGACGAATTCGATACCATCGGCGGCCTGGTGATGAGCGCGTTCGGGCACCTGCCTAAACGCAACGAAACCACTGAGATCGGTAACTACCGTTTCCGCATCCTTAATGCCGATAGCCGCCGCATACACCTGCTGCGCCTGACCCCGATCAACCGCTAGAGAGCACTATGCGTTGGATGACCCACCCCGGCTGGCCCGGTAACCTGCTGGCCGCGGTGGCTGGAGGCCTCACCACCCTGGCCTTGGCGCCGTTCGATCTCTGGCCGTTGGCCGTGGTATCACTGGCACTGTTCTACCTGGGCCTGCGTCAGCTCTCCCCACGCCAGGCGCTGCTGAGGGGCTGGTGCTACGGTTTCGGCACTTTTGCCGCAGGCACCAGCTGGATCTACGTCAGCATTCATACCTACGGCGGAGCTTCGGCCCTGCTGGCAGGGCTGTTGATGCTCGGCTTTATCGCCGGGGTCGCGCTCTTTTTCGCGCTACCGGCCTGGCTGTGGGCGCGCCTGATTCGTCGTGATCAGGCGCCGCTGGGCGATGCCTTAGGGTTTGCCGCACTATGGGTGGCCCAAGAGGCATTTCGTGGGTGGTTCCTCACCGGCTTCCCTTGGCTTTACATGGGGTACAGCCAAATGGACGGCCCCTTGGCGGGCTTGGCTCCGGTAGGTGGATTGTGGCTGGTCTCCTTCGCCTTGGCGCTTACGGCCGCGTTGCTCTGCAACCTGCCCCGCTTACGCTCGGCCAAGCCTGCGCTGGCCGCTGGGGCGCTGTTACTGCTGGCACCCTGGCTGGTTGCCTTGATGGTGAATGGCAAAGCCTGGACTTCCCCCATGGGCAACCCCCTTAGCGTGGCGGCGTTCCAAGGCAACATTGCCCAAAGCCTGAAGTGGGACCCCGCGCAGATCGACGCGCAGCTGGCGCTCTACCGTGACCTCACGTTGGGCGCCCGCCGCACGGATTTGATCGTCTGGCCAGAAACCGCCGTGCCGGTCCTGCTCAACAGCGCTCAGGGGTACCTGGATCGGCTTGGCGATTTCGCTAACAGCCGGCAATCGGCGCTGATCACTGGCGTGCCTATCCGCCAAGACGTCGATCAGCAGCGCCGTTACTACAACGGCATCACGGTGGTTGGCGAAGGCAATGGCACGTACCTGAAGCAGAAACTGGTGCCGTTCGGCGAGTACGTGCCCTTGCAAGAACTGCTGCGTGGATTGATCGCCTTCTTCGACCTGCCCATGTCGGACTTCGCCCGAGGGCCGGCTGACCAGCCCTTGCTGAACGCCAAGGGTTACCGGATCGCGCCCTATATCTGCTACGAAGTGGTCTACCCCGAGTTCGCCGCTGGCATGGCGGCACGCAGCGACCTGCTTCTGACGATCAGCAACGATACCTGGTTCGGCACCTCCATCGGCCCGCTGCAACACCTGCAAATGGCGCGCATGCGGGCCTTGGAAGCGGGCCGCTGGATGATCCGCGCCACCAACAGTGGAGTTACGGCGCTGATTGACCCTTATGGACAGATCACCGAGCGCTTGCCTTCATTCGAGGTGGGTGTGATGTATGGCGAGGTGATGCCCATGAGCGGCCTTACCCCTTACCTGCACTGGCGCTCCTGGCCGCTAATTAGCCTGTGCGCGTTGATTTTCGCCTGGGCCATCTGGCGGGGCCGGCTGGCAAAGCCAGCACTGGCCACCTCCACGGCTCAATAGAACAGGCGGTAGCCTAGCTGACCAACAGCTTCGTTCAGCAGTTGGCTGCTTTGCCAAAAGGCCTTGGCATCGGGCACCCAGCCACCCCAGGGGCGCCCGCTACTGCGGCCAAGAAAGCCCACCGGCGCACTCACTACTTGCAGGCCTGCATGCTCGAAGCTCCAGCGTGCGCGGGGTAAATGCCATGCCTGGGTTACCACTACCACACGCTCAATGCCTTCGGCCTTGAGCATATGTGCGCTGAACTCGGCATTTTCCCAGGTGGTGCGGCTTTGGGATTCCAGCCAATGGGTGGTCACACCGAAATCCTGCTGCAACGACTCAGCCATGATCTCGGCTTCACTGGGCGGCTGGCCATAATGCAACCCGCCAGAGGTCAGAATGGGCAAGCCGCTGGCCTTGGCCAGGCGCGCGGCATAGCGCAGGCGCTCCAATGCCACGCCGGTAGGCTGATCCTCGCCATTCCAGGCAGGATCGCCCCGCTCTCGGCCTGCGCCTAACACCACGATCGCTTGAGCCTGTTGGCCAAGGCTGGCCCAACTCGCTGGCGGCAAGGGCGGTTCGGTTTCCAGCGCCGAAGCCCCCAACCGCACCATGGCAGGCAGGCTCATCAGGGTTAGGCCTATCACGCCCATCAGCATGCAGGTATTGGCTAACCTAGGGGCGCGACGGCGTAACAACCACCCGGCCAGCAATAGCACAATAAGAATGCCCGGCGGGAACAGCAGTTGTTTGAGTAGGTAGCGGGGAAGCATCGGGCACCTCTGCCAAGGAGAAAGCCCAAGCCTAACAGGTGCGCTGGCGTTAGCGGCGACGCTTATCCTTGAGCCAGACCACTTTTCCCGCCGACTCACGAGAGGGCCGGTTGACCGCCTTGTGCGGGTTCACGCACGCGTGCAGGTAGGCGCTGAGCCATTCGAATTCAGCCGCGCTGAGCCCTTTTAGCTCAAGCTCATCTGGCATTTCCTTGCGCAAATGCACAGCGGTACGCGCCGCGTCCAAGGCCAGCCCTAGGCGGTCGATCAAGCGCTCGTACAGCGCCGGTTCCATGGTTGTGAGATGTGTTTGCACCATCCGCTTACCCCTCTACTGTCGAGACTTCGTTCCCCACCCAACAGCTTAGCGCCACCGGCCAGGGAGGGCTGGCGCCGCGACCAACGGAGGCAGGGCAGCAATCAGCGTTTCACAGGTTCCACGGGGGTCATGTATGCTACGGCGTTCATCAAGACACTGGATCGTTGGCCGCTGCGCACGTCAGCCCGGGTCACCCACTTCCCCAGCCAAAAGTAGCCATGCACGAACTCTACCAGCCTCGCGAAATCGAAGCCGCCGCCCAAGCTTTCTGGGATGCGCGCAAGTCCTTTGAAGTCAGTGAAGAGCCCGGCAAGCCGACCTATTACTGCCTTTCCATGTTCCCGTACCCCAGCGGCAAGCTCCACATGGGGCACGTGCGCAACTACACCATCGGCGACGTGATCGCACGCTACCAGCGCATGCTCGGCAAAAACGTGCTGCAGCCCATGGGTTGGGACGCCTTCGGCATGCCGGCGGAAAACGCCGCCATGAAAAACAACGTGGCGCCGGCGAAGTGGACGTACGAAAACATCGCCTACATGAAGACCCAGCTCAAAAGCCTGGGCCTGGCGATCGACTGGTCCCGTGAAGTCACCACCTGCAAGCCGGATTACTACCGCTGGGAGCAGTGGCTGTTCACCCGCCTGTTCGAAAAGGGCGTGATCTACCGCAAGAACGGCACGGTGAACTGGGACCCGGTGGACCAGACCGTGCTGGCCAACGAGCAGGTGATCGACGGCCGCGGCTGGCGCTCGGGCGCCGTGATCGAGAAGCGGGAAATCCCGATGTACTACTTCAAGATCACCGCCTATGCCGAAGAGTTGCTGCAAAGCCTCGACGACCTGCCGGGCTGGCCAGAGCAGGTCAAGACCATGCAGCGCAACTGGATCGGCAAATCCAAGGGCATGGAAGTACGCTTCCCTTACAACCAGGCCTCCATTGGCGAAGCCGGCGCGCTTAAGGTCTTCACCACTCGCCCGGATACCCTGATGGGCGCTACCTACGTGGCCGTGGCCGCCGAGCACCCGCTGGCGACCCTGGCCGCTCGCGGTAACCCTGAGCTTCAAGCGTTCATCGCTGAGTGCAAGGCAGGCAGCGTGGCCGAGGCCGACGTAGCCACCCAAGAGAAAAAGGGCCGCGCCACGGATCTTTTCGTGGAGCACCCACTGACCGGCGAAAAGCTGCCGGTCTGGGTTGCCAACTATGTGCTGATGCACTACGGCGACGGCGCGGTCATGGCCGTGCCCGCCCATGATGAGCGCGATTTCGAATTCGCCACCCAGTATGGCCTGCCCATCAAGCCCGTGGTACGCACCAGCGCCGGGGACACCACCCCTGCCCCGTGGCAAGCGGCCTACGGCGAACACGGCCAGTTGATCAACTCGGGTGAGTTCGACGGCCTGGACTTCGAGGGCGCGTTCGACGCCATGGAAGTGGCCCTGCTTAAGAAAGACCTCGGCCAGGCTCGCGTGCAGTACCGCCTGCGCGACTGGGGCATCAGCCGCCAGCGCTACTGGGGCTGCCCGATCCCGATCGTGCATTGCGACGCCTGCGGTGATGTGCCCGTGCCTGAAGACCAGTTGCCGGTGGTACTGCCAGAAGACGTGGTACCCGATGGCGCAGGCTCCCCCCTGGCACGCCTGCCAGAATTCTACGAGTGCGCCTGCCCCCGCTGCGGCCAGGCCGCCCGGCGCGAAACCGACACCATGGACACCTTCGTGGAATCGTCCTGGTATTTCGCCCGCTACGCTTCGCCTCATTATGAGGGCGGCCTGGTGGACCCGGCCGCGGCCAACCACTGGCTGCCCGTAGACCAGTACATCGGCGGGATCGAACACGCCATTCTGCACCTGCTGTATGCGCGCTTCTTCCACAAGCTGATGCGCGACGAAGGCCTGGTCACCTCCAGCGAGCCCTTCAAGAACCTGCTGACCCAGGGCATGGTCATCGCCGAAACCTACTACCGCAACGAAGCCAATGGCGGCAAAACTTGGTTCAACCCCGCCGATGTGGACCTGGAGCGGGATGCCAAGGCCAAGGTGATCAGCGCGCGGCTGCGCAGCGATGGCCTGCCGGTGGAAATTGGCGGGACCGAGAAGATGTCCAAGTCCAAGAACAACGGCGTCGACCCACAGTCGATGATCGATCAGTTCGGTGCCGACACCTGCCGCTTGTTCATGATGTTCGCCTCGCCGCCCGACATGAGCGCCGAGTGGTCCGACACCGGTGTAGAAGGCGCCAATCGCTTCCTGCGCCGCGTTTGGCGCCTTGCCCAGGCTCATGTAAGCCAAGGCCTACCAAAGGCGCTGAACGTAGATGGGCTCAACGACGGCCAGAGGCTCGTGCGCCGCGCCACCCACCTGGCAATCCGCCAGGCCAGCCAGGATGTGGGCCAGCACCACAAGTTCAACACCGCCATCGCCCAGGTGATGACGTTAATGAACGTGCTGGAAAAAGCCCCTCAGGCCAGCGAGCAAGACCGCGCGCTGCTGCATGAAGGCCTGGAGGCAGTAACCCTGCTGTTGGCACCAATCACGCCACACCTGTCCCATGAGCTGTGGCAGCGCTTGGGCCACGAGACACCGGTGATCGACGCTGCTTGGCCTACCCATGACGAAGCGGCCCTGGCCCAAGACACGCTGACCTTGGTGATTCAGGTCAACGGCAAGCTGCGTGGGCAGATCGACATGCCTGCTGGCGCCAGCCGCGAAGCCATCGAAACGGCGGCTCGCGCCAATGAAAACGTGCTGCGTTTCACTGAAGGCCAGACCATTCGTAAGGTTATCGTGGTACCCGGTAAGCTGGTCAACATCGTCGCTAACTGATCCCGGTCCCAGGGCGTTCTCGAACGCCTTGGGATGCGCAGGCTAAAAAGGTTTGAAGGAGCAACAAGCATGATCAAACGTAACTTGCTGGTACTGGGGCTCGCGACGCTGCTAAGCGCGTGCGGCTTCCACCTGCGTGGTACCGGCACCAATGAAATGGCTGTCAAAGAAATGGACCTCAAGGCCCGTGATGCTTATGGTCAGACGGTCAAAGACCTGCGCGCGGCGCTTGAGCGCAGTGGCGTCAAGGTCGTGAGCGGCGCGCCTTACACGCTGAACCTCACCCAGGAGAGCGAAGACAGCCGCAGCGCTACCTACACTGGCTCTTCTCGCACCGCCGAATACGAACTCAGCCTGCGTGTGGACTACACCATCACCGGCGATCAACAGCGGGTACTGCTGGATGATCACATGGATGTACAAAAGGTGTACGTACACGACAGCAATAACCTGACCGGCTCCGATCAGGAATCCAGCCGCGTACGCGCTGAAATGCGCCGTGAGCTGATTCAGCGCATGATGCTGCGCCTGGCACGGCTTACCCCGGCCGAGCTGCAGAAGCGCCAGGCGGAAGTTAATGCCAAGGCCGAGGCGGACGCTGCTGCTGAAGCCGAGGCCCAGCGCATTCGTGATCAAACGCCGCAACAGTCCCCCATGCAATTGCCGGCGCAGTGATCAGCCGCGGTAACCGCCCAGGGGCCAGTTGATGAAACTCGCGCCGGCCCAACTGGGCAAGCATCTGCAGGGCACGCTGGCCCCCATCTACATCATCAGTGGCGATGAGCCGTTGTTGTGCCAGGAGGCGGCCGACGCGGTGCGTGCCGCTGCCCGCCGTCAGGGTTTCGATGAGCGCCAGGTGTTCAACGCCGATGCCAACTTCGACTGGGGCAGCTTGCTCCAGGCCGGGGCCAGCCTGTCGTTGTTCGCAGAAAGGCGTTTGCTAGAGTTGCGTTTGCCCGGTGGCAAGCCGGGTGACAAAGGCGCGGCCGCGCTGCTGGAGTATTGCGGGCGCCCCGCCGAAGACACCCTGTTATTGATCAGCCTGCCTAAGTTGGATGGCAGCGCCCAGAAAACCAAATGGGCTTCCGGTTTGATCAACGCCCCGCACGTACAATTTGTGCAGGTGTGGCCGGTGGATGCCAGCCATTTGCCCCAGTGGATCAGCCAACGGCTTGCGCAGGCCGGCCTGACGGCTCACCCCGAAGCCGTGGAACTGATTGCGGCCAGGGTGGAGGGCAATCTGCTTGCGGCAGCCCAAGAAGTCGAAAAACTTAAATTGCTGGCCGAGGGTAACCAGGTCACCCTAGAAACCGTGCAATCCGCGGTCGCCGACAGCGCGCGCTTCGACGTCTTCGGGCTGGTGGATGCTCTATTGGCCGGCGATGGCGCTCATGCGTTACGGGTGCTGGAAGGGCTTCGTGGCGAGGGGGTAGAAGCGCCGGTGATCCTTTGGGCTGTAGCACGAGAGCTGCGCACGCTTGCGGGTGTGGCTCAGTTGTTCAGTCAAGGCGTACCGTTGGACAAGGCCTTCAGCCAAATGAAACCGCCCGTGTGGGATAAACGCCGCCCTCTGGTAGGCAAAGCCATGCAGCGGTATACCCCATTGCGTTGGAACCAACTGTTACAAGACGCCCAAGCACTGGATGCCCAGATCAAAGGGCAGGCACCGGGCTCGGTCTGGATTGGCCTTTCCAGGCTTAGCCTGCTGATGTGCGGCCAGCGCTTCCCGCTTCCCGCGCAATAGGCCCTTGGCGGCCCAGGCCCGCGGCGTGTTAAGGTTTTCCCACTTCTTTCAATGCTTGGGCCCTTGCATGCTTCTTCGCCGTATCTGCCGCCGTCGCTCCAGCCGAGTTCTGTTCGCGTCCAGCCTGTTCCTTCTCGCTGCCTGTTCGGAAACGCCCACCGCTGCCGATGCCCTGCCCGGCACGCCCGCGGCCGCCAGCGCGGTAACGGCGCCTGAGCTACCCGGCCAGAGTTTTGAGCAATGGCAGGCTGGTTTTCGTGCCCATGCGTTGCAATCCGGTATTCGCAGTGATGTATTCGACGCCGCGTTCAATGGCCTGAGCCCGGACCCGGCCGTGATCCAGGCCGACCGCAGCCAGCCAGAGTTCAGCCGCCCGGTATGGGAATACCTGGATAGCGCGGTATCACCGGTGCGTGTGCGCAAAGGCCAAGCCTTGATGGGGCAATACGCCGATGCCTTGCAGCGTATCGAACAACGCTACGGGGTGGATCGACAGGCGCTGGTAGCGGTGTGGGGCATGGAGAGCAGCTTCGGCCAGTTCCAGGGTGATAAGTCCGTCATCCGCTCGCTCGCGACCCTAGGCTATGAAGGCCGTCGCCCAGGCTTTGCTCAGGAACAGTTGGTCGCGGCCTTGCAGATCATCCAGAACGGGGACATCGACCCTGCCCATATGCTGGGCTCCTGGGCTGGCGCCATGGGCCAGACCCAATTCATTCCTACTACCTATAATGCCCATGCCGTGGACTTCGATGGCGATGGGCGACGGGATATCTGGAACAGCGCCGTGGACGCCCTGGCCTCTACAGCCCAATACCTACAAGCCTCAGGTTGGCAGCGGGGCCAGCCTTGGGGCATGGAGGTGCAACTGCCCTCAGGCTTTGACTATGCGCAAGCAGACGGTAGCCTGCGCAAGCCCGTGGCTGACTGGTTGGCGCAGGGGGTAAAGCTGCCTGCTGGCACCACACTGACACCGGGGCTCGAGGGCGCACAAGCCAACCTATTGTTGCCCGCCGGCTATCGTGGCCCGGCCTTCTTGGTGCTGGACAACTTCCGCGCCATCCTCAAGTACAACAACTCGTCGTCCTATGCCCTGGCGGTGAGCCTGTTGTCTCAACGGTTCTCGTCGGGGGGTTATGTATTAGGTAGTTGGCCGAAGGATGACCTACCCCTAAGCCGTTCTGAGCGGATGGAGCTGCAAACCCTGTTAACCGCTGCTCAATACGATGCTGGTACTGCCGACGGCATCATCGGCGCCAACACGCGCAAAGCCATCCGCGCCGCCCAGCAAGCCCGAGGCTGGCCTGCCGATGGTTACCCCACCCATAAGCTGCTGGAGAGCCTGCGGGGCGCCACCCAATAACAGGGTGGGCGCCAGCGAAGCGCGCGAACTCACAGGCTTTACAGGTGTTGGCTGTACGGCCTGTTCGCGAGCTGCGCTCACTCCTACAAGGGCTCTGCGGTCAATGTGCACGCGAACTGTGCTCGCGCCTACAGGCGGGTGGATTATCGAGCGGTAATGTCTTGGGCCAAAACCAGGCACTGTTTGTCAGCGTCTAGCTGGATCTGAGCCCCTAGGGGCAGGGTCAGGTTGGGGTCGCAATGGCCGCTTCGCCAGCCAGCCAATACAGGAATGCGGGCGTCGGCGAAGGTTTCCTGTACCAAGGCATACAGCGGGCCGAGTTCGACCTTGGCCACATCCCCCAATAGCACCCCACGAAGCCCTTCGAACTTACCGGCCAAGCGGAGCTGATTAAGCGTACGGTCGATCCGGAACAACGGCTCGTTCACGTCTTCGATAAAAAGAATGGCACCGTGGGTGTCGATTACCCACGGCGTGCCAAGGGAAGCACCTATCATCGTGAGGTTGCCGCCGGTTAGCCGCCCTTGGGCATGACCGCCGTGCAAAGTCGTCAATGGCCAATCCGCAGGGTGTGCCACGGTGTCACCCTTTGCCAGCTCACCTCTTAGCATGCGCAACAGCAATGCCTCGGTAGGCGGCAGGCGCGGAGTTAGCAGGTCAGGCCGCAGCATGGGGCCGTGAAAGCTCACTTGGCCGGTTTCCAGCCACAAGGCCTGGTGCAGCGCAGTAAGGTCGCTGTAGCCCACGAACGGCTTAGGGTTGGCCCGGAGCAGGCTATAGTCGATCTTGTCCAGCAACCGGGGGCTGCCATAGCCCCCGCGAATGCACAACACGGCAGCGATGGCAGCGTCAGCATAAGCGGCATGCAGGTCGGCCAAGCGCACCTGATCGCTGCCTGCCAAGTAACCACTGGCCTGGGCCACGCCAGGGAAAATCTTCAGGCCATAGCCATGGCCGGCAGCCCAGGCATGGGCCGCGACCGTATCGAATTGAGCAGGGCCAGCCGGAGCGATAAGGCCCAGGCAATCACCCAGGCTCAACGCGGAAACTGGTTTGCCCGGCACCTCGCTCAAAGCTTGATCTTCGCCTCGTGAGCTTGTTGGTCTGCGTGATACGACGAGCGCACCAGCGGGCCGGATGCCACGTTCTTGAAGCCCAGGCGCTGGCCTTCCTCGGCGAACCAGGCGAAGGTATCAGGGTGAACGAACCGCTGCACCGGCAAGTGGCTACGGGAGGGTTGCAGGTACTGACCCAGGGTAAGCATGTCGATGTCGTGTTCGCGCATCTTGTGCATCACTTCGATCACTTCTTCGTCCGTTTCCCCTAAGCCCAGCATCAGGCCCGATTTGGTGGGTACATGGGGCACGCGCTGCTTGAATTTCTGCAGCAGGTCCAGTGACCAGTCATAATCCGAACCCGGGCGCGCAGCGCGGTAAAGGCGTGGAACAGTTTCCAGGTTGTGGTTGAACACGTCCGGCGGCTCCTGGGCAGTGATATCCAATGCGATATCCATGCGCCCACGGTAATCGGGTACCAGGGTTTCGAGCTGAACACCGGGGGACAGCTTGCGAATCTCCCGCAGGCAGTCGGCAAAGTGCTGGGCACCGCCATCGCGCAGGTCGTCACGGTCTACCGAGGTAATCACCACATACTTCAGGCGCAGGTCAGCGATGGCCACCGCCAGGTTGTGGGGCTCGTCCACGTCCAACGCCTTGGGACGGCCATGGCCCACGTCGCAGAAGGGGCAACGGCGGGTGCAGATGTCGCCCATGATCATGAAGGTAGCGGTACCGCCAGAGAAGCATTCCCCCAGATTTGGGCAGGACGCTTCTTCACACACACTGTGGAGCTTGTGCTTGCGCAACAGCTGCTTGATTCGATCGACTTCCGGCGACACCGGAATACGTACGCGAATCCAGTCGGGCTTTTTAGGCAGCTCATCGGTAGGGATGATCTTTACCGGAATGCGAGCGACCTTTTCGGCGCCGCGCAGCTTTACGCCCGCTTCAACCTTTTTCGGCGCGGGCTTCAGAAGGGCCGCCTCTGGGCTGGCGAGGGTGTCTTGCGCAGTAGTCATATCAGTCGATTCCGCCCGTGAGGGTCGTCTGCTCAGCATAATCGAGGTGTTCGACGAGCTGCGCGCGCAGCTGGGCACTAACCTCGGAAAAGTCTACCCCGGTGGTATGGTCGGCCAGTTGCGTCATGGCAAGGCCAGCATAGCCACACGGGTTGATTCTCTGGAACGGCCGCAGGTCCATGTCCACGTTCATGGCCAGGCCATGGAAGGACCTGCCGTGGCGGATCCTCAGACCCAGGGAGGCAATCTTCGCGCCTCGCACATATACACCAGGGGCATCGGCCTTGGCTTGCGCTTGCACACGGTAATCGCCCAACAAGGCGATAAGCGCCTGCTCGATACGGGTTACCAGGTCCCTCACGCCGAAACCACGCGCGCGCAGATCCAGCATCAGGTAGGCCACCAATTGACCGGGGCCATGATAAGTAACCTGGCCACCGCGATCTACCTGCACCACGGGGATATCACCGGGGAGCAGCACATGTTCGGCCTTGCCCGCCTGGCCCTGGGTAAATACCGGCGGGTGCTGGACCAACCAGACCTCGTCCCCCAGGGTACCCTCACGGGCTTCGTCGGTAAATCGACGCATTGCCTGCCACACCGGTTCGTAAGGTAACAGACCGAGCTCGCGAAAGCCCAGGCAGCCGGGCATCACAGCACCATGTGGACAAAACCGGTGGCCCGCAACGCACTGTTGATATCGCGCAGTTGTTCCTGACCGGTGGCAATGATATGCAGCTGGACGGTGGTGTACTTGCCATTGCTGCTTTGCCGCTCCGCCAGGCTCTTGATATCGACCTTGGCGTATTTGGCGAGGATCTCGATGACTGCATCCTTGAACCCCACGACGGTATCGCCGATTACCTTGATCGGGTAGTCAGGGCAAGGAAATTCAATGATATGAGACTTTACATCTGTGTCTGTCATGGCAGTGACGGCCTCATCAAGCCGTGGAAAAAAGCTACCCCTCCCGCAGCCAGGGGCTGGGGAGGGGTAACCGACGGATCGTTAGTTGAACAAGCCGTAGAAGAATAGGCGAATGCTATCCCACAACCGGCGGAAGATGCCACCCTCCTCCACACCGTCCAGCGCGATGAGGTCTTTGGTTTCCACAACCTTGTCGCCGTTCTTCACTTCCACTTTACCCACAACCTGCCCCTTTTCGATCGGCGCGGTCAATTGAGGGTTCATGGTCATGCTGGCTTGCAGGTTTTTCAGCTGGCCACGTGGCAGGGTCATGGTCAGGTCTTCTGCCAGGCCTGCCTTGACTTCATTGGTGGTGCCCTTCCAGACCGGAGCCTTGTTCAGCTCGGTACCGGCTTTATAGAAGGTTTGGGTTTCGAAGAAGCGGAAGCCGTAGGTCAGCAACTTTTGCGTTTCGGCGGCGCGAGCCTGTTCGCTGCTGGTGCCGAACACTACCGCGATCAGACGGGTGCCATCACGTACGGCCGAGGCCACCATGCAATAGCCGGCTTCCTGGGTGTGGCCGGTTTTCAGGCCATCGACGGTCTTGTCGCGCCATAGCAGCAGGTTACGATTGGGCTGCTTGATGTTGTTCCAGAAGAACTCCTTCTGGGAGTAGATCGCATAGTGGGCGGGGTCTTCATGAATGATGGCCCGTGCCAGGATCGCCATGTCGTGCGCGGATGCGTAGTGGTCTGGGTTCGGCAGGCCCGTTGGGTTCATGAAGTGGCTGTTGTCCATGCCCAGCTTCTTGGCTGTGGCATTCATCATGTCGGCGAAGGCGTCTTCGCTGCCAGCGATATGTTCGGCCAGGGCCACGGTGGCGTCGTTGCCGGACTGAATGATGATCCCGTGCAGCAGGTCGCTGACAGTCACCTGGGAGCCAACCTTGATGAACATCCGCGAACCACCGGTGCGCCAAGCGTTCTCGCTGACGGTCACCAGGTCATTTTCGCCAATCTGCCCGCGACGGATTTCCAGGGTCGCGATGTAGGCAGACATCAGCTTGGTCAGGCTTGCCGGCGGCAGGCGCTCGTCACCGTTGCTGTCGATCAGTACGTTGCCACTGGAGGCCTCCATCAGCACATAGGCGCGCGCGGCCAATTGAGGCGCGGCCGGCACCATCTGATCGGCGGCCCAGGCAGCGGGCGAAAGCAGCAAGGGAACTAGCAAGCACAGGCGTTTGGCAAAGTTGGTGATGTTCATCCGTCTCTCGAGATTACTCATGGCACTGGCCCTATGGGCAAATCTTTTCAAAGCCGTGTAAGGGCTTACGTGGGTGACCGTCCGTGGTGCGCCGCCGGTTCAAGACACGAACCGGCGCGGGCCTGCTTGATCAGTCAGCGGTGACCATGCTCGGCGAGCCGAGGTTGGCCAGGCGAATGCTGTGCTGCACTTGCTGGGCTTCATCCTGAGTTCCGATCGGCCCCAGCCTCACGCGATAGAGCGTTTGCTGGTTGCGAATCGTAGGGCTGGTAAAGGCCGGGGCCTTGACCATGGTACTGAGCTTCGAACGGAGCAGCTCGGCAGCGTCCGGGTTGGCGAAGGCGCCCACCTGGAGATAGAGGCCAGTTGCCTGCGCAGAAGCGTTTTTTTTTGGGTCGATGCTAACCGGTGCCGTGGCCACGGCATGCTGCTGCGGCGGTGGCGTGTACTGTTCGATGGCCCCGGTACTGGGTGTAAGCGCTGGCCGTGCCTGGGCTACCTGAACCGCCGGCTGCTGCAGCACCATGGGCGCGGTTTGGCCACGCTGGGCCCACCATTGCTGCGGGTCAATGCCTTCTACCCGCACGCGAGCGGTGCCGGATTCGGCATAACCGAGCTTTTTAGCGGCGGCGTAGGAGAGGTCAATGATGCGGTCCGAATAAAACGGGCCACGGTCGTTCACCCTTAGGATCACGCTGCGGCTGTTGTCCAGGTTGGTGACCTTCACATAACTGGGCAGCGGCAGCGTTTTATGGGCCGCGCTCATGCCGTAGAGGTCGTACACCTCGCCGTTGGCAGTGTTCTGGCCGTGAAACTTGGTGCCGTACCAAGAGGCCGTTCCCACTGCCACGTAACTGTTGGCCTGCTGAATGGGAAAATAGGTTTTGCCTAGCACAGTGTACGGGTTGGCCTTGTAAGGGCCGGTGTGCAGCGTAGGCACGGCGTCGGGGATGCGAGATACGTCTACGTCCCACCAAGGCGCGCCGTCTTTGTGGGCGCGGTTGATGTCCAGGCCCGGCTGGGCACGCACGGTATACGTAGGGCTGGGGCGAGGCTCGGGCGCACGGCTGCTGGAGCAACTGGCGACCAACAAGGCCATTGCCCCGTAGAACGTCAGCTTCAGTGATGTGCGAAACGGCAAAGCCCGCATTAATTGGTGCCCCGTGCTTGAACCAGCATTTGCGACAATTGGTAAACCGCCATGGCGTACATCGCGCTGCGATTGTACCGGGTGATCACATAGAAGTTCTTCAGGCCCATCCAGTATTCAGGCCCTGCTTCCCCATCGAGCTTGAATGCAACGACCGGCAGGTCATCGCGCAGCGCATCATGACTCGACCACCCTAGCCCTCGCAACTCCCCAACGGTTTTCGTCGGGTCCAGGCCTGGGCTCAGCCCCTCGTCGGCGCGGCTGCCTCGCACATCGGCGCGGCTGACCACAGGCTCGCCCGCGACCCAACCGTGATGGGAGAAGTAACTGGCCACGCTGCCAATGGCATCGACCGGGTCACTCCAGATATTGATATGGCCGTCGCCGTCGAAGTCCACCGCATAGGCTCGGAAGCTGCTGGGCATGAACTGCGGCAAGCCCATGGCCCCGGCATAAGAGCCTTTGAGCGTCATGGGGTCGACTTGCTCATCACGGGCCAGCAGCAAGAACTCGCGCAGCTCCTTGCGGAAGAAGTCAGCTCGGGGAGGATAGTCGAAGCCCAGGGTAGAAAGCGCGTCTATGACCCGGTAATTACCCGTGTTGCGGCCAAAGAAGGTTTCTACGCCGATGATCGCCACTATCACCTGGGCAGGCACACCATACTCTTGCTGAGCACGGGCCAGGGCCGCTTCGTGCTGGCGCCAGAAGTCCACACCACGGGCGATGCGAGCATCGGTGATGAAGATCGGGCGATAATCTTTCCAAGGTTTAACCCGTTCGGCTGGTCGGGAGATGGCATCGAGGATGGCCTGCTTGCGCTCGACCTCACGGAATACCCCCATCAACTGCTCACCGGCAAAGCCGTAATCGCGGGTCATTTCGCCCACGAACTGAGCAACCTGAGGGGAGCCCTCGTAGTCACCGGCTACCGAAGAGCCAGGGTTGCCAAGGATGCCCGCCAGGCCGACCCAAGGAGCGTATCGAGCGACCCAGCCACGCATTGCTTGCATTGAAATCATCACCTTAATCAAACCTGAGCGATCCACTTGCGATGGGTATGGACCGACATCAAAACCCCAAACGCTGACAGTAGCGTCACAAGCGAAGTTCCGCCGTAACTAATGAAGGGCAGGGGCACCCCAACCACGGGCAACAACCCACTTACCATGCCGATATTCACGAACACATACACGAAGAAGGTCATGGTCAGGCTACCCGCCAGCAGCTTGCCGTAGAGGGTTTGCGCCTGGGCTGTGATGACCAGCCCGCGACCAATCAACAACAGATAGATCAGCAGCAGTGCACAGATGCCCACCAACCCGAACTCTTCTCCAAGAACCGCGATGATAAAGTCTGTGTGGCTCTCGGGCAAAAAATCCAGGTGCGACTGGGTGCCCAGCAGCCAGCCTTTACCGAACACGCCCCCTGAACCGATCGCCGCCTTGGACTGGATGATGTTCCAGCCCGTGCCCAAAGGGTCGCTTTCTGGGTCAAGGAAGGTGAGGATCCGCTGCTTTTGGTAGTCGTGCATGATGAAAAACCACATGGCCACCGCCACTGGCACCGCCGCGGCGATTACGCTGAGTATCCAGCGCCAGCGCAGCCCCGCCATGAACAGCACGAAGGCACCCGAGGCCAGGATTAACAGCGAAGTACCCAGGTCGGGCTGACGCACGATAAGCACGAACGGCACACCGATCAACGCCAGGCTGATTACTACATGTTTAAGGTGGGGCGGCAGCGTTCGCTTGGACAGGTACCAGGCAATGGTTGCCGGCATGATGATTTTCATGAATTCCGAGGGCTGGAAGCGAATTACCCCGGGGATGTTGATCCAGCGGGTGGCCCCCATGGCGTTGTGGCCCATGACGTCCACCACCACCAGCAGCACCACCCCGAGCACGTAGGCCAAAGGTACCCAGCGCGCCATGAAACGCGGCTCCAACTGGGCAATGATGAACATCGACACCAGGCCGATGCCGAAGGACGAAGCCTGCTTGATCAGCAGGTCCCAGCTTTTGCCGCTGGCCGAATACAGCACGAACAGGCTGCCCGTGGCCAACGTCAGCAACAACACAAGCAGCGGCCCATCCACGTGGATGCGCTGTAAAAAGGTGGCGCGGCGCCGCATCACGTCTTCGCTGGACAGAATACGGTCGAAATTATTCTTCACGGGCCGTTTTCTCCGGGGCCGTTACGCTGGCGTATTCAGGTTTGAGGTGGCCGTCAGGGCCCAGCAGCCAGGCATCCAGAACCTGGCGCACTACAGGCGCGGCCACGCCCGAGCCGGACTCGCCGTTTTCTACCATTACCGCCACGACGATTCTGGGGGCTTCCGCCGGGGCGAAGCCTACGAACAGGGCGTGGTCTCGGTGCCGCTCTTGAAGCTTGTTGCGGTCGTAGCGCTCACCTTGGCGAATGGCGACCACCTGGGCGGTACCACTTTTGCCGGCGATCCGGTACATCGCGCCTTGGGCCGCCTTACGGGCCGTACCCCGCGCGCCCTGCATCACCTGTTCCATGCCATGGGTGACCCGAGCCCAGTCGCTGGGGTCCCGCAGCACGATATCCGCCATGGGTGAAGGATCGACCGGTGGCTGCTCTTCAATCGTTTTGGCCAGGTGCGGGCGGTTCCAGCGGCCTTTGTTGGCAATCAATGCCGTGGCTTGCGCCAGCTGCAATGGCGTGGCCTGCATATAGCCCTGGCCGATGCCGAGAATCAGGGTTTCGCCGGGGTACCACACCTGCTTGCGGGTAACCCGCTTCCACTCCCGGGAAGGCATCAGGCCTGGAGATTCTTCGAACATGTCCAGGGACACGCGCTGGCCGATACCGAAGCGCCGCAGGTAATCGCCCAGGCGGTCGATGCCCAGCTTATGAGCCAGGTCGTAGAAGTAGGTGTCGTTGGAGCGCATGATGGCCGTGTCCAGGTCAACGAAGCCGTCACCAGTGCGGTTCCAGTTGCGGTACTTGTGATCGTAGTTGGGCAAGGTGTAGTAGCCCGGGTCGAACACACGGCTGGAGGGTGTAACCACGCCACTGTCCAGGCCTGCGATGGCCACCGCGGGCTTGATGGTAGAGCCCGGCGGGTACAGGCCGCGCAGCACCCGGTTGAACAGCGGCCGGTCGATGGAATCCCGCAGTTCGGCGTAGAGCTTGAACGGGATACCGGTCACGAACAGGTTAGGGTCAAAGCTTGGCTGGCTCACCATCGCCAGCACCTCGCCATTGCGCGGGTCAAGCGCCACCACCGCGCCGCGCCGCCCACCCAAGGCGGCTTCGGCGGCTTCTTGCAGCTGGATATCCAGAGTAAGCACGATGTCTTTGCCAGGCACCGGGTCGGTACGCTTGAGCACCCGCAATACCCGGCCTCGGGCGTTGGTTTCGACTTCTTCGTAACCCACCTGGCCGTGAAGCTCGGCCTCATAGAAGCGCTCCACGCCGGTTTTGCCAATCTGGTGGGTGCCGCTGTAGTTGACCGGGTCCAGGCTTTTGAGCTCTTTCTCGTTGATGCGCCCCATGTACCCTACCGAGTGCGCGAAATGCGCGCCTTGGGGGTAATGACGAGTGAGTTGGGCGACCACTTCCACGCCCGGCAGGCGGAACTGGTTCACAGCGATACGGGCGATCTGCTCCTCGGTGAGCTCTTGCATCACCGGCACCGGCTCGAACGGCCTGCGACCCTGGCGCATGCGTTTTTCGAACAAGGCGCGGTCTTCGGGGGTAAGCTCCAGCACCTCGACGATGCGGTCGAGAATCGCCTCCCAGTCCCCTGCCCGCTCGCGGGTCACGCTGAGGTTAAAGCTGGGACGGTTGTTGGCGATGATCACACCGTTACGGTCGTAAATCAGGCCGCGGCTTGGCGGAATGGGCTGCACATGCACCCGATTGTTTTCCGACAGCGTGGAGTGATACTCGTATTGCACCACCTGCAGGAAATACAGCCGAGCCACCAGGGCAGCCACCAGCACCATTACAACCACCGCGCCCACGACCACGCGCCCACGCACCAGGCGGGCGTCTTTTTCATGGTCCTTGAGGCGGATCGGCTGAGACATCGGCGAAGGCTTTCGGGGCTTATTTATGGTAGGGATGGCCGGACAGCACCGTCCATGCCCGATAAACCTGTTCGCCAATCAGGATACGCACCAGCGGATGAGGCAGCGTGAGCGCCGACAGCGACCAGCGCTGGTCAGCCCTGGCACAGACTTCTGGCGCCAGGCCCTCGGGCCCGCCCACCATGAAGTTCACCGTACGCGCATCCAGCCGCCAGCGCTCCAGCTCACCGGCCAACTGCTCGGTGCTCCAAGACTTGCCGTGGACCTCAAGGGTGACTACACGCTCCCCTGGCTGCACCTTGGCCAGCATCGCTTCGCCTTCCTGGCGGATCAACCGCGCCACGTCGGCGTTCTTCCCCCGGGTATTGAGGGGAATCTCTACCAGCTCCAGTGGCAGCTCGGCCGGCAACCGGCGGGCATATTCCTGCCAGCCGTCCTCGACCCACTTCGGCATACGCGAACCGACCGCGATCAAACGCAAACGCATAATGGCTTATTCAGGCGTGTGCGGATCGAAATGGGTGTAGTCCGGCGCGTGTTGTGCACGGCTTTGCTCCGCGCCCTGCCATAGGCGCTCCAGGTCATAGAACTGACGCGCGGCGGAGGTCATCACATGCACCACCACATCGCCCAGGTCCAGCAGCACCCAGTCGCTGTCGCCCTTGCCTTCTTCGCTCAGCGGCTGCACGCCCTGGGCTTTTACCTTTTCACGTACGTGCTCGACCATGGAGTTGACGTGGCGGTTGGAGGTACCGGTGGCGATCAACATGTAGTCGGTAATACTGGTTTTGTCTTTCACGTCGATGCTGAGGACGTCCTGGGCCTTGATGTCCTCAAGGGCCGCGGTCGCCAGTTGAACCAGCTCTTCGCTTTTCATTGCATGCTTCTTCATATAACACTCATCAACTTGTGTGTGCGGGGCGCGGGCTATTCCGCGACTGCCCGGTCAATTGGGCGCGCGGTAAAGCCCGTGCGCCTCGATGTAGGCCAATACTGCGTCCGGCACCAGATAACGAACCGACTTGCCACTGGCCAGCAGCTGGCGGATCTGGGTAGCGGACACCGCCAGGGGTGTCTGCCAGACGAAAGCAATCTGCCCCGCTGCCCCTTGAAGGGCAGTGGGGGCGCTGACCGCGCGAGCGGCCAACAGGTTACGCAGGGCATCGGGCGGCTCACTGTCGGCGTCTGGCCGTTGCAGCACGATGATATGGCAGTACTGAAGCAGTTCGCTCCAACGGTGCCAGCCCGGTAGCCCGCAAAAGGCATCCCAACCCAACAATAGAAACAGCTGGTCACCCATAGCCAGCTCGGCGCGCACCGCTTCTAGCGTGTCGATGGTCCAGGACGGCCGATCTCGGAGCAGCTCACGCCCATCCACGCACAAGGGCGCGACGCCCAGTACCGCCCGCTCAACCATCTCCAGCCGCTGCTCGGCGCTCACCCGTGGCTGATCGCGGTGCGGTGGCCGGGCATTGGGTACCAGGCGCAGTTCGTGCAGTTCCAGCACGCCGGCCACCTCCAGCGCGCTGCGCAGGTGGCCGATATGCACGGGGTCGAAGGTTCCGCCTAGCAGGCCTATGCGCTTGCGCGGGGATACTGGAGCCTGCAACGGCGCCCGTGCCTCGATGCTCAATGGGCGCTCGACTCGCCGCGCAGCTGGCCGTCGCCAATGACCACGTACTTTTCACAGGTCAGCCCTTCGAGGCCCACTGGGCCACGGGCGTGGAGTTTGTCAGTGGAAATGCCGATTTCCGCGCCCAGGCCGTACTCGAAGCCATCGGCGAAGCAGGTAGGAGCGTTGAGCATCACCGAGGCTGAATCCACCTCGGCAAGGAAGCGCCGCGCTTGGCCTTGGTGCTCGCTAACGATGGCATCGGTATGGTGCGAGCCGTAGTGGTTGATGTGCGCGATGGCGGCATCCAGGCCGTCGACTACGCGAATGGACAGCACCGGCGCCAAGTACTCGGTGTGCCAGTCTTCTTCAGTGGCGGGTATTGCGTCGATGAAGGCGCGGGTATGCTCACAGCCACGCAGTTCCACGCCCTTCTCCACCAGCCGTGCCGCCATGGCAGGCAGGAAGGCTGACGCCACGCACGTATCGACCAGCAAGGTTTCCATGGCCCCGCAAATGCCGTAACGGTAGGTTTTGGCGTTCAGCGCAATGCGCTTGGCCTTGGCCAGGTCGGCATGGGCCGACACATAGACATGGCAGATGCCATCGAGGTGCTTGATCACCGGCACCCGGGCGTCGCGACTGACCCGCTCGATCAGCCCTCGGCCGCCACGGGGCACGATGATATCCACGTACTCGGGCATGCTTATAAGTGCCCCCACCGCCGCGCGATCCGTGGTTTCCACCACTTGCACCACGGTGGCGGGCAGGCCAGCGGCCTCCAGCCCCTTGCCGATACAGGCGGCGATGGCGCGGTTGGAATGAATGGCCTCCGAGCCGCCGCGCAGAATGGTGGCGTTGCCGGCCTTCAGGCACAGGCTGGCGGCGTCAATGGTCACGTTGGGCCGAGACTCGTAGATGATGCCAACCACGCCCAGGGGCACGCGCATCTTGCCCACCTGAATGCCCGAAGGCCGGTAGCTCATGTCGCGAATAGCGCCCACGGGGTCGGGCAATGCCGCTACCTGACGCAAGCCGGCGATCATGCCGTCGATCCGGGCCGGGGTGAGTACCAGGCGGTCCAGCAAGGCAGGCTCCAGGCCGTTGGCACGGGCGCTGGCCATGTCCTGCTCGTTAGCGGCGGCCAGCGCTTCGCGCGCCTGGTCGAGTGCCTCGGCGGTGGCTAGCAAGGCCTGATTCTTCACGCCTGTACTGGCACGCGCAATGAGTCGCGCGGCTTCGCGCGCGGCGTGACCAAGGCGGTGCATGTAATCGAGAACAGGCTCAGTCATGGTTCCATGGCTTGGAAAAGAGGAAAGCCGCTGATTATAGCCGTGACGGGTAACGACTAACAGCGGTGCCGGGCAGATGGTTACAAACAAGCGTCTTTAGCGCGCTGAAACCTTTCGCGTTCGCTTGCTATCATCTGTATTCATTCCCCAGGCTTTTGTTTGAATGAGCGACCTTCGCCCCACCACGCCCTTACCCGACACCTTCTTCAATCGAGACGCTCAACTGGTCGCTCGTGATCTACTAGGCAAGGTCATCCGCCACCGCCAAGGCGCCTATTGGCTGGCCGCGCGCATCATCGAAACAGAAGCCTACTACCAGGCCGAAAAAGGCAGCCACTCCTCCCTGGGCTATACCGAAAGCCGCCGCGCCATGTTCCTCGATGGCGGGCATATCTACATGTATTACGCCCGTGGCGGCGACTCTTTGAACCTTAGCGCCCAAGGCCCGGGCAATGCCGTACTAATCAAATCCGGCTTCCCTTGGGTCGACGCCGTCAGTGATAAAAACGCCTTGGCGCAGATGACCCTTAATAACCCTAGCGCCAGTGGCGAGCCGCGCCCACCGGAGCGCCTGTGCGCCGGGCAAACCTTGTTGTGCCGGGCCTTGGGCTTGAAGGTCCCGATGTGGAACGCACGCCGTTTTGATCCCGAGGGCTTGTACGTGGCCGATGTTGGCAATGAAGTGAAACAAATAATCCAGACCACACGCCTGGGCATTCCCTTGGGCCGGGACGAACATTTGCCGTACCGCTTTGTCGATGCTCAGTATGCTCGTTTCTGCACGCGTAACCCGCTGCGCCGGGGCCAGGTCGAAGGGCGTGATTATCAGTTGCTGATCCAAGGAAATTAACCATGCAGGCCTGGCTGGGTGAAATGAATCAATGGCTCGGCGCCAACCCGCAGTGGCTGGGCGCGACGATCTTCCTAGTGGCATTCGTGGAGTGCCTGGCCATCGCCGGGCTCATCGTGCCGGGCACGGTGGCGCTGTTCGCCGTGGCCGCCCTGGCCGGAGGCGGCGCGCTCGGCCTGGGCGATACCTTGCTCTTGGCCTACGCAGGCGGGTTGCTGGGCGATGGCGTATCGTACGCCATAGGCCGCGGCCTGCAGCAAAACATTCGTGGCTTGCCTGGGCTGCGTAGCCACCCACAATGGCTCACCGGCGCGGAACACTTTATCCAGCGCTATGGGGTGGCCAGCTTGCTGGTGGGACGGTTTATTGGCCCGTTGCGGCCCATGCTGCCCATGGTGGCGGGCATGCTGGAAATGCCCTTTATCAAGTTCGCCCTGGTCAGCCTGCTGGCCGCGGCAGGGTGGGCGGTGGCCTACCTGCTGCCAGGGTGGGCCACTGGCGCAGCAGTCCGCTTGCCCTTGCCGCCAGGCTTCTGGCCGCAGGCAGCGGTAGTCGCGGTGGGCCTGGTGGGGCTTATTGGCCTTGCCATCAACAGCAGCCTGCGCCGCCAGCCGGCTGCCACCGTGCTGACCAGCGCCGCCAGCTTTATTCTTCTGCTGGGGGTGTTCCTGGGCTGGCCCTACCTTGCCCACTTCGACCAAGGGCTGGTGGCCCTGGTGCAGGAGCACCGCAGCGCTAAACTGGACCCTATCGTGGTGGCGGTGACCCGGCTTGGGGATTTTCGTACCCAGCTGTTCGTGGGCATGCTGCTGACGCTGTTGCTGCTGATCGCCCGGCATTGGCGCCACGCCCTGTTTGCCGGCGGCGTGCTGCTGTGCACCGCCATTGGCAATGGCACCCTTAAATGGCTGTTCGCCCGTACTCGCCCTGAAGTGCTTAGTACACCCCTGACCACCTACAGCATGCCCAGTGGCCATAGCTCGGCGTCATTTGCCTTCTTCCTGGTATTGGCAGTGCTCGCCAGTCGCGGGCAACCCTCCCGCATGCGCTTGACCTGGATGATCCTCGGCTGCCTGCCGGCCCTGGCAATCGCTTCCTCTCGGGTATACCTCGGTGCTCATTGGCCCACCGATGTACTAGCCGGGGCGCTGTTGGCAGTGTTCGTGTGCGCGGCGGGGTTGGCAATCACCTTGCGGGTACACCGTTTGGAGCCTCTGAGCTGGCGCACCTGGTGCGTGGTCTTGGTGCCCTGCGTCGCGGTGTTCGGCTGGGCGGTATGGCACGACCTGGCCGATGCGCTCACGCGTTATGCCTATTAAGGTAAAGCGAGCTTCACCCCTGAAGCTCGCCCTGCATCCGCTCAAGCAAGCCCTGAATAGCGCCCAATCGAGCCTCAGGATTTTCTAGCCCAAGCAGTTCTACCTTGCTCTCGTCTTCGAAAGGCAATAGGTAGGCCAAGCGATTGGCTAACACCTGGCGCCCTTCAGGCGTGCCGCCCATGCCCAAGGCCGCCACCATGGGGTGCTCGGCCAATGCGGTCAGCAACGCCAGCAGGTCAGCGTCCTCGTCCTGCAACGGCGCTTCGGGTGGTTCCTCCAGCCAGCGCACATCGGCGGTGATCAACTGGTCCTGTTGCACCTCAGTGCTCTGCACCTCGAAACGCCGAGCCCCTTGGATGCGCAGCCCCAGCAAGCCATTGTCTTGCTTCTCGAAATCCAGCACGCGGGCTTCGCACCCCAGGAAGGCATGAGCGGTAGCGGCGCTGCCGACCTCGCTGCCCTCCAGTATGCACACGATGCCGAACCCCTCACCCTGCTTCATGCAGCGGCTGATCATGTCCAGGTAGCGCGCCTCGAAAATCTGCAGGTCCAGGATGCAGCCTGGGAACAGCACGGTGTTGAGCGGAAATAACGGCAGCTTCATCAAGCATTCCTCATACGAACAGGCTTACGGCTAAGGGCAGAAATACCGCGGTTGCCACCCCCATCAGGCTCATGCCCAAGGCAGCGAAGCCGCCGCAGGTTTCCCCTTCCTGCAAGGCGACCGACGTTCCCACCGCATGAGCGGTAAGGCCCAGGGCCATGCCCCGCGCTTCCGGTGCCTGGACCTTCAATAGCCCCAGGATACCCGGCCCGAAAATCCCGCCAATCACCCCAGTGACCAGCACGAATACGGCCGTCAGGGCTGGCACCCCGCCCATCTGGCCCGCTACCAGCATGGCAATGGGCGACGTCACCGACTTGGGTGCCATGGTCATCAGGGTTTCCCGGTCCATACCAAAGCACCAGCCCAACAGCAGGCCCGAACCAGTAGCTACTATGCCCCCCACCACCAAGGTAATCAGTGTGGGCCATAACAGCTGGCGGATCCGCCGCAGATTAAGGTAAAGGGGCACCCCCAGCGCCACCGTGGCCGGCCCCAGCAACGTGGCAAGAATTTCCGTGCCTTGACGGTACTCGGCGTAACTCAAACCGCAGGCCAGCAACGACCCGACTACCAGGAGCATGGACACCAGCACGGGCTGCACGAATACCCAGCGGGTACGCTCGTACAGGGCCATGGCCAATTGGTAGGCGGCCAAGGTTACGCCAATACCGAACAAAGGGTGATGGATGACCGCAGCCGCGGCCCGCTGCCAATCAAGCATCATGGGCACTACCTTGTTCGGCGCGTCTGCCGATCAGCCGGTTCATCAACCATCCGGCCAGGCCTACCGAAAGCATCGCCGACAACCCTAGAGCGCCCACGATGGCCCAGAAATGCTGGGCGATCAGCGAGGCATAGACCATCACCCCCACCGCTGGCGGCACCAACAGCAACGGCAAGTAACGCAACAGGCTGGACGCAGCCAACTCCACCGGCGCGGACACCTCGCCTTTGTAAATCAGCCAGCCCAACAGGCACAACAGGCCGACGATGGGCCCAGGCAGGATGGGCATGAACAGTTCGTGAATACCTGTGCCAATCAGCTGGAATACGATCAGCCAGGTCAGCCCCCTCAATAGCATTGCTTTTCTCCGTTACGGGGCTCCTCGCACACGAGCCCTGGGATCGGCGCGCAGTATAGCCGTGCCAGACGGTATCCATGCAGGGGTAAGCCCCTGGGTTACCTTGACCATGACCTGGGCACCGTGTTCAGGTGCGCTTTTCGCCTGGCACCACTGAAGGCTTACCATGCGCTACCTGCAGCCAGTGCAAGTCAACGCTCAAGTACGGTTGCACGCAACCTTGCTGGAGGCCAGCAAAAAGCGCCTTGGGCAGTGGCTGCTGCGGGCACGAACCACCTTAAAGAGGCAAGGTGCAGAAAAACCGGCGCTGATGGCCGAGCCATTATTCCTTTGTTTCGTCTGAGCGCCGCCCCAAGGCTGTATCCCGCTAGAGGTTGTGCGGCATACTCGGCGCCTTGACTGCTCGGACCCTGCCATGCGCCCACTCGCTCCAGTTGCCTTGTGCCTGCTTCTCGCTGCTTGCGGCGAGGGCAAACCGCTGCTGCCCGCTGACGCCCGCCTGCCCGATGGGGGGCAATACCATGGGCAGGTGATCGACGGGCTACTGCAGGGCCAGGGCCGTGTGGACTACCCCAACGGCAGTTGGTACGCGGGCACCTTCAAGGACGGCCAGTGGAACGGCAGCGGGGAGTGGCACGGCCCTAACGGCGAGCTGTATCGAGGTGAGTTCAGGCAAGGGTTGTTTGAGGGCCAGGGTACCCTGACCATGGGTGAAACCACCTACACCGGCGGCTTCAAGCGCGGTAAGCGCGAAGGCGAAGGCACGTTGAAGGCACCTGGGCGTACTTACCGGGGGGGCTTCGTCAACGACCAGTATGCAGGCTCCGGCCACCTAGACCTAGACGACGGTAGTACCTATCAAGGGGACTTCGAGCACGGCCAGCCCAATGGCGAAGGTGTGCGCACCGACGCCGACGGCAATCAGTTCAGCGGCCACTTTATCGATGGCTTGCTCGAAGGGCATGGCACCTTCAGCAATGGCGACGGCGATCGCTATACCGGCGAATTCCACCATGGCCGCCTTGAGGGCAAGGGCCGCTATGAAACCCAGGCCGGGGACGTGTGGATCGGCCAGTTCAAGGAGGGCGCGCCCAATGGCCCGGGCGACCTTTTCGCCAACGACGGCAGCCATTACCAGGGCCAATTCGTCGATTGGCACTTTTACGGCGATGGGCAGTTGTCGTCAGCCGACGGTAGCCTCTACACCGGCGGCTTCATCAACGATGCCTACCAAGGCAAGGGCGCCTTGGTACTGGCCGACGGCACCCGGCAGGAAGGCTATTGGCTAGAAGGTCGCCGTGTGCGCGACGAGCACGATCGCCCCCTGCCCGACTCCCTTGAGCAGGCCCTGCTGACCCAGGGGGCCCTGTTGGAGCGGGCACTGGCACAGGTGCCGAACTCCACCCCGGCGATCGAGCTCTACAGCTTGACCCTGGGCGGTGATGGCGAGCAAAGCGTGTTTATGCGTGAAGCAGACTACGTCAGCGACCTGTTCGGCACCCGGTTTGGCGCCGTGGGTGGCATTACCTTGGTAAACCAGCGGGACCACATGGCTGACCGTGTGATGGCCACTCGTGAAACCCTGGCGCGGGCCGTGAACACCATCGCTCAGCGCAGCGGGCCAGAGGACCTGGTGTTCATCTACTTAACCAGCCATGGCACCGCGGACCATGAATTGGTATTGGAACAGCCCCGGTTGCAATTGGGCGACCTGCCTGCCCAGGACTTAGCCTCCTTGCTGGCGCCGCTGAAGGACAGAGACAAGATCGTGGTGATTTCAGCCTGTTATTCAGGTGGTTTTATCGACCCCCTGAAGAACGACCGAACCCTGGTGATGACCGCCTCGCGGCCGGATCGGGTATCGTTCGGCTGCTCCGAGGAAGCGGATTTCACCTACTTTGGCGATGCGCTCTTCGCCCAGGCCTTGACTACCACCGATGACTTGCAAGCCGCCTTCCAGCAGGCCAGCGCCATCGTGGCCCAGCGTGAGCAGGCCGAGAATTTCGAGCCCTCAGAGCCTCAGCTTTGGGCACCCGACCGCGTGCTCAAGCACTGGCACCGCTTGCGACAGCAACAGGCCAGCAACGCCTTGCACAGCGGCAGCGCGCCCAGCCCAGGCAAACAAGCGCCAGGCCGCCACTGATGGCCAGAAGGGAAGCCCTATGTACCTGACACCACAACGTATCTTATTGGCCGGGGCCACCGGCCTTACCGGCGAACACCTGCTTGACCGGCTGCTAACCGAACCTACCGTTAGCCGAGTACTGGCGCCCACCCGCAGGCCCCTGGCAGACCACCCTCGCCTGGACAACCCGGTGGGTGAGCTCAGCAGCCTCCTGCCTCGCCTGGAAGGCCCGGTGGATATCGCCTTCTGCTGCCTGGGCACCACCCTCAAGCAAGCCGGCTCACAGGAAGCCTTCAAGGCCGTCGACTATGAGTTGGTGCTGGCCTTCGCTCGCCGGGCCAGGGAGCTGGGCGCGCGTCACTTGCTGGCGATCAGTGCCATAGGCGCGGCCCCTACCGCCTCTACCTTCTATAACCGGGTGAAAGGCGAGTTGGAAGTCGCGCTGCGGGAACAACACTGGCCCCAGTTGACCCTGGCGCGGCCATCAGTGTTGATCGGGCCCCGTGCAGAGCCGCGCCTGGCCGAGCAGCTCGCAGCGCCGCTGTCTCGGTTGATACCCGGCAAATACCATGGCATCGAAGCCTGTCACCTGGCCTGGGCGCTCTGGCGCCTGGCGCTGGAAGACGGTGAGGGCGTGCGCGTGGTGGAGTCGGATGAGTTGCGCAAGCTAGGGCGTTAGCGCTTATAACCCACCCTGGGCCTGATACCCCACGCCCAGGCTGGTCAGCAGGGAAAACGGCAACAGCAGGGTATCGAGCAAGGCGCTGGCGGGCAGGTCCACCCCTGGCCACGCGGGCGGTTCGGCGCCGAAGCGGTCCTGTGGGCAGCAACCACCCTTCAAGGCATACCAGTCCAGCCGGGTACCGGCATACACCAGCGGTGCCTCGGCCTTGGCGGCGTCCAGGGTTTTCACGCTGGCGCAGCCACTGGCCAAGGCCAGCAGCACTAGCAGCCCCGCCTTACTCATCGTTACCCACATGGTATTCACCCCAGCGCGGCAGCATGTCCTGAGGGATGTCTAGCAGGTTAAGAATGCGCGCCACTACGAAGTCCACCAGGTCGTCGATGGTTTGTGGCTGGTGATAAAAACCAGGGGACGCCGGCACGATGACCACGCCCATGCGCGACAGCTTGAGCATGTTTTCCAGGTGCAGCGTGGAATAGGGCGCTTCGCGGGGTACCACTATCAATGGCCGCCGCTCTTTGAGGGCGACGTCTGCCGCGCGCTCGATCAGGTTGTTGCAGGCGCCCGTGGCGATGGCTGACAAAGTACCGGTGGAACACGGCACCACCACCATCGCGCCTGGCGCGCCGGAACCGGAAGCCACCGGCGCCATCCAGTCCTCTTTGCCGTACACCCGCACCTGGCCAGCACTGGCCCCCGTGTACTCGGTGAGAAAAGCCTGCATTGCCTGGGGCTTGGCCGGCAGGGTGACGTCGGTTTCCGTGGCCAGCACCAGCTGCGCGGCCTTGGAAATCAAAAAGTGCACTTCACGGTCTTCACGCACCAGGCAGTCCACCAGACGCAAACCATACTGGGCGCCCGATGCCCCGGTCATGGCTACGGTAATGCGTTCAGGGCCGGTCATTGCAGTGCCTCCGCCAATTTGCCATGCAAGCCGCCGAAGCCGCCGTTGCTCATGATCACCACGTGGGCGCCAGGGGCCGCCTCAGCCTTCACCTTAGCGATGATCGCCTCCAGGTTGCTCGCCACCAGCGTAGGTACAGGGCATTGCGCCACGGTGCTGGCCAAATCCCAACCTAGGTTAGGTGGCGCATACCAGATCACCTGGTCGGCATCGCGCACGCTGCCTGGCAGGCCATCACGGTGGGCGCCCAACTTCATTGAGTTGGAGCGAGGCTCTATCACCGCGATCACCTGAGCAGCCCCTACGCGTTTGCGCAGGCCGTCCAGGGTGGTAGCGATGGCCGTGGGGTGGTGGGCAAAGTCATCGTATAAGGTGATGCCATTGACTTGGGCGACCACTTCCATGCGCCGCTTGACGTTACGAAAGCCACACAGGCCTTCAATCCCCAGGGCGGGTACTACACCCACATGCCGAGCGGCGGCCAGGCAGGCCAAGGCATTGGCCACGTTATGCTGGCCCGTTAGCGGCCAGTCCACCACGCCCTGCGCCTGCCCCTCGAAACTCACCTCGAAGCGCGAGCCGTCCTTGGCCAGCAACCGGGCCTGCCATTGGCCGCCCTCCCCCGTGGTGTGTACCGGGGTCCAGCAGCCCATGCCAATCACCCGTGCCAAGGCGATTTCGCTAGCCGGGTGAATCACCAGGCCTTCGCTGGGCACCGTGCGGACCAAGTGATGGAATTGCCGCTCGATGGCGGCCAGGTCGGGGAAGATATCCGCGTGGTCAAATTCCAGGTTATTCAGGATGGCCGTGCGCGGGCGGTAGTGAACGAACTTGGAACGCTTGTCGAAAAAGGCGCTGTCGTACTCGTCGGCTTCCACCACAAAGAACGGCGTATCCCCAAGCCGAGCCGACACGTCGAAATTGTGCGGAATGCCACCAATCAAGAAGCCCGGCGCCATGCCAGCATGCTCCAGCACCCAGGCCAGCATGCTGCTGGTGGTGGTTTTGCCATGGGTACCGGCCACGGCCAATACCCAACGGCCTTGCAGCACATGATCTGCCAGCCACTGGGGGCCGGAGACATAGGGCAGGCCCTTGTTGAGCACATATTCCACCGCCGGGTTGCCACGGGACAAGGCATTGCCGATGACGACCAAGTCTGGCGCGGGGGCCAATTGGGCGGGGTCGTAGCCCTGGGTGAGCTCAATGCCCTGGGCCTGCAACTGCGTGCTCATGGGAGGGTAGACGTTGGCGTCGGAGCCGGTGACCCGGTGCCCCAGGCTTTGGGCCAACACTGCCAGCGAGCCCATGAACGTACCGCAGATGCCGAGAATATGAATATGCATGGTGGACCTCGAAAAACGTCGAGGCAGGGTAGCCCAGGCCAAGAAGAATTTCACCCGCAGCGTTAGGCTGCCTGGCCGGTACGCCTATGCCCCAGGGGGCAATCCGTTGCCACACGTTAAGTGCTCGCCGATACCACCTGCTTTGCTCTACGCTTGAGGTGCTCGCTTCCAACAATAAGACCCTGGAGACCTCCCATGCGATATGCACACCCCGGCACCGAAGGCGCGACCGTTTCCTATAAGGAACGCTACGGCAACTACATCGGCGGCCGCTTCGTGGAGCCAGTGAAGGGCCAATACTTCACCACTACCTCCCCCGTAAACGGGCAAGCCATCGCAGACTTTCCCCGCTCCGGTGCCGAAGACATCGAAAAGGCCCTGGACGCTGCCCATGCCGCCGCCGAGGACTGGGGCCGCACCTCGGTCCAGGCCCGCTCGCTGGTACTGCTGAAAATCGCCGACCGTATCGAGCAGAACCTTGAACTGCTGGCCATCACTGAAACCTGGGACAACGGCAAAGCCATTCGTGAAACCCTGAACGCTGACATCCCCCTGGCGGCGGATCACTTCCGTTACTTCGCCGGGGCCCTGCGCGCCCAGGAGGGCAGTGCCGCGGAAATCGACGGTAATACCGTGGCCTATCACATCCATGAACCACTGGGCGTGGTGGGGCAGATCATCCCCTGGAACTTCCCCCTTCTGATGGCCGCCTGGAAACTCGCCCCGGCGCTGGCCGCCGGCAACTGCATTGTGCTCAAGCCCGCCGAGCAGACCCCACTGGGGATTACGGTGCTGATGGAGCTTATCGGTGACCTGTTGCCGCCTGGCGTGCTCAACGTGGTGCAAGGCTATGGCCGCGAAGCCGGTGAAGCCCTGGCCACCAGCAAGCGCATCGCCAAGATCGCCTTCACTGGCTCCACGCCCGTGGGCTCCCACATCATGAAGTGCGCGGCGGAGAACATCATTCCCAGCACCGTGGAGTTGGGCGGCAAGTCACCGAATATTTTCTTCGAAGACATCATGCAGGCCGAGCCGGCCTTTATCGAAAAAGCCGCCGAAGGGGTGGTGCTGGCGTTCTTCAACCAGGGCGAGGTATGCACCTGCCCCTCCCGCGTGCTGGTACAGGAATCGATCTACGGCAGCTTCATGCAAGAAATCATGAAGAAAGTGCAACAGATCAAACGTGGCGATCCGCTGGACACCGAAACCATGGTTGGCGCCCAAGCCTCCCAGCAGCAGTTCGACAAAATCCTCTCCTACCTGCAAATCGCCAAGGATGAAGGCGCCGAGTTACTCAGCGGCGGGCAGGTGGAAAAACTCGAGGGGGATTTGGCCACCGGCTATTACATCCAGCCTACCCTGCTCAAGGGCAACAACCGCATGCGGGTGTTCCAGGAGGAGATCTTTGGCCCAGTCGTCAGCGTGACCACGTTCAAGGATGAGGCCGAAGCCCTGGCCATCGCCAATGACACCGAGTTCGGCCTGGGCGCCGGGGTGTGGACCCGCGACATCAACCGCGCCTACCGCATGGGCCGCGGCATCAAGGCAGGCCGGGTGTGGACCAACTGCTACCACCTGTACCCAGCCCACGCGGCCTTCGGCGGATACAAGAAGTCTGGCGTGGGCCGGGAAACCCACAAGATGATGCTCGACCACTATCAGCAGACTAAAAACCTGTTGGTGAGTTATGACATTAATCCGCTAGGGTTCTTCTAACGCCAGGCCTGTGCATACTGCATAGATAGCGTTTTGGTCATTATCTGTAAGAGCCAGCCGAGCTGGCGAAGGGTACGTTCCTTGGTTGCCTGTGCCGTCTCTTCGCGAGCTTGCGCTCACGCCTACAGGCGATAGGTGCCAGCGTGGCCCGCCCAGACCGCCGCCTGTCACTGGCGTGCCCAGCCCCGTATACTGCCCGCTTTTTCGCCGTCTCGGCGCGCAGGCAGACGTACATGGACTTAAACCCGCTGGACCTCATTCTCCACCTGGACGTTTACTTGAACCAGTTGGTAACCCAATACGGCGGGTGGGTCTATCTGATCCTGTTCGCAGTGATTTTCTGTGAAACCGGCCTGGTGGTGATGCCTTTCCTGCCGGGAGACTCGCTGCTATTCATTGCCGGTGCCGTGGCCGCCGGTGGCGCGATGGACCCTCTGCTGCTGGTAGGCTTGCTGATGGCCGCGGCGATCCTGGGGGACACCACCAACTACATCGTGGGCCGCACCCTCGGCGAAAAACTCTTCGCCAACCCCCATTCCAAGATCTTCCGCCGAGACTATCTGGACCGCACCCGCGCCTTCTACGATCACCACGGCGGCAAAACCGTGACCCTTGCGCGCTTTTTGCCGATCATTCGCACCTTCGCCCCTTTCGTTGCCGGCGTGGCGCACATGCCTTACCCACGCTTTTTAGCCTTTAGCGTGGTCGGTAGCGTGGCCTGGGTCGGTAGCCTGACCACCCTGGGTCACTTCTTCGGCAATGTGCCCTTTATCAAGCACAACCTCACGTTGTTGGTGCTGGTGATCGTAGCGCTGTCCTTCGTGCCGATGGTCATGGGCGTGATACGCGCCCGCACCGGTAGCAAGGGGTCTACCCACTAAGTAGAGCAGGCCCATGCGCGGTTTGAGCCTGGGCGTGCAACCGCAGAGCCGGACGGTGGTCCTAGCGTGACGCCTGATTCGGGATAGGCCTATAATCCCGCCACTTTGCCAAACATTGGCCTAACGATCCGACTGTTAAGGGAGCACTATCGATGAGCTACAGCAAGATCCCAGCCGGCAAGGACCTGCCGAACGACATTCACGTCGTTATCGAGATCCCGGCCAACCATGCGCCGATCAAGTACGAAGTCGACAAAGACAGCGACGCGCTCTTCGTTGACCGCTTTGTGGCCACCCCGATGTTCTACCCGGCCAACTATGGCTACATCCCCAATACCCTGGCCGACGACGGTGACCCGCTGGACGTGCTGGTAGTGACCCCATACCCCGTGGTGCCTGGTTCGGTGATCCGCGCCCGCCCGGTTGGCGTGCTGATGATGGACGACGAAGGCGGCGGCGACGCCAAGGTACTAGCCGTGCCTCACGACAAGCTGAGCGCGCTGTACAAAGACGTCAAAGAATACACCGACCTGCCACCCCTGCTGTTGCAGCAGATCCAGCACTTCTTCGAGAACTACAAGGCCCTGGAACCGGGCAAGTGGGTAAAACTCAAGGACTGGGGCAACGCCGACGCCGCCCGCGCCGAAATCACCAAGGCCGTGGCTGCTTACAAGTAAGCGAGCGGTACTGTGATAGAAACCCCAGCCCTGTGCTGGGGTTTTTTATGGGCAGGTGCAATTACTGTGGGAGCCGTCACGCAGCAAATAGGTGTATGACGTTGGACAGGTGCGCAGGTCAACCTGTAGGAGCCAGCGAAGCTGGCGAATGGGGGCGCAAGGCTCGGAAGCTGGGCGTAGACCGGGTTGAAGTGCCGTGATCTTGGTCCTTTAAAATCAAAGGGTTAAGTTTTGTTTGATGAGAGGCACGTGTGTACCCGCGTAGCAGCCGAGGTTGCTCGCGACTGGCCGCACTACGGTGTCGAACCTAGTCGCGGCCAAGGCCGGCTGCTACGGGTGGTGTGGCTCTGTTTGCGCGACAAGGACGAAGGCGGTATCTACGGCGGCACCTGTCTGCTGTAGGAGCCGTCCCGCCGCCAAGGCGCCCCGCTGTCGCGCAGCAAACAGGTGTATGACGTTGGATAGGTGCGCAGGTCAGCCTGTGGAGCCAGCGAAGCTGGCGAACGGGGGCGCAAGGCTCGGAAGCCGGGCGTAGACCGGGTTGAAATGACGTGATTTTATTCCTTTAAAATCAGAGGGTTAATTTGTTTTTGATAAAAGCCAGCACAGCTGGTGAACAGGACATCACTGGCCCCCCTGTACCCTATGTTCGCGAGCTTACGCTCGCACCTACAGGCGCCTACCGCGTTGTTACGACCAGGCTTGCGCGGTGGCCGATTCGCAGGCTGTCGCCAGCGCCTACACATAATCGCGTAATAACGTTGCGCCTTCGCCAAATCCCCCTACCCAACCCCGTCATCCGCCGCTATCCTGTGCGCCCTCGGCACAGGCTCTAGCCCGCGCCCGGCGAGCAAGCTACCCGTCAGCCCGCCCGTTGCCCCAGCGCAACACCCTCCCTTTTGCAGATGGGCACGGCTTACCAAAAATAAGCCAAACTCGTCGACGAGAAGCCGGCCACAAGCCGGCTTTTTAATGCCTGTAGGCCACGCACAATGTGGGCTTGATGCAAAATACCACCTGCGACCCACACCTTGGTCCGCACTCAAGCACGGATCTAGACGCTGCTCTAGAGACCCGCCTCCTGTCCTAAGAAACGATTTGTTTCGGTCTATGCTCTAGCGCGTAGGAATGCCACGCAAAACGGCGACGGCCCAGACGGCATCCGCTTGAGCACTGGATGAAGGCTCAGGTTAAGCGGCAATCGTCTGAAATATCGCTACCTGGCTTGAAATTGTATTCAGCAGCGCATAATTTTCGCACCAGCTCATCTACCAGTCTTCGGGTGTCAGCGTAGAAGGAGTAACGGCCCCGTCCTCCTGCGAAGGGCGCGTCCAGCCTAATTCCCCCGCTATACCGCTCCCGGCGTCTTTCAAGCGTTCTCTGCTAATCCGCAACGAACTGGACCTCTCCATGGCCTTCTGTGGCAGAACCGACATCCGCCAAGTAGACCAAGGCATATTGCTGGCCCACTGAGACCGAGGCCGCGTGCGGGCTTAATCCAGCACGGACGGGTCAGCCTCAATCATCAGCGCTTTCATTTCCTCGAAATGCCGCCGGGAGAAGTCCGCGATCTTCTCCCAGCCTTGGGCGGTCTTTTCAGCCACCTCGTCAGACAGCACCCTCAACGGCTGGCCAGTAGACCACGCTGTAACGAGAATCTGGCAGGCACGCTCCAGCGTCCAGATGTCATCGAAGGCTTCGCCGATGTTGGGGGCGATCACCATCACCCCGTGGTTACCCATCAGCAGGCGGCGCTTGTCGCCCAGCAGCCCAGCCAGGCGCTCCCCTTCAGCCTCGGTATCGGCCATGCCCCCGTAGAGTTCATCCACTGCCACGCGATTGAAGTAGCGCGCGGTGTTCTGGTCAATGGGCGGCACCTGAGGGTTGGCCAGGCAGGCCACCGCCGTGGTATTTACCGGGTGCAGGTGCAGCACTGCGCGGGCCTGGGGCAGGCGCCGGTGGATCTGCCCGTGGATGGACCAGGCGGTCGGGTCCACGTCCGGGTGGTCGGCACCGCTGGGGTCGTCAGCGTCCAGCAGCAACAGGTCACTGGCCCGAATGCGAGAAAAGTGTTTCCATTTGGGGTTGATCAGAAACCGCTTGCCGTCGGCTGATACCGCGGCACTGAAATGGTTGGCCACAGCCTCGTGCATATCCAGGTGGGCGATAATGCGAAACGTCGCCGCCAGGTCGATGCGGGCCTGTTCTTCGATAGATAACGCCATGGGGCTTTCTCCGCCGTGCGTGGTCGCACCAGGGTGCGGCACGCACGTTTCTAGGGTCAGGGTTTAGGCATCAGGGTGGCGATGTCGTCGGCGGTCGGCGCCTGGAAGTGGTACTTCTCCAGCAGCGCGGTGTACTCCGGCGTGGCGCGGTATTTGTCCAGTGCATCCACCAGTGCGCTCTTGACCTGGTCATTGCCCTTCTTCACGCCCCAACCGTTGAGTACCGGGTAGATCAGGGTGTCGGAAGAGATCACCACCCGGCCGCCGAGCTTGTCGATCACCCCACGGGCCACGGCCGCGTCGGTAATCTGCGCTTCAACGGCGTGGGCCAGCAGTGCCTGGGTGGTCTGCGGGTCGGTGCTGTATTCGCTGATGGCGATGGGCTGTTGGCCGTTCTTCACGCAGTATTCGTCCGACAGCTTGTGCATCTGTTGCAGCCAGGAGGTCGCCGCCATGGAACCGACCTTGTGACCGCAGAAATCCTCCGGGCGCTTGGGCTGGAACTCAGCCCCCTTGAGCGCCAGGATTGATTCCCCGCTCTTGAGGTACGGGATCATGTCGATAACCTTCACGCGCTCGGCGGTGATGTACATGGACGAGTTAGTAACGTCGAAGCGCCCGCCCTGCAAGCCGGTGATCAGGTTAGGGAAGCGCGTGTCCACGGTTTCTACCTTGCGCCCCATGACCTTGCCCAAGCCATCGAGGAACTCGATATCAAAGCCGGCCGGCTTGTTGTTATCCATGTACTCATAGGGGAAAAAGGTAACGTCGGAACCGGCGATGATCTTGCCGTCCTGCTGGAAAGCCGAGGCGGCCATTGAGGCCATGGCCACTGCGGTGCCCACCAGGCTCAGGGCGATAGGGCGAACGATCGTGTGCAACGCTGTCATGGTAAATTCCCGCAAGGTTGAAAGAAGTTAGGCAGTGGCTTGGTCGTGCCCGGCTTGTTGCACAAAAAAAGAGGCACCACGGGGCTTCTGCGGCAGGCGCATCTGGTTGGCCGTGGAACGCACCAGGCCACTTTCTTCACCGGCCACCAGTAGGCCGGCGTGCTCGCTGGGCAAAGGGTTTTCGCCGAATGGCAACGCGTCTTCAGCGGCATAGACGCCGATGAACAGGGTGCGCGGCAGTTCGGTCTCGTTTGGGCTTGAGGCATGTAGCAAGCGCGTATGCATAAAGCACACCGCCCCTGCCGGGCCGAAACAGGCTACCGGCGCCTGGCAGTGCTGGGCCACGACCTGCTCGTCCACGGCGCCGGTAAAGCGCCCGTCATGCCAGTGCGACCACAACGGGCCCTTGTGGCTGCCGGGGATCACCGTCAGCGGGCCGTTCTCTGGTGTTACCTCGCTTACCATCAGCAAGGCGGTGACAATGTCGTCGTTGCTGTGAGGCGTGAACAGAAAATCCTGGTGCCACTTCACTTGGGTGGCGGTGTGGGGCAGCTTGGAGTTGACCTTGCTGTGATGAAAGCGCGTACCACCGCCACCAATCAGCCGCGCCGCGATAGCTGCCATGGATGACTGCAATGCTACCCGCTGGTAAGCCGGCGAGATCTCGGTGGGTGAGCTTACCCGCCGCAGCGAAGGGTGATCGGCACGGTGGTCGCGCTCCACATCGAAGCGCGCGCGGCCATCGAGGGTTTCACCCCAGCCTTGGTCGTGGCTGCGGCTCTCGGCCACCCACTGATCGAAGTCATGCTGCAGGGCGACCACCTCATCGGCCTCCAGCACACCCTCTACTACCAGAAACCCATCGCGATGAAATTGCTCAACCTGCCATTGCTCAATCATGTGCATGCCTCTTGGAATTTGAACGATAAAGGGTCACGCCAGGGACACATCCTTGAGAAATGCTTCGACGCGTGAGTTATGGCCGCTGCGCAGCACCTGGGGCTTGTCATCGCAGACCACGCGCCCCTTCTCCATAAAGACGATCCGGTCCGATACCTTGAAAGCGAAGTTCATCTCATGGGTAACGATCACCATGGTGATGCCGTCCTGGGCCAAGGCCTCGATGACCTGCAACACTTCGTTGACCTTCTCCGGGTCCAGCGCCGAGGTGGGTTCATCGAAGAGCATGATCTGTGGACGCATCATCAAGGCCCGAGCAATGGCCACCCGTTGTTGCTGGCCGCCGGACAGCTGGTGCGGGTACTTCCAGGCGTGATCAAGCATCCCTACCTTGTGAAGCAGCGCGTAAGCTTGCTGCTTGAGCGCGTCCAGGCGGTCCAGGCGGTGGTAGCGCGGCGCCATTAGCAGGTTGTCCAGCACCGTCAGGTGGGGGAACAGATTGAAGCTCTGGAACACCATGCCGATGTTCAGACGGTGTTCGGCGTGCTCGACGTATTGCGGCTTTTGCGCGCCCTGCTTGTGCAGGTGGATGAATGGCTGGCCATTGATCTGGATGTTGCCGTTGTCGATCTGCTCCAAGCCGTTGAGCAGACGGATAAGCGTGGTCTTGCCCGAGCCGGATGGGCCGATCACAGACACCACCTCGCCTGGCTGGATTTGCAGGCTGACCGCGCCCAGCACCTCCACGTTGTTATAGGCCTTGTGCAGCCGGGTAGCCTGCAGGGCCGGGGCCTGTGGTTCGGTGCTTGCCACGCGCTGCACCAAAACGCGTTCCTGTGTTGCCAGGGCCAGTACCTGGGCATCGGGTACCCGCGAAACATTGCGCTGGTTCACGTCCAAGAAGCGCTCCAAGCGTTTTAACAGGAAATCGAACACAGTCACGATCAGCACGTAATAGAACGCAACGCCGGCCATGGTCTCCATCACCAGGAAATTCTGCGAATACAGCCGTTGCCCCACCATAAGGATCTCGGTCAGCGAGATGACCGATACCAGCGAACTGAGCTTGACGATGGAGATGTATTCGTTGGCCAACGCAGGCAGGGCCACCCTGAGCGCCTGGGGGATGACCACCCGCCACTGGGTGCCGAGAAACTTCAGCCCCAGCGCTCTTGCCGCCTCAGCCTGGCCTTTGTGGATCGACAGCAGGCCACCGCGATGAATCTCGGCGACATAGGCGGTTTCGCACAGCACCATGGCCAGCAGCCCCGCCCAGAAGGGGTCCCCGAGCACTACCGACGCAGAAGGAAACGCCTGAGGAATGTTGTAGACGAAAATCAACAGCACCAGCAGCGGCAGGCTGCGGAACAGCCAGATATAAGCCCGTGCCGGCGCGCTCAGCAGCGGCCGTTTCGACTGCTTGGCCAAGGCTACAAAGAAGCCCAGCCCGATACTGATCACCCATGTCACAAAGCTGAGCTTGATCACGGTCAGCGTCGCTCGCCAGAACTCCGTATCCCACAGCAAGCCAAACAGGTAATTCCAGTCGAATGTCATTGCGCCACGCTCAACGTAAAAATCTGGATGTGCAACCTGGCGCCCCACGTAAACGCGCATCACGGTGTGCACCGTTTAAACGAGGTTCGCGGAGGCAGGCACCTGGGGTCAATTAGGATTAACCGGAGCAGTGAATAGGTAGAACCGATGCAGCGTTATGAGGTTTTTTGTGCAACTTACCCACTGGCCGTCCTGCTCGGCGAGCCTGTGCACCGCGTTGGGGCGTCCACTGGCGCAAGGGTTGACCAGCGCCTTGTCCCGGTGCGCGCGGATCACGCTAGCTATCCCACATCAACGGTTGCCCGTACCGCGTGCGGGTCGAAGAAGCTTGGCGCCGCCATGCCGGGTATGTACTGGTCGGACACAAACATGCGGCAGCGCTCGGTAAATGCCGCCACTACCCGCGACAGCTGTGCGTTGGTGGCTGTGGCATAGCCAAGTTGCAGCGGGTGCAGCCCGCCGGCCAGGCGGATGCGGATCAAGCGCTTGCCGTCCTGGGACAAGTTGGCCTTGGGCCGTGCATTGGCGATGGTATAGCCGATGCCATTGCCCACCAGGGCTCGCACCGTTTCCAGGTTGCTCGACCGCATCACGATGTTGGGGGTGATGCCGGCATGGAGAAACAGGCTCAGGAAGTATTCGCGGCTCCAAGGGATGTCCAGCAGCACCATGGCGTGCGCTTCGAGGTCTTGCACGGTGACAGCCGGCAGGTTGGCCAGGGGGTGGTAATCCCCAACCATGACGTAGGGGGGAAGCTTGGCCAGCGGTTGGAAGTCAATGTCGTCGCTGGCCGCCAAGTCGTAGGTCAGGGCGATATCAATCTCAGCACTGCGCAGTTTCTCCAGCAATTGCTCATGGTCGCCTTCTACCTGGGTAATGCGTACACCCGGGAAGGCCCTACCGAAGCCGAACACCAGCTCAGGGGTAATCATGGGCGCAAGCGAGTGCAGGCAACCCACCCGCAGCGGCCCGCGGACAGTGTTCAATGACTCCGAGGCAATCGTATAGAGGTTGCTCATCTGCTCAAGAATGAGCCTGGCCTCGTGCAATACCTGGCGGCCGACCGCGGTCAGTGACACCCCTTGGGCGTGGTGGCGAATGAACAACTGGATACCCAGCTCCGCTTCCATGTGGGTGATTGCCGCGGAAATCGATGGCGACGACACGTGAATGCGTTCCGACGCGGCACTGATACTCCCGGCTTCCCCGGAGGCGACAAAGTATTCCAGTTGGCGTTGAGTAATACGACTGAGCATCACGCCCTCCACAGCTTGAAAGGGTCGGCGAGCCACGATGGCTACAATCGCGCCCGTTTTATGCAACCACTTTGCACGGTTCATGCCGGGTCGCTCGTATGTCCCTTCAGCTGCGTCCTGCAACCGCGGGCCAGTCTCAGTGCCAAGGCCGGGTTCGGTTTTTCCTAAGCTCTACGTTCAAAAAGCAGAATTCCTATAGGCCCTGCGCTTGCTCACACTGACGCCGTAGCTCAATGCAACCCTGCAAGGCTTCTGTGCCTTCTCGAGGTGCCGCCGCTGCAAGCCATCGGCGACCCGCTAAAGGTCGACTATCTCTAGGAAACGCATATGTCAGTGGAAAAAATCAACACCGTGGTGGTCGGCGCGGGCCAGGCGGGTATAGCGATGAGCGAGCACCTTTCACTTATGAAGGTGCCGCATGTTGTGCTGGAACGCAGCCGGATTGCCGAGCGCTGGCGGTCGGAGCGCTGGGATTCCCTGGTGGCCAACGGCCCGGCCTGGCACGATCGCTTTCCTGGCCTGAAATTCACCGGGATCTCACCGGAAGCCTTCCCTCCCAAAGAGCGCATGGCGGACTACTTTGAAACCTATGCCGCGATGTTGGAAGCGCCGATTCGCACCGGCGTGGACGTACTCAAGGTAGAGCGCAACCAGGGCCGCCCGGGCTTTACGGTTACCACGTCCCAGGGCGTGATCGAGGCGTCCAATGTAGTGTCGGCTACAGGGCCGTTTCAGCGCCCAGCGGTGCCCAAGATTGTTCCCGAACACACAAAAGTGGAGCAGCTTCATTCAAGCGCCTACAAAAACCCCAGTCAGTTGGCCGAAGGCGCGGTGCTGGTAGTGGGGGCAGGTGCTTCAGGTTCGCAGATCGCCGAGGAACTGCAAAAGGCTGGCAAGGCTGTCTATCTCTCGGTGGGGGAACACTATCGCCCTCCCCGCGCCTATCGCGGCCGTGACTACTGCTGGTGGCTGGGCGCGCTGGGCCTGTGGGACGAGGTGCGCATTACTCCCAAGAAAAAGCACGTGGCGTTCGCGGTAAGCGGCTATGAAGGCGGCAAAACGGTAGACTTTCGCCGCCTCGCTCACCAGGGCATCACCCTGGTGGGGCTGACCAAGGCCTTCGACGGCCAGGTGATGGCGTTCGAGCCAGGCCTTGCGGCCAACGTGGCCGAGGGGGACCGGGCCTATTTCGATGTGCTGCGCGACGCAGATGCCTACATCGAGCAGAACGGCCTGCCCTTTGAACCCGAGCCGCGGGCCTGGGAGCTGTTGCCTGACCCTGAGTGCCTGACCCAGCCGATCCTGAGCCTGGACCTGGAGAAGGCCGGCATCACGACCATACTGTGGGCCACAGGCTTCAAGTTCGACTTCAGCTGGCTGAAGGTCAATGCCTTCGACGACAAGGGCGAGCCCTTCCATAAGCGCGGCATCTGCGCTGAAAGTGGCGTGTACTTCCTGGGCCTGCCGAACCTGGTCAATCGCGCTTCCTCCTTTATCTATGGGGTGTGGCACGACGCCAAATACATTGCCGACCACATCGTTCTGCAGAATGAGTACATGGCTTACGAAAAATCCTGAGCAATCAGCCCTGCACACCTGCCGGCCTCGGGCTTCGGCTTTTCCTAATCACTACCTCGCCCAAATGCTGGTTTCGCCTGAGCCAGGGCGGTGTGAAGCTCGATCCACTCATTATTCAAAGGACGTGCGTGGGGCGACTGGACCGACACCTGAACCCCTGCCCCTTGCTACCGGAGCCCGCCATGGCGACCGCACAAACCAAGATGCCTGAAACGACGCCCGCTGCCACCCCCACGGCTGCTGCGCCCAGGCCGAATATCGCCGTGCGGCTGGACCGGGTGCTCAAGCGCTTCGGAGGCTCAATCGCCTTGCATGAGGTGTCGCTGAAGATTGAAGAAGGGGAATTCGTCACCCTGCTGGGGCCTTCTGGCTGCGGCAAGACCACCCTGCTTAACCTGATGGCCGGCTTTGCCGCTGCCGACAACGGCGAGATCTTTATCGACGGCCAGCTGGTCACCGAAACCCCGCCCTACCAGCGGGAAATCGGCATTGTCTTCCAGAATTATGCGCTGTTCCCGCACATGAGCGTGGCAAAGAACGTGGGCTATGGCCTGCGCATGCGCGGCGCGCCCAAGGCCGAGATTGCCCAGCGGGTGGAGCAGGCCCTGGCGCTGGTGAAACTGCAAGGCTATGGCGAACGCAAGCCGCGCGAACTCTCCGGCGGCCAGCAACAACGGGTAGCCCTGGCCCGGGCCTTGGTGATCCGCCCCAAGGTGCTACTGCTGGACGAGCCGTTTTCGGCGCTGGACAAGAACCTGCGGCTGTCGATGCAGATCGAGCTCAAGGATATCCAGCGCAAGCTAGGGGTGACTACTGTGTTCGTGACCCATGACCAAAGCGAGGCCTTGAGCATGAGTGACCGGGTGGTGGTAATGTCCGCGGGCCATGTTCACCAAGTGGGCACCCCGGACGCGATCTATCGCCACCCACAGGACCGCTTCGTGGCCAGTTTCGTGGGCGACGTGAACATCCTTCCGGGTCGCTACCTGAGCCGCGACGAGCTGGCCACCGTGGCCGTGGGCGACAGTGCCCTTCGACTGCCTGCCGACCGGGTCTATGCCGAGGTTGGCGCACGGCTGGATGTCTATGTGCGCCCCGAGAATATCCGCCTAGAGGCATTGGGCCCGGACACGCTGCTAAGCGCCACTGTGGTCACCCATGTGTTCCAGGGGGACCACGTGGATATTCACTTGGACGTGCCCACCCTGGGCCAGCACCGGTTGTTCGTCCGCCAGTCCGGGCTGGGCGCCCTTACCCACTGGCCCATAGGTGCAGTGGCCGGCCTGCGCTTCGACAGCGAGGGCCTGTGCGCTTTCGCCGCCAAAGCTCCATCCACTCTTTGAGCCAAACGCCCTATGCCCATTCCAAAGACCATCAGTGCCGTGATCGCACGCGCGCCAGGCGGGCCCGACGTATTGGAGCGCGTAGAGCGCCCGATGCCACAACCCCAGGCCGGCGAAGTGCTGATTCGTGTGGCCGCCGCCGGGGTCAATCGCCCGGACCTGATGCAGCGCGCCGGCATGCCCATCCCGCCAGGCGTCACCGACGTGCTGGGCCTGGAAGCTGCCGGCACCGTAGTCGCCGTAGGCCACGGGGTGGCTGCATTTGCTGTAGGCGATCAGGTTATGGCCCTGCTTAATGGCGGTGGCTATGCCCAGTATTGCCTCGCCCCAGCCGGCCATTGCCTGCCGGTGCCCGCCAGGCTCTCGCTGGAAGAGGCCGCCGGTGTACCTGAAGCGGCCTTTACGGTGTGGCACAACCTCTTCGAGCTGGGGCGGCTGAGGCCCGGCGATAGTGTGTTGATCCATGGCGCGGCCAGCGGTGTCGGCAGCCTCGCCGTACAATGCGCCCATGCCGCCGGGGCACGGGTTATCGCCACAGCTGGCGGCGCGCAGAAGATCGCCCTGCTGGAAGCGCTTGGGGTGTGGCGCGCCGTCGACCGCCATCGGCAGGACTTCGTTCAAGTGATCGCTGACTGCACCGAAGGGCGAGGCGTGGATGTGGTGCTGGACAATGTGGGCGGCCCTTACGTGGCGCGCAACCTCGAAGCCATGGCCGCTGGCGGCCGGCACGTGAGCCTGTCGTTCCTGCAGGGCGCAAAGATCGAGCTGGACCTGCAACTGCTGATGCGTAAAGGCTTGAGCCTTACGTCTTCTACCTTGCGGCCCAAAAGCGCCGAAGAGAAAGCCCGCCTGGCGGCTGCTATGGGTGAACACCTGCTGCCATGGTTGGCGTCAGGGCAGGTGCGGCCGTTGATTCATGCACGCCTTCCACTGAGCGAGGCCGCCCAAGCACACCGCCTGCTAGAAAGCAACGCCAACCTAGGCAAGGTGCTGCTAATACCCTAGCGCCACAGGCTACGCTTATTCAGCCACGTATCGAGGAACAGGACAGTGCCAACCTTCAAACTGTATTACGCCCCAACCTCCCCCTATGTACGCAAGGTCATGGTCGTCGCCCACTGCCTTGGCCTGGCCGAGCAGATAGAAAAGCTCAGCTCGGCCGCCCACCCCGTTAAACGTGACGAGCGCATCGCCAGCTTCAACCCACTGGCCAAGGTGCCTGCCCTGCAAACCCCGGGGGGCCTGGCACTGTACGACAGCCGCGTGATCTGCGAATACCTCGACCAGCACGCCGGTGGTTCGCTGTTTCCCCAGGGCGAGCAACGCTGGGCCAGCCTGGTCCGCCAGGCCTTGGGCGACGGCTTACTCGACGCCGCCTTGCTGGCCCGCTATGAAATCGCGGCCCGCCCGGCGGAAAAACAGTGGGATGACTGGAGCCGCGGGCAGTTGACCAAGATCGAGGCTGCCCTGGCGCAGATTGAGGCGGAGGTTGCGCACTACGGCACCGCGCCGGACGACATTGGCCTGATCACCCTTGGCTGCGCCCTGGGCTACCTGGATTTTCGCTTCGACCATTTGGCCTGGCGCGCCAACCACCCCGCCACAGCCGCGTGGTTCGACGCGTTCGACCAGCACCCCGCCATGGTCGCAACCCGGCCTTTCGAGTGACCTCTGGAGTCAGCCATGCCACGTACCGTCTACTTTCTCAATGGCCCCAACGCCAACCTTTACGGGCTAGACACCAACGGCACCTACGGCAGCGAGAGCTTTGCCAGCATCGAAGCCGGCTGCCTGCGCCACGCCGCTAGCCTTGGGCTGGACCTTGAGTTCCGCCAGAGCAACCACGAAGGCGTGCTGGTGGACTGGATTCAGGAGGCACGCCTGCAGGCCGAGGCGGTGATCATTAACGCGGCTGGCCTCACCTATAGCTCGGTGCCCATTCTCGATGCGCTGCTCGCCTTCAAAGGGCCTGTTATCGAGGTGCATATGAGCAATATCTGGAAGCGCGAGCCCTTTCGCCATCACTCCTACGTGTCCAAGGCGGCTACCGGGGTAATCGCCGGGCTCGGCGCGATGGGCTATCGGCTGGCGATCAGCGCCGTGGCAGAGCTTCTGGAAGCAGCACCCACCGAGGCCACCCAATGACTTCGACCTTGGTGTTCTACAGCCAGCACGACAGCTTCGATGACTGGCGCGCGCTCTTGGCGCCGTTGCTTCCCGGTGTGGACATCTGCCAGGCGCAGGACGTAGTCGACCCAAATACCGTGCACTATGTGCTGGCATGGCAACCGCCCCAAGGTTTCTTCGACCGGTTCGGCAATCTGCGGCTGTTGGTGAACCTGGGGGCCGGGGTGGATGCCCTGGTCGGGCGCGACGACCTGCCGCCAGTGCCTATTACCCGTGTGTCCGACCCTGACATGGGCCGCATGATGGCCAGCTACGTGCTGTTTGCAGTATTGCGCTACGCCCGAGACATTCCCGCCTTCGAGCGCGCCCAGCGAGACCGACGCTGGCATTACCTGCACCCACGCTTGCCCGCCAGCATCCGCGTGGGCGTATTGGGGCTGGGTGAACTGGGCTCGTACGCGGCAAGTGAACTGGCCCGCCAGGGCTTTGATGTGCGCGGCTGGTCACGCTCGCAAAAACAGCTGAGCAACGTGGCTTGTGTAAATGGCATGGACAGCCTCGATGTATTTCTCGCGAGCAGCGACATCCTGGTGGTGATGCTGCCATTGACCCCGGAGACCCGAGGCCTACTCAACGCCGAGCGCCTGGCACTGCTGCCCAAGGGCAGCTGTTTTATCAACGTATCCCGAGGCGCGATAGTCGACCAACAGGCACTGACGGCGGCGCTTGCCAACGGGCAGATCAGCGAAGCGACCCTGGACGTATTCGACCGCGAACCGCTGCCTCCGGAGGATCCGCTATGGGCATTGGAAAACGTACTGATCACGCCGCACCTGGCGTCGGTGGCCATACCCTCCACGGCGGCGCGGCAGGTCGCTGACAACATCCAGCGCCTGGCGCGGGGCGAGCCGGTATTGCATCAGGTAGACCCAGCCCGAGGTTACTGAGCCACCCTCGAAACGCCGCCAAGGCTTGCGCCCGGCCTGCATCGGAAATTCCGATGCACAGCCGTGGCAAAGCCTGTTTTACCGAGCCGACTGCCTCGCTCCATCATGGCCCGCGTACCTGAACCCGCCAAGGCCCACTACTTGCAGCGATCACGCCCCTTTTTTTTCAGATCAGCCAGAAGGAACAGAAGATGCCGCGCAATGCCTTTGCCTTGACCCTGTTGGCCGCGAGCCTGCTCGCAACGGCCGATGTCAACGCCGCCGACAAGCTGATCGTCAGCACCTGGGGCGGCAGCTTCAAGGACCTGATCGACGAAGCCATTGGTAAGGAGTTCACCAAGCAAACCGGTGTAGAGGTGGAGTATGTAACCGGCGGCACCCTCGACCGCCTCAACAAGGCCAAGCTGGCCGGTACCGCGGAAACCGACCTGACCTTCACCACCTCACACGTGGGCTGGCTGTATGCCAACGACGGGCTGTTCGAAACCCTTGACCTGGCCAAGCTGCCCAACGCCGTGAACCTGGTTAAGCAAGCCAAGCTCAGCCCTGCCCACTTGGGCGTCTGGGGTTATGTGTACACCATCGGCTACCGCCCGGACCTGGTACCCAAGGGCGAAACCTTCGACAGCTGGCAGGACCTCTGGAAACCGGAACTCAAAGGCACCCTGGCCCTGCCGGACTGGGACCCCAGCCATATCATCGCGGTGTCAGCCAAGCTTTCCGGCAGTGATGCCGAGCATTGGGAAAAAGGCCAGGACAAGCTCAAGGCGCTGGTGCCCAACATCAAGTCCTTCTACACCAACGATGCCAACAGCCAGCAGTTGATCGCCACGGGCGAGACGCCAGTGCAGGTCATGCTGTCCATGAATGCCTATCACATGATCGAAGAAGGCGTGGACATCAAGCTGGCCATTCCCAAGGAAGGCGCTGTACTAGGTGTGGACGCCATGGGCATCAACAAGGGCAGCAAACATGCCGAGCTTGCCTACACGTTCATGAACCTAGCCCTCTCCCCCGACGTGCAGGCCCAGATCGCCAAGATCAACCACGGCAGCCCTGTGGTGACCAATGCGCACGTGGACCCGGAAATCGCCACGTTGCCAGGCATGCTCACTACCGCCGCCCAGTGGGACGCAACCTTGAATATCGACCCCAAGCTGCGGGCGGAGAAAACCGCTGACTGGCGCAAGTGGTTCTCGGAAAACATCATGGCTCATTAACCTGAGGCCGGCGCTCGCTAGCGGATGAGCGCCTTTTTGTAATGGCCGGCCCCGGCCCTCCCGGTGGAATCACCCGTGACTCGGAAACCTGCGTTTGTCCTATGGTTCGTGCTGCCCTCGGCTGTAACAGCGCTGGGCCTGATGATTGCCCTGCTGACCGTGCTCCAGTACAGCGTGCGGGCCTTTATCCCCGGTTCGCTGGACGTGGGCGGCTTTACCCTGGACAACTTCCAGGGGCTGTTCAAAAGCCTGTATGCCGAGGCCTTCCTCACGACCGTGTCGCTGAGTGTCAAGACCGCCCTGCTCGGCCTGCTGCTGAGCTACCCGCTGGCCTATGCACTGGTACGCGCACGCACGGGCTGGTTGAAGTCGGCCATTTTGATCATTGCGATCACCCCGCTGTTTCTTGGCGAAGTGGTGCGTACCTATTCGTGGATCATCGTGCTGGGCAGCAGTGGCTTTCTTAACAGCCTGCTACTGGCCATGGGCGTCATCGATAAGCCCTTGCAACTGATGTTCACCCAAACCGGCGTGGTGCTGGCGCTGGTGCATGTGACCATGCCCATCATGGTACTGATGCTTGCCACCGGCCTTTCCCACATCGACCCGGCCTATGAAAAGGCCGCCACCAGCCTGGGCGCGGGGCCGATCCGTGCCTTTCTGACCGTGACCCTGCCACTGTCACTGCCGGGTATCGTGGCCAGCGTGACCACAGCCTTTGCCTGGACGTTCAGTGCCTTCGCCACGCCCCAGCTTATTGGCGGCGGCAAGGTGAGTACCGTGGCGACACTGGTGTATCAGCTGGGGTTTTCCTCCCTGAACTTCCCCTTCGCCGCCGCGCTGAGCATCGCCGGGCTGGTGCTGACCGTGATGCTGCTGGCCGCGCTCAAGCGCATAACCCGTCCCCTGCATAACGTTGGAGGCCACTGACATGACTCGTTCGACTCGCGATAAATGGCTCGGCCATGCGGGGCAGCTACTGGTGGCCTTGATCCTGCTGTTCGTGCTGCTGCCCACCCTGGTGGTGATCATTGCTTCGTTCAGCAGCACCTCGGTGTTGTTTTTCCCGCCGAAGGGCTGGTCGCTGCGCTGGTTCGAACGGGCGCTGAACTACACCGACTTTCGCAAGGGCTTCTACGCCGGGCTGGTAGTGACCGCCTGGGCCTCGACCCTGGCAGTGATGATAGGTACCGCCTTGGCTATTGCGATCCACCGCTACGCGTTTCGCTGCAAACGCCTGCTGGAAGGGGTACTGCTGTCACCGCTGTTCATTCCGCATTTCACCATTGGCCTGGGCTTGCTGATGATGGTTGCGCAGCTGAACCTTGGCCGGGGCTATGCGCTGGTGGTTTTCTGCCACATCGTGCTGGTGCTGCCTTTTGTGCTGCGCAGCCTGTACGTGTCGCTGCACAACCTGGAACAGCGGATCGAGCTGGCGGCTGCAAGCCTTGGGGCTTCCCCCTTGCGGGTGGTATGGACCATCACCATCCCCCTGATGATGCCAGGCCTTTTCGGTGGCTGGCTATTTGCCGCTATTCTTTCCTTCAATGAGTTCACCGCCTCGCTGTTTGTGACGACCCAGGCCACCCAAACCTTGCCGGTGGCCATGTACAACTATGTGCGCGAATTCGCAGACCCTACGCTGGCCGCGCTGTCGGTGATCTATATCGCCGCCACCGCCAGCTTGCTGAGCCTGGCCAATCGGTTCCTCGGGCTGAGCCGGGTATTGAATGTAGAAGGGGCGCGCTGATCGGCGCTGGGCAACCCTGTTCTGGACCCTAACGGGATCAGGTTCACCTTGAGTTTATGGCCCTACCACCCCGCCCCAAATACCTCATTCAATTCATCCAACACCGCCTGGCTCAGCGGCTCAGGGCGGGGTTGGGTCATGAGCCAAAGGCGGGCGGTTTCTTCCAGCTCTTCCAGCGCATAGCTGGCCTTGCTTACAGAGCGTTCCCACACTACCGGGCCTAGCCGCTCAAGCATCACACCGCGTACCGCGTTGGCCAGCTCGGCCACTCGTTGGGCTACCAGAGGGGAGCCGGGGCGCTGGTAGCCGATCAGGGGAATGTGCCCTACCTTCATGACTTGGTAAGGCGTGAGCGGAGGGAGAATGTCGTTTTCTTGCCATACGCCGGCCAGGGTGAGGGCGACCAGGTGGGTGGAGTGGGTATGCACCACGCCGCCCACGCTGGGGTTACGGTCATACACTTGGCGGTGCAGGGCCAGGGTTTTGGAGGGCTTATCCCCGGATACCCATTCACCTGCCTGGTTTACCTTGGCGATGGCGGCTGGGTCCAGCCGACCAAGGCAGGCGTCGGTGGGGGTGATCAGCCAGCCGTCGTCGAGCCGGGCGCTGATGTTACCGGCACTGCCCACGGTGTAGCCGCGGCCGTACAGGCTATGGCCGACGGTGCAGATTTCCTCGCGTAGGGAGGCTTCACGGCTCATGTCCACTCTCCTGAAAGGCGACGCAGGGCTTTGCTAAAGAAGTCCGGGCTACCGAAGTTGCCCGATTTGAGGGTTAGGCCCAGCGGCTCACCCTGGCCGAAGGCTGCGGTGACCGGGACGCCTGGGTCGATTTGCCCGCCAATGCGCAGGGCGGTAATGCCCAAGGCTTGCACGACGGCCCCGGAGGTTTCGCCCCCCGCTACCACGAAACGGCGGGTGCCGCGCTGGTACAGTGCCTTAGCAAGGGTAGCCAGGGCGTCTTCGACCAGGGCGCCAGCGCGCTCCACGCCCAATTCGGCCTGCACGGCCTTGACCGTGGCCGGGTCGCTGGTGGCGTAAATCAGTACCGGTTCATCTCGGTCGGCGAAGGCCAAGGCCTGCTCCACTACCGATTCGCCCTTGGCCAGTTGCAGAGGGTCCACCCGGTAACCTGGCCGCCCGGCCTCAAGCCAGGCAGCGACCTGGCCATTGGTGGCGCGGGACGCACTCCCGGCCAGCACCACCGCAGGGCCCTCGATCACCGGTACGGTAGAGGCATCCACGTCAGCCAGCAGCCCGCGTTGGCGGAAGTTACCGGGCAACCCTTGGGCCACGCCGGAGCCACCCGTGATCAAGGGCAAATCGGCACAGGCAGCGCCCAGGGTTTGCAGATCTTTGTCGGACACAGCATCGGCGATGGCAATCGCTACACCTTCTTGGCGCAGCGCGGCCAACCGCGCCTTGGCGGCTTTAGGGCCGGCGGCCACGTGGTCGTAGCGCAACAGGCCTACCTTGCCCTGGGTTTGGCGTTGCAGCACGCGCACCAGGTTGGCGTCGGTCATAGGGGTGAGCGGATGATGCTCCATGCCCGATTCGCTCAACAGACCGTCGTTAACAAACAGATGGCCACGGAACAACGTGCGGCCCGCCTCGGGAAACGCCGGGCAGGCGATGGTAAGCCCCGCGCCCAATTCAGCCTGCAGTGCTTCGGTTACCGGGCCAATGTTGCCTGCGGGCGTGGAGTCGAAGGTAGAGCAGTACTTGAAGAAAAACTGCTCGCAGCCTTGGGCCTTGAGCCACGCCAGCGCGGCCAAAGACTCACGCACGGCCTCGGCGGGAGCGATGGTGCGGGATTTGAGCGCTACCACGATGGCGTCCGCGCTCAGGTCGCTGGCAGTGGCGGCATCAGGAATGCCGATGGTTTGCACGGTTCGCATGCCATTGCGCACCAGAATGTTGGCCAGGTCAGTAGCGCCGGTGAAATCGTCAGCGATACACCCCAGCAGCGGGCGACGAGCAGGGATCATGGGGTCTCCAAAAGCGCTATCAGGCGGGTAACCAAGGCTACCAGCGGATTCACAAAATCTAACATACGCCACCGCTCCGCTTGGACCGGTAGTCGATTAATGCACAGAATCCTAAACCAATCTGTGAATCAGTGTGAAATTATTTGACTTATTTGTTAATAGCTCACTAAGGTAGGCCACCGCCACCCGATCGCCAGCTGAGTGACCTGGGGCCAGAACAAAAGCTATGTGAGGACTATCATGAACTTCGAACTGCTGTTCGCCGATCAGGCGGACACTACGGTCCGTTACGCGCTGACCGGTGCCAAAGGGGGCTTCTCTCGCACCCTCCTTGCCCAAACCCGGCTGATGCCCAAGCTCTTCCCGGCCATCCTCTGTGACCTGGACGTCGCTGGCCTGCGCGCGTTGTGCCTGGAACTGGGCTATAGCGCCGAGCAACTGGTGGAGTGCCAGGATGCCGAAGCCGTGACCCAGGCCCCCGAGGACGCCATTGTACTGATTGCCGACGTTAACCTCTTGGCGGCGGAGCGTTACGACATTCTGGTAGAAGCCACAGGCAACCCCGCCATCGGCCATCGCGTGGCACGGCTTGCCTTGGAAGAAGGCCGGCACGTGGCCATGGTCAGCAAGGAGGTGGACTCGGTCGCAGGCATTTCCCTGTCGCGCCTGGCCGCCAAGCACAAGGTGGTTTACACCACCGCCGACGGCGACCAGCCCGCCAACCTGATCGGTTGGGTCAGTTGGGCCCGCACCCTGGGCCTGGAGATCGTTGCCGCGGGCAAGTCCAGCGAATACGACTTGGTGTTCGACCCACGCAGGGGCACCATTACCCAGCTGGATCACACCATCGACGCACCGGCCATGGCCGGCCTGTTGGAATTGGGCGATGACCTGCAAGCCACCCTTCAAGCGCGTCGAGCGGCCCTCAATGGCCTGAAAACCAGCGCCACGGCCGATTACTGCGAAATGTCCGTGGTCGCCACCAATACCGGCTTGGTGCCTGATATTGAGCTGCTGCACTACCCCATCGCGCGCACCGCGGAGCTGGCGGATATCTACGCCCTGCGCGAGGACGGTGGCGTGCTGCACAACAGCGGCGTGATCGAAGTCTTCAACGTGTTGCGCCTGCCAGACGAAGCCAGCTTTGCTGGCGGCGTGTTCGTGATAGTGCGTACCCACGACGCCCCAACCTGGGAGCTGCTGGCACAGAAAGGCCATGTAGTAAGCCGCAACCGCCGCTATGCCTGCCTCTACCTGCCGTACCACTTCATGGGCGTGGAAACCCCCATCAGCCTGCTCAATGCGGTATTACATGGGCGTGCTTCGGGCAGTGCCACACCGACCCAGTGCACGGTGCTCGCAGGCCGTACCACGGTGGATATCCCCGCAGGCACCGTGCTTGCCATGGGCGGCCATCACCACGACGTAACCGGCGTACAGGCTGTGTTGCTCAAAGGCAGCGAGGCACCGGCGAACGTAGCGCCGCTGTACCTGGCGGCCCACGCTACGACCAAACGGGCGATCGCCGCGGGCGAGCTGCTGCGCTTGGAAGACCTGGAGCACTACGACGCCGACCTGGCCACGGCCTGGGCCGAGGGTGTGACTGGCCGCTGATACCCCACGGGCGCCGGGCTAGGCGCCTACTTTTACCAGCAGAGTTCCATAACAATTATGACCAGTGAACTGCTTACCCTGTCGATGGCCACAGGCGCCATCGTGGCGTTGATCCTTCTGATCACCCAGCTCAAGCTCAACCCCTTCCTCGCCCTTACCCTTTCCGCCTTAGGGTTGGGTTTGGTAGCGGGCGTGGGTGCCAACGAAACCGTTGAAAGCTTCGCCAAAGGCTTTGGCGGCGCCTTGGCTAAAACCGGCCCGGTCATCGGCCTAGGCACCTTACTGGGCGGCATCTTGCTCGGTTCAGGGGGCGCCGACCGTATCGCCAACGCCTTCATTGGCCAGCGGCCGGTGCAGTACGCGCCCTGGGCCGTATGCGCCGCAGCGCTGTTGATCGGCATGCCGCACCTGTTCGACGTGAGCTTCATCATGCTCGCGCCCTTGGTGTACACCGTGGCCAAGCGCACCAACACCCACCTGCTGTACATCGGCCTGCCCCTGGCGGCAGGGCTGTATGTGTCTCACGGTTTGCTGCCCCCACACCCGGCCCCCACGCTGGCGGTGGCCGCGTTCCATGCCAACACCGGCCTGACCATCTTCTATGGCTTGCTGATCGCCGTGCCCACCGCGATCATCTGCGGCCCGCTGTTTACCAAGGCCATCAGCCGCTGGTTCGGCCCGGCTCCAGACCTGTCCGCAGGCCCCGTGGGCGCCACTGAAGACGCCCAAGCGCGCCCGGTATCCCTGGCATTGTCGATCATCTCGGTCTTGCTGCCGCCAGGGCTGATGCTGATCGGCACCCTAGGCATGGCCTACACCACCAAAGGCACGTCTGCCTATGGCTTCTTCGGCTCGCTGAACAACCCTATCCTGTCCCTGCTGGCGGCGGTGATCTTCGCCTTCTTCGCCCTGGGCCTGCGCTCTGGTTTCAACCTGAGCCAGGTAGGCAAGATGGCCAACAAGGGCCTGGCGCCGCTGGGTGCCATCTTGCTGATTCTGGGTGCGGGTGGCGGCTTCAAGCAGATGCTGACTTCCATCGAGCTGGATCAGTTGATTACCCACCATGCTTCTGGCTGGCCAGTGAACCCGCTGATCCTGGCCTGGGGCATCGCCGCCCTGCTGCGCATTTGCGTGGGCTCAGCCACGGTGGCCACCGTCGCGGCCACGGGAATCGTTGCCCCGCTCGCCTTGGTCCACCCGGAGCTGTCTCCAGAGTTGCTGGTGCTGGCCACCGCTTCCGGCGCGGTCATGCTGTCCCACGTCAACGACTCAGGCTTCTGGTTGTTCAAGGAGTACTTCCAGTTGAGCGTGGCCCAGACCTTCCGTACCTGGACCCTGATGCTCTCGCTGCAGTCGGTGATCGGGCTGATCGGTGTGTTACTGATCGAGGCGGTGATTCGTTGATATCATTGGCCGCACCCCGCTTGTCGGGGCCGTTCACCTGGAGCCCCGGTACGTGCCGAACAAAGACGAAAACGCAGTGAGCAATGGCGCCCCGATCATCCCCGATCAGCGCCGCGAGCTGATGTGGCGGCAATTGCGCCGCCACCACGTACTAAGCGTGCATCAGCTCACCGAGATGTTTCAGTGCTCGCACATGACCATACGCCGGGACATCGCCATCCTTGAGCGCGATGGCCTGGCCTACTCGGTGCCCGGGGGTGTGCGCATTGCCAGCCAAGTGAGCAGCGAGCCCAGTCATCAGCTCAAGGCGGTGGCCGAGTTGCCGCAAAAGCAGGGCATGGCGCAACGGGCCGCGGCCCTGCTGCACCCGGACATGACGGTCTACCTGGACGCCGGCACTACCACGCTGTCGCTGGTGCCGTACATCCGCCAGCACCGGGGCATGACGGTAGTCACCAATGACTTCACCATCGTTCAGGCCCTGGCCGACGCTACTGAAGTGGAGGTGATTCATACCGGCGGCCAGCTGGACCACCCCAACCGTTCAAGCGTCGGCCCCTTGGCCGCTGCCACCTTGCGCCGCGTGGCCACGGACATTGCGTTTATCTCCGCCAGCTCCTGGGACCTGAAGCGCGGCATCACCACCCCCTCGGCGTCAAAGGTAGACGTCAAGCAGGCTGCCCTGGACTCTGCCGCCCAGACCGTCCTGATCGCTACCAGCTCCAAGTACGGCACCTTCGGCACTTTTAAGATCGCGCCCTTGGAAAGCTTCGATTTGATCATCACTGACACCGCTCTGGCGGAAGCTGCCGCGTTAGGCATTCGGGGGCAGGGCTTGGTGCTGGACTTGGTCGAGCCTTCGCCCATGGACACCCTCGAAGCGGGTTAGCCAACCGCTGTAGCGCCTGGAGGGTGGCTGGTATAGGATCCGAGCAACCCTCCGCCGCAAGGATGCAGCATGATCGCCGCCCTCAAACGCTACCCCCTGGATGTAAACCTGCTGCTGGCCAGTGGGTTGCTGTTGACCATGGGCCGTGCGATCACTGTGCCCTACCTGGTGGTTTACCTGACGTCGCACTACGCCATGGGGGTCTCGCAGGTAGGCGCCTTGGTGGGGGGTGCGATGATCGCAGGCTCGCTGCTGAGCCTGTACGGCGGTTACCTGACCGACCAGTTAAAGCCTTTCCGTTTGATCCTGGCGTTCACCGGCTGCTTTATTTCGGGCTTTGTGGGCATGTGCCTGGCACCGAGCCTGGTGGTGTTTTTCCTGTCGCTGGTGTTGTTCAACTTCGCCTACTCGGTGATCGACGTGGCCGCCAAGGCTACCTTCGGGCGGTTGTTGCCTAGCCATGAACAAAGCCGTGTGTATTCCATGCGGTACACCCTGATCAACATCGGCTACGCGGTGGGGCCGTTCATTGGTGCGGGGTTGGCGGGGGTAAGCTTGAAGCTGCCCTTTATCATATCGGCGGCGCTGGGCACTTTGTTCTTCTGCGTGTATGCCGCCTGTGCAGACCGTGGCTTGGCCCATGCCCCCTCAAACGTGAGCCCCTTTTCATTCGCCCAGGTGGGCAAGGTGCTGCTCAAGGACAGGCGCCTGGTGTGCTTCACCTTCGGCGGCATACTCAGCGCGGTAATGTTCGGCCAGTTCGCGGCTTACCTGTCCCAGTACCTGGTGGTGACCTCCGACGCGCAGCACGTGTATTCGGTGATCACCATATTGTTGGCGGTCAACGGGGGCGTGGTCATTACCCTGCAATACTGGCTGGGCAAACGTATCGACCAGCGCTACCTCACCCAGTGGCTAATGGCAGGGCTCGCGTTGTTCCTGGCCGGCTTGGTCGGGTTTTCCATGGCCAACAGCCTGCTCGCCTGGGCCCTGGCCATGGTGCTGTTCACCCTGGGGGAGATCATCGTGTTCCCCGCCGAATATATGTTTATCGACCGCATCGCCCCAATGCACTTGCGAGGGATGTATTACGCCGCGCAGAACCTCTCCAACCTTGGCGCCGCCCTGGGGCCTATCGTGTGCGGGATCTCCCTGGCCTACCTGCCGCCCATTGCGATGTTCTACGTACTGGCGGCCTTCTTGATCGTGGGCGGTGGCTTGTATGTGCTTGGGGGGTCGATAAGCAAGCCTTCGAAGCTATAACGGACCCTTATTTCCGGGGGTGCGCCTGCTATGGCCTGTTTAAAACGTTTTCGGGTGGGACCGCGCAGCCGAACGCCTCAGCTTTACGTGGCGAATGTCCGTTGCGGGAGGTAAGCCGAACAGGCGCCCGTACTCTCGGGTGAATTGCGGGATGCTTTCATAGCCAACGTCATAGGCCGCTTTTGCGATGGGCAAGCCTTCGAGGAGTGCGCGCCTGGCTTCGATCAGGCGTAGTTGCTTCTGGTATTGCAACGGCGTGAGGGAGGTAATCATTCGGAAATGGGTATGGAACCCAGAGAGGCTCATGCCTGCTACCTCCGCCAGTTGCTCCATGCGCAACGGCCGGGCGAAGTGTTCGCGAATGCACGCGGTGGCGCGGCTGATTCTATAGGCATGGCTGCTGGTAACCCCAAGGGCCCGGATTGCACCGCCGTGGCGCCCTGACAGCAGCCAGTAGTGAAGTTCTCTGAGCAGTTGGGCTTGCAGGATGCCGATCGACGCCGGTTTATCCAGAAGACGCAGCAAGCGTAGCGCGGTGTCTGCGACTTCGGCCTCCGTATGCTCGACCCTCAGCGGTTGATTCACACTGAAGGGGGCTGACCCTATCTCGACCACCAGCGACTCTATCAAGGCCTGGTCAAGCTCCACCACCAAGGCCAGGTAGGGTTCGCTCCCAGATGCGTGGGTAACCTGGCTGACCGTTGGCACATCGGCGCAAATGATCAACGATTCCGCCGCACCAAACTCAACAGTGTCATTGCCCATGGATACACGTTTTCGGCCCTGCAACACCAAGGCCACCAGCGGCTTGGAGATGGCGTAGAGCAATGGCGTGGGCTGGGTTTCTCTGAGGACAACCACGCCAGCGAAGGGCGTGAGCGCTACGCCAGCCCGGTGGTTGGCATCCGCATAACGGCTGGCCGCTTCAAGAAGCTCGTTCATAAGTTATCCCCTGCTGCGCCAATCCGGCGTATTGCAGCGCTCAACGCGTAGGTACGCAATCAAAATGGATAATCCCGCAAGGCATTTGCAGGAATAGGCAAGCCCGCTACCGCCCTCGCCTCTTGCTTCGCCACACCATGCCTAGGCAAGCGCAACCTTGGCTGAACAGGCAAGGCGCTTCAATGATCAGGCAGCCTGCCAGGCCTTTTAGGCGCCATTGTTGCAGCACCTTTATTCGCCACTTAACAAGGGGAAAACCATGACGACCGTTTCTATCGTGACAGGGGCCAACCGTGGGCTCGGCCGCAACACTGCGCTGGCTATCGCGCGCAGTGGCGGCGATGTGATACTTACCTACCGCAAGGGCGTGGAAGAAGCCCAGGAGGTAGTGGCCGCGATCACCGCCATGGGCCGCCAGGCCGTGGCGCTCCAGCTGGATGTGACCGATGTGGGCGCGTTCCGGGCGTTTGCTGAAGAGGTGGGCCAGCACTTAGCGAAGCATTGGCAGCGTGCTACGTTCGATCACCTGATCAACAACGCTGGCCAGGGCGAAATGGCCACGCTGCTGGAGACCACCGAAGCGCAATTCGACGCGCTGTTTAACACCCACGTTAAAGGCGTGTTTTTCCTGACTCAGGCTTTGGCACCGTTGTTGAATGACGGTGGCCGTATCATAAATTTTTCATCGGGGCTGACCCGCACCTCCATGGCAGGGTTCTCCGCGTACGCGGCCGCTAAAGGAGCGGTCGAGGTGCTTACCCTGTACATGGCCAAGGAATTCGGCGGGCGGGGCATTACGGTCAATACTCTGGCCCCAGGCGCGATCGAGACGGACTTTCTCGGTGGTGCCGTACGCGACATACCTTCGCTCAATAAACAGTTCGCGGAGATGACCGCGCTGGGGCGGGTAGGTATGCCAGACGATATCGGCCCGGTGGTGGCAAGCCTGCTCAGCCCGAACAACCGTTGGGTGACCGCGCAGCGCATCGAAGCCTCTGGCGGCCAGTCCATCTAGCCACCGAGACGGTAGGGCACCTGCATGCCGCAGCCTCGGGGGCAGAGGCTTACTTCTTGTTCTGGCTCATGGTTTCCCGGTACAGATCCAGGAAAGGCGCTTCAGCGGGGTCGATGCGGTCCATGCCAGCGGCGATTCGGTGCCAGTAGGGGTACTGGGGCGCCAAGCGGGTAGCCTGTTCAATTTGCTTGTAGTCTTGCTCATCGAGTACCAGCTCCACGGCTTTGAGGTTGTCTTGCAGTTGCTCCTCGTTGCGCCCGGCGGTGATCACGCTGGTGATACCAGGGCGGTCCTTGAGCCAAGCCAGGCAGACACGGGCGATGGAGCAGCCGTGGCGCTCACCGACCTGAATCAGGGTTTCGATGATGTCGTAGGCGCGCTCTTGATCGTGAACGTAGGGTTCTGGCCAGTCGCTGCCCTGGCGGGTGTTCGGTGGGGTTTGCTGACCACGGCGTACCTTGCCGGTCAGCAGCCCTTCGCCCAACGGCCCCCATACCAACGTGGCAAAGCCTTGGTCGAGCGCCATGGGCAGTAGCTCGTACTCGGCTTCGCGTGCTTCCGGGGTGTAGTAAATCTGCTGGGAAACGGGCTGCTGCCAGCCATTCAAGCGCGCCGCGCCTAGGGTTTTCATCATCTGCCAAGCGGTGTAATTGGACGTGCCGAAGTAGCGGATTTTGCCGCTCTGCACCAGGTGATCCAAGGCCGCCAGGGTTTCTTCCACCGGAGTAACGCCGTCCCAGTTATGGATCTGGTACAGGTCGATATGGTCAGTGCCAAGGCGCTTGAGACTGGCCTCGCAGGCACGAATCAGGTGGTAGCGAGAGGCGCCACTGTCGTTACGGTTCTCGCTCATGGGGCTGCGGGCCTTGGAGGCGAGAATGATGGAATTGCGCCGCTCACCCAGCGCCTGGCCGACGATCTCTTCCGCCAGGCCATGGGAATACAGGTCTGCCGTATCCACCATATTCACACCGGCGTCGAACGCTAGGTCAAACATGCGGGCCGCTTGGCTGGCATCTACGCTGCCCGTTTTTTCGAAACTTCCTCGCCCACCAAAGGGGACCGTTCCCACGACCAACTCGGATACGAGTAAACCGGTATTGCCTAGCGCACGATACTTCATAGGGTTCTCCTTTAATGCGTGAATCAAGGAGAGAGGCACCAGGCACATGATGCCCCACTCTCCAGTACCGACGGCCTGGGGCGCTTAATCGTTCAACCGGGTCTGCTCGTAGGGGATGATGATCTGCTCATCTGGACAAGCATTACAAGCCGTAGAGTTTGGTAGCCTGATACATCGACGTGATGAGGCTGGCTTCAGAATCACCCGGATTAATGCAGACGGAAGCCGCTACGAACACCGTCGACAGTCCATAATCCTCATGTATAGAATATATTGTAGGGGATATTCTAATAGGTACAGACGCGAGTCGATGTCATATTGGGAGATTCACCCAATCGTTCTAGTCCACTCCTAAGCCGTAAACGTCCGACTGCTTTAGACATAAGCGATCAATAGGTACTATAGGACGCGGCAAGTAACCGTTCATACTCCCCTTGAGTATTAACCAACCTTCCGCTCAGGCAAACCTTTCAAAAATTGCATGATGACTGCTACAACCTCACTGCCACGCTCTAGGTAAGGCACGTGCCCTGTGTGCTCAATAATCTTGCCGTTAGCGTTGGGTAATTGCCTTAATATTATCGCTAGCATATCGGTAGAAAATACTTGATCGTCGCTGCCCCAGATTACTAGCGTATTGCAGATGATGTACGGCAATCTCTCGCTCAGTAGATCAAGCCCCTCTTGTCGCGTGTCGGCAACTATTTTCTGAACAGTTGCGTATCTGGCTCGGCCGCTGGCGGCCAATGCACGGGCAAGGCAGCCGGGAACTTGGGGAGGCTGTACGAACAAGAAGCTCCAGAAACGCTGCATTTCCTCGACCGTACGATAGCCGAAGTCCATCTCTTGTGCCTGCAGAGCGGGGCCCAAGGCTGCTTCGCCAAGCCCGGCAGGGGCCAACAGTATTAGGCCCGTGATGCGCTCAGGTTTCTTAGCGGCATAGAGCGCCGCTACACAACCACCCAGCGAACTACCAATTAACACGATAGGGCGTGCCGACAACCAGTCGAGCAAGCCTTCAAGCTCGGTAAGCATTCCTTGCGGCCCAAGCGCCTGTTTGGGCGAGTGAGCAGACTCCCCGTGCCCCGGCAGGTCAATGAACAGGCAATGGTGTTCACGGGCAAGCTTGCTTACCGCTGGGCCCCATTGATCCTTGCTAGCACCCAGACCATGAAGCAATACTAGGCTGGGTCCCGCCTGGGGCCTACTTTCTAGATAAGCCAGGCGTCCGTAGCGCCGCAGTTTCAGCGCCACACGCCAGCGGTTAACCTTACGTAGTGCCGTAAGTAGTAAACAATCAACGACGTTCATCAAGCGGCTCCTGGTCATGATTATCCGCAGATTTAAGAACGTTACGCGTAGGCAGGCGTAGTTGGCAGAGCGCGACCCCCAAGAGCGTAAGCACGGCTCCCAATAGCAAGCGCTGACTAATACCCTCTGCAAGCAGGACCTGGCTTACGGCAATTGCAAAGATCGGTACCAATAGCAAATACGGAGCCAACTGTTGGATGTTGTTACGCCCCAGCAACCAAAACCAAAGGCCAAACCCAAGCAAGCCACCGCTGAGGGCGGTGTAAATCATCGCGCACCAGGCCTGTGTGCTTGCGCTTACCACCATGGGCCACTGCTCACTTTCCTGTGCCCAGGACCAGAGTAACAATTGCGTCGCCGCGACAATTGCCGTCCAGGCATTCAACGCCAGAGGATCCAGAGGCCCCATCCGCTTGGTCAATACCGACCCTATAGCGAACGCCAAGGCAGCCAGCGCGACCAGTACCATACCAGGGAGCGTGGCGTTGGCTTCATCACTAGCGAGCAATACCAGCACACCAGAAAACGCCGTAACAATGCCCACAATCACCTTTAATTTTAGTACTTCGCCGAGTACCAGACAGGCTAAGATCAACGAGAACGGGGTGGCCAGCTGATAGATGATCGCTGATGTTGAAGCATCCACCCGAGCTATGCCGCAATACAGTAGGCCAAAGTGCAGCGTCCCTGTCACCGTCGAGATTACCGTCATCGGTACAATCCGCGTCCGTTGGCAGCGTCCTAAGAAAGGTATTAGGAACAGTGCCATAATCGCGTAACGCATGGCGACCATCAGAATCGGGGGCAACTCAGCACCGCCGATCTTAACTGCGGTAACCTGGGCGCCCCATAGGAAAGCCACTAGCAACGCGAGGATGGAGTCTTTTAATGACATGGCGAACATCTCGCTTCAGTAGTTGAGTCGGGCGTACAAGGCTTTGCGCTTTGCCCTATGGGAGTCGATTACATTGAGCCTACGATAGTGCTCGACGAGCCGGTCTAAGGTTTCGCACAACGCCTGTTCGGCTTCTGGATCGTGGACCAATTGGGTCTGGAAGCAGGGAGGAAAGCCCGATCCCACAAGAATCATCTTGTTCAAAAGCACATTTAGGACGACTTGAGCGAATACGGTTGTGTGACCATAGCGACGCCCGACTACGGCAATTGCTGCGAGCTTGTCGCGGAGCGGGCGTTGGCGAGGGCGCATATATCCATAACCTACCCGCTCTAGGAATGCTTGGAAGCGGCTGTTGAGCCCGTAGGCATGCATGACCGGCACATAGAGCAAAGCATCCGCGCGGTCCAAGCGCGATACCAATTGCTCCACATCGTCAGGTATGGCGCAATCTTTCGTCGAGCAGGCATTGTCCGCATCGCAGTAGTCGATACGATATTCTTTGAGCCAGATCTCCTCGATATCAGCCTCTTCGCCCATGTGTCGGCGAACCAGCGCCACCACCCGTGCGCTGACCCCAAAAGGCCGGCTTGAACCGACTATGATAGCCAGTTTCATTGCTCAGGAAGCCTCCCTCGATTTTTCTTCGCCTGCTAGATAAGTATTCAACGCTTCCTCCAATAATTGCCCGGTCAACCATAAGGTCACGCGGGCAACTTCCTTTATCTGAAGACGATCTTCCTCGGTATTGACCGCACGCTCCATGGCTAGGCGGACCTCCTCAGCATGCTTTTCGTCAATGGTCGAATGCGCGACGAAGAAGGTCATCTGCTCGTCGTTGAGGTTCAGATCGGCGCGAAAACGGTCAAGTACAGGCTGAATATGCTCATATACGTCCTCGGCCCAATAGCTGTAGCCCAGTCGTGCTATTGGCCCCTTGCGAATAGCCAAATCGTTTAGGAAGGCAATCAGTGCCTGAGTGGGTGCCAGCGGTGCCGGCATCTTCTGAGGCAGCAAACCGACAGCCTCCAGATCACGCAATACCATACGCTCGTGACCCAGTTCCTCTAAGGCGTGCTTATAGACGAAACGAAGCAGCGCGGTCTGATCTGGGGCTGCGCTGAAGGCACAGGCAGCCTGGTTTAGCGAGTTGTAACGGGTGTAGTGGTAAACCTGCAGCATCACCTGCTGATAAAGCGCAGGTGGTGTAGCATTGGACAGGCTGAACTTCCAGTACTTACCCTGCTTAATCTGGGCCCAGCCCGCTTCAACGATAGCGTCAAGTTCCTTGATAAATGCTCGCATTTCAATTGGCTCCTTTGAGGATGTGGTAAACATATTCGAGTTCCAAGTAAATTAAGCTGTAGCGACGCTCTGTCTGCATTCCTACCCAGGTAACCTGGTCCACAAGCACCCGCCCGCCGAGCCCAACATAGAGAGCAGTCAGTTGCCCACGGCAGAGCGCCGAGATGAATCTCAAGTGGGTGTTAGTCTTCAGCCAGATTGCCGCCTCTAACAAAAAAGTGCGCAGATGGCAGCCGCCGCGGTAGCGATCATCCAACACCAAGCGGTTGGCGTCGAAAGCATCGGTCGGCATCTTGAAATGCGAATGCACATCAACCGTTCGCTCGACGAAACTTAGGCCGTGCCCCAACGGGGTAATCCGGAGTGTGCCGACCACATGCCCGTCGTCCAGATAGACTAAGTGGTAGGAAAGTGCATCCCGCAACTGCTCGCGGCGCTCGTAATCATCCTCCTGCGCTGGATTTTCTCCTAGATGGAGCATCCGGAGTTGCTTAACGGCTTCAAAAAGGTGGTTGGTAGCACTAATTACACGTACGGAGAGGCCCATAACTGCACTCACTAGCCTTTACGCTGATCAACAATGCGTGCTTCTTTCCAACTAAACCAACTACCTAAGTTCACATGTTCTGCCAGGTCTTCCACTACCATGACTGTGGCATTGACCCCCAGACGCTCGCGCATCCGCTCTTTGATTAGTAGTACCAAGCGTACTCGGTCACCTACGAAGAAACGCGACATTTCAAGCTTGGCAATGACAGTGTCGCGGCCGTTGGCACAGCTGAGGATAATTTGGTAGCCAAGGCATTGTTCGACGCCTTCAAGCAGTGCCTGCTCGATCTGCGCTGCAGAAAACGCACGATCGTTCAGTTGTACAGCGTCCTTGACCCGACCGACAATCTTGACGATGTGACGCATGGACTGAGGATAGCCTGGGCGCGGTTGGATCGATACCAAGTCGCCTGTACGGTATCGGATCAATGGCTTGCTGCCAGGAATCAGCATGGTCACGCACAACTCACCCTCGCCGGTTGCTCCAAGGCTACGACTGGTTACCGGATCTAATACCTCAATGAGATAGTTCAGACGATGAGGCACTAACTGGTCATTGGCATTACAAGCTGCAATGATCATTGCCTCCTGCGAGCCATAGAGACTGTTGTATGCTTCTGCTCCCCATAGGCTGAATAGATTGTTCTTCAGCGCCGGTGTGCATAACTCGCCGCTCATCATGAACGCGCGTAAGCTAAAGTCTTCACGTGGGTTGAAGCCTTGTTGCTCGGCCTCCTTCGCCATTGCTAACAACAGACCTGGCGCCGACGCCAGAATACCAATACGTAGATCCTTCAACAGCTGCAGCGCTTTGGGCCAACCAATTACTGGGGAATGCGGCCATAATTTGGCATTGCACAAATTGAGCTGTGTGCAAACGTCGCCCAAAGTATCCCCAAAAGAGTGCACTTCAGTTGGGCCCATGATGCCGACCACGGGCTTTTCACCGGAAAAATGCTTTTCTACCACTGCCTGATAGGCCATGGCCAATTGACGATTGCTGGCGTGGCTTTCTTTGCGATCCCTTGGGCAAGGGGTTGCCGGGCCAGTAGTGCCAGTGGTTTCGTAGTAAAAGATCGCATCCTCCAGAGGGCCAGATAAAATATCAAAGCCCGCCTTTCGCAAATCGTTCTTGGTGGTAAATGGTAAGGCCGTCAAAGCATCCAGCTTCAGGTTGCTGGCATCGATCTCAGCCAAGTGCCGGGCGTAGAATGGCGAATTTTTCTTAACATGATTGACCACGTTACACAGTTGCTGTTGATGCCATTCGGCTAGGGCAGCATCGGTTAGCGTATCAGTCCAGTAGGCATGATGAATCAGGTCGTATCTTTTCTTGAAATTGTCCAGTTGCTCTTTCATCTCTGGCGCTCCGGGCGAGGGAAATAAAGCTCAGCGACCAGTACGTTAATGTCTGAAATTCTTGTTACACAGCTGTTGTATTCCGCAGTTGCGCGCAAAGCTATTTCTTGCTATTCGCGAAATCTTAACCATGCATGGCATTCTTATTATTGCTGGACCTGTTACAGTTTAATACCTAATTGGATAGTTAGATTAATTTTAACGCTGACAATGAGCCTCAAGATGGTTGACAGATCAAATATGAGCTGGTAACTTCGAGAAACTTAGTCTCCCAACCAAGACCGAGACATCCGACATGTATTACTACCTTTCTGCTATCCGGTCCTTGAAGAGCTATCCTAATAGCTGTTCTCGCGCCGTCTTGGCTATCTTTAAGAGTAATACTTGGCGTTGCTAATACAGCGACGGCCAGTATCCGTGGCCTAACAGCCGTCCGCCGGTTTTTCTTTTCCAAATCCTGAAGCCTACGGCGCCATGCCCTGCTGACTATTAGTCTGTACAATTTTCAGGTGGTAGCCCTAATAAAATCGGAAATAGCCGTTGGCCAGCAATGAGTTATTACTCAGCCAATTTAAATTTTGCCAAGCATTTTCTATTTCTTGGTGTATCTATTGAAAACGCTTGCACTGCTGAATCTAGGAATGACAATAGCAATGGAAAAAAATATACTAGACGTGGAAGTTACTCGTCATGAAGAACGTCAATCAGCCGATGCACTTGATATCTACACGCATGCACTTGCAAAATTCGGCCAGAATTCGGTGTTTATTCTTGAGTCTCTTTCTGGCCCCAGCAGGGATCGCCGTGCCACCATCATTGGCCTTGAGCCACTTTTTGAAGTTTGTATCGATGAACGGCAGGCCCGCCTTTGCGGTCAGCCCGAACTTTGCAGGCACATTTATGACTGTTTGCGCGAATATGGTCTGAAGATAGATCCCGACCTGCAGATTGAACTTCGGGACCACGAAGCCGCCTGGGATTTGTTGCGATATATTCAAGGCTTGTTCGCGCCACAGCCTAGCGCGCCACATAGCCTGGCCTACTTCGGTTATTTTTCGTATGACAGTGTGCGCTTGATCGAGCGCCTGCCAAATCTAGCGGAAGAAAACCATAGCTATCCGCTCATTGCTTTGTCGGTTTACCAGACCCTAATTTATTATTACAGCAACGGCACGATTGAGACCCTGATAAATAATCATCCTTTGTGGAGCGCGCGGACACTTCAGGACTATTCATTTCTACAGGCCCCAATTCCTTCCGGTGCGCAACAACCACCACGCTATCCGCAAGCATTCGAAGAAATACGCACTGTTACCCCTGAACAATTCAATCATCGAGTAGCAATGGCCATGGAACATATACGTGCTGGGGACGTGTATCAGATCCAGCTAGGCCATGAGATTCGTATTCGATCGAAGATTGCGCCGTTCGACGTTTACAAGGGCTTACGCATGCGAAACCCATCCCCCTACATGTACCTTGCGCACGTTGGGGGTATTGACCTAATCGGCGCTAGTCCCGAGCTGTTCGTCAGGATCAAGGAAGGCTTGATCGAAATGCGCCCTATAGCCGGGACAGTGGGCAAGAAACCGGGGGTTGACCCGACCGAGTTAGTGTTAGAGCTCACACGTTCGGAGAAAGAGCGTGCGGAACATCTCATGCTCATTGACTTGTGCCGCAATGACGTTGGCCGGGTCTGCCAGGCAGGCTCCCTTGAGGTCGATGAGTTCATGCTGGTGGAAGAATATTCCCATCTTTACCACATGGTATCGAATGTTCGGGGACTGCTCCGCCCAGGGCTGGATGCTTACGACGTAATCCGTGCAACCTTCCCCGCCGGGACTATGTCGGGTGCGCCAAAGATTAGAGCGATGGAGCTGATTGAAGGTATGGAAAGCAACCAGCGCGGCATCTATGCAGGCGCACTTGGCCTGATCGGCTTCGATGGCAGCGTCAATACGGCACTATGCATCCGGTCCACAGTGCATAACCAGGGCACCTACTATCTGCGCGCATCTGCAGGCGTAGTTGCAGACTCGACGCCTGAAATGGAGTGGAAAGAAACACTATACAAGATGGGTTCCGTTTACCGCGCGGTCACTGGAAAGGAGATCGCCGTATGAAAGCTTTCTTAATCGATGCCTATGACAGCTTTGTCTTCATCATCAGCCAATACCTTGAAGAACTTGGCCTAGAAACCTGTGTCGAGCGGCATGACCAACCGGGCTTAATTCAACGTATCGAAGCATTCGCACCTGACTTTTGTGTACTAGGCCCCGGGCCCGGGCATCCAGCGGATGTTGGCTATATTGAGCTTATCCACCATTTTGCAGGTCGATTACCGCTACTGGGTGTCTGTCTTGGGCACCAGGCCCTCGGCCTAGCGTTCGGTGCCAAGGTCGGCCGCGCTCCTCATGTGATGCATGGCAAGGTAAGTGAAATAGAAAACGATGGTAAAGGCGTCTACGCCCACACTCGAGGCCGCCCGATCAAGGCCACGCGCTATCATTCCCTGATGATCGAATACCTCGACCTACCTCAATGCCTGGAAGTTACCTCTAGGTCCACTGACGATGGTTACATAATGGGTGTTCGCCATCGCAACTTAGCAGTAGAAGGCGTTCAATACCACCCTGAAAGTATCCTCACCGAAAATGGCTTTGACCTTTTCCGAAGCTTTATTAGGCATTATGTAAATTAATTTTAGGCATATCCAAAACTGGCTTTAACCATATAGCGACTCTTAAAAAGCGTGCTCCCAAGAAATTGGCGGCATCCACATGAGACTGGAAAGATTATAATTTCAACATGAGCGAAATGTTTATGGAAAAACAAAATGCGTCGATTTCTACGCACCTGCAAGCGGAGGCTTCTGTACTCTTAACCAGTTTCACCAGCATTGCAAAACACGTCAACCGTTGCGACTGGGAACGCTCGCTAAAAAAAATACTTGGCCAACTAGGCTTCGCAAGATACTTAATTAGTCTTGGCCCAGTTCATCAATACGACAAGAACCCGTTAGCCGACGTCATCACTACATTTCCCAAGCTCTGGCTGGAACATTATTGCAGCCATGAACTCATTAAGATTGATCCTATCCTTACCCACTGCCGTCGTGAACTGGTACCAATATTCTGGGCCGCCGAGCACCGAAAGGCACGTGGCCATTCGCGGCAGTTTTGGGAGCAGCGCGCGCAATATGGCCTTCGTAACGGCCTGAGCATACCTTTACATTATGGACTATTGAGGGGCACGCTAAGCGTGGCATTCGAAGAAAGCCACGTCGAGAATCAACGACGTCTTTCAAATGATGCGATAAGCCAGCTATTCATGCTCGTACCATACTTGCTGGCTGGCATGCGTCACCGTTTATACGCCTTGACGCCAGTGCGTCAGGACCTAACGCCGAAAGAAATAGAGTGCCTGTACTGGGCCGGTGCCGGAAAAACGAGCTGGGAGATCAGTCACATCCTTTCTTGCGCTGAACGAACAGTCGATTTTCACTTACTTAATGCTAGGCGCAAGCTTGGCTCGGTCAGCCGACAGCAGGCTGTCAGCATCGCTGCCACCAATGGAATTATTTCACCTGTTCTTGGCAAGTCATGCTGTAACCCGGGGAGTTGTCTCCTCTGTGATTCAATACCTCCATAACATCGACCGCCTAGACACTGTGTAACAACAGCGCGCCGTGACCTAGAGAACGTTCGCCAAAAACTGCCGCGTCCGAGCCTCTTTCGGTTGGCTGAAGATCACCGCCGGCGGTGCGCTTTCCACCACCTTGCCGCCATCGAAAAACACTACCCGGTCGGCCACTTCTCGGGCAAAGCCCATTTCATGGGTGACCACAATCATGGTCATGCCCTCTTGGGCCAGCTCTTTCATCACGCTGAGCACTTCGTTTACGGTTTCCGGGTCCAGCGCGGAAGTGGGCTCGTCAAAGAGTAATAGTTTTGGCTTCATAGCCAAGGCACGCACGATGGCCACCCGCTGCTGCTGGCCGCCCGACAACTGCGCCGGGTAACCGTCAGCCTTGTGTTTAAGCCCCACCCGGTCCAACAGCGCCAGGGCGGTTTCGCGGGCCAGGGCTTTGTTCATGCGTTTAAGCTTTACCGGCGCCAGCATCATATTGGCCAGCACGGTCATGTGGGGGAACAGCGTGTAATCCTGGAACACCATACCCACATCCTCGCGCAACCGGGCCATGGCCTTGCGGTCCCCTGCCTGGGCCACGCCGCCGCCATCGATCAGCACCTCCCCCGCCGAAGGCTCTTCCAAGCTGTTCAGGCAGCGGATAAAGGTGGATTTACCTGACCCACTAGGGCCTATGATCACTACCACCTCACCGGCGTTGACCTCCAAGTCCACACCTTTGACCACTTCGTGTTCGCCGAAGCGCTTGCGCAGGCCACGCACGCTGAGCATGGGGCTCATAACGCAGCCTGAGCCTGGGCAGCGCTGTTCAGGCGCTGTTGGGCTGCCGCCAGGCGTTCACGGTTGGCTTGATTAGCTTCGCGGGCCTTAGCCAGGCGCGCGCCGGCCTGCTGTAAGGACGGCAGCAAGGCGCTGAGCGCGGGGCCGCCAGCGGAAGCACGGGCCTGCACGTTGGCGGCAGGGTCTAGGCAGTGGCGTACCTGTTCGGCGTTTAGGTTCAGGGCATGGCCCAACTGCTCCTGAGCGCAGCTATCGATCATTGCGCTGTCGATGCGGTAGGCCGGCAGCCCGGCGTCCATGGCCATACGCACCGCCGCGCCCACCACGTGGTGCGCCTCGCGGAAAGACAGGTCGGCCTCGCGCACGATCAAGTCCGCCAGCCCAGTGGCGGTGGAGAAATCTTCGCCCGCCTTGCCCAGTGCCGGGGCCACGTTCGGCGTTGCGGTGCGCAGCACCAGGCCCAGTAGCTTGAGGCAGCGCTGGGTTTCTTCCGCGGCCTCCCAAAAGCCCCGGGTGCCTTCGCGGTTACCGTCGCCGGTGTGAGAGAAGTTGGTGCCCTTGACCGTGGTACTGGCGCCCATCAGCAGGCCGACGATATGCCCGCTGCGGCCCTTGAGGTATTCCAGCACCGTGGGGTTTTTCTTCTGGGGCATGATGCTGGAGGTGGCCGCCACGCTATCAGGGAAGTCAATCAAGCTGAACTCATGGGTACTCCACACGAAGTAATCCTGGGCCACGCGGCTCCAGAACACCGCCAGCAGGCTCAAGTGGGAGAGGCTTTCCAGAATGAAATCCCGAGAGCCCACGGCATCCAGCGCGTTATCCAGGTAGCCATCGAAGCCCAACAGCTCGGCGGTGCGGGCCCGATCGATGGCAAAGGGGGTGCCCGCGAAGGCCGCCGCGCCCAAGGGGCTCTGGTTCATGGCCGCCAATGTTTGCTCTAACCGGTGGCAATCTCGGGCCAGCGCCTGCTCCACCGCGGCCAAATAGTACCCGTAGGTGATCGGCTGCGCGGGCTGGAGGTGAGTGTAGCCGGGCATGGTCACCTCGGCGTAACGCTCGGCGTTAGCCAGGGCGGCTTCGCGCACCTCGTACAGGTTGTCGATCAAGTCCATCAGCACTTGGCGGCAGCGCAAGCGATCAAGGGTAGCGAGGATGTCGTTACGGCTGCGCCCGGTGTGCAAGCGCCCGCCTACATCGGCGCCGATCTGCTCGATCAGGTGCGCTTCATAATTGAAGTAAGCGTCTTCCCTTGAAGGGTCCAGCACCACTGCATCCGGCCCGGCGGCCTCCATGGCCAGCACACCACGGGCCAGGGCGCGCGCATGCTCAGCGCGAATCAGCCCGCACTCAGCCAGCATCACGATATGGGCCTTGTTGATATCACCCAGCGCGGTAAAACCCGTGGCGAACCCTTCCAGGCGAGGCCGGTAGATGAACTCGTTCACCTCAGGCGCGGTGGTTTCTTTCAGGCGACGACTGACTTTGGACTGTTGCACGGTCAAACCCCTCTTGCTCGCGACGCTGGACTGCCCAGGCGACGCTCCAGATAACGACTGAACCCGCTCAGCGATGAACAGATAACGAAGTACACCAGCAGCACCATGCCGTACACGCTGAAGGCCGGGCTTACGCCAGTCATCACGGTGGAGCGCTCGATGATGATCTGGCCCACCTTGAGAAACTCACCCACCCCCACCAGCGCGCCAAGGGAGGTGGCTTGCACCAGCATCGTCAGCGACCCGGTGTAGGCCGGCAAAATCGCCCGCATGGACTGCGGCGCGATCACGTAGAGGTAGATCTGCCAGGGCCGCAGCCCCAGGGCCCAGGCGCTTTTCCACTGGTGACGGGCCACCGACTCCAACCCGCCGCGCACTACCTCGATACCGTTGGCGCTGCCCCAGAGGGTGAGCCCGGTGGTGACGGCCGCGAAAGGGCTCAGGTCCAGGCCCAACATGGGCGCGCCAAAGAAGATAAAGAACACGTTGACGATCAGCGGGATCGAGCGAAACAGTTCCACATAGGCGTGAATGGCCCCGCGTACCAGGCGATTGCGCACGGTGGCCAGCACCCCGAACACCGCGGAAATCACTGTAGTGAACAGCAAGATGACCAACGCCAGGCGCACCGTCATCCACAGGCCCTTGGCAACAAAACCCCAGTTTTCGATCAAGAAATTCATCAGAGCCTCACTGCCGGAACGGGCGCTGCAAATGAGTGGCCAGCCGCCCAGTGGCCAGGGACAACACCGCTACCAACCCCAGGTACAGCACGCAAATGGCGCTGAACATTTCGATGGCGCGGAAATCCGTGGCAATCCGGTCCACCGCAACGAAGGTCAGCTCCGCCAGGCCAATGGCTTGTAGGTAAGAGGAGTTCTTTAGCAGCGAAATCGCCGTGTTGAGCATAGCCGGCAGGCTGGTGCGAAACGCGATGGGCAAAGCCACCAGGCAAAAGTAATGGCGCGGGCGCAGGCTCAGGGCAAAGGCCGCCTCGCGCATGCCCCACTCCACCGTGGCCAAGCCGCCGCGTACGTTTTCTACCTGGTAAGCCCCTGCCCAGAGCGACAAGCACAACACCCCAGACCAGAACAGCGACAGCTCAAGCCCCACCGCTGGCAAGCCATAGAAGATAAAGAACAGCTGCACCAGGATGGGCGTGTTGCGCACCACTTCTACATAAAGCGCCACCGCCTGCGAGAGCACCGGAATGCGCATAGCCCGCGCGCCACCCCCGAGCACGCCCACTAGCAGGGAGCACAGGATGGCCAGCAGGGAGACCCGTAGCGTGACCAGCAGGCCGTCCAACAGCGCCGGCCACTGGGCCACCAAGTAATTGAGGTCAAAGTCCATGGCCAGGCCCGCTTACAGTGCTTCGGCGGGCTTGGGTTGCTCGAACACACTCAAGTAATAACTCTGGATGTTCTCCGGCACGTAGGCCTGTACCCAGCCATGGAACAGCTTTTCTTCATGCATGCGCGCAACCGCCGCGCTCAGGTAATCGCGCCAGGCGGCTTCGTTCTTGCGCACGCCGATGGCCGCGTCCGATAGCTGGAAAGGCTCGCCTACCAGGCGCACGTTCGGGTCGTTGGCCGCGACCACCACCAGGGTGGCGGCATCGTGGGTGTAGGCATCGGCACGGCCCTGGCGGAAGGTCTGCAAGGCATCGGCGACGCTGTTCATGCGCAGGGTTTTCACGCCGGGCATGTGGTCCTCGAACCACTTGGCCTGAACCGAGCCCTTAAGGGTGGCCAGGGTTTTACCGTTAAGTTCGGACACCTTGGTGATGTTGCTGTTTTTGTTCACAACTACATCACTGGCGCCCCAACGGTAGGGCGTAGTGAAGTCGATCACCCGTTGCCGCTCCGGGCTCACCCCCAGGGTCGCGATCAGCATGTCCACCTTGCGCCCCAGCAACTGCGGCACACGGTTCTCGGCCGTTACGCAGGTGAAGCTGACCTTAGCCGCCGAGCCCAGGGCCCATTCGGCAATCTTGCGCGCCATCTGCACCTCCACCCCGGCGAACTCGCCGTTGCCATCCTGAAAGCCATAGGGCGGCTGGTCGCAGCGCACACCAGCGCGCACTTGCCCGGCGTCTTTGATCTGCTCAGGCACCGCAGGCAACTCAGCCGCCTGCGCAAGGGTGAGGCCTTGGGCAGCCAGTGCCAAGGCGATGGCGGTCATAAGGGGTTTGAACGAGAACATAGTGCCTCCTGGTCGATAGGCGCCTGCCGGTTTGGGCGGCGCAATGGACAACGCAGTTAGGGCAGACAGAAGGAGGAGCGTTGGAGCGGCATCTGCGTGCCTTCGATGGGTACCGTTATAAACACTCTGGCCCATACCAACCAATCAAATTACAGTGGGGCTTCATACGGCTTTGATATGGGCACATGAACTTCAAGCAGATCGAAGCATTTCGCGCAGTGATGCTCAGCGGCTCCATGACCGCCGCCGCTGAATCCCTGCACACCTCCCAACCCAACATCAGCCGCCTGATTTCGCAGCTAGAGCGAGCCAGTGGTTTGAAGCTGTTCGAGCGCAACGGCAGCCGCTTGCAGCCCACCGACGAAGGCGCGGCACTGTTCAGTGATGTAGAGCGCGCCTTTATCGGCCTGCAAAGCATCGAAGACGCCGCCCATAACATCCGCCGAGGCGGCAGCGGGCGGTTACGGATCGCGGCAGTACCGTCGTTATCCCTGACCCTGCTACCCCAGGTGATCCAGCGTTTTCGCCAGCAGCACCCAGAAGTGGCCATCTCGATCCACACCAACGACTCCCCCGCCGTGGCCCGCTGGACTGCCTCGCAGTTCTGCGACCTGGGGCTGGCCTCCTATGTAGGCGAACAAACCCCCGGCGTAACACCTCAGGTGTTGTGCAACGTGCCCGGCGTCTGCGTATTCCCCAAAGGCCACCGACTAGAAGCCCTAAGCACCGTTACCCCCAATGACCTAAAGGGCGAAGAGTTTATTTCCCTGCTGCACAACGATGGCTCCCGCACCCGCATCGACCGTCTCTTCCCTGAAACCAAAAGCTTTCGCCGCATGAACCTGGAAACCCCCTACGCCGCGACCATCTGCTCGCTGGTCGGGCTGGGCCTTGGCGTAAGCATCGTCAGCCCGCTGGTTGCGCAGGAGTACCGGCACATGGGCATAGACACCCGGCCGTTCGAGCCCTTGATTCGCTTTACCACTTACTTGCTGCTGCCCAGTGATAGGCCCCATGGGTTGCTGACTCAGCGGTTTGCGCAGTTGATTGGGGAGATGTTGGCGGAGGCTACTAAGGGGTGGCGGGCAGTTGGGGAAGAGGATTAAAGGGGGCGGGGAGTTTGGATAGGATGTCAGTAAAGCCCCCCAGAAACCCCTGAAACTTTATCCAAAGGGTGGTCTCACCCAGGGCTGGTACTGTTCGCTCGTACACGCGGTGACAGCCTTCCAGCTTTAAGCGGCCTACCAGCTTTGGGGCACTCAGCTCATTGCTAAAAAATATGCAAAATTTTCTAACAGTTGCGCGATGGGCGCTGCGCGAATCGGCGTGTAAGGTTCCGCGTGAATCAGGAATACGCAGGGTAGGCGAGGTAAAAATGTCCCAAACAAATGAACCAGCTCACTTTTTTCAGCTTTATTCAAAGCTTGCAGAAGGATCCAAAATAATCCTTATAGCTCCGTGTTACGGTACTTTGGAGCCATTAACTAGCTTTTAATCAATCATATGGGGTAAGTGTTGGAATCAGGAAAAAAATTACCACCGCTGAAATGCTTAAACCCTCAAATGGGCTGTAACTCTGATATCGCAGCTGCTAACGATTAGCGGCCCGCGCCTGCACTTTGCGTTTGTGGAATAACTTTCGATGCTCGCCATCGGAGGCGGTTCCCGAACCAAGGTGCTGGCTAAGCTATTAACCCCCGCATTTCCGTAAGGGGCATGTGAATAAGGGTTCAAGGACGATATAACGATGATTCAAACCTTCGACGTAGATGTATTAATCAAGCTGCGAAGTCAGCCATGGGCCGTTTCGGACGTGCTTAAGGCTTTGGCGTCGAATTATCTGGTTACCCTGGCGCTCTTGACTCGCCCACAGAGCCTGTTCGGTGAGTACTTGCAAGGCGCGCAACGCAGCAATGGCCGCGAGACACAGCACCCTTTCAAAGAGCTTGAAGCCCAGTACGACCGGATTGGCGCGGCTGCTCCTTTCCAACTGGCCGATGAAATGGAAGTGGCGCTGAACCTGATCGACACCACCCCTGAACTCTTTGCGCTGGAATACGACCAAGTGCTCGCGGACAGTGGCGAAGTTATCCGCATTATCAGCCCAACGCGCTGGGTCGTGGGTTTCAACTCCTTTGGCGTGGAGCACTTTCGCAAGCATGGGCCGGCGCGCAAACGACTTGAAGCGAACTGCTCACACAGGAGAACACCGTGGCGAAGAAGGAAAGTACTCAGCACAAACTCGATCGCGTTCGCGCGCCTCGAGTGCATATCACTTACGACGTGGACATCGGCGACGCTCAAGAAAAGAAAGAGCTGCCTTTTGTCGTGGGCGTGCTGGGCGATTTTTCCGGCACCCCGCTGGAGCCCCTGCCGAAGCTTAAAGACCGTAAGTTCATCTATATCGACCGTGACAACTTCAATGGCGTGCTCAAGGGCATTAAGCCGCGCCTGGCCTACCGCGTAGATAACACGCTGGCCAAGGACGGTACCCAACTGGGCGTGGAGCTTAACTTCAACACCCTCGAAGACTTCGAGCCCCAGAATGTAGTGCGCCAAGTTGAGCCGCTGCGCAAGCTGCTGGAAGTGCGCAACAAGTTGGCCGACCTGCGTAACAAGATGGGCGGCAACGACAAGCTCGAAGAACTGCTGATGGATGTGTTGCAGAACACTGAAAAGCTGAAAACCCTTGGCAAGGAATTCGGCCGCGAAGCCACCGTTCCCGCCAAAGATGCCAACGAGTAAGCAGGAGCACGACGATGACCGAGAAACAAACCGTGGCTCAGCAGGGCAATGACCTGGTCGAAGTGGAAAACTTCGCGCCCCAGGCATCGCTGCTCGATAGCATCATTTCTGAAAGCCGTGTTGCCCGTTCCGACACCGAGCGTACCCGCACCCGTGATTTGATCGGCGAGCTGGTGGGCCAGGTACTCGAAGGCGAGATGACCCCGAGCAAGGACCTGATCGCGGTATTGGATGCACGCATCGCCGAGATCGACTCGATGCTTTCGTCGCAGATGAACGAGATCATGCATGCGCGTGAATTCCAGCAGTTGGAAGCGTCCTGGCGTGGCCTGAAGTACCAGGTGGACCAGACCGAAACCAGCACCACGCTTAAAATCCACCTGCTCAACGCCTCCAAAAAAGACTTGATCCGAGACCTCAAGGCCTCGTCGGAATTTGACCAAAGTGCCTTGTTCAAGAAGATCTACGAGGAAGAATACGGCACCTTCGGTGGCGCGCCCTTCGGCATGCTGCTGGGCGACTACGAGTTCACCCGTAGCCCGCAAGACATGTACCTGCTCGAAGAAATCTCCCACGTTGCCGCCGCGGCCCACGCCCCCTTCATTTCATCTGCGTCGTCCGAGCTGTTCGGCTGGGATTCTTTCACCGAGATGTCCGGCCCACGGGACCTGGCGAAGATCTTCGACACCGTCGAATACGCTAAGTGGAAATCCTTCCGCAACTCCGATGACTCGCGTTATGTGGGCCTTACCCTGCCCCACGTACTGGGCCGCCTGCCTTATGGCCCGGATACCACGCCTGTTGAGGAATTCAACTTCGTCGAAAGCGTGGATGGGCGCGACCACAACAAGTACCTGTGGATGAACGCAGCCTATGCCTTGGGCACTCGGGTAACGGACGCGTTTTCCCGCTACGGCTGGTGTGTGGCCATTCGGGGTGTTGAAGGCGGCGGTTTGGTGGAGGGCCTGCCGACCCATACCTTCAAAACCGACGATGGCGAAGTGGCGCTCAAGTGCCCTACTGAAATCGCGATTACCGATCGCCGTGAAAAAGAACTTTCCGACCTCGGCTTCATTCCGCTGGTGCACTGCAAAGGCACTGACTACGCGGCCTTCTTCGGTACTCAATCCGCGCAAAAGCAAAAGCAATACAACACGGACATCGCCAACGCCAACGCCAAGCTGTCGGCGCAGTTGCAGTACATCTTCGCTACCTCGCGTATCGCGCACTACATGAAAGCCATCATGCGCGACAAGGTGGGAAGCTTCGCGTCCCGCAAGGACGTAGAGATGTTCCTGAACAAGTGGCTCTCCAGCTACGTGCTACTCGATGATACGGCGAGCCAGGAAGCCAAGGCCAAGTTCCCGCTACGCGAAGCCCGTGCCGAAGTGTTCGAAGTGCCAGGCAAGCCCGGCGTGTACAAGGCTGTGACCTATCTACGCCCACACTACCAGTTGGATGAACTGACCGCGTCCTTGCGTTTGGTTGCAGAGTTGCCGCAATCCACCCGCGGGTAATGGAACGCATTGCCAGGGAGGCAATATGACTAGTCAACACAAACTGCTGCCGTCGTTGCTGGACCGTTTGTTGGACGATCGCCCACACCAGGCGGTCGAGGCATCGTCGCAGCGTTTGTGCTCGCTGGCCGATTATAAGGCCAGCATCGTTCGCGACCTGGAGATTCTGGTGAACACCCGCCGGTCTCTAGTGGCCGAGGAACTGGGCCCGTTTCCAGAATTGAACGGCACCATTCTCGATTACGGCATGCCAGATTTCACCAGCAAAAGTGTACTGGCGCCCGAGGATCGCTTGCTGATTCAGCGCCAACTGGAAAAAGCCATATCGGTCGGTGACCGCCGGTTTCGCAACGTTAAGGTACAGGTGCTGCCACAGCAGCCCGGCCAACGCATGCTGACCTTTCGCATAGACGCTGTTTTGCACCTGCGGGATATCGCCCGGCAGGTTTCCTTCGATGCGGTGCTGCAAGTCAACACCCAGGAATACAAAGTACAGAACCTAAACTGATGCTCGACGACCTGCTCCCCTATTACGAAAAGGAATTGTCGCACCTGCGCTTTTTAGGTCAGGAGTTCGCGACCCAGTACCCGAAGATCGCGTCGCGGTTGCTTATTGAGGATCACTGCGAAGACCCTCATACCGAGCGCTTGATCGAGGCGTTTTCGTTCCTGGCCGCCCGTATTCATAAAAAGCTCGACGACGAGTTTCCGGAAATCGTCGAAGCTTTCCTGGAGATGCTCTACCCCCACTACCTGCGCCCTACCCCGTCGATGTCCATCGTCGAGCTCAGCATGGGTACCCACGAGAAAGTGACCGAGGCTTACCATATCGCCCGGCACACCGAACTGCATGCCAACCCCGTGGAGGGCGTGGTGTGCAAGTTCCGCACGTGCTACCCCGTGGAGCTGTGGCCAATCGCTGTGGAGCAGGCCTCGTTCGTAGAGATGGAGCGTTCCGCGTTCAACGGCCACAGCGCCGACCTGGTTGCCCGCCTGCGGCTGGTATTGGGCACCACCGCCGACGCACTGTTCGGCCAAATGGAGCTCGACAGCCTGCGGTTCTTCCTGGACGGCGAAAGCGCGCTAATGCTCCAGCTGTATGAGCTGCTGTTCAACAATGTGGCCAAGGCCACCTTGAGCTTTGAAGACGAAGGCCGCGCCCGTGAAGTGCAGTTGCCCATGGACGCATTAAAAGCGGTGGGTTATGGGCTGGACGAAGGGCTGGTGGATTACTCGGAGCGGTCATTCCTGGGCTATCGCCTGCTGCACGAATACTTTACCTTCCCCGATAAATTCATGTTCTTCGACCTGACCGGGTTCAAGCGCATTCTGGCTGGCAAAGCGCTGGAGAAGGTTGTAGTCAACTTCTACTTCTCCGACTACGACCTTAACGATCGGTTAGCGCGGCTCACCCAGAATATCGGGTGGGGCAACTTCAAGCTCAACTGCACCCCGATCATCAACCTGTTCCGCCAGCAGGCCGAACCGATCAAGCTTACCTACGCGCAACACGAGTACGCAGTGATCCCCGACGTGCGCCTGCAAAGCGCTGCTGAAGTGGTGTCCATTGACCAGGTACGGCGGGTCAAGAAAATCAAAGGCGTGGACCACGTTGCGACCTGCCACCCGTTCTTCGAGCCCCGCGCCGATCAAGACAAGAGCCATAGCTTCTGGATCAGCCGCCGCCGCCCCGTGCAAACCCAACAAACCGATGGTTCGAACATGTTCATCCGGGTAGTGGATCGGGACCTTGAGTTGATCGATACCGCCAACGACACCCTGAGCATACGGCTGACCTGCAGCAATCGCGACCTGCCGCAAATATTGCCCTTCGGAGGTGAGCGCGGGGATTTCAACATCCCGGCGAACTCGGTGATTCAGCACATCCGCTGCCTGCGCAAGCCCACGGCTTCGGTTCGGGTACCCCTGGGCAACGGGGTTGTCTGGCGGCTGATTTCACACCTGTCGCTGAACCATATGTCGCTGGTTTCCAAGGGGCGGGAGGTACTGCTAGAGCTGCTGTCGCTCTACAACTACCGAAACACCTCCGCCATTCGCAAGCAGATCAACGGCATCGTTTCGGTGGGCAGCGAACCCGTGGTGGCACGTATCGGTCATCCGCGGCCCAACTTCGTGCGGGGCGTTGGCATTACGCTCACCTTCGATGAGAGCCAATACATCGGTAGCGGCGTGTTTTTGTTCGGCATGGTGCTGGACCACTTCTTCGGCCAGTACTGCACCCTTAACAGCTTTACTCAGTTAACCCTCCGCACCCTGCAGCGCGAAAAGAGAGTGGTCAAATGGCCCCCGCGAACCGGCGATCAACCCCTGGTCTGATCGACCAGGCCCGGGCTGAGCCGCACCGATTCGAATTCTTCCAGTTGGTGCGTTTGCTCCGCCTGCATTACAGCAGAACAGGCCGTATGGACCTGCAAACGCGGCCGCATGAAGATCCGCTGCGGTTCCACTCGCTGCTGTCGCTGAATTTTCCGGCCAGCGAAGTGAGCGACCTGAAGTTCGAGCGCGAGGGGCGGGTGTCCCCGGCCGGGCTGCCACTCTCGGAAGTGCAAGTGACCTTTATGGGGCTGGTGGGGCCTTCCGGCGTACTGCCGCGCCCCTATACGGAGCTATTGCTGGAGCGGCACATTCAATACCGCGACGATGCCGCCCACGCGTTTCTGGATGTGTTTTCCCATCGCATGACCACGCTGTTCTACGAAGCCTGGCAAAAGTACAAGTTCTACATCGAGTATGAGCGCAACGGCAGCTCGCAATTCGACCGCTACCTGCTCAAGCTGGCTGGCTTTGGCCCACAGGCGCAGCAACGCAAATTCGGCCCGGAGGGCTCGCCTCTGCGCCGCGAGCTGTTCAGTTACTTCTCAGGGATGTTCGCGCAAAAGCCACGCAACTCGCTCAACCTGCAAGTGATGCTGAGCTTTTATTTCTCGCTGCCTTTCAAGGTTAGGCCCTTCGCCGGGCGTTGGCTGAAGCTGGACGTTAGCCAGCGTACCCAACTGGGGCGCAAGAACGCCGCCCTTGGGCAAAGCACGGTGGTGGGTAACCGCATCTGGGATTACCAGTCTTGCGTGCGTATCGAAATCGGGCCCTTGGCGCTGGCGGATTACCAGCGGTTCCAGCCTGACACCCTGGACTATCGCAAGCTGGTGGAGCTGGTTCGTTTCTATGCCGGCCCGCAGCTGGACTTCCAGATCGCGCCCATCCTCAAGTGCGAGGAGGTACCCCTTGCCCGGCCTGGCCGCGAGGGCGGCGTGGCGCTGGGCTGGCTGGGCTGGCTCAAGCGTCCAGGCACCGATGTGGCGCCCTCCCGCTGTGCCCTTTTCAACATTCCTTTCGATGGGGTCTCCCTGTGAACCTGAAGTCGCTGTTCGCCAAGCTAAACGACACCAGTCGTACAGCCACAGAAGCCGCTGCCGCGCATTGCCTGTCTGAGCGTCATTACGATGTGGAAGTCGAACATCTGTTGCTGCAGTTGCTTGAAAGCGAAGATAACGACCTGCCCGCCATCCTGCGCCGTTACAGCGTGGTGTCGGAGCGCCTTCAGGGCCAACTGGTGACCGCGCTGGGTACCTTCAAGAAAGGCAATACCCGTACCCCGGCGCTATCGCCCCACATCACCCGCATGATCGAGCAAGCCTGGCTGCTGGCCTCCATCGAGTTCGGTCAAAGCCAGATCCGTACTGGCTACCTGGTTCAAGCCCTACTCGATGACGACGCGCTGCGCCGTGTGGTGATTGCCTCGGCGCCAGAGCTGGAGAAAATCAACGCCGATGACCTGCGGCCCAACCTTGCAGCCTTGATCGAAGCCAGCCCAGAGTCCAGGCTGGTCACCCCACCCGAGGCCCAGAACACTGGCGGTTCCCGTGCCGTTAAAGGCAACGGCAAAACTCCAGCGCTGGATCAATACACCGTGAACCTCACCCAAAGCGCCCGCGAGGGGCGCATCGATCCAGTTCTGGGCCGCGAGTTCGAGGTTCGGCAGATGGTGGATATCCTTACCCGCCGTCGCCAGAACAACCCGATTCTCACCGGCGAAGCGGGCGTGGGTAAAACGGCCGTGGTCGAAGGCCTGGCACTGCGCATCGTTCAAGGGGATGTGCCCTCCGTGCTGCGAGACGTGGCCATTCACACCCTGGACCTGGGGCTGCTCCAGGCAGGGGCTGGCATGAAGGGCGAGTTCGAAAATCGCCTGAAATCCGTGATCGAGGAAACCAAGCGCAGCCTGCACCCGATCATCCTGTTTATCGATGAGGCCCACACCTTGATCGGTTCAGGGGGCCAGGCCGGCCAAAACGACGCCGCCAACCTGCTCAAGCCCGCCCTGGCCCGTGGTGAACTGCGGACCATCGCCGCGACCACCTGGGCCGAGTACAAAAAGTACTTCGAGAGGGACGCCGCGCTGGCCCGCCGCTTCCAGGTGGTTAAGGTAGAAGAGCCCGACGAAGAAAAAGCCATCTCTATGCTTCGCGGCTTGCTTGCCAAAATGCAGGAGCATCACAAGGTCACCGTGCTGGATGAGGCCTTGGTTCAAGCGGTGCGACTGTCCAACCGCTATGTCACGGGTTGTCAGCTACCGGATAAAGCCGTGAGCGTGCTAGACACCGCGTGCGCGCGCGTGGCCCTGGCGCAGTCCGCGCAGCCGGGTCTGTTGGAAGACGCCAAGCGGCTGATCGAAAACCTGCACGCAGAAATCGCCGTACTGCAGCAAGAAGCCGCCCAGGGCAGCGATCATGCCCGCCGCCTGGCTGCGCTTAAAGAACAAGAGCAGGCTGCCCAAGGCACCAAGGTTAGCCTTGAACAACAGTGGCAACATGAGCTGGAGCTGGTGGAAAGCCTCAAGGCGTTAAGTGCCCAAGCGGCTCCCGATGCGGCTGCGATCGCTGCGGCGCGCGCGGAACTGGCCACGGCCCAAGGCGAACAGCCTCTGGTTCACGCACAGGTAGACGGCGGCACTATTGGTGAAGTGATCTCGGGTTGGACAGGTATTCCCTTGGGCAAAATGCTGCGGGATGAAATCGACACCGTACAGGCACTGCCCGCGCTGCTTGGGGAGCGTGTGCTGGGGCAGGACCATGCCCTGCTTGAAATCGGCAAGCGCATCAAGATTTCCCGGGCGCGCATGGAAGACCCGAACAAGCCCGTCGGTGTATTCCTGCTGCTGGGCCCTAGCGGCGTAGGCAAAACCGAAACCGCCTTGGCGCTAGCCGACACCCTGTACGGCGGTGAGCGCAATGTCATCACCATCAATATGTCGGAATACCAAGAGGCCCATACGGTTTCCAGCCTGAAGGGCTCGCCACCTGGGTACGTGGGCTATGGCGAAGGTGGCGTGCTGACCGAAGCCGTGCGGCGCAAACCCTACAGCGTGGTATTGCTCGATGAGGTAGAAAAGGCCCACCCGGATGTACTTGAGCTGTTCTTCCAAGTGTTCGACAAGGGCGTGCTCGATGACGGCGAAGGCCGGGAGATCAACTTCCGTAACACGGTAATCATCCTGACCTCCAACACTGGCACCGACCGCATCATGCAGTGGTGCCTGAGCGCCGCCGGGCAGCCCACGCCCAAAACCATCGTCGACGGCCTGCGCGAGGAGCTGAACCAGGTATTCAAGCCTGCGTTCCTTGGGCGCCTGACCATCGTGCCGTATTACCCGGTTCAGGACAGCGTGCTGGAGCGCATCGTGGCGCTCAAGCTCGAGCGCATCCGCAAACGCTTCGAGCGCAACCACCAGGCTGTGCTGGGCTACGACGAGGCGCTGGTAACGGCCATTGCGGCACGCTGTACCGAAGTCGACAGCGGCGCTCGCAACATCGACAACATTCTATCCAAAACCCTGATGCCCGAGCTTGCACAGCATGTGCTAGCGCGCATGGCCGAGGACAAGCCGATTCAGCGCCTGGATATCGAACTGGGCAGCGACGGCGATTTTGTCTATCACCTCATTTGATTGGGCACCTCAGTTGATTGGGCACCTCAGTTGATTGGCCGCCTGAGCTGGTCGGGCATTCGTAGCACGTGTTCATAGGTAGTAGTCATGAATAGGCAAAACATGCGGTATTACACAGGGGCGTGCTGGGCGCGTGCACTGACCGTGCTGGTGATAACCACGGCGCTGGCTGCTTGCGGTGTAACCGACCGGGCGAGCAAGCGAGTGGACGACACCTGGGCCGGTGACATGCTGTTCGGCGACAAGGAAAAGTTGATCCTGACCGCCGATGGCGGCAACCAACTGAACCTGGGTGACGACGGCAAGCCGCTTTCCGTGGTGCTGCGCGTGTACCAGCTCACGTCGCTGGAGCGCTTTGCGTCCAGCGACGCCGATACGCTGTGGGCCGAGCCTCAGCAAGCCCTGGGCAATACGCTGGTCGAAAGCCAGGAGATCACTCTGTTGCCGGGCATTGGCCAGGTCGATCAGTGGCTACTGCAACCGGCGGCCAACTATGTGGGCATGGCCGCGTTCTTCCGCGTCGAGCAAAACAGCCGATGGAAAGTCGCCTTCGATGCCAGGTCGCTGCGCAAAGACGGGATCTGGTTCTCCTCCGATGGCCTGGGAGTGCTTGTGGATAACAACCAGGTGCTCGCCGCCCGTGGTGTGGATGTGCTGAACAAGCCCCCTACCGAGGCGCAGCTGGCTGCCTCCAATGTGTTGCCAAAACCACCAGCGCTGCCAACGCTCCCGGGCAATAGCCAAGGCATGGCGGTACAGAAGGCCGGAGCAGCCGCTACCGACGCGGCAAAACAGCGCCTATCGGCACACATCGATTCACCAGTGGACAGCGTTCATGAGTAAACACAGCCGAGTGATGTGGTCTGAAGGGATGTTTCTCTTGCCGCAGCATTTCCAGTACCAGGACGAATTCCATCAGCACCAACTGGCCGAGGCCACCTTGCGTGGCTCGCCCTTCCACTGGGGGGTACAGGCGCTGCAGGTCGACGAGGAAGCGTTGGCTAGCGGTTCGTTGCAACTCAAGCGGCTAAAGCTGGTGTTCCCGGATGGCACCCTGTTCGACGCCCCCCAGCACGACCCCCTGCCCGCGGCCCGGGATTTGAAAGAGTTGCTCAAGGGCAACGACCTGAAGGTCTATGCGGCGCTGAAATTGCCCGAGCCCTTTGGCCTTAATTATGTGGAAGACGGCCAGGAGCAAAAAAGCGCGCGCCGCTACCGTAAGCAGTTCGATACCCTGCCGGACCTCAATGAAGGGGACCTGGAGAACGAAATCACCAGCCTGCGGCTGAACGTGGTGATGCGGGTGGACGGCGATAGCCTGGACGGCTACAGCTATTGCCCGGTGGTACGGCTGTCTCGCAACAATATCGGCGGCTTCACCCTCGATAGCCACTTCGTGCACCCCACGCTGCACCTAGGCACCCACGACACCCTGGTAAGCCTGAGCAAACGCTTGCTGGGTGCATTGCAATCCAAAAGCAAGGCGCTATCGGGGCGCCGCCGGGAACGGGCCGACCAGATCGCCGAGTTCGGCTCCAGCGACGTTACCCTGTTCTGGCTACTCAACACCGTCAACCGTGCCTACCCTAACCTGGCACACCTGCTATCCCACCCTCGCCTGCACCCGGAGCGTCTGTATCTGTTCCTGGCGGAGCTGGCCGGTGGCTTGCTGACGTTTTCACTGGATACCGAACTCAACAACATTCCCGAGTACGACCACCACGATCCAGCGGCCGCGTTGGTCAAGCTCGACGAGATGATTCGCGTACTGCTGGATAACGTGATCCCCAACCAGTGCATCGCGATCCACCTTACCCAGACCAAACCTTCGTACTGGCAAGGGCAACTGCATGACCCGCGCCTTGCCCAGGCGGATTTCTACATTTGCGTGCATGCGGACATGCCTGGGTCCAGCCTGCTGGAGCTGGTACCGCGCGCAATCAAAGTGGGTTCCCCCGAGGACATCGAAGTGGTGGTCAACAGCGCCATGCCGGGTGCCACGCTTAACCATTCCACGCGCCTGCCTAACGCGATTCCGGTGCGGCTGGATAACCACTACTTCTCTATCGAGCCCCATGGTCGGGTTTACGAACGCATGATGAACGCCCAGGCGATCTCCTTCTACGCGCCCAGTGCTTTCACCAACCTCAAGCTTGAACTGATGGCGGTACTCACATGACTGAAGCCGTGATCCAAGGCGCCATGGCCGCCGCGCCCGGGAAGCCTACCCTCAAAGACCTGGCGCAGGACTTCATCAGCATGGTGCTGATCGTGCGCCGTGGCCGTGAAGTGACTTCCGTTACCGCATTCGAAGCCAGTGTGGATAATTTTTTCACCACCTTGGAGCGTGAAGCACGCCAGGCCAACTACAGCGTCGAGCAGGTCAAGGACACTCAATACGCACTCTGTGCCTTCCTGGACGAAAGCGTACTGCGCTCGGGCGATACCCAACTGCGTAGCCATTTCGAATTATCGCCGCTGCAATTTCGCTACTTCGGTGTGCACCTGGCCGGGCAAGGGTTCTTCGAGAAAGTCGAAGCCCTGCGCGCGGATGTCAACAACAACCTCGATGTGCTGGAGGTGTATCACCTGTGCCTGGCCCTGGGGTTTGAAGGCAAGTTCGGGCTGGCCGAGAAAGACCAGCTGCGCTACCTGGCCAACACCCTTGGCCAAGACATTGCTCGCTATCGCACAGCGCCCAAGGCCCTTTCGCCAGACTGGACGCTGCCTGATCAGGTTTCGCAGATGTTGCGGTATGAAATACCGGCCTGGGTGTACCTGGCGCTCATTGTATTGGCCTGCGTGGCGGTTTACCTCACGCTGGACTGGCTGTTGGGCAAGGACGTCGCCGCGCTTTGCGAACACATCAGCCAGTTGTTCAGTGCCTGAGCAATGCTCAGGTAACCGAGTCAGGAAGACATGAAAACACTCGTCCGTGCATTAAAAAGTTTCTGGTTTCTTATTCCGGTGCTGTGGCTAGCAAGCCTGCTCGCCTGCTGGTTGCTTGCGCCGCGTCTTAACGGGTGGCGTGACCATGTGCTCGAAGCCATGGCGATTATCACCGCGTTTTACCTGCTGGTGATCGTGCTGCGTCAATACAGGCGCATCCGTACCGAGCACAACCTGGAAAACCTGGTTCAGATCGAAATCGACCGCTCGCTCAAGTCCAATACGGAATTCCGCGACCAGCAGGTGCTTCGTGACCGGCTAAAACATGCCATCGCCATGTTGCGCGCAGACCGCTCCGCTGGCGGCGGTGGGGCCTCGGCGCTGCATGACCTGCCCTGGTACCTGGTCATTGGTAGGTCGGCCGCGGGCAAAACCTCACTGCTGACCCGCTCGGGCCTGTCGGCCAGCATTGCCAGCAGCCAGAGCGACATCGACGGCGGAACCCAGCACTGCGACTGGTACTTCAGCCCGGACGCCGTACTGATCGATACCGCCGGCCGCTACCTGCGGGACGACCAGTCCGCGAACGAATTCACCGCATTCCTGCAACTGTTGAAGAAGCAGCGTAAAAAAGCGGCGGTCAATGGCCTGGTATTGGTCGTGAGCCTGCCGGAGCTGTTGGCAGCGACCAACCAGGAACGGGCGGACATGGCCGCGCAGTTGGTGTCGCGCATCGAGCAGTACACCCGCGCGCTGGACACCCATCCACCGATCTACCTGATGCTGAGCAAGACCGATCAGTTGCCAGGGTTCCGAGAAGCCTTCGAAGGCCTGGACCTCCACGGGCGTCAACAATCCCTAGGCATGACCTTCGCGTTGTCCGAGATCCAGACCAAGGGCCTGCGCACTGTACTGGACCATAAGCTGACCAACCTGCATGGCGGCATTCAACGCCATGTAAATGCACAGATAACCAGCCTGGGCGCGGGTGCGAGCAGTGCCTTGCTGAACTTCCCGAACTACTTTGCTGAGTTGAGTGACGTACTGGAACAGTTCCTGGAGCGCTTCACTCAGCCTGGTCATGGGCCTAGCCCGCTGTTACTGCGGGGCTTGTACTTCACTAGCGCGCTGCAAACCGACCAGCAATTGAGCCAGGTCTACGAAGACGACCTGGCTGAATCCTTCGCGCTACACCCTGCCGTAGAGACTTTGACGCTCACGGAGGGCATGGGCAGAAAGGTCGGTGACCGCGGTTACTTCATCACCGATACCTTCCGAAAGGTTATTTTCGCCGACCGCGACCTGACCCTGTATCACTCCCGCTCCGGGCAAACCCGTGCCTTTGGCCCGGCGCTTATCGGCTTGAGCGTACTGGCAGGGGTAGGCTTCGTAGGTTGGCAAGCCTTGGCGTTCCAGAACAACCGAGAATGGGTTGCGGCCATGCAGCACAGCGTGCGTGAGCTGACCGACGCGCCTGATCGTGACGAACGCTTGGCGTCCGGGGCTGGCCTGGAGCTGCTTCGCAACGAGATGCTGCTGATCGAAATGTACCGCGCTAAGGGCGTGCCGTTTCGGCTGAGCGCCGGGCTCTACCGTGGAGATGACCTGTACGCGTCTATCCAGCCTGCGTACCTGCAGCAGCTGCGGGCCCAGGCCCTGGAGCCTGTGGCACTCAAGCTGCAGTTGCAGCTGCGCGCGTTCAACGAATTCGCCGATGCGGTGAACCCACAAAACCATTTCGAGCCAGCGCCCGCCAAAGCCGGAGACAAACCATCGAGGGGCCAGACGAAACTGGACCGTGGCGTAAAAGCGCTGAGCGCGCCTGGCACGCCAAGCTTGAGCAGCCTGCCCCGTCATTTCAGTGGTGCCGTCAGCAGCCTTAAAAGCATGGCCAGGGGCAGTGCAACCAGGGCCGGCGATAACGCCATGGCGGACTTGCGTAACCCAGCCACTACCAGTGATGCGGCTGAGCTTTGCGCCACCACCGGCGGGCTGTCGCTGTCCGAAGACGGGCTCGGCCGCCTGGATGAGCAACAAGTGGCGTCGATCATCGAGTCGTACAACGCCCTGAAGCTGTACCTGATACTTACCCAGCCCAGTAGCCACCCGGACCCTGAGTTCATCAGTGCCGCCCTGCCCTTGGCCTGGGCCAGCGCCGCCAACCCACAAGGCCTGGTGAGTGACGAGATCATTCGGGGCAATACCCCGATGTACGTGCACTTGCTCGAAAAAGGCCTGGCCCCCGCCCTGCCCCGTAACGAACAACTGGTGGAAGCCACTCGCAAAAGCCTCAAGGGTTTTATGATCTCCAGCTCGCTGGTGGACCGTGAATACCTGCGCTTGCAGCTGGAGGCCAGCCGGCAGTTTCCTGCCATAGGGCTTAATGACCTGGTACCCATGCCGGGCCGCCAACTGCTCTATGGCGGCGAAGCCGTGCCGGCCATCTTCACCCGCCAGGGCTGGGATACCTTCGTCAAGCCTGAGTTGATCAAACTGGTTTCAGGCAACTTGCGCAATGAGTCGGACTGGGTACTCGATGGTGAGGGCGGCGATAGCATCGTGCAAAAAGCCAACTTCATTCGTGAATTCATGGCTCGTTATAAGCGTGACTACGCTCAAGCCTGGTACACCCTGGTCAACAGCGTGGGCGTGCGCCACTTCACCGACCTGGGCAATGCTACCCAGCAATTGTCCTTGCTGAGCGATGTGGTGAATTCCCCGGTGAAAGCGTTACTGTCGGGCGTAAACGAAAACACCCAGTGGGATGTTCCAGCCCCGCGTCAACCGCAGCAGGTGGGCAACACGCCTGACGACTCCCTCTGGGCACAAGTGACCGGGTTGCTCGATAACGCGCCCAAGGCGGCAAGCACGCTGGCTTCGCCTCTGCCCCAGGTGGACGACGGCGCGCTGGCGAAACGCTTCGAGCCGGTGTCGCGGATATTCGCCACGCAGAATGCCGAAGGCGCCGATAGCACGGTAATGGACCGTTACCTTGCCGCGCTGCGCAAACTCAAGGTGCGCATGACCAATCTCCAGCGCTCCCAGGACGTTGGTAAAAGCAGCAAGCTGTTGATCAGCGAAACCCTCGAAGGGCAGCCCAGCGAGGTTACCAACGCTCGCAACTATGTAGAGACCACGGTAGGTACCAGCCAAGGCGGGTTATCGGCATCCCTTCAAGGGTTGTTCAGCCTGCCTATCCAGTTCGCCTGGGAAACCCTGCGCGACCCGGCCGGCCAGCAAATCGCCAAAGCCTGGGCCCAGCAGATCTCCAAGCCTTGGGAACAGGTCATGGCCCACCGCTACCCGATCACACCCGGCAGCCGCAACGAGGCATCGGTAAAAGACCTGCAGCGTTTCGTGGACCCCGAAGCCGGCCTGCTGCCCAATTTCAAACGTAATGAAATCGGCAACCTTTCCGGCGGCGAAGGCCTGGGCATGGGCAGTGGCGCCAAGCAGGCCCCGCTGGTGAACCCAGCCATGGTCAACAATATCGACAGGGCCAGCGCCGTGGGCCAAGTGATCGCCAGCCTGTCCGACAAAGAAAACGGGTTTGAAATCATGCTGGAGCCGTCCACCCGCTTCACCGACATCATCTTCACCCTCGACGGGCAGGCTCAGCATTATCGCAACGGCAAAACCAGCTGGAACCGCTTCTCCTGGCCGGGTACCACCACTGCCCCGGGCGCGCGCCTGGATGTGGTAACTCTCGCGGGCGAACGCGTCACCGTATTCGACTACCCCGGGCGTTGGGGCCTGCTGCGGATGAACGACAGCGCCCGGGTGGATGACCTGGATGGCATTCAGCAACGCTTCAGCTGGAACACCGCCAATGGCCAGGCAAGCCTTAGGGTACGCAACTACGGGGGCGTGAAGCTGACCGACCTGGCGAACGTCAAGTCGCTGAGCGCGCTCAACGCCTCCGCCGATATTGCGCAGGGGCTCGGTAAGTGAACGGCCAGCGCCCCTCTCAGGAGAGCGGCCTATGATCGGCTGCTTCGGGAAAATACCGGCGAGTTCGGACTTCGTCAGCCTCCATGGCGCGATCGAAGAGGCCTGCGAGTTCGATCGCTGGCTGCAAACCGCCCTGGCGGCCCTGCAGCACCATGACAGTTGGAGAACAGTGTTCGACAGGCTACCGGTGTGTTTCTTCTTCTACCGAGCGAGGTCCGCGGATGCCCTGTTGGGGGGCCTGATCAGTTCGAAGGACACCAGCGACCGGGCCGCACGCTTAATCGCCCCTGACCGGCCGCTGTTTAACGTTATCCACCATGTTGTTGGCGCGCTGGATGTGAAGCCCGTATGAACCAGATCAAGTATCACTTTCTGCGCTATCAGCCTTACATCCTGGGGATGTGCTTTTTCCTCTGCGCCTTCCTGGTATGGGGGGCTGGCTATGCGCTGGGCTTTGGCTCGCTGAGCAGCTTGTTGTTCGGCATCGGCCTGTTCCTGCTGCTGTCGGCAGGCTATGTACTGTTGCTTTATCGAGGCGTTTCCCGGTACCCCAACCTGGAAAGCCTGCTGCGCGACGACGCCGACCAGGCCGTGCTCAATGCCTGCCGCGCAGACCGCGAAGAAATTAGCCTGCTGCGCGAGCGCCTTCTGCAAAGCATCGAGCGTTTGCACGCCAATAAGCCTCGCAGCGGCACTAACCAGGACGCGCTCTACGCCCTGCCCTGGTACCTGGTGGTCGGCCAGCCGGCCGCGGGCAAAAGCACCATGCTGTATCAGTCCGGGTTGAAGTTCCCCTATGCCGAGCGCGAAGGGGTACAGGTAGCCGGGCTTGGTGGCACGCGTAACTGCGACTGGTTCTTCAGCTCCGACGCGGTGCTGTTGGACACCGCCGGTCGCTACATGGACAGCCCGGACGAGGCTGGCAAATGGCGGGCGTTTCTTCAGTTGCTACGCCAGCACCGCCAGCGCCGGCCCCTCAATGGGCTGATCGTGACGGTAAGCATCCACGATGTTTTGCAAGCCCCGCTGGATGACCAAGAGCGGTTGGCCAAACGCCTGCGTGAACGCATCCAGGAAACCCATTCGTTATTGGAAATCCGCTTGCCGGTGTACCTGGTATTCACAAAGTGCGACCTGGTACCGGGCTTTATTCCGTTCTACCGCCGGTTGGATGAAGCGGCCCGTGGAGAGGTGATGGGCAAGACCTTTGCTCACGCAGACTTCGAACGGGCGGATTGGGGACAACGCTTTAGCGTGGCCATGGACGAACTCGTGCGCTACTGGCAGGGCGTCGCCGATCAGCAGTTGGTGGCCCAGGACATTCAAATCACCCGCCAAGATTCCACGGCATACCGCTTCCCCTTGGAGCTGGCGGCGCTTAAACCCAGGCTGCAACTGTTCATGGACGCGCTGCTGCGCGCTAACCCGTATCAAAGCGCCGAACTGTTGCGCGGGTTTTACTTCACCAGCGCGCTCGATGCCGGCGCACCGAATACCGGAGAGCACGCCCGCCACGTTGGCGAACGCTTTTCACTCCAGGCCGAAGCAGAAGCGGGCAGCCACAACGCTTTGCCCCAACCGCTGTTTATCAACAGCTTGTTTCGCAAGGTGATCATCCCTGATCAGCACCTGGTTGCGCTGTACACCACCAACTTCCGAGAACGCCACCGCAAGGCCGTTTGGGTCGGCACAGCTGGCGCGATCGCTTTGCTGCTGTGTGGCCTATGGGGATGGTCGTACTGGAACAATAAAACCGAGATCGACACCCTGGCGGCGGACCTCGTCACGGCGGCCACACAGGACGAAGCGACCTCAGGCCAGTACACCGCCTGGCAAACCCTGGACCGCCTGCGCTTCTGGGCGGGCGATTATTACAACCGTCACCACGAGCAGGGTGTACCGATGCGCATGCGTTTGGGCCTCTATCAGGGTTACAAGGTCGAGCCTGTGGTGCGCGAACGCTACTTCAGCCGGCTCGAAACCGTAATGCTCAAGCCCACGGCGGACAACCTCACCCGCTCGCTGTACCTGCTGACGACCATCAAGGTGTACCCACGCAACGCCAAGGAGCTTACGCCCGTTACTGGCGTGGACAGCGCTGAGCCGAGGGCACTTCCGGCTGATAACCGGCCGCAGTCGATCGCGGACTTCGGCAAGGCCACCCTGGAAACCTACGTGATGCTGTCGCGGGCGCAACAGGATAAAGCCGACCCGGCCTTTCTCAAAGCCAAAATCCCTGATTACTGGTACCCGGCAATCGCGCTCAAAACCGGCAGAACCATGACTGCCGGTGGCAGTGATTACGAACTGGCCAGCCGCCAGGTCACTTTCTATAGCGACCAGATTCACGAGCATGACGTGCCGCGCATTCTCGATAACGCGTTTCTGGTGTCCAGTTCGCGTAACTACATCGACAGCCTGCTCTCGCAATCACTGCGCTCCATCGAAACCATCACCTTGGAATCCGACACCCTGTTTGCCTTCGGGCGAGCGGACTTCCAGAGCCTGAAGACCGAAGGGCAAAGCCAGCTCAGTGCGATCGCCGGCAAGCTGCTGAGCACGCCTAACATCGGCAGGATCATCATCGGTGGCCACGCCGACCAACTGGGCGACCGCCAGGGCAACCTTCAGGTTTCCCAGCAGCGGGCCCAAACCATCAGAACTTACCTGATCGGCAAAGGCGTACCCGCCAGGCTGATCGAAGCCGTGGGCGAAGGCAGCGAGAGACCACTGGTCAAGTGCAACATGCAATTGCCCAAGGCCCAGCTGATTCAATGCCTGGAGCCCAACCGGCGGGTGGAAATCGAGGTACGCGCGCTCAACTGAAACCGCACCCAAACCAATACTGACGCCTTGGCTCTCACCCTTGAAGCCAGGGCGTCACTGGCCTGTTGGATGCTCAACGAGGTCAACCAATGGGCTGCAAGCGAGCCCGTAAATGTAAGTAAGGAGAAGTAACAAATGGCATTTGATGCATATATCCAGATTGAAGGCATCCCAGGTGAAGCGCTGGACGAAAAACACAAGGACTGGGTCGAGGTATTGGGATATAAGTTCGAAGCCACTCAAGCGACCTCGGCTACCGCAAGTTCTTCGGGCGGTGCGTCTTCCGAGCGTGTAGCGCTAAGCGACTTCAGCATTCGCAAAACCGTGGACAAGGCGTCGGCCAAGCTGTTCGAAGCCTGCTGCCAAGGCACCCACATCGCTAAGATCCAACTGAACGTGAACCGTGCAGGCGGTGACAAGGTGACCTACCTGACCTACAACCTGGAAGAAGTCGTAGTGTCTTCGGTAGAGACTGTGGCCGGCGGTAACCAGACTGGGGAAGATAAAGCCATCAGCGACTTGCCTATCGAAAAAATCAGCTTCAACTTTGCCCGTATCAAAACTACCTATACCCAGCAGAGCCGCGCCGACGGCCAGGGCGGTGGTAACGTGACGGGCGGTTGGGACCGCACTGCAAACAGGATCTTCGCTTGACCGAGTAAGCACAACGGGCCATCGCTTTTGGTGGTGGCCTGTTATCGACACCATGCCAGCACCGTTGGCATGGTGTTTTTCCATCGTTTGCAGAGAGCACTATGGCTGATTTTCTCAACGACCTTTCCCTGACCGAACTCACAGCGCCCATCCACGGTGGGAGCGGCGAGGACCTGAGCTTTTCCCTGCTGTTCGATCAAGTTAAAGAGGCGCGTCGAGCAGACCCTGATTACCTGCCCCAGGGTGATTGGCAAACCGACCTGAAGCTTTCGGATTGGGACTTGACCATCACCCTTACGGCCCAAGGCCTTGCCCAAAAGAGCAAGGACCTGATGCTCGTGGCCTGGCTCTGCGAAGGCCTGGCGCATAAATATCACTTTATCGGTATCACCTTCGGCCTGACGGTAGCCGAGCGCATTCTCGAGATGTATTGGGCGGACCTGTTCCCTACTCTCGAAGAAAGCCTTGATGAGCGTGCCGCTCGCCTAGCCTGGGTGAACACCACTCTGACGGCTGTAGTGGGCGGCTTGCCGATCACCCAGGGGGCTAAGTTTGGCCTGTTGCGCTACGACGAATCCCGCCAGATGGAAAACCTGGCACTGCAAAATCAGCACGCAATGACCGCGGCCCTGAATGAAGGCAAGATCAACGCGGAGCTGTTCCAGCGCTCTGTGGTGCTTACCGATACTGATCACTTGGTGACCAAGGCCGCTGAAATCAACGACAGCCTGCGGGCCTGCCAACAGTTGCAAGCCGGTATGAGCAAGCTGTTTGGCCAGGAGGCGCCTAGTTTCGTCACCTTGAACGAGGTGCTGTCTCGGGCAGCCCAACTGGTTGAAAAGTTCCTTAAGGACCGTGGCGTGGGGCTGAACGTACCTGTTCAAGCAACACCCGAGCCTGAGACCGAACTCACTGACGCGCCTACCCAAGGGCCTGTCAGCGGGCTTATCGTCAAGGACTCAGCACCGGCACCACTGCGCACTACACCACTGACCCGTGATGAAGCCTTTACCATGCTGGCCGGTATCGCGCGGTTCTTTAAGCACACCGAACCTCAGAGCCCGGTGCCTTACTTGGTTGAACGGGCGATTAAATGGGGCAACCTGCCCCTTGAGGGCTGGCTCAGTGATGTGATCAAGGACAGTAATGTCGTTGATAGCATTCGGGACGTATTGGGTACTAAAGAACCCAAGTCTTAATTCGCCTAAAAAAGCCAGATAGTAAAAGGCCGGCGACTTGCCGGCCTTGGGGGTGGGTACTGCCCTTCAATGCCATAGCCCTGCGAGGTATTCATGCCCCGCTGGGGTTAGCGCTAGCCTGAACACGATAGCTCGTTCTGGGCTGTACACGCGTTCGCTGCGAAGAAAGCCCGCGAGGACCAAGGCTTGCAAGGTCTGAGTCAACTGCCCGCGATGGGTGCATTGACCGGAGGCTACGTCGGCAAGAAGGCAACGATGGGTTTTCTTATAGTCAAGCATGGCATACTTCCTTCTACTGTTTTCTTATTGTTACTCGCAGCCTAGACCATGCAGGAGCGCTCTACCATAGGGTTCTTGAGAATGGTAAGCGTTGAGGGGGTAGCCCGAATTGGGGAACGAAGCCAAAGCCCCGGAATCCGGGCCCTTGAAAGATATGTGACGTTCGTCACATGGGCAAAAAAAGCTGAATCGCGTCACCGAACGGTAGTGATGCTCGTATATAGCGTAAGAATGCTTCCTATTGCAGACCCGTGTGTCATGCCATACAGCTATCATTGGCACTTCTCCGCTTGTCGCCTTCCCCACTCGCTGACGCTACTGCTTACACGCGTCAGCGTAGCCAAGTATCGATCACCCTTTACTGTGGGTAGGCGATGTTGGTGCTTGCATGCCACGGGGCCCCATGATGCCCCAGATGATCAGGCCGACCACGGGAAGGATGAAAATCAGCAGAGTCCAGCCGATTTTGGTGCCAGACGACTTCTCGCTACGCCACACGCTGACAATCGCCCAGATGTCCGCTACCAGAATGACCAGTCCGATCAGGCTAGAAAGTAATGAGTCCATGGCTTACCTCTCATTTTGAAAGCGCAGGCAACCCCTGTCGCCCGTTACTACTGTCGGCGCTTATTGGGGGAGATGGTTCACGTGGCGATGGGTAGATCTGGACGAGCGGTCTAAGGCACAAGCGAGGCGGAACGCTCTGATGGGCGCATCACTCTAAGGTCAAATTGTTAACAAGGCCCTGCCAACCATGGACGCGGACGACGACTTTACAAGCCGCACTTACCCCATCATCGAAGATATGACTCGCCAGCAGCGAGCCTGGCGCGTAGAGCGAATTGGTTGGTATGGCTTGCTATTGCTTGTGGCCCTTACGCTGTTGGGCGTGTTTTCCAAAGGGCCGCTTTCCAGCGTAAAGGCCACCAGCGAGGACGGCACCCTAAGTGTGGAATATGAGCGTTTCAGCCGTAATGGCGCGCAGGATGACATGGTAATCATTGCCAAGGGCCAGCCGGGACAGCTGCTGCAAGTCACCCTCGGGGCTGGCCTGCTGCAAGGTGTGACCATCGAAGGATTGCAGCCGGAAAGCGGTCCTGCTTACAGCCGGGGCAAGGACTTGGTGATTCCCTTGCATGCCGATGCCAATGGAAAGGCCGCTCTCTATTTGAGCTTGCGCAGCAATGGCGTCTGGCTTTACCGCAGCGAAGTCAGCCTGTCCAACGGGGCTCGTGTTGCCGTCCCCAAATTCATCTACCCCTGATCCTCTGGAGCCTGTAATGGATGCTGCCCTGCGCGCCGCCGCAATGTATCTTGCGCTAGTCATTCTGTTTAAGATCGCTGGGCGCCGCTCCCTGGCGGACTTGACTACCTTCGATTTTGTGCTGCTGTTGATCATCGGCGAGGCTACCCAACAAGCCTTGCTGGGCGATGATTTCTCCTTCACCAACGCCGTGCTAGTGATCGCTACCCTCATCGCGCTAGATGTAGGGTTTTCGTTGGCCAAACAGCGTTTCAACGGTTTGGCCAAACTGTTCGACGACGGGGCAATGATCTTGGTCGAGAATGGCAGACCACTCACCCAGCGCTTGCAAAAAGCCCGCCTGACCGAGGCCGACATCATGGAAATCGCGCGTTCCAATCAGGGCGTAGAGCGTATGGAAGACATCCGCTATGCGATTCTGGAGCGTAACGGTACCCTGTCTATCATCAAGAACTAAACGCCATAGGGTGTGGCGGTTTGCCCCTATTGCCGCGCTCTGCTAACGTCGCCCGGTTAATCCTGCCTGCCGAGACCGCCCCATGGCCCGAAAGAAAACAGCTCTGGACTTCGAGCAATCCCTCGCGGACCTGCAAACCCTGGTAGAACGCCTAGAGAATGGGCAGTTGTCCCTGGAAGACTCCCTTACGGCCTTCGAGCAGGGGATTCGTTTGACCCGTGAATGCCAGGATGCTCTGGCCGCCGCCGAAGTGAAGGTGCAACAATTGCTGGAGCGTGACGGGCAATTGGTCGAAGCCCCCCTGGATGTGGACGACAACGAATGATCGCCCAGTACCAGGCTCGCTGTCAGGCCCGGGTGGATGGGGCGTTGGAACACTTGTTACAACCCCCGTTGGTTGAATTGACCAGGTTGTACGAGGCCATGCGCTATAGCGTGATGAACGGCGGCAAGCGGGTGCGCCCCTTATTGGTCTACGCCGCTTGCGAAGCCCTGGCTGGCAACCCTGACAACGCCGACGGCGCCGCCTGCGCGGTAGAACTCATACATGCGTATTCTTTAGTGCATGACGACCTGCCCGCCATGGACGATGACGACCTTCGCCGTGGTCAGCCCACTACCCATAAAGCCTTCGACGAAGCCTGCGCGATCCTGGCCGGTGATGGTTTGCAGGCCATGGCCTTCACTGCGCTGGGCACACCTATGCTAGGGCAATTGACCGATGGCATTCGCCTGCAGATGGTCCAGGCCTTGGCCCAGGGCGCGGGCGCCGCGGGCATGGTGGGGGGGCAGGCCATCGACCTGGGGTCGGTGGGGTTGAAGCTGGATCAGGCCGCGCTAGAGCGTATGCACCGCCATAAGACCGGGGCATTGATCGAAGCCAGCGTGGTGCTGGGTGCGTTGGCCAGCCAGCATGCCCAAGCCCAAGACCTCCAGGCGTTGAAACTGTACGCCCAGGCCATTGGCCTGGCGTTCCAGGTACAGGACGACATTCTCGACGTCGAAAGCGATACTGCTACCCTCGGCAAACGCCAAGGGGCCGATATCGCCCGAGACAAACCCACTTACCCTGCCCTGCTCGGCCTGGCGCCCGCCAAGGCCTACGCGTTGGAACTGCGCGACCAGGCCCTGGAGGCCCTAAATGAATATGGCCCAGGCGCCGAGCCCCTGCGCGAACTGGCACGGTATATTGTCGAACGGCGCAGTTGAGGGTTGATAGTTGCAAAGGCCTGCTGCCACGCTCCCCCGTAGCAGTCCAGCTTGCTGGCGACCAGCCATGCGACGTATTGAACCCGGTCGCGGGCAAGCCCGGCGGCCACGGGATGTAGGGCCCTATCGCGAGGTGAGCCCCCTGGGCATTTCAGGTCTGGTAGCCGCCCCTGTCCTCGACATGTGTGATCGCTCTCCTACAGCTCCACGCCATAGGGTAAACTCTCCCTCTTTATGGCTTCCAAAACGATCTGCCTGATGCCTACCACGTTCCAAGAATTTCCCCGTGAGCGCCCCTCGACCCCGTTGCTGGACCGTGCCGACACGCCGGCCGGGCTGCGGCGCCTGGGTGAAGCCGAGCTGGAAGGCTTGGCCGATGAGCTACGCCAGGAGCTGCTGTACAGCGTTGGGCAGACCGGCGGGCACTTTGGTGCCGGGCTTGGGGTGATCGAGTTGACCATCGCCCTGCATTACGTATTCGATACCCCCGATGACCGCCTGGTGTGGGACGTGGGTCACCAGGCCTACCCGCACAAAATCCTTACCGGCCGTCGCGAGCGCATGCACAGCCTGCGTCAGAAGGATGGCCTGGCAGCGTTCCCGCGCCGCAGCGAAAGCCCCTACGACACCTTTGGCGTGGGCCATTCCAGCACGTCCATCAGTGCTGCCTTAGGCATGGCTATCGCCGCGCGCCTGCAAGGTAGCGGGCGCAAATCCATTGCCGTGATCGGCGACGGCGCGCTAACGGCAGGCATGGCGTTCGAAGCGCTCAACCACGCGCCCGAAGTGAATGCAGACATGCTGGTCATTCTCAATGACAACGACATGTCCATTTCCGCCAACGTGGGTGGGCTGTCCAACTACCTGGCCAAGATCCTCTCCAGCCGTACCTACGCGAGCATGCGCGAAGGCAGTAAAAAGGTGCTTTCAAGGTTGCCAGGCGCCTGGGAAATTGCCCGCCGCACCGAGGAATACGCCAAAGGCATGTTGGTGCCGGGTACCCTGTTCGAGGAGTTGGGCTGGAACTACATCGGCCCTATCGATGGCCACGACCTGCCTACCTTGATCGCCACCCTGCGTAACATGCGGGACCTCAAGGGCCCGCAATTCCTGCATGTGGTCACCAAGAAGGGCAAGGGTTTCGCGCCTGCTGAAGTAGACCCCATCGGCTATCACGCCATCACCAAACTTGAACCCCTGTCCCCGCCAGTCGCGCCGGTGAAAAAGCCCTCCGGGCCTAAGTACTCGAGCGTCTTCGGTCAGTGGTTATGCGACATGGCCGCCGCGGACGAGCGCCTGGTAGGTATAACCCCCGCCATGAAGGAAGGCTCTGACCTGGTAGCCTTCAGCGAACGCTTCCCGGAACGCTACTTTGACGTGGCCATTGCCGAACAGCATGCCGTGACCCTGGCCGCCGGCCTGGCGTGCGATGGCATCAAGCCTGTGGTAGCGATTTACTCCACGTTCCTGCAGCGGGGCTACGACCAACTGATCCATGACGTGGCGGTACAGGGCCTGGATGTGTTGTTCGCTATCGATCGGGCTGGCCTGGTAGGCGAAGACGGCCCTACCCACGCCGGCAGCTTCGACTTGTCTTACCTGCGCTGCGTGCCCGGCTTGGTGATCATGGCGCCGAGCGACGAAAACGAATTGCGCTTGATGCTGAGCACTGGCTTTCACCACCAAGGCCCGGCGGCGGTACGTTACCCACGGGGTACCGGCCCCAACGCGATCCTCGCGCCGGGCCTGGGTACGGTCGAAATTGGCAAGGGCGTAGTGCGCCGTAATGGCGAGGGTGTGGCCATACTGGTGTTTGGCGTACAGCTCACCGAGGCCCTGGCAGTTGCCGAGCGCTTGAATGCCACGGTGGTGGACATGCGCTTTGTGAAACCATTGGATGAAGCGCTGGTACGCGAGATGGCTAGCCAGCACTCCCTGCTTGTGACCTTGGAAGAAAACGCCATTATGGGCGGTGCGGGCTCTGCCGTGGGTGAGTTGCTCGCCCGGGAAGGTACGCTAGTGCCGCTGTTGCAGCTAGGCTTGCCGGATACCTACGTGGAACACGCCAAGCCCACCCAGATGTTGGCCGGGTGTGGGCTGGATGAAGCCGGTATAGAGGCGGCGATTCGCGCACGCCTTAAATAACAACATCATCCTGTAGGAGCCAGCAAAGCTGGCGAATAGCTATCCTCAAGAGATAGCCTTCGCCAGCCTTGCTGGCTCCTACAAAGGTGCTGGCGCTTACACGTTCATCGCTCCATCATATGCCCCAGCTTGCCTGCCTTGGTGGCCAAGTAGTGCTGGTTGTGGGGGTTATGCCCGGTATGCAGCGGCACGCGCTCTGCCACGGTAATGCCCATGTCGGTCAAGGCCTTTACCTTACGTGGGTTGTTGGTCATCAGGCGCAATGCTTTCACGCCCAGGTGTTCCAGCATCGGCAGGCAAATGGAGTAATCACGCTGGTCCGCGGCGAAGCCCAGCCGTTCGTTGGCCTCTACGGTATCCGCGCCCGCATCCTGCAACGCATAGGCGCGGATCTTGTTCAGTAAGCCGATACCCCGCCCTTCCTGACGTAAGTACAGCAGCACGCCTCGGCCTTCTTCGGCGATGGCTTTCAGTGCTGCTTCCAATTGCGAGCCGCAATCACAGCGCTGGCTGAACAGCGCATCCCCGGTAAGGCATTCGGAATGAACCCGGCCCAGTACTGGCGCGCCATCGGCGATGTCGCCCAAGCTCAGAATGACATGTTCACGCCCCGTAGCCTGCTCTAGAAAACCGTGCAGGGTAAAGGTGGCGAAGGGCGTAGGCAGCTTGGACGCGGCAACAAAAGCGACGGGCACTGTGTGCTCCTATCTGGGTAGGCTGGAAATGTCACATTGTAACATCAGCGCCACGCCTGGCTTAGCCGGAAATTTCAAACACTGCTATGAAGCCGCTCTATCACACTACCTGCTATTCGTGTGACTTAGCGGCTGCGGATGGTTCGAAGGGGTAAGGCATTTTCCAGCGGCTGTATAGCGGACGCAGCTGGCCGCTGGCGACCAGTTGGTCCATGCGAGCATCGAACAAGTCGCGCAAGGTACGGCCTCGCGGATTGTCGACAAAGCCTAGGTAAAGCGGCAAGTCGATCAAGTGGGTCAAGCGATAAGCGGCAGGGTTTGTCATCAAGCGTTGGATGTAGTCCATCTCTTGCTCCGCGTCGATGTAGTAATCGGCCCGGTCTCGCTTGAGCATTTCCAGAATGCCATCGCGCCGGCGGATTTCTTCATAGCGGGTAGCGGCAGACAAGTAGCGCTGGAATTCATACCCTTTGACCCAAGCCAGGCGATAGTTGCCAAGGGTGGCAGGGGTAGGCGCGGGATGCGTGGCCAGGCTCAGGGCATAGATGTGGTCCGTGTCGTAGCGCCAGCGAGGGTACAAAGCAGTTTGCTCGTTTTGATAGGAGCCCACCCAGGCGTCTGCCTCGCCACGCTGCACCAGGCCGACCGAGCGCACATAGGGCTCGATACGCCAGGCCACCTTATAGCCCGCCGGCTCGAAGATCATCCGCATCAAGTCCCAGCCCAGCCCAGTGCCATCAGCGCCGGTGTAGTCATTCCAGGCTTCACTGACAATCTCTACCGTTGCTGGCCCAGGTTCGGCCTGAACGCTGTTGCACAGCGCCGCAAGTAGTGCATACAACACCCAATACTTGAACATCGCCTCTCCTTGCCCTAGGGCCTAGCGCTTAATGACTACCTGCTCAGGTCACCAATACAACAATCCCTTGCATCGCCACCCAGGCGAATACACCCGCCAGCACATCGTCAAGCATAATGCCTACACCACCATGCACATGGCGGTCGATCCAGCGGATGGGCCATGGTTTGAGGATATCGAAGAAGCGGAACACCAGAAAACCGGTCAGCAGCCAATACCAACCCTCAGGCACCAGCCACAGAGTGATCCACATGCCGACCATTTCGTCCCACACGATACCTTCATGGTCGTGTACCCGAAGGTCGTCCGCGACCTTGCCGCATAGCCAGAAGCCGAACAGCATGGTCAGCCCCAGCATCAGCCAGTAGCCCCAGTCCGGTAGCAGTTGCCATAGCGGGATAAACGGCACAGCGACCATGGACCCCCAGGTGCCGGGCGCCTTGGGCAAAGTGCCCGAACCAAAGCCGAACGCCAGGAAGTGCCAAGGGTTGCGCCACACTGACGGCGGTACGAACTGCGCCGGCACCTGGTTCGGATGGTCTGTCACGGTTGCTCCTGAAAATGTTGATAACCCCGTTGGCGCGGGGTGATGTCTTGGGCCTGGTCGTCAAGCAGTTGTACACCGCTACCCGAAACAACCTGACCAATCACATGGAAGGTATGCCCGGCCTTGCGTAGTTGGGGCTTGAGCGCGGCAGGCAGGGTAAAGGCCAGCACGTAATCGTCGCCGCCGCACAGTGCCGCCTGTAGCGCCGCGGGGCCGCCAGCCAAACCTTGTACAGCATCTGACAGCGGCACACGGGATTGTTCGATCCGTAAACCGACCCCGGATGCCTCAGCGATATGCCCACAGTCAGCCAATAGGCCATCGGAAATATCCAAGGCTGCGCTAGCCAGCCCTCGCAAGGCCAGGCCCAAGGCAAACTGTGGGCGCGGGGACCAATAACGGGCCAACAAAGCCTCAGCCAGTGCGGCAGGCGCGGAGCGCTGGCCCAACACCAGCGGCAAGGCGCCTGCGGCCTCACCCAGGGTTCCGCCCACACAGAGTAGGTGCCCCGGCTTGGCACCGGCGCGGGTCAAAGCCGTGCCCGCTGGCACTGCCCCGAATACCGTTAGGGTAAGGCTGAGCGGGCCACGGGTGGTGTCCCCACCCACAAGACGAAGATCACAAGCCTGCGCCATGGCATCGAGCCCTTGAGCAAAGGCTTCGAGCCAGTGGGTATCTACCTGAGGAAGCGTGAGCGCCAGGGTGAAGCCCAGGGGCGTAGCGCCCATGGCGGCCAGGTCGCTCGCCGCCACTGCCAAAGCACGCTGGCCCAAGGCTGCTGGCGGTGCCTGATGGGGGAAATGCACGCCCTCCACCAGGGTATCAGTGGACACCGCCAGTTGCTCCCCAGGCCCTGGGGCCAATAACGCACAATCGTCCCCAATGCCCAAGGCTATGCCCGGCCCCCGGCGAGCGCAGGCCGCTGCCGCGAAAAAGCGGCGAATCAGTTCGAACTCGCCGAGCGCCACGGCGTTAACGCTTGTGCGCGTTGACTTCCGGCCCGCGAAGGGTCGGGGCTAGCTTGTCTAGCACGCCGTTGACGAACTTATGCCCGTCGGTAGCGCCGTAAATCTTCGCCAGCTCAATGCCTTCGTTGATCACCACGCGGTAAGGCACGTCGATGCGCTTGAGCAACTCGAAGGTGGACAAACGCAACACGGCCAGTTCGACCGGATCTAGCTCATCCAGGATGATATCGACACAGGGCGTGAGCGCATTGTCGATTTCGGTTTTGTTGGTGGCAACGCCGTGGAGCAGCTCACGGAAGTAAGCGCCATCCACATCGCTGAAGTCGTTGTCCACGCGGAACTGCGCTTCGATTTCGTTCAGCGAATGCTTGGCAATGTGCCACTGATACAGCGCCTGGGTCGCCATTTTGCGAGCTTCGCGCCGCTTGGCGCTCTTGCTCTTGGCGGTGGCGGGGTCTTTAGGTTCCCGGGGGTTGAACGCTTCGTTTTCGTCGTTGATCACTTGGCCTCCAACTGCGCCAGCAGGCTCACCATTTCAAGGGCGGACAGGGCCGCTTCGGCGCCCTTGTTGCCTGCCTTGGTGCCGGAACGCTCGATGGCTTGCTCGATGGAATCGACGGTCAGCACGCCAAAGGCCACAGGCACACCGAACTCCATGGAAACCTGGGACAGGCCCTTGGTGCACTCGCCGGCCACGTATTCGAAATGCGGCGTGCCGCCACGGATCACCGCGCCCAGGGCGATAATGGCGTCGAACTCGCTGCGCTGGGCCACTTTTTGCGCGACCAGCGGAATTTCAAAGGCCCCTGGGGCGCGAATGATGGTGATGTTGTCTTCGGTGATACCGTGGCGGACCAGGGCATCCACTGCGCCGCTGACCAGGCTTTCCACGACGAAGCTGTTGAAGCGCCCAACTACCAGCGCATAGCGCCCTTGAGGGGCAATGAAGGTACCTTCGATGGTCTTCAGGGTCATTCGGCGATCTCGTATTAAAGAGCCAGGCCGCTCTGGGCGGCCTGTGGGTAAGTAAAGTCGAAAAGCAGGCGATGATGCCTGTTTATTCGGAGGGCACGTATTCTACAACTTCCAGATCGAATCCGGATATCGCGTTGAATTTCATCGGCGAACTCATCAGGCGCATTTTGCGCACGCCCAAGTCACGCAAAATCTGCGAACCGGCGCCAACGATGCTGTAAGTGGTGGGCTTTTTCACGGGCAAATGCCCCGTCGCCTCGCGGATGTGCGCCAGCAAGGCGTCGCCGTCCGGCGCGTAGCCCAGCAGCAATACTACCCCGCTGCCTGCCTGAGCCACGGTGGTCATGGCTGCGCGCAGGCTCCAGCGCCCAGGCTGGCGCACCATCAACAGGTCGCGCAAGGGGTCCATGTTATGCACCCGCACAAGGGTCGCCTGCTCGGCGTGGATTTCACCAAGGGTAAGGGCCATGTGCACATCGCCCTCTACCGAGTCCCGATAGGTCACCAGGTTGAAACGCCCCAGCTCGCTGTCCAGCGGTTGCTCACCCACGCGCTGCACAGTGCGCTCGTGGATCATCCGGTAGTGAATCAAGTCGGCGATGGTGCCGATCTTGATGTTGTGTTCGGCGGCGAAGGCTTCCAGTTCGGCGCGGCGCGACATGGTGCCATCGTCGTTCATCACTTCGCAGATCACCCCCGCCGGCTCGAACCCGGCCATGCGCGCCAGGTCGCAGGCCGCTTCGGTATGGCCCGCGCGGGCCAGCGTGCCGCCCGGTTGGGCCATGAGTGGGAAGATATGCCCGGGGCTGACGATGTCTTCAGCCACCGCCTCCTTGCCAGCCGCGGCCTGCACGGTACGAGCCCGGTCAGCGGCGGAAATGCCCGTGGTCACCCCTTCGGCGGCCTCGATGGAAACCGTGAACTTGGTGCCGAAGCCTGAGCCGTTGCGCGGCGCCATCAGCGGCAGCTTGAGGGTTTCGCAGCGCTCCCGGGTCATGGGCATGCAAATCAGCCCACAGGCGAAGCGCGCCATGAAGTTAATGTGCTCGGCCTGGCAGCATTCGGCGGCCATGATCAGGTCGCCTTCGTTCTCGCGGTCTTCGTCATCCATCAGGATGACCATCTTGCCCTGGCGAATATCTTCCACCAGCTCTTCGATCGTGTTGAGCGCCACGCGGCAGCCCCCTTTTGCTTATTTCAGGTAGCCGTTGGCGGCCAGGAAACTTTCGGTAATGCCACCCTGGCCAGGCTCGGCGGCTTTGTCGCCCAGCAACAGACGCTCCAGGTAGCGAGCCAGTAGGTCTACCTCAAGGTTGACCCGACGACCTGGGCGGTAGTCGGCCATGATGGTTTCGGCCAGGGTATGAGGAACGATGGTCAGCTCGAAATTGGCGCCGTCCACGGCATTCACGGTCAGGCTGGTGCCATCCACAGTGATCGAACCCTTGTGGGCGATGTAACGGGCCAATTCTTTGGGGGCACGCAGGGTGAACTGCACGGCGCGGGCGTTTTCGCTACGCGCAACGACTTCGCCCACGCCGTCCACATGGCCACTGACCAGATGGCCGCCCAGGCGGCTGCTCGGGGTCAGGGCTTTTTCCAGGTTCACCGGGCTGCCGGCCTTAAGGTCGTTGAACGCGGTGCAGTCGAGGGTTTCGCGGCTAACGTCGGCCCAGAAGCCATCGCCGGGCAGTTCCACGGCGGTCAGGCACACGCCGTTTACCGCGATGCTGTCCCCCAGCTTGACGTCGGCCAGGTCCAATTTGCCCGTGCTCACGTAAACACGTACGTCGCCGCCCTTGGGCGTGAGGGTGCGGATGCTGCCAATGGATTCGATGATGCCGGTAAACATGCAACCTCCGAAAAACAGGAATTATACGGGCCCAACGGGCGCTGGCACGGCAATGACCTGCCAGTCGTCGCCCACCGCGCGCATTTGCGTGATTTTTAATCGCGGGGCCTCGGCCATTTGGGCCAGGGGCCAGTCCAGCAGGGGCCGGGCGCTGGAGCCCAGGAACATCCCTGCCACGAACAAATGGTATTCATCCACCAATCCTGCCTGGGCAAAGGCACCGGCCAGGCGGGGGCCGGCTTCTACCAGTACCTCATTGGCGCCGCGCCGCGCCAGGGTTTGGAGCAGGCGGGCTAGGGCCACTTGACCATTGGCGCCTGGCAGTACCAATGTTTCAGCGCCAACCGCCTCGTACAGGGCAGCCTGCGTGGGCGGCTGGGCACAGGCCACCAGCGCGGGGCCTGCGGCAAAGAAGGGCGCGCTGGTAGGTACCCGCAGGCGGCCATCCACCACCACCCGCAACGGCGGCCTGCTGGCGGCCAAGCTTACCAGAGGCTCGGGCAAGCCCAACTCGGCCGGGCGCACGGTCAGCCGCGCGGCGTCGGCCAGTACCGTGTCGGCGCCGGTCACTACCACGCTGGAGCGGGCCCGCAGCCGTTGCACCGCGCGGCGCGCATCGGGGCCGGTGATCCACTGGCTTTCGCCACTGGCCATAGCCGTGCGCCCGTCCAGGCTCATGGCCAGCTTTACCCGCACATACGGCAGGCCATGCTCCATGCGCTTGATAAAACCAGGATTCAGGGCACGGGCTTCAGCTTCCAGCACACCGGCATGCACGCTCAGGCCAGCCGCCGCCAAGCGCGTCAAACCCTGCCCACCCACCTGGGGATTGGGATCGCGCATGGCCGCTACCACACGGCTTACGCCCGCGGCGAGCAAGGCATCGGCACAGGGCGGCGTGCGCCCATGGTGGCTACAGGGTTCTAGCGTAACATAGGCAGTGGCGCCACGGGCTGCTTCACCGGCCTGACGCAAGGCGTGGACTTCGGCGTGGGGCTCACCGGCACGCACGTGCCAGCCCTCTCCCACCACCTGTTCACCCTGCACAATCACACAGCCCACCCGTGGGTTGGGGTGGGTGGAGTACAGGCCCTGGCGCGCCAATTCCAAGGCCCGCGCCATAAAGCGGTGATCCAGTACGTTTTGATCGAGCGTGGTCATTTGTTCGCAGGCTCCCGTGCCAGACGGTCCAGCTCTTCGCGGAATTCATCCAGGGCCTGGAAACGCCGGTACACCGAGGCGAAGCGGATATAGGCGACTTCATCGAGCTTGCGCAACTCAGCCATCACCAGCTCGCCCACGACCAGGGATTTGACCTCCCGCTCGCCGGTGGCGCGCAATTGGCCTTTGATATGGCCAAGGGCTGCTTCCAGCCGCTCGATGCTCACCGGGCGTTTTTCCAGCGCCCGCTGCATGCCTGCGCGCAGTTTCTCCTCGTCGAATGGTTGCCGGCTGCCGTCCTGCTTGATCAGCCGGGGCAGTACCAGCTCGGCGGTTTCGAAGGTGGTGAAACGCTCGCCACAGGCCAGGCATTCGCGACGGCGACGGACCTGCTCGCCCTCGGCAACCAGGCGCGAATCGATGACTTTGGTGTCGTTGGCACCGCAGAAGGGACAGTGCATGGTGACCGGCATGTTCGGAAATGGACGCCAATGTTAGCGCATCGCCCGGCTCAGACACAGCCTTGGTAGCGAGACAGCGGCAAGGCTTTACGGTATATAGGCCCTGCGCGCCGCGCGACCTCACATGCCTACAGGAACGGGCCACCCCATGACAGTACGTTCACTTGCCTTGCTCTGCTGCCTCGGCCTGCTTGCCGCCTGTGCCGGCGAGCCGCCTAAACCAGCCCCGGCACCCGCTCCTGCCAAGGTGGCGGCCCCCGACATTCGCGACCCCGAACCCCTCGGGCCCTTGCCGGCCTATCAGCGCGAACTCAGCGGTACGCTCAATGCCATCCCCAAAGGCGCGGAGGTAGAACTGGCGCTGTTGGTGGTTGATGAACGAGGCCGCCCACAACAACTGCTGGCCAATACCACCGTGGCGGGCACGGGCAAGCCGCTGCCATTTGCACTGCGCTTCAACCCTGACGCCTTCCCCCAGGGTGGCCGCGTGGAGTTGCGAGGCCGAGCCAGCCAGTCTGGGCAGTTGATCCTGCACCTGACCCCGCGGCAGATCGGCGGCCCCGCTACCCAGGCGCTGGGCGCGCTGGAAATGGTCAAGGCCCCTTGAGTGCCGCTGGCTAGGCTACAAGCCTGACCTGGCCGAACCCGACGCGTTTCGCCAAGTAAGCTTGTACCTGGGGCGGCCGTGACTTTCAGGGCAGGCCCGCACCCTTTATAGTGTCGCCAACCTTGCCTTCTTCGAGATTCACCATGAGTCAGGATTCCCCGTACATCTTCGACGCTACCGACGCGAACTTTCAGCAACTGGTCATCGAGAAATCGTTCGACCAACCGGTGCTGGTGGATTTCTGGGCCGACTGGTGCGCGCCCTGCAAAGCCCTGATGCCCGTGCTGCAGAAAATCACCGAGGGCTACCAGGGTGAGCTGCTACTGGCCAAAGTGAACTGCGACCAAGAGCAGCAAGTGGTGGCCATGTTCGGCGTGCGTAGCCTGCCGACCGTGGTGCTGTTCAAGGACGGCCAGCCAGTGGATGGTTTCGCCGGCGCGCAGCCAGAGTCGGCCATTCGCGCCATGCTTGAACCCCACGTAGCAGAGCCGGCCCCAGCCGCCTCAGACCCTTTCGAGCAGGCCCAGGGCCTGTTCGCCGAAGGCCGATTTGGCGAAGCCGAAACGGTGCTGCAGGGGTTGCTAAGCACGGACAACAGCAATGCCGCGGCGCTGATTCTCTATGCCCGCTGCCTGGCTGAGCGCAGTGAACTGGGTGAAGCCGAAACCGTGCTCAACGCCGTGACTGGCGATGAACACAAGGCCGCGCTAGCGGGTGCCAAGGCCCAATTGACCTTCCTGCGCCAGGCTGGGGATTTGCCCGACGCTGCTGATTTGAAAACCCGTTTGGCGCAAAACCCAGGGGACGACGAGGCGGCCTATCAGCTGGCCGTGCGTCAACTGGCCCGGCAGCAATACGATGCCGCGTTGGATGGATTGCTCAAATTGTTCCAACGCAACCGCGGCTATAACGAAGGCCTGCCCCATAAAACCCTGCTTCAGGTGTTCGACCTGCTGGGCAACGATCACCCGCTGGTCACCACCTACCGCCGTAAGCTGTTTGCGGCGTTGTATTAACCTCCCGTAGGCACCGTCTTGGCTCTCACCTCGCAAGTGGAGCCATACATCTCGTAGCAGCAGGCCTTGGCCTGCGACCGCCTTGGCATCGTGTTGAGCTGGTCGCGAGCAAGCTCTGCTGCTACGGAGCGACACCGTGGCGTAGCCAAGCCTTTACCTCTCTGCCCAGATATAAAGCGGCGCATCCCCGCCGCTTACCACGCGCACCTGTTCACAATGGCGCAGCCTCACCAACAAGCGTTTGCCCGCCGCGGGACTGCCTGCCAGGCCTTCTAGTTGCTCGAACAATGCAGGCCCGCTGACCTGCCCGGCGCTTTTGACCAAGGCCAATGCGTTTTGCCACAGGGTCTCGGTGGGAGCCACGCGGGCGGAGGTAGGGTTTGCGGGTACCTCGGCAGGCTCCCCGGTAGCACCTTGGGATGTAACCTCTAAGCCCTGTACGGCCGTTCGAAGGCCAGCCCAATCGCTATCGCTCAGCTCGATAGTCAGATCCACCGGCCAAGGGCCAACGGTGCCTGTAATTCTGATCATCCCTTCACCTCATTAAGCCGCAGGCAACCTTATCATGAGCACCGTTGGCATGGCGGGCGGCTGCACTTGGCCCAAGCGCTAACTTCGTTATAACATAACGGCAAATTCACCAGGTCAGACTCCCATGCGCCCTACGCTCCTTGCCCTTACCCTTGCCTTGCTTTCTCCATTCAGCCACGCCGCCACTGCTGAAAAGCCCCATGCCCACGGTAGCCTTGCCCCTCACGAACACGGTACGGCGCGGCTAGACATTGCCTTGGAAGGCAAAACCCTGGCCTTAGACTTGGACAGCCCTGCCATGAACCTGGTGGGCTTCGAACACGCGGCCTCGACCGACGCTGACCGTGCCGCTATCGCCAAGGCCCGCGAGCAGCTGGGCCAGCCCCTGCAGCTATTCAACCTGCCAACCGCCGCAGGCTGCAGCGTGACCCGCATGGACTTGCAAAGCCCGCTGTTTGGCAATGCCGCGCCCGAGCCAGCAGATCACGACCACGACGATGATGATCACGACCACGATGAAGGCGCAGCTGGCCATCACGAGCACAGCGATGTAGACGGGCACTTCCAATTCCAGTGTGAACACCCCGAGGTACTCCAGGGCCTGGACTTGAGCCGCTTCTTTAAAACCTTCCCGGCCACCCACAAGGTGCTGGTACAGGGCGTGACCGCTAACGGCCAAGTAGGCCACGAGGCCACGCCCGACGACAGCAAGCTGGCCTTCTGACCCATGACCCAGGCATTGATCGAGCTGCATGAATTGGGCTATGCCTGGCCGGGCCAAGCCGAGTTGCTGGACTTGCCCGCTCTGCGCGTTAACGGCGGCGAGCGGGTATTCCTGCGTGGCCCCAGCGGCAGCGGCAAAACCACCCTGCTGGGGTTGCTGGGCGGCGTGCAACTGCCCAGCCGGGGCAAGGTGTGCCTGCTCGGCCAAGACCTGGCCCGGTTGAAACAAGGTGCCCGGGACCGCTTCCGGGTGAACCACACCGGTTATATTTTCCAGCAGTTCAACCTGCTGCCGTTTTTATCGGTGCAGGACAACGTACTGCTGCCCTGCAGGTTCTCGCCCTTGCGGGCGAGCCGCGCCGAACAGCGCCATGGCAGCCAAACCAAGGCGGCTCACACCTTGCTGGGCCACCTGGGGCTACCGGCCGAGCTATGGGGGCGGCGCGCCGATGCGTTGTCCATTGGCCAGCAACAACGGGTGGCCGCAGCCCGCGCGTTGATTGGCCAGCCGGAACTGGTCATTGCCGACGAGCCTACCTCCGCGCTGGACACCGACGCGCGAGAAGCCTTCCTGAATGTGCTGTTCGAAGAATGCCAGGCCAGCGGTGCCGGCCTACTGTTCGTAAGCCACGACCAAAGCCTGGCACCGCTGTTCGATCGCGCGTTGTCCCTCGCTGACCTCAACCGCGCCGCGCGCCCCCGGGAAGCCTGATGCCTTTGTTACGCCTTGCCCTGGCCAGCCTGGCCAACCGCCGCTTCACCGCCGCGCTCACTGCGTTCGCCATTGCCGTGTCGGTATGCCTGTTGCTGGCGGTGGAGCGCGTGCGCACCGAAGCCCGCGCCAGCTTCGCCAGTACCATCAGCGGTACCGACCTGGTCGTCGGCGCCCGCTCCGGCTCCCTCAACCTATTGCTGTATTCGGTATTCCGCATCGGCAATGCCACCAACAACATTCGTTGGAGCAGTTACCAGCATTACGTGCAAGATCCTCGGGTGAAATGGGCCATTCCCATTTCCCTGGGAGACTCCCACCGGGGCTATCGGGTGATGGGCACAGACCACAATTATTTCGAGCACTACCACTATGGCCGCGGCCAGGCACTGGCGCTGGCCGAGGGCCGGCCTTTTGCCGATGACCCGTTCGAAGTGGTACTGGGCGCCGAAGTGGCCCAAGCGCTGCACTACAAACCAGGGGACCGCCTGGTGCTGGCCCATGGGGTAGCAACCATTAGCCTGGTCAAGCATGACGACAAGCCCTTTACCGTGGTGGGCATTCTCAAACGTACCGGCACACCGGTGGACCGCACGCTGCATATCAGCCTGGCGGGCATGGAAGCAATCCACGTGGATTGGCACAACGGCATGCCTGCGCGCGGGGCTGAGCGGGTCAGCGCGGACCAGGCCCGGGCCATGGACCTAACGCCTAAAGCCATTACCGCCTTCCTGCTGGGGCTTAACAACCGGGTGACCACCTTCGCCCTGCAACGGGAGATCAACGAATACCTGGACGAGCCGTTGCTGGCCATCCTACCGGGTGTTGCCCTACAGGAACTGTGGAGCCTGATGGGCACCGCCGAGAAAGCGCTGTTCGTGGTATCGCTATTCGTAGTGCTGACCGGCTTGATCGGCATGCTCACAGCTATCCTTACCAGCCTTAATGAACGGCGACGGGAGATGGCCATTTTGCGCTCGGTGGGCGCGCGGCCCTGGCATATCGCGGTGCTGCTGATTGCAGAAGCGGGCGCGCTGGCCCTGGCAGGCATTGCGGCCGGCGTGGCGCTGCTGTATGTAGGTATCGCCTGTAGCCAAGGCTATGTGCAAGCCAGCTATGGGCTTTACCTGCCCTTGGCGTTGCCCAGCGCCTATGAATGGAGCTTGCTCGGGCTGGTGTGGGGCGCGGCCTTGTTGATGGGCGCCTTGCCGGCCTGGCGGGCCTATCGCCAGTCGCTCGCCGATGGCCTGACCGTACACCTGTGATGAGGCTGCCATGCGCGCGCTGCTGATGCTTATTATGTTGATGGTCTGCGGCGTGAGCCAGGGGGCCGAGGTGCGAGAGCTGACGTGGGAAGCGCTGGTGCCCCCGGATGCACCCAAGATCGCCCCGGTAATGACCCCCATGCATGACTTGTCCAAGCTGGCCAGCGGCTTGGCCGAGTTGGCCCCGGCGGCCCATCAGACCGAGCCCCATGCGCCAGTGGTCAAGGCTTTGGACGGGCTTCAGGTGCGTTTGCCTGGTTACATCGTGCCACTGGAAGTGGGCGAAGATGGCCGGACCACGGACTTTCTTCTGGTGCCGTATTACGGGGCTTGTATCCATGTACCGCCGCCGCCTTCGAACCAGATCGTGCATGTGACCACCGAGGCCGGCGTGAAAATCGAGGAGTTGTACCAGCCCTATTGGATAGAAGGCCGCCTGTTGGTCAAATCCAGTGGCAGCGAACTGGCCCAGGCCGGCTACCAGATGGAAGGCGAGAAGATCTTCGCCTACGAGTTGCCGGACTGACCTTCGGGTGCGACAGCAGGTCGCACCCCACGAGCAGGCATTTAATGATCTAGGTCAATGGATCCGCTCAGGTAGAGGTCCAGGATTGAACCAATCTTTATCTACCCATGGAGTTGTCATGAAAACGCCCGTACTCAGTGCCGCCGTGCTTGCCTTGGCGCTGGCTACCCCCGCCGCGTTTGCCCACCAGGCCGGGGATTTCATCATTCGCGCTGGCGCGGCCAAGGTCTCTCCCGCTGAAGACAGCGGCGAACTCAAGCTCGACGGCGCCCGGGTCAGTGGCACTCGCGCAACGCTCGACGGTGACACTCAACTGGGCCTGGCCCTGGCCTATATGCTCACCGACCATGTAGGCATCGAGCTGCTGGCCGCTACCCCCTTCCAGCACCGGGTAGGCGTAAAAGGCATCAGCGCAGCCACTGGCATCGATGGCTTGGACGGCAAGCTAGGTGATATCCGCCAGTTACCTCCTACCCTGAGCCTGCAGTACTACCCCATGGCGCCTGCGTCGCGCTTTCAGCCTTACGCGGGGATTGGCGTGAACTACACGCTGTTCTTCGATGAAGACCTGAGCAGCGAGCGCAAGGCACAAGGCTTCAGCAATTTCAAATTGCAGGATTCGATCGGCCTGGCCGGCCAGGTAGGGGTGGACTACATGCTCACCGACCACCTGATGTTCAACGCCGCCGTGTGGTACGCCGACATTAACACCAAGGCCAGCGTCGACGGCCCTACCGCCCTGGGTGTGGGCCGCACCAAGGTGAATGTAGAGGTGGACCCTTGGGTATACATGGTAGGCCTGGGGTATAAGTTCTAAGCCAGCAATACAGGCTGGGCCGCCGGCTTCACTAAGGGGCCGGCATTCTGGCGCAGGGAAGGTTCAGCGCCCCAGCAGCCGCCGCAGCCCCTCTTCCAGAGGCGTTACCTTACTTAGCTCAAAGTGCGCTAACAGCCGCTGGTTGTTGGCGCGCGAGTGCTTGATATCCCCACCCCGAGGGGCCTGATAGCTGACTGGCGGCAGGCCACCGAGCACAGCACCAAGCGCCTGCAGCAGCTGGTTTAGCGAGGTTGCATGGTTCAGCCCCACGTTGAACGGCCCCACTGGCGGCTCGGGCGCCTCCAGGGCCTGCACCAGCAGCCCGGCCAGGTCTTCCACGTAGAAGAAATCCCGCGTTTGCTCACCGTCGCCGAACAGGGTAATGGACAGGCCGGCTTGGGCACGCTGGGCAAATATGCTGATTACTCCGGAGTAAGGAGATGATGGGTCCTGGCGGGGGCCATAGATGTTGAAGAACCGAAATACTACTGGCTCCAGGCCATGCTCGCGGCGGTAAAAGTCCAGGTACTGCTCGCTGGCCAGTTTGTCCACGGCATAGGGCGTTAATGGCGCCTTGGGTACGTTTTCGTCTATGGCCTGGCCTTCGCCGTTGTTCCCGTACACTGCCGCGCTGGAGGCGAACAGCACTCGCCGAACACCTTCGGCACGCAGGGCTTCGCACAGGTTCAAGGTGGCAATGAAGTTGCTTTGGTGAGTGGCGACCGGGTCATCCACCGAGGCCTGGACCGAAGCCACCGCAGCCAAGTGCACCGCCGCGCCGCAGCCGCGCACCGCCTCTGTCAGCAGGGCCGCATCGGCGGCATCGCCTACGTACAGTTCAAGGCGGGGGTGGGCCAAGGGCAGATTTTCACGCTTGCCGGTGGACAGGTTGTCCAGTACGCGCACGCGGTAACCCCGGGCAAGCAGCGCCTCGACCAGATGAGAGCCAATGAAGCCGGCGCCGCCGGTGATCAGGATGGGGCGGTCAGCCATGACGATAGTACCGCTGCAACAGGGCTGGCAGCCCGGCACGCCAGGCGCGGGGCTTGATGCCAAAGGTATGGAGGATTTTCTTGCAGGCCAGCACCGCATGCTGCGGCTCTTCGCCTGCATCGGTGCAGGCGGCGTGGGCCTGGGCCGTGGGCGCCTGTACCGCCAGCGTGCGCAGGCTCATGGCCTCGCTGAGTACAGCCTGGCCCAGGGCCAGGGCCGTGGTGGCTTCGTTACCAGCATAGTGGTAAGTGCCCCATAGCGGCGCGGCGCAGTCCAACTGCTTGATCACCGACAGAATGACCCGCGCCGCGTCATCTACCGGCGTAGGGTTACCGCGGCGGTCATCGGCCAACAGCACCTGCTCGGCGCTTTCGGCGCGGCGCAGGAAGCGCCCCAACACACCCTCGGAGCTATCGTCGAGCAGCCAGCCGAAGCGCAGCAGTACGTGTTGCGGGCAAACAGCGCGCACGCTTTGCTCGATGCGCCACAACGCCTGGCCTCGCACGCCCAGGGGGAGCGGTTCGTCTTTTTCACTGTAGGCCGTTGCCCGCGCGCCATCGAACACGCGATAGCTAGACGGTTGTACCAGCACTACACCGTGGTGCTGGCACAGCTCGGCCAACCGCTCCACGGCCTGCTCTTGGGAGGCCAGCAAGGGTTCGCTTACGCCTCCGGCCTGGAACCAGTCGAAGTAGTAGGCAAGGTTAACCAACGCATCGGGGCGGGTGTCGTCAAGGAGCTCGGTCAAGCTCGGGGCATCCCAGCCGTGTTCTGGCGGGCGCGGCGCGAGGAACCCGATATCTTCCTCCGCCCCCTGGCGAATCAGCGCTTGACCAAGGGCGCTACCGCCGCCCAACAGCATTAGGCGCATTCGCATAAATCAATGGGTCCAGTACAAGGTGTGTCGCGTGGCAATCACCACGGCAAGACGGGCCATTTTGCGTGTTTATTGAGCGTTCGTCACCCCTGGCCATAGGGTTGCGGCGCAACTTCAGCTAAACAATGGGTAACGGTCGCTATCCGCGGCCGACCAGACCACTGGGCTGGGGAGACTATCCCGCCCCTTCATGGAGAAACATGCCTACGGCAACTCAGCGATGGGTATTTTCCGAATCATGATCGCACCTGCTTTGCTTGCACCCTATATCGGCAGGTTAGGGTGTTTATACAAGGCGCGCGTGGCGTCACTTCAACAACCCGATCTGACCGTTGCCGTTGCCTAGACGGGGCTAGATCAACTCTTTACAGCGATACCACAGCATGCCTAGCGCCAGCAGCGGCGAGCGCAGACGCTTGCCCCCTGGGAAGCGACGGTGCGGTACCTGGCCGAAGAGGTCCAACGCGCGGCTTTCCCGTTCGGCGATGGCTTGGGCAAGCACCTGGGCGGCGAAGTGGGTCACGTTCAAGCCATGGCCGGAATACCCCTGGGCGTAATAGATGTTGGGTGCGCTGGATAGCCGGCCGATCTGCGGAAAGCGGTTGGCGCTGATGCCGATCATGCCACCCCACTGGAACTCGACGCCCACGCCCTTGAGCTGAGGAAATACCCGCTCCATCTTGGGCCGCATGTACTCGGCGATATTGGCCGGGTCTCGCCCGGAATAATGACAAGCCCCACCAAAGAGCAAGCGATGGTCGGCGGTAAGCCGGTAGTAATCCAAGGCTACCCGCTGGTCACACAGCGCCATGTTCTGCGGAATCAGTGCCCGGGCCCTCGCTTGGCCAAGGGGCTCGGTGGCAATCACATAACTGCCGGCGGGCAATAGCTTGCCCTCCAGCTCAGGCTCCAAATCTTCAAGGAATGCATCGCACGCTAGCACTACCTGACTGGCCGTTACCTGGCCCCGATCAGTGAACACGCGTACCTTCGGCCCTTTTTCGATCCGCCGCACCGGGCTGGCCTCGAACACGCAGGCACCGCGCGCTTCAGCCAGGGCAGCCTCCCCTTGAATGAGCTTTAACGGATGCAAATGGCCTGAACCCATGTCGATAAGGCCACCTGCGTATACCTGTGACGCCACCACGCGGTGCAGGTCGTGCTTCTCTACCAGTTGCAACGGGTGGGGGTAACCTTGGGCCTGCAAGTGCGCTAGCTCCTCGCGCAGGCCTTGCCAATGCCGTGGGGTATTGGCAAGGTCGCAGTACCCCCAACGCAGATCACAGGCCAGGCCGTCACGCTCCACCCGTTGCCGCACGATGTCCACCGAAGTGGAACCGGCCTGGTTGAGAAAGGCCACGCCCTCCTCGCCCACCAGGTGAGCGAAGCGGCTCACGTCATGGCCCAAGCCACGAATCAACTGCCCGCCATTGCGCCCGCTGGCGCCCCAGCCAATACGCTGGGCCTCCAGCAACACCACGGACAACCCGCGCTCGGCCAACTCCAGCGCGGTGTTCACACCGGTGAAGCCGCCGCCAATCACACACACATCGGCGCTGACACTTCCTTCTAGAGCTGGCCGTAATGGCGCCGGTGGTACGGAGGCGGCGTAATAAGAGCCGATATGGGGCAAAGCTTGGGTCATGACGGGTGTACTCACCGGTTGCTCTTCAGGTTGGTTCAGTCTAGCGTTATCAGGCACATGATTTCCCGGGGTTGCTCTTTGGAAATATATAACTTGGCCATGACGCTCGGGGGGAGATAGAGGCCTGGGTGGCCCGTGATGGTATCGCCCATCAAAGTATTGGAGGCAGGGTTTGGGTGGTGACCACGTAGGCAAGGTGCATTAAGAGGTTGATCAGGCACTAGTACATGCCTCCGTGGCGATAAAGGCGCGGGTGTCTGGAAAGAGCATAAATCAATGGGCTGTAGACATACTGGCGCGTGAGGCTGGGGCTTAAACGCAGGCTGTACCGCACGCCCGTTGTGCCCCTGCAGAAGCCAGCGGCAGCTGGCGAATAGCGCCGGCCCCCCATAACCGCCGTTACAGGCCATGCCTGCCCCTACGAACGGTGCTGTATTTCGGGAAACCATTACGCTCAAACCAGCCCTAACCCAAGGCACCCCCCCGCAGTCTGGAGAGGCATGATGAGCGAGAACGACCAAACCTTAACGACCCGGCAAGGGCACCCTGTCACCGACAACCAAAGCCTGCGCAGCGTTGGCGAGCGCGGCCCGGCGACCCTTGAAAACTATCAATTCATTGAAAAGATTACCCATTTCGACCGTGAGCGTATTCCGGAGCGCGTGGTACATGCGCGCGGGACGGCGGCCCATGGGTATTTCGAACCCTACGGCACGATTGGCGGCGAGCCCGCCAGCAAGTACACCCGTGCCAAGGTGCTGACCAAGACCGGCGTCAAAACCCCGATCTTCCTTCGATTCTCCACAGTGATCGGCGGTAAGGAATCCCCGGAAACCGCCCGCGACCCCCGTGGTTTTGCGATCAAGTTCTACACCGAAGACGGTAACTGGGACTTGGTGGGTAACAACCTGAAGGTGTTCTTCATTCGCGACGCGATCAAGTTCCCGGACATGATCCACGCCTTCAAGCCAGACCCCATCACCAACCGTCAGGAAGCTTGGCGCTTTTACGATTTCGTGCAGCACCACCCCGAAGCCTTGCACATGGTCACCTGGGTCAAAAGCCCCTGGGGCATCCCGGCCAGTTACCGGGAAATGCAAGGCTCGAGCGTAAACACTTACAAGCTGGTGAACGAAGACGGCGTTGCCGTACTGTGCAAGTTCTCCTTCGAGCCCAAGCAAGGGGTGCGTAACCTCACCAGTGAGCAGGCCGCGGAAATCCAGAAGCACGAAGTTGGCCACGCCACCAAAGACCTGTATGAGCACATCGACAGCGGTGATTTCCCTGAGTGGGAAATGTGCGTGCAGATCATGTCGGACGACGCTCACGACGAGCTGTCCTTCGACCCTTTGGACGACACCAAGCGTTGGCCGGAAGACCAGTTCCCGTTGTTGCCTGTGGGCCGCATCGTGCTGGACCGTAACCCCTCCAACTTCTTTGCCGAAACCGAGCAAGCTGCCTTCGGTACCGGCGTGCTGGTGGACGGTATCGACTTCTCAGACGACAAAATGCTCCAGGGGCGCACGCTGTCGTACTCCGATACCCAGCGCTACCGTGTAGGCCCGAACTACCTGCAACTGCCCATCAACGCGCCAAAATGCCCCTACGCCACCAACCAGCGTGACGGGCAGATGGCGTACAAGGTGGACACCGGGGGCCAGAACCCCCACGTGAACTACGAGCCTAGCTCCGAAGGCGGCTTGCACGAGGCACCACGCAGCGGGCCGGACTACAAGCAGTGGGTCGAAGGCCATGTAGGCCGTTATCAAACCAGCAAGACCGCGGCGGACTACGAGCAAACCGGTGAACGCTATCGCACCTTCGAAGACTGGGAGCGGGAAGACCTGATCGCCAACATTGTGGCTGACCTCAAGGCTTGCCCAGAAAACATCCAACTGCGGATGGTATGGCACTTCTGGCATTGCGACCCGGACTACGGTCAGCGTTTGGCCCAAGGCGCGGGCATCGACCTGGAAAAAGCCAAGGCCCTGCCGCCGTTGCCCAACCGCCCCGCCCCCGGCCAGGACCGCCCAGGCCCCACCATGACCGACGGCCAACCCGAAGCCAATGGCCAAACCACCCCAACCCAGCCTAGCGTAAAAGGCTAACCTTCAAACCAGCGCCAGCTGGTCAAGGCCCAACCCCCGCCTGGTATCCCTACCGGACGGGGGTTTTTTTATGAGGTACACGTGATGTACGAATTGTTTGGTGCTCCTCGGTCAGGCTCGGCTGCCATTGAGATCGCTCTTGAGTATTGCGGCGTGGACTACCGCGTAATCAACGCCGAGGACGACCATGATGCGCTGCTGCGAATTAACCCTTTGGGACAGTTACCAACCCTTGTACTGCCCGACAGGCACGTACTAACCGAAAGTGCTGCGATCCTGATTCACCTCGGCTTGGTCTTCCCCGCCTCCGGATTATTCGCCCAGGCATCAGAGACCCGGGCACAGCAATTGCGCAGCCTGATTTACCTGGTCACCAACTGCTATGCCGCTATTGGCATCATCGATTACCCCGAGCGATGGTTGAACGATAGTGACAAGGCAACAGCGAAGCACTTGGTGGCTGGCACTAAAGCCAGGCTCTATCAGCAATGGGAAGTCTTCAGTCGCACCTTCGGTACACAGCCTAGCTGGCGGCCCCATACGCCCGGCGCACCTGAAATGTTGGCATCGGTCATTTCCCGGTGGTCCGGTGCTCGGGAGCATTTGCGCATTAAGGCGCCTGAATTCCACGATATGTTGAGGCTTATAGACCGGCATCCACTTGTGAGCGCTGTCTGTGAGCAACATTGGCACTGATGAGATAGATAAATGCATTGGCCTGGGAACCAAGGGGCGCTGAGTACAACTCATGGGTTTCTTTGAAAGAGAATTGCACCCCCATGACCCTTTCCATCGGGCCTCACCAGGCATCGCTCGGGCCTACCGGGGAGCCGGTTGAAGCCTCTAAGTCGGCGGCCGATCTAAAAATCGTTGACCCTCAATTTGGTCCTTACCGTACCCTACCCACGCCCTGGCTCGAACAGCATAAACAAGGTCTTTCAAAGGATGACGCTGCGCTGATCGACCATGTTGTTGCGGCGCTTGAAGGCCGCGTTGCAGTGATGTGCCCGCTTGCGGATGCTGAAGGTGGGAGTTTTCAACTCGCTCAGCCATTTCACGGAGCCGAACAGGTCACCTTTGGTGCCACCCCCAAGGGTGTGATAGACCGCCTTGAAGTGGCGGGCTCGAACATGACTGCCCGAGTATCGATCGGTGGACGTCAATCCGCAGAGGACCCGCCTGCCAAACGCCTGAAAACAGGCCTTAACCAAGGCCGAGTAGCCCTCCCGCTTCCTTCACCCGGCCTGCTGCACCCGGATCGATACAACCCTAACAAAGCCGGCCAAAAGCGCACCCATGACGCAGCAGAACATGAAATGCCATCGTCAGAGGACCCTAGCCGGGTCCGTATGAAGTTGAGCGGCCGCAATGGGGGACAATTCCCAGGAGGCGTTGGTCAAGTCAACCTGAAGATAGCTGAGAAGGCGCAGGGCAAATACGGCGACGCCGGAACACCAAGCAAGCAACCTGCGCAACTCGCCATGCGAGGTGAAGATGGCATGTGGCGAGGTACGCCCCCTGATGGCTCGTTGGCACTTGATAAACTGGATGGGCATTTCATTTACGTGACCATGCTCAACGGCGATATTCGTTTAGGCAACGCCATCAACGGGCAAAATGCCCACGCGCGGCTTAGTGGCAACGCCAAGGACGTACGCTACGCCGGAACAGTTACCTTCTCTGATGGGCATGTACAAAGCTTTACCAACGAATCCGGAACCTATGTACCTCCCGCAGCATTGCGCTATCAGGCGGGTTTTAACCAGGGCGCTGGCTTTGGAGCAGTTGGTCATCCCTTTGTGCCCATTACCGCGCCGGCAAAAGCTCAGGCGGAGCAAGCGTTCGCACAACTGGTTCGAAGTCGTGTCGAAGACGCCTTAAAGCGTTCTGAGTAAGCATCACCTGCTCCTGAACCCTTTCTAGCTCAGGGTGTGTGCTTGCATGAAACGCGGGCCTAAAAGTGAAGATTCATTAACCCGGCTGAACACCCTGGATCCGCATGCACTCAGACCTTTGAACTCACTCTACTCAAAGGAGCTGCAATGGCGACCGCTGCTGATTTCATGGTCAATACGCTCAAGCAAGCCGGTGTCAAACGCGTCTACGGCGTGGTGGGCGATTCGCTCAATGGCTTTACCGACGCCATGCGTCGCCTGGGCGGCATGGACTGGATACATGTGCGTAATGAAGAAGCCGGCGCGTTTGCCGCGGGCGGCGAGGCTCACCTAACGGGTGAACTGGCGGTGTGCGCTGGCAGCTGCGGGCCAGGCAACCTGCACTTGATCAACGGGCTGTTCGACTGCCACCGCAGCGGCGTGCCTGTGCTAGCCATTGCCGCGCATATTCCTAGCAGCGAAATCGGTATCGATTATTTCCAGGCTACCCACCCTGAATCATTGTTCCGGGACTGCAGCCACTACGTGGAGCTGGTCTCCACCCCTGAACAGCTGCCGCAAATTCTCGAACGGGCGATGCGCGTGGCGATTAGCCGACGTGGCGTCGCAGTGGTAGTGATCCCAGGGGACGTGGCCCTTGCCCCACTGGATGCCCCTGTCAGCAAATGGCTGGCACCCAAAACGCCGATCATGGTGCCCGACGTGGCTCAACTGAACGAACTGGCGCAATTTCTCGATGAGGGTAAGCGTATTACCCTGTTATGCGGCGCGGGCTGTGCCGGGGCTCATGATGAGGTGGTCGCCCTGGCCAAGCACCTTAAGGCGCCCATCGTACACGCGTTGCGGGGCAAGGAATACCTGGAATACGACAACCCCTATGATGTGGGCATGACCGGTTTGATCGGCTTTGCCTCGGGGTTCAACGCGATGAAGGCCTGCGACACGTTGCTGATGCTCGGTACCAACTTCCCTTACCGACAGTTCTTCCCCGAACATTCGCGCATTGCCCAGGTTGACCTCAAGCCCGAAGCCTTGGGCAACCGCTGCCCCTTGGCCATCGGCGTACTGGGCGATGTGAAGCACACCCTTCAGCAGTTGCTGCCTCGCCTGAGCGAGCACACCGACCCAGAGCACCTCAACCGGGCGGTGGCCGACTACGACAGCACCCGTAAGGACCTGGACAAGCTCGCCGAAAGCGGCCCGAACAGCGCCATCATCCACCCCCAATATGTGAGCCGCCTGGTCAGCGAGCTGGCCGACGAAGACGCCGTTTTCACCTGCGACGTAGGCACGCCCACGGCCTGGGCCGCGCGCTACCTAAAAATGAATGGCCAACGCCGCCTGGTCGGCTCCTTCAACCACGGCTCCATGGCCAATGCCATGCTCCAAGCCATCGGCGCGCAGGCGGCCTACCCTGGGCGGCAAGTGGTGTCCATGTCTGGGGACGGCGGCTTCAGCATGATGATGGGCGACTTCATTACCCTTAGCCAAGCCAACCTGCCGGTCAAAGTGATTGTGCTGAACAACGGCACCCTGGGCTTTGTGGAGATGGAAATGAAAGCTAGTGGCCTGGTAGACGTAGGTTGCGAACTCAAGAACCCCAACTTCGCCCTGCTCGCCGAAAGCATGGGTGTAAAAGGCATCCGCGTGGAACGCCCACAAGACTTGCGCGACGCCATCACCGCCGCCTTCGCCCACGACGGCCCGGTATTGGTGGATGTGGTCAGTGAACGTCAGGAACTGATCATGCCACCGGAGATCACCGCCGCTAACGTGAAAGGCTTCGGGCTGTTTATGCTTCGCGCCGTACTGGATGGGCGGGCCAAGGAGGTGGTGAATTTGGCTAAGAATAATTTGATGCGGTAGATACGAAAAGCTCCCGCTGGGCAGAGCGGCTATGCCTTACCAGCGCCTTACCGCCAGTTAAGGGTTACCACCAAGAAAAATAGGCATTAAAATGCCTAAAACTAAACCTCCAGGGGGTATTTTCGGCATTATAGTGCCTATGCGCTTTCTTAAACGGTACCGGAGCCCACAATGCCTGACGTGCCCTATAGATTGACTGTCCAGGTATACACAGAGGGAACCTGGCAGGATGCCCTGGCACTGGACTTCACGAGGCCTGATCTGGGTTTCACCGGGCCGACCAACTATTCCTACTTTCCAGAGTATGTCGCGAAGCATACAGAACGCCTTTATAGCAAGCTTGATTGCGCTGTCAGCGCAAGGTTGCCGCTTGGCTTCGATTTATGGCTTGAGGATACGGCGCCCGCATTCCTGCTCGATATCGTGCCCTCCGGCGCGGCGGGAACATTCCTAGCCCGCCGTCTGCTCCATGAGAATACTCAAGACCTGAACAGGGATCTTTTCCTGCTAGGGAGGTGCAGCCTAGCGCCTGTAGGCAATATCCGCGTCAAGGAATCCATGGGCTATCTCGAGGGCGTACCGCTTGTAGGGTTTCCTCGAAGCGAGGTCATTGTCCGGGATGCTGGCTTTCTTGAGTATGCCTATGAGCAAGGTGCGGCAATCGGCGGCGCCACAGGGGCCGGTGGCGAAGCACCCAAGCTGTTGTTGGTTGAGGATCACGCTGGCATGGTGTTCCCCGATGCTGTTCTGCCGGATGAACACGTCGCCCAGCATTGGTTCGTAAAGTTTGCTCGTAACCAGGCGCTACAAAGCGACCTTGATGTGCTGACCAGCGAATTCTGTTATTACCGCGCTATTCAGACTATTGGGCTTGATACCGTACCCACGGATGGTCTGGCCTTGGAAGAAGGGAATAAACCAAGCTTGTGGATGCATAGGTTTGATAGAGCAGTAACCGGCACGGGTATTGAGCGTACTGCCGTGGAGTCCATTTACTCCCTGGCGGGGATCATAGTCACTGGGGCGCACATGGAACATACCGCTGTAATTGCGTGCCTGGTTGAGCTGTGGCAAAGCGCAGGACAGGCAGAACAGGTCGATGACATGATTGCCGAATACCTGATGAGGGACCTGCTGAACCAGATTCTGGGCAATTCAGACAACCATTGTCGAAACATGTCGATCTTACGCACCCCTGCTGGAATTAAGCTGGCGCCTATTTATGACCTTGCTCCAATGGTCATGGACAGCGAAGGGGTTACTCGATCCACCAAGTGGGCGCAGCCCATTGAACATGTAGGACGAGTGGACTGGTTATTGGCATGCCAAGCGCTGGCTGAGTGGACGAATCCTGACGATCAGTTTGAAAGGCTACGAGCAAACGCCCAGCGCTTTCTGGCGCTACCAGACTTATTAAGGCGCTACGGCCTGCCCGACGTGACCATGAATCATCCCATGACAGCGTTGCGAAAACTGCCTCAGTGGCTCAACGCGCGGGGCTTGATCTGATGGACATAGCAGAACGGGCAAAACGCTTGGCTCAGGTGCAGGAAAAGCTCGCGACAGGCGAACTGACGATTGGCAAGGCCGTGCAAACACTGCGCAAGGATTTTACGGGGCTTGATCAAGAAACATTCGCGAAAATGTGCAAGCTGTCCCCCAGGGCCCTGCGCCAGCTTGAACACGACGAATCCAATCCTACCCTGCACACCTTAAACAGTGTCTTCAAGCCGTTTGGAATGCAGGTGGGAATCGTACCTGCCCCTAAAAGGCAGCGAGGTACTCGTGTTTAGCCTTCGGTGGAAAGCGAGCTTATCCAGGCAGTGAGAATTTCAGCCACTTATAACCATGTTTAACCATCCTTGTGCTCCAGGCGTATCTGAATTTTACTTTTGGGGCCAAAAGAAAGCCCCAAGCGCTTGATGCTTGGGGCTTTCAGGGAAAGATTTTACCCTTCAGGGCTAAGCTATACCCTAAAATGGTTTTAACTACCAAGCAGCATGCAAGAAAGCCGACCGAGTGGGCATGATATTTGACTATAAAGAGGTTTGGAAGGATTGTCGTCGTGCTGAATCGTATAAATGTAAGGTTTTACGTAAAGTTAAGTGGGCCAGCCTCAAGAAAATTTTACAAAGTCGACTAATCAGTTCGAATCAACCCCACACTGCTTTCCTAGCATGACGCACCAAGAACTACCTAGCCTGCCTGAATACCTAGGGATTACAGCAATCAGATGCTCCGCCGCCGCATACAGTGGACGCACGCTGAGCCAGCGGACAAGTTTTATGCGTAGCCCTGGCCTTTACACCGTACTGGTTCGCGAGCGAAAGGGTGCTGATCTAAAAGACGCATCTACTCGACCACCCCCCTACGGATAGCACCTATGCAAATCAAACTCTGACAACAGGATTCACCGCAGTGATAGCGTGATACGCCGGCCATTTCTCCAAGCCTCCAACGGCTACATGAGCCGCAACTCAAGAGAATCTGTCGCCAACTGAGGGGCGAAGCAGGACCGATACAGCCCGAAAAACCACCATACCCGTGATGCCGGGGCCAATACCACATGGGGCGAGTGCTCAGCTAAATGCCACTGGATCGCTTAAACGGTCGGTCCACGACTTCGAAATCACGTGATTACTGCGCTTGAAGCTATTGACTCGGACTCCGGGCGTTAAGCCGGCACGGATATACAGTCGCTTTAGCGCAGCTTGCGGAAAATCGAAGAGATTTGGAAAAATTCGACAAATCAACGCTAACTTACATGTCGTAGTGGTAATCAACGCCGTTAGGGTAATCGGCCCGCCTCAACATAAGAACCGGTGCCGCAATACCCAACCAAACCCACTGAAGGGTTGAGGATACTCCTTGTCAAAAGCCAAGTTATATTGGCAGGCGCAATTTAGGAGCCTTCTAACTAGTTCACTGACGCGTCTGATGGCTTAGGTTGACCGCCCTATAAAAGACATCAGAGAATTCTAATTAATTGAACTCAATCCTCATTGCAGCAGTGAATCTTTCTACAGAATCCAAGCCGAGACCTTTGATCCGGGCGTTAAGAGTAGCGGCATCATCATGCGCCCTCTTAGAGTCTCGGAGCTTCACAACCAGCTGTTCGGACAACGATCTTATATCGTCCTCTCGCGGGGCATCCATACTACCTAGAACGTCCACCGAACCAACATAACTCTGAAGTCCGAGCTCAGTAAGATGCTCATAAAGCCCAGTATTTTGCGAGATCACTAACGGTATTCCGAGGGATATCGCTTCCCACCCTACTAGTCCGAAACCATCATGAACAGACGGCATTACAATCAGGCTACTATCCATAATATATCTTAACGTGTCGGATCTAGAGTTGCGAAAAGAAAGGAACTCCGTACTGACAAGCTTACCTGCACCATCGTTTATAAGCTTTTTATAGTGAGATTCATCCTGATCATCGGCACTTCCGATAAAACGAACTAAAGCATCTCGCAAATTCAACTCCTTTATAGCCAGACCGATCGCGCTCACAGCCAGCAGTCCTTGCTTCACTAGCTCTGCACCTTGCCCAAGACGGCCTACGTAGGTAATACACGGTATATCCCTAGGAGACCTTACTGGCTGCAAGTCAAGTAAGTTGGGGACATATTCGTATACTTGCGCACGGGAGGTAGAGAGTCTCAAAAGTGACTGAGCGTGTTTAACAAGCTTTGGTCCGACTGCAAAGACTGCATCAGCCTTAGCTAGTAACAACCGCTGGCCTTCTACCTTCTGATTACTTTTCTCGGATGAGTTCATCATTGAATAGTAGGCTGCGTAAGACATGTGGCAGAAAACTATCGATTTCGCACCAAGTTCAGCAGCTAAATTGCAGCAGAATTCTCCGGTTATCAAATCGTGGCCGAGTACAAATTTTACGTGGCCAACATCCCGTAGTTTCTCGCGAGCTAAAGACACATCGAAACCGAAGAATTGGCTTCCTCCATCTACCCTAAGACAACGAATATCTACTCCCCCTGTTTCCTCAACAATATCGGCATTTGTTGGAACGATGCATATGATCTCGTATTTCTGCGCAGAATCATGAGTCAGGGAAGCACAAAGATCTAGATTGAATGAGTTGATACCACCATGCAGTACGCCCCAACATGTAGCGGCCACAACGATAACTTCCTTATTAGTTGCAGAGTCTATTAAAGACACTGCACCTGAAGCGCTAAACTGATCCTGCCCATCGCCTGTGGCAAGCGTCGAATCAAGCAATAATTTCTGAGAGGCAGCGTATCCAATTAGCTGCGAACAAAGCTTGCCGTCTTCTGTGAGAAGCATAGAAGACCATTCGTGAACGCTAATTAGCGCAAATATCTTGGCCAAGGACTCGTTATTATACATTTTGGCGAGAGTTCGGGTGAATGATTTCTCCCCCCTCGCATCTAGCCACTTAAAAAATCGGTAGCAGATATCAGTAGCACCACTCTGTGCCACCGCTACCAGCTCATCGGAGCTTTGACAATATTCGGCCTCGCGGATCAACCAATTCATCAAATCAGGTATGCCCCCGCTTAAGCTTAAAATCTGGGAAGAGTAGCGCTTGTCGAGACCAAAAGATGCGACAGTAGCTTCTACCTCAAGCTGGGTATATCCCTTAAGAGTTAGCGTAGTGTGTCCTTGGCCAAACTCAGAGGCAAGGAAGTCGTGCTTGTTATTCTCGACCGCCCATCGACTTCGTAGAGTGCTCAGCTTGACGGGCAACTCGACGACAGTTCTTAACTTCAGCTTGTGCTCTAGATCGCGCAATGCTGTACCGACATCCCAAGTGAGCGCTCGCACGGCTTGGTGAAATGCTTCAATGATTAGCACTGGTGTACGGCCAGAGTCATATACAGCCTTTAGAACCTTGTGCAAGTCACCGCCAATATCGTTACCTTCGCATTTAATAAGGCCACTAGGGTCCCACTGTGCGACTACGCCGTTTATAAAGGTTTGAGGGCTCTCGATGCGACCCGCCCGAAATCTTGCTATCGCCAGCGAAGCGCTGTCCACGCCGGTTTCCGCGTGAAATTTCCGATCATTCAAAAGATCGAAGAGCGAGGTGGGATCTGTGAGCGGCGGGGACACTAAGATTGTATTGCTACCGCTGACCCAAGACTTGACAACACGTCGAGCAATAGCAACAGATGATTGAGGCATAAGTAAATTATTCATACATTCGCCAATTGCTCAAGTTTGTCATTAATTATTGCCCAAAGAGCTCCAGAACGATGCCGAATTGACTCGCCTAGCATCGGAATGCTGAACTCGAGCGCAGCTAACTCTTTATGGCGCTTAAGGTAACCTAGCTGGATCGCACTTTCGACCCCCGAATTTATATCGGATTTAGATAAATTGTACCGACCAACTAATGGTGATCTGTGTGATCTTAACTCACCATTCATTAGCGGCCCGCCGGAAATAGGGCTCCTAATTTCAGCAGCAGAATACAAGACAGCGCGTACTAGTAACTGATCCCTTTCGTCCCGCGTGTAAAGCACTCTAAGTTCATCCTCCCCGGGGTCATCGAGACTGTCTAACGCCGTCACTCCGGTTGATTTATCCAAAAGTGATGCAAGACCTTGAATAACATCCGAATGCATGAGATATTTTTGCTGCGAAACTGCGTAGGTAGCTCCCGCCACTAATTTCATATAGTAGGGTATGCCGGCCGTTATTTTAATCAAGAATTCCAACGTTTTATCTGGAAGCTTATACTTGCCACGCAATACCGCAGGCTCAACTATCTCGCGAGCACGCTTCTTCTGTAGCTCGGTCTTTGTGCCAAATGGTATTAAATCGAAGTTCTGAATACTATTGTACAAAGCTGCTTGGGGATTTCTAACAAACATAGTTCGCGCAGGGTTTGATCCTGAAAATACCATCCCAATTGAAGGCTGGGAGGAAATGATGTGCCGAAACTGCCACGTCAATTCAACTGCGACATCTTTAGCAATGCCGCCAGATAACGTCATTTCGGAAAGCTTGTCGATCTCATCAATTAAAAAATATACCCGTGTCAGCCTTTCAGATCTGGAGATTATTTCTTTTGCCAAAGCAGTAAGAAATATATCCGCACCGGACGCAAATGGAAGTTGCTCGCCAATTCGGGCAAAATCAACGATCCCGCTTCTTAATTCAAGATTCTCATCATTGAATTGAGCGCGTGACCAAACCCAGTGATTAAAATCTTTAACCGTTTGAAAACCTTTGTCCATTGATAGAAAAATGATTGCATTGTCGCGGCCTACTTTATGAGAGTAAGCGTCCAGGATTCTAAACAACATCGTAGTTTTGCCCGAGCGGCGAGGGCTGGATATCCAGATGCTACCAGCACGCTCGTGATCGAACAGCGCTGTTTCGATCCGCTTTTCGTCTTCATCTCGGTGAACGTATTCAACGCCACGCATTTGGAACTGAGGAAAATCGCCGAATGCTTTGCTCAGTTGCTCCGAACTCATGGGGTTGAATGGGACAGCGGAATCCGCTTTCACGCTCAGGTTGATATCAGCGATTACACGCTTTTCTTCAAGAGTTATAAACTCACATCGCACCCGAATTACTGTGGAACTAAGCTCCGGTATATTTATTATAAGGTTGACTCGTTCGTCCCTTACACCAAAAAAAGGCCCACTAAATTTAATCTTGCTCCGACCATTCCCAAACGTAATACTCCCATCGCCTGGCAATTCAAGCTCTATGTCCAGTGGTGGGTTAATAGGCCTAGGCGTGATCGTAAGAATCCCCATCCACTCTTTGCGACCAAGTGCCCGCTCTAGCGGAGATGAGAACTCAATTTCGGCGGGCAACCCGCTATTTCTCGTTACAGACGCCAAGACCGCTTGAGTAAATATCACGAAAGGTTTGGATTGTGACGCTCCGCGAATATTCTCAAGACTTTCTCGACCTTGTGAGGAGTCTGCCCCTTCTAATAACTGCGCATAGGCTAATGCAACTCTTTTTTCGATATCTATTGGTGATAGCGTGAAGCAAAGTCCAACGTGTTTATACAGCCCGACCTTGTACAGAAGGAGCATCAGCGACGCTCTAACCTCGGCCTGTTGCTTTTCGCCAGTGAATACATCCCAGAGAAGCTTCATGGCGATTCCGGGAGGGAAACCAGGAAGCTCTGGCTTACCAAATAATGCGACAGCTTCTTGTCGAGGAACATCTGTAAAAATCTGTAGGTTACTTAGTTCCCGCACAGCTGTCCCGACCTGACTTCTAAAGTCATGCTTGCCGGTACCAACGTCAGCAGCATCTTTATTGGCCCACCTCAGAATAATCGTTCCAATCGCATCGACAATTATTGCGCCCCCTAGCTTTCCTTTTTGATTAAGGGCCCATTGGACGGGGCCAGCTTTTTCGCAGGCAGTGATTAAACCAAGTGCGTAAGAAGCTTCGGTGTCCGCGAGAGCAGCAGGAATATTTAATGCACAGATTACTGCGGCTAAAAAAGCGTCCCGTTCAGGCGAATCAACAGTAATTTGAACTGAACTGAGGTCTTGAATTGACGAGAGACTTAGCGCTAACCCGCCAATCCAATCTCTGCCTTCCATAGCGTCATTGTAGCCACCCATGAACACGGTCGACTCTGATACGTGACGCACTAGCCATGAACTGACCAAATCCCTGTAGTCACCTAACTCCCATTGCTCCGATGAACTCACATCCGACCGAGGACTAGTCACGAAATCACTAAGGGCAATCGAGTCCTCGACATTGTTGGACTGCACGTCGGCCGTTTCCAACTCTTCTGTTAGACCAGATAAATCGGCATCGATAGCAAACTTTTTTATGACATTTTTCAGATCTTCTGCTGAGCCAACGTCCTCCATGAGTGTGGCGCAGTCTAGCCAAGACTCAATTAATGACTGTCCTAGACTCAAGTCCTTTAGCAACGCCGGCATGGCCGCGATTGCTTCGGATGCTAGTAGCTCAAGAAGTCGTTTATACTGGGCCTGTAAAACTTGTGGCCTTCTTAGCTGGTCGGCAATAGGATTCAACAATGATTCCCACACTTCTGCTACAAATTGCGATTCGCTGGCAATAGGCAAGGCGCTTGGGGTCGAAAGTCGCTCAGACTGTTCTAGAGCACAATCAACCAATGCCGACGATAAGTTTCTTGTATCGGCAAACTTCCTAAGAACTTTTATGTGAAGTCTTCTGTGCGATGATGCTTGGACCAGCGCATCGTATCGCATTGATAAGGCTGAGGTTTCCTCGTGCTGTTCGACGTCCTCGTCAAAAGCGCGTATGCCGTCTATCAGCCTTCTACGTTGCTCTAACAGCTGCGCTTCTTTTTCCAGTCGACTTACTAGGTCCTGAGCTGAACTAATAATCCTACTACACTGAGTCCAACTCTTTTCTTCGAAAGCGAGCTCCATGTTTCGCACTTGCATTGAGCTTTCCGCAGTGACGTCAAAAGATGCGAGTCTTCTTTTGACGTCAGATATGCTTACGGCAAGTTTTATTGAGGAAAGGTGAATCTCCTGATAAAGAGATTGTTTCTCGCTATCTCCGATCAGGTTAGGGAATGAAAGTATTAAACGTTCTTGGGCTTCTAAACACCCTGCGACTTTGTACAAGTCCCAAAGCCTCTCAGGTGTATTACAGCCCGCAAGTTGAGCAAGAAGATCTGTAACTAGCTTTCGCCAGCCGACCTTCACTCCTGCGAGTTGCTCCAGATAAGACCTCGGTAAATTACAGTCTGCTGGAATACCGGCTCCATGTCGAGCATCTTGGGCGTCAGTTCTGACTGCAACTAATGCATTCATTTTAGCATTCAAAGTTTTGGCAATGTAATCAATCCAAAGCTTCAACCTAGCACGCTCGGACTCGTAGTCTATTGCCGTAAGCACATCACGAATAGGGTGTTCTTCACTGTGGACTATGAATTGCTCAACAACATTCTGCTCGCACCAGTTCTTTATCTTCGCAAGCCTGCCTGCGATATATACTTTCGTTGCCGCCTCGTATTGGGATTCGGAATAAACTGTGTGCTGCAATGTCCTCAGCCAGTGGAAATAACGATCTTCAATGTCGAGATCTTCAACAGCCGCCAGCAGCTGACTCGAGGTCTCCATGATGTCATTAGCAAGGACATATAACCTCAACGGTTCAATGCAATCCTTGTAAGCGGTTTTCCACAATGCCGCGTAATTCCCCTCACCATGGGGGCGATATGTTAGCAATACATCAAGATCATTCCATAAAGACGTATCGCTCGCTCTATCATTCATTCCTTCATCTATTTTTATTTCGTTTCCAATTTCGCGAAGCTCTTTCAGAACCCCTACGCCTTCATCCTCGGCGCTGCTTATATATATAGCCGAAATCAGCCGTTCCAGAGGAGGACTGCTGATATCAGTAGGGTCTCTCATATACTGACAAAGTGGCCATAGCGACCAAAAATCAAAGCTATCAGGGTCTTTTTGCGAGGCGGCCACTAGAAACCCCAACACCTGAACTAGAAGAACACTAGGACAAAGCGATTCAGAAGATCTAGCAATCTGCTCCAGTTGTACTGGATCTAGAAACGACAGCTTTCGCCCAAGGCTGTCCCAGTCATCCGCATAGCTTTCCAACTTTTGAACTATCAATTCACTCACTGAAGCGCTTGGAACTGAAAGTGCTTTTCTGCAAAAGAGCCAAGTAAAATCACATTCCGCGTGGTTTTCTAGGCAATGCGCAACAATAGCCGCCCAGTGTTCCTCCATATGCGGATCAGTCGTCGCGTCCCATTCTAAGCTGGGGGCGATAGCTGTGATGTAACGCAACGACGAATCCCATCTAATGCGTGATTCATTGTAGGAACTCGCCGCACTGGATATTTCTCTGAGCTGAGTTAAAGCCGGTTTGAAATCAAGTGCGTAGCATTGATTAATTTGGTTTTGATATCGCTCTAATATTTCGCTAGAAAAATTGGCCAATGATTTATCCAGCAAAATCAAATTATACAATTCCGCCAGTTTCTTTTCTAATGTTGGAAGCGCTGCCCCGTCAGTCAATAAAGGTGGTTGCGAAACCCATGATTCCTCAAACCGTATAACCGTCAGACTATTAAGACGAGTTCTCACCCGCTCCAACAGTATTCTCGCTTTTTCATCGCCAGCGCTGACAATCTCTCTTAGCTCATCTAGCTTTACGCGGGTTTTCTCAGCAGCTCCTTCGAGCAGCTCTATATTCTGATAGTCCCGAGCAATAGCTATTAACGTTTTTTGAACTGCCTCGGCCTCTTTGAAAATTTGCCCGAATAATAATTTAAACTGTAAACGGACTGAGTCTATCACCTCATCATTTTGCGGAGGCTTGTCTTTTTCCTCTGCATCGTTAGCTGCCACGCTATTAGGCTTTTCGTTCGGTTTCTCAATTCGATCCAAACTTTTAGCCAGCTTCGCATCAGGCACCTTGATGGGCGGACTAAGCAAAGCCAATAGTTCAATGCTGGCAGTTTTGTCTAATTCTTCAAGCAGACCATTGGCAAACTTCTTTAATTCAGTGCCGGCACCATTCCTCATTCGAGAGGCGCTTTGAAGTCTTTCGCACAGTCCCCAAATAAACGTAGCGGTAGCTACAAGGTTTTCATTTGAAAAACTGGTCAACAAGACAGCCATTTCAGAGAGCCTGTCCTGCCGGGGGTAAAACCTGCCGTCCAACGATTTTTTAAAAAACCCCGACAAGCTGTCTCCCTTTATGTCTAGCCGTGCATCATTTTGCTTTGCAAGTGATTGGGCTAGGTGAGCAAGAGATCTAGGGACGCCTCGCTTTTTTAAAACGTAGTTGGAATACCAGGTGCGCCTCCATTCCACTTTCTCGCATTGCTCAGCGAAAGCTTTGATTTTGGCACGATCATTATCGGGAACATTCGTCAATTTTACTAATGACTTAATGCGCCTGATACCAAAACCAGTTTCCTTCCATAACCTTTCAAAGAATTCTAAATTTAGATTTCCTGTTTCTTCGTAAAACAAAGATGGAAGGGGTCCACTTTGACTCGTCGCGTTCTCGCCCATAACGTTTCTGTGCTCGGTGAATTTTTATGGTTTTATCTAGAGTATGGACGCATCGAAATGCGCGCTATGCAATCGAAAAAAAATGCCGCTCATATGGGCTTCGAATACACTCGTCTTTGGGCAAGACGAGATTGCACTTCAACTAGGGTAATGGCTATTTCGACATAAATTGCGCGCCACGGAGGGCTCGCAATTGGCAGCCATAGCGCGCGGTCTAGGTGTCGCTTCACGGCATGACGATTTTTTTGTTGGAGACGAGAGGGTGACCCCTTCACCAGATATTTTTCAACCATTGTTCCGTCCCTGAATGTTGACATAATCGACTGAATATACGCTTTTCCAATCATGTGGTACACCACCGACCGTAAGCCCCCTTACGCTCTTCGATGCCTCCGGCAAAGCACGCTGGCTCATGCTGGTTGAGCAGACCTTCCTCCCCTTGCTGAAGGCATCAGGGACACCATTTTTCTGCATACGACGTTTGTGAATATGGGAAGGGGATCAACGATTACCGCACCCGATATGTCTATTCGATCTTTTTTCAGCTGGCTGAATTAATTTGCGCGCCGCTTGTGCATGCTGGATTTGGTGCAGCGCTCCCAGCCCATATTCGGCACGTGCCGTCATTATACTTCCGCGTTAAATGTAGATTCGGCATCCTTATTTGCAGTCAGTGGAATACGCTTTCCTTGGCTCGCAAGGTTCTCATAGACCGAATCGCCGGTGGTCTGCTGCTCCCGCACCAGACCTAAGGAAGGTTTTTCCTTCCCAACTGACACAACTGGTGTCTACATTTCATCTGCGTTGTTTACACGGTGCACTGACTTCATACCGACCGCGCCCGGCACTTCGGATTTAAAGCACTTCAGTGCGGATTGCCCGGCTGTTGATGAAAAGGTGCCTCTGGGAGGCATCCTGGCAACTCCTGTTCTCATCAGGCGATGGGCAGAACCTACCATGGCTTACCTCCATCCTAGACACGGCATGAAGCAGACCCCTTTTGAGACCCGGTTTAACGCCTACCTCCAGCCACCGCGAACTCACCCCCTGACTCATATCCCTGCGCGCTTGCGTTCACTGATGAGCCAACCCTAGCTCATCCATGGGCGCTAGCGCTCACCGGTGAACTACCCCAAGCTCAATCAGAGGGGCCTCCCATGCATAGATCTGCGTACCTCCGGATGGAAGGCTCACCCTACCGTGAGGAGCCTAGCTATTTGGATCCTGACGCTGCAGGGCCAATCTCGGCACGTATGCGTGCCAATAAAGACTCAAGCCCACCCTCATCGCCTTTGATCTGATAAGCAGCCGCTAGGACACTCAAAGGATGTACATCCATAACTGAAGCTAGCCGCTCCAGCTTGTCCAACGTAGGACATTTTAGGCCGCGCTCGAGGGTGCTGAGATATGTGCGACTGCTGATGCTTGAGAAGTCTTCCTGAGTCAGGCCACTGGCGGTTCTAAACTGCTTAAGTGCCTGACCAAACGCTTGCTTCAGCTCCATTTCGCGCCCCACGCAAAATAGATGATGAAGCCCTCTAGACCACTATAGAGCTACAATCTGTAGTGGTCTTTTACGAGAGTGCCGACATGTATATGACACGGCAGGGAGCGTACATCGACCTCTCTGGACTGAGTTCAGAGGGCTTGCATTGGCGCTACGTAGAGCACAGTCGGCATTCGGCTTTGTTCTACATCACGTTAACCCGTTATAGCGAAGGAGCAAGCTTTCAGACCATGCTCCAAACGATGGACCCTCACGTTCTGGCCACGGTGATTTGCAGCTCCTCACACAATTTGGCTGTAAATGATGTGATGCTGGTCACGCCGCCCTTCATAAATGGGACTGAGTCTTGGCTAATGGAAAACCTTTTGGAGTTTTCGCAATGTCACAATGCGAAACACGGCAGCTTTGATTATTTCCTAGTTCCTAGAGGACATTACTACACACCACAACCTGTGTCAGATCCAACAAAGCTAAACTTTGAAAAATGCATATTCTACAAAAAAATCGAACCTTAAATAGGTCTTGCATTAACTATTCATCGAAAACGAATGAGTTTGGAGAACGGAGGGTCGTACATGTTTATCAAGGTTCACCCAAAAGAGTCGCCATGCATTTTAACCGTCGAAGAAACAATATCAAGACTGAGCCGCATTGACTTATCGAAACATTCTAAAACGCGTCCCCGCCCCGACATGTTTCTTACCGAAACTGAGCTGCAGTCGTTACGTGAGGAAATGAGGCGGGATGGCGCGCGCATGAGAGAGTGGTTAAGCGCTAAGCTCAACTAGACTATAATTTTATAAAATCAGCATGAAAAATTCTATTAAAAAACATGTTTCCATGATTCACACAAGCGGCGCCCTGTCAATTGAAGGAAGTTCGGCATCAAGTTTTTCTTTCGATAGACCATGCTTATAAGCGTTGTACTGCCACTTAATGAACCGCTCCAAAAGGTGTGAGTTTTCACTTTTCAAACGACTATTCTCACTCTCCAAGCGTGCGATACGCTGTTCTGCGATACTCAAACTGGCCGGCCTCTTGGTCGTGACACGCCCGCTTTTTTGCTGTTGCTTTTTATATCCAAAAGCAGCCTTTACTTTGCTGTGTGAGCTCAGCGTTTGTCTAGTCGGCCGCGCACCTATCAGAGGTGCCACTGCATCGCATAGCGTTTCCCACCCCAGCTTACCTTCCCAGGAATCAATCACGTTTATCAAAATCGCAATGTCCTTGCCGGTTAAATGCTTAGCCATAATCCCCTCCAAACAGCGAACGCAACTCATCAAGAACGGGGATCTCTGGCGCAGATTTTGAGAGCTTCGCAGTCCCCTAGCGGGCAGCCAATTCACGCTTCAAGGGACTGAACTCTTGATCGTTGCTCAAGCGAATTACTGACCCCATCGGCGTGTTCGGCGATTCAAGTATCTCGATGAGCTGACAGACCCGTTGCAGGGTTTTTTGTTGATGCTGACTCCACCGATCAGCACCATACATCCCATCTACAGTGGCCTCTCGTGCCTTTTCCAACTGCTTAAGAATGCCATCCCGCTGCTGCATCAGGCGCTTTAGCCTTTCCTCGTCTCCCTTGATGCAAACCTGCTCAGTGCAGTTCAAGCAGTCGCGATGCTTCTGACATGGCAGCATGGAAAAATCGTGAACACAAAAGCCATATTCGGTTACGTGAGCAATTCCGTCTCCGACGGCATCTAGGTCAGCAAATGTTACCGGAGCATTAGCCTTTACTTTATCGAGGACGCCACCTAATCCAGCTATTCGAGCCAGGTCAACGTATTCATCGTCGCTCATGTGATTATAGGTAGCATTCTGGTGGATGTTCGCGCGACCTGACCACTTTGCCAGATCAAGCTGGCCAAGGTCGCCCCTTTGAGCAACTGTATTTAAGAAGTGCCGCAACTGATGCGAAGTCATGGAAATCTGCGTCCCATCCCGATTGGTGTAGCCATGACGACGCCAAATATTTCTTTCTTGGCCCGGAATGTAGTTCAGATCTGTAGTAAAGGTGCTTTTGCCCGGAGTCCAAAGCAGCAAAGGGCTGATACGATCAGGGTGCATCTCATGACGGCGGAAGCAGCAGAGTGCTTCTGAGTATTTGATATGCCGTTCTTTGTTCTTCCAAGGCCAGCCTTCCGGTAGTCGGCTATGAGCAAACTTGTTCAGGAACGCCAAGGTCAAAGGCTGGCCGTTTGCCTTCAGGATCTGATAAGGCTCATAGCCCTTAAAGTACGGACCGAGATTCAGGCGCTTCACCTGCAAACCTAGCGCCATTGCCGCCTGCTCACCTGTTAGCGGATCAAGCTCGCCAACATTCGGACAGTCCACGTGACGATAGAACTTGTCAGGGTGCGTTTCATACCAAGTAGCGAGCCTACGCCCTTCTTCTGACATCTGGGTGAGTCGACGCACCGCCTCAACGGCTATCTCTTTCGTCACGGTTGAAACCCACTTGACGTCAGCACCGTAACCTTTCCCAGCATAGAAACGCAGTCCAAGGCGTTCGACGCCTTTAGAGTCAATTTCTGAATGCAGGCAGCTGACCGGCATATCCTGCACCTCACTGATACGCGACGGAGCGCACATCAACAACGCAAAGATCGAGGTTGTGAAACGATCGCGAGGGGCTTGAGGATCGTTTGCGAACATTTCACCCATGAATTCGAGCAAGTGCTGGTCGGGCATTTTTTCAGCCCGTTTCTTTTTCCCCTCAACATCTGTCCGATGAATTTCCTTGGGTTTGGAGATCGGATTTTTCCAATTGATAGCCGCTGGAATAATTTTACTTTCGTTGAGAAATTTAACGAGGTGAACCAAGCTGGTCCCTGCTTGATATGCGGTCGCGTTGTACTCTCGAGCGATCTCCGCAGCTATATCCATTACCTGAATGTCCGTCAGCGTGACATCGGCCCTCCCCTTCACTTGTAGAAGCGCCTTCTCGATGCAGCGGATCGCTTTGAACTCATTCTTAAGTTTGCTGGGATTATGCCCTTGCTGATAGCGCACATAAGATTTGGCGAAAGGAACAATCTCGGAATTCAGAAGTTGACTGGCGGTGAAGCCCCGAGCCGGTGCACCCATAACCGTGAAATTACCAACCCCCGGCCATGCGTCGCGCCCCCAATCGAGATCAGCGCCGAACACCGTAAGCCTGTCACGACACATCTCGATGAAATCTTTCAGATTGGTTCTGGCATCAAGCAAGTGCTTTGGCGTAAACAGAAGAACTTCAGCCACGAGCTACCTCTCTTCTCATTGCATTACAGCGTCTAACCACATCGCTCACCGCAAGAATCAATCGATCGTTAACGGAAGCAATTTTTCTGTCTTGGGTCTGCTCTAGCACGTTGTCGCGCTCGTAGATCAAGCCATCCAGGACAGCTTCATGCGGACCGTTTAACCAAGGCTGGAAATGATTGCAGGTGTAGCAGGCAATAGGCGCTAAGGCGCCGCAAAAACCGTAACTGCCGCAATTACCGAGGTTTACAGTACCATTGGAAATTCTGCTATTTGGGTCATTGCCTCGCTTTGCGTCTACCTCAGATACAACAAGCACACCTTGGAATGCTTGTGCGATGGGTGCCAGCTGCAACGCTACAGCCTTGTCAATCCGCTCGACAATCTCAGGAATGTTTCGCACGTATACGCCAGCGTTTTGCGTGTCGGAATGGTCGAGTGCTTCTGCGATAACGAACTCCCCGTGTCCTTCCCGCGCTAGATTGGTACCGAGCGTATAACGAAAACGGGTCGGATTAAGACGAATCAGGACGCCTGTGCGCTCACTGAACACCTTTGTCGTTTCTGCCACCAGAACCATCGATTCGTATACAGAAGCGCTTGGGGCATGCAAACGATCTCCACTGAGTTGAATATTAAGCTCGGACCGCACGTCGAAAGCGTCTAACTCCGGGAAAAGCGGCAGCTCAACTACCAGATCCGCTGGAACTTCCACTCCTAACCTTTTGGCAAATGCCTGCCGAACATGCATGGCTTGCTGCTGCAAAAGTAGCCAGAGATCTTCGACTATCGCAAACTTATTGAAATCGGAGCGCCAAGGCTGATTACGCTGCTTGGCGCGAGGAAAATTGATGAAGAACCTGCCTAAGTGCTGAATAAGGTCTTTCAACTTCAATCCGGTGATTTGACTAGGTCGACGCCCGGTCATAGCCAAGGTCATTGCATAACACGCATCGACAAGCTCTAGACGGTTACTAGTGTAATCTCTCATGACTGCTGCGGTAACGCCTTCCATTTCGATATCGGTCAGCGGTCCGCTGTCAGGGCACATTGATTGGACTGCATAACCTTTTTCATTGCCTTTGAGCGTCCATTTATCCAACAATGAGAGAGTCTCTGGGGGAATACCGGTGTAACCGAGGTCAGCCCATTGCCTAATGAGTCCGCGCAACGTTCCCAAATACCATTCTGTTTTCGTTTCCAACGTAGAGCGGTACGAAATCAAGGATTCGACACTGAAAAGGGGCAGCCCCACGGTCGCTTCTACATAGTGTTTGCAACGCCTAAATAAGTTATTCGCGTGAGACGGCGCATTCGTCTTCGCATAGAACGCGAGCACATGCCGGAACGAGATAAACAGCTCTGTGCTCATGGCTCCTGACAGAGCAAACATCGGGATCTCAACGTCCCTGCTCAGCTTCCATCGCTCACCATCAAACCTGACCAGATATCCTTCCCTCGAGTAAAACTCTGCGTTTGCATTCGCGTATGAAGACAGCAAGCTCATAAAGCACCTCCCTTATGTGCTTTACCAAGATGTTTGTTTTGAAGCTCCAGCACCGCTCTACCAGCCTGCTCTTTGATATGCCTACGGTTGTAGTTTGCTGCCGTCCCGGACGTCTCGCTCCAGCCCATGAGGTATGAACGAATCTTTTCTTCGCGCTCAGGCGTCATGCCCTGACTCTCGCAAGTTTTCGAGAAGGAATAGTTCCAATGATGGCGTAGCGAATGAGCGTGAATACCGCTATGGCCTTCAAGGGTATGCTTCAGCTCTCCAATGAACTTACCGAACCCAGCGTTCGATAGCGGCAGCCCCTGCGAACCTCCCGATTCGTGCGTTACAAAGAGATAGCCATGCTTCTTGGCGCCCGGCACTTTATTTCGATGACTTAGCACATAGCCACGAATCCGATCCACAAGCTCGGGCATCAACGGGAAGACACGTTCTCGTGTCTTCGCAACTGGCTGATAAGCCCTAGGATCACCCTTGGAGTCTGGGCGTCTAACCACTTTCAATGTGTTCATCGCAAAATCGATGTCTTCGACTTTCAGATTCAGCAGTTCACCGCGACGGAGTCCCGTGATGCGGAGAATGGAGAACATCAAAGCATTGCGCATCTGGACTGCATATTCACGCACTGGATTGCTGTCTGACCCTGGCCTCAAAGCTTCTTCGAGCGTATCAAGCACTGTGTCATCGAGATGCTTTTCCTCCCGACTTACGTTGGACTTATTCGACGTCCTCGGACGGTTGGCTTTGATCTGGGCAGCCATTCGCGCAATACCTTCGCGACCCGAAGTAGATGGCGATAGGAGCTGTTCAGCGAGGAAGCCTAGGTAATCGGCAATCACTGACATGCGTGCATATTGGTTGGTTGTGCTAACTGCTTTGGGCCTGCGGGAAATCGAAACCACGGTGCCGTCATACTCGTCGGTCAACGGTTTCTGCATGAAATCACGCAGGGAATGGATTTCGTGGCTCTGAAGGAGCTCTCCGCGCGCGAAACGCGACTCGACATCAATGCTGTAGTAGCTCTGCTAGGCGTACATGGCTTTAAGCGCATTGAGCGCATTCTGAATTGTGTTCACCGCCAGTGAGCGCCCCCGCATGTGCACAGTAACGTACAACGCAGGGTAGAACAGAGGCATCCCGCCCTCATCGACTAGAACGATAAATCGTTCACCATTCGAGGATTTGATTCTCCGAGTTGACAGCTCCACGGCAGGCTCCTTCTTTACGTCTTTACAGGGTATGAATTCTTAAGAACGTGCTCAAGATATTTTTACCGACCGTAAAAACGCGAAACCCCCGCAATGCGGGGGCCTCGGGCCGAAACCTTACAAAAAACTCTAAGGTATTCCCTAGAACGGAATATCATCATCAAAGCTGTCGAAGTCCGCAGGCGGTTGCTGTTGTGCAGGCTGTTGCTGCTGCGGCGCCGGGCGGGACTGCTGGGGTTGGGACTGCGGGCGGGGGGCCTGCTGGCGTGGAGCTTGGCTTTGGTTGTAGTTGCCGCCACCATTGCCGCCGCCTTGGCCTTGTTGCTCACCCTGTGGGCGGCCGCCGAGCAACTGCATGGTGCCCTGCATGTCCACGATGATTTCCGTGGTATACCGCTTGATGCCGTCTTTTTCCCACTCGCGGGTTTGCAGCTTGCCTTCAATGTACACCTGGGAGCCCTTGCGCAGGTACTCACCGGCGATTTCCGCTACCTTGCCGAACATCGATACGCGGTGCCATTCGGTGCGTTCGACTTTCTGACCGCTTTGCTTGTCAGTCCACTGCTCGCTGGTCGCCAGGCTGAGATTGGTCACGGCGTTGCCATTGGGCAAGTAGCGTACTTCAGGATCCTGGCCGCAAGTGCCGACCAGTATGACTTTGTTAACCCCGCGGGCCATAAACGTTCTCCTAGGCTTCGCATGTGCCCTGGCGCGGATTTACCAGCGCGTCGAGGGCGGTGCGGTCCAAAATTTTCGTGTCCAGTTTGATGTAAATGGCGGCTTCCTCGGCCACCACCACGGCGTCTGTTACCCCCGGAACGGCCATCAGCCGCTCGCTCAGCCCCGCTTCGTTCAGCGCTTCAGGCGTGAGCGGCAGGCGCAGGCTGGTGACATAGGGTGGTTCCCGCATAGTACCAGCAATAGCTATCCACAGCATGAGCAATACCGCGCACCCCAGGAACACCCCGCCAAGGCCACCGTGCTGGAACATCCAGCCACCGAGGATGCCCCCCAAGGCCGCGCCCAGAAACTGGCTGGTGGAGTACACACCCATGGCCGTGCCCTTGCCACCCGCAGGCGATACCTTGCTCACCAGCGACGGCAGTGAGGCTTCCAATAGGTTGAACGCGGTGAAGAACACCACGGTGCCGATGACCAAACCGCTGAGGCTTTGAGCGAAGGCCCAGAAGTACAGTTCGGTTAGCGCCAGCACCACGATTGCCCCGAGGAGCACGCGCTTCATTTTGCGCTTCTTTTCGCCATAGATGATGAACGGAACCATTGCGAAGAATGAAACAAGCAGGGCAGTGAGGTACACCCACCAGTGCTGCTCTTTCGGCAGCCCAGCCCGCTCTACATAGGCCAGGGGCAGCGCCACGAAGCTGGACATCAGGATGGCATGGAGAATGAAGATCCCTGCATCCAGGCGCAGCAGGTCCGGGTGGCGCAAGGTAGGGCCGATGGCCTGGCGGGCCACGCCGGACTCACGATGGCGTAGCGCCCGGGTGGAACGCGGCACCACGAAGGCGACGATCAGGATGCCCAACAGCGCCAGCACGCCCGTGGCCATAAACAGCCCACTGAGCCCAAAGGCCCGGGTAAGCAGCGGGCCAACCACCATGGCCACGGCGAAGGACAAACCAATGCTCATACCGATCATGGCCATGGCCTTGGTTCGGTGTTGTTCGCGGGTAAGGTCTGACAGCAATGCCATCACCGCCGCGGAGATCGCACCCGCGCCTTGCAGCACGCGGCCCAAGATAACGCCCCAGATGCCATCGGCCTGGGCGGCCACCAGGCTGCCAATGGCAAACACTACCAGGCCCACGTAGATCACCGGCAAGCGGCCTATGCGGTCTGAGATCATCCCGAAGGGTATTTGCAGCACCGCCTGGGTCAACCCATAGGCACCAATGGCCAAGCCAATCAGGGGCAAGGTGGCGCCGTTTAGATCCATGCCATAGGTGGCCAATACTGGCAACACCATGAACATGCCTAGCATGCGGAAGGCGAACACCAGCGCCAGGCCGGCGGCGGCGCGGGTTTCGCCACCACTCATGCGTTCGCTGTGAAGATCTTGCATGGATATACCTCGTGTGAACCGGTCAGGATTCTACCAGTCCGATCGTTTGACGGCACATTGAGTGACGCTATGCCGCATGAATGGATTTTCATGCCAGCCACGCGCTCGATCCAGGCCCTAAGGGCCGCAGCAGGCCGGGAAGTGAGTTTGCCCGGCAGGCCCCGTATACTTTTGTGTTTATGCCCGCCGAGCGAGGCCGCCTTGGACAAGATCCTGATTCGTGGGGCACGCACCCACAACCTGAAAAACATTGACCTTACTCTGCCGCGCGACAAACTGATCGTCATCACGGGCCTTTCGGGGTCGGGCAAGTCTTCCCTGGCGTTCGATACCCTGTATGCCGAAGGTCAACGCCGTTATGTGGAGTCGCTGTCGGCCTATGCCCGGCAGTTCCTGTCCATGATGGAAAAACCGGACGTGGACACTATCGAAGGCCTGTCGCCGGCCATTTCCATCGAGCAGAAGTCCACCTCTCACAACCCCCGCTCCACCGTGGGGACCATCACCGAGATATACGACTACCTGCGTCTGCTCTACGCCCGCGTGGGTACGCCTCGCTGCCCGGACCACGACACGCCTCTGGAAGCCCAGACCGTTTCGCAGATGGTGGACTTGGTATTGGCCGAACCCGAAGGCCGTCGCCTGATGCTACTGGCGCCGGTGATTCGCGAGCGTAAGGGTGAACATTTGGGCGTGCTGGAAGAGCTGCGCGCTCAGGGCTTCGTGCGAGCGCGTATCGACGGCAAGCTGCACGAGCTGGACGAAGCGCCCAAACTGGACAAACAAAAAAAGCACAGCATCGATGTGGTGGTGGACCGCTTCAAGGTCCGTTCGGACCTTCAACAGCGCCTGGCCGAATCCTTTGAGACCGCGCTCAAGCTTGCGGACGGTATCGCCTTGGTGGCGGCTATGGAGGAAGGCGACAAAGCCGAAGATATGATCTTCTCGGCGCGCTTCGCCTGCCCTATCTGCGGCCATGCCATCAGTGAGCTGGAACCGAAGCTGTTTTCTTTTAACAACCCTGCTGGTGCCTGCCCTACTTGCGACGGCTTGGGCGTAAAGCAGTTCTTCGACCCTAAGCGCCTGGTCAACGGCGAGCTTACCCTGGGTGAAGGGGCGATTCGCGGCTGGGACAGGCGCAACGTCTATTACTTCCAGATGTTGGGTTCGCTTGCCTCTCACTATAAGTTCAGCCTCGAGAAACCCTTCGGCGGGCTGCCGGCAGAGAAGCAAAAACTGCTGCTCTACGGTAGCGGCAAGGACAACGTGGACTTCCGTTACCTCAACGACCGTGGAGATATTGTCAAGCGCTCCCATCCCTTTGAGGGCATCGTGCCGAACCTGGAGCGGCGCTATCGGGAAACCGAATCCACCAGCGTGCGCGAAGATCTGGCCAAATACCTTAGCACCCAACCCTGCCCTGAATGCCGGGGGACCCGCTTGCGTCGCGAATCCCGCCACGTGTGGGTAGGCGAGAAAACCTTGCCGGCAGTCACCGGTTTGCCTATTGGCGAGGCTTGGGAATATTTCGGTGGCTTGCAACTCACCGGGCGCAAAGGCGAGATCGCGGACAAGATCCTCAAGGAAATCCGCGAGCGTTTGCAGTTCCTGGTCAACGTAGGCCTGGACTATCTGACCCTGGACCGTAGTGCGGATACCTTGTCTGGTGGCGAGGCACAGCGCATTCGCTTGGCCAGCCAGATCGGCGCTGGCTTGGTGGGGGTGATGTATATCCTCGACGAGCCGTCCATTGGCCTGCATCAGCGCGACAACGACCGTCTGTTGGCGACCCTCAACCACCTTCGCGACATTGGTAATACGGTGATCGTGGTCGAGCACGATGAAGACGCTATCCGCCTGGCCGACTACGTGGTGGACATTGGCCCTGGCGCCGGTGTGCATGGCGGCGCTATCGTGGCTGAGGGCACGCCTGAAGAAGTGATGGCGCACCCTGATTCCCTGACCGGTGCCTATTTGTCTGGGCGCAAGAAGATCGTCTACCCGGCCAAACGTACGCCGCGAGATAAAAAACTCACCCTTAGTATCAAAGGCGCGCGCGGCAATAACCTGCGTAATGTGGACCTTGAGGTCCCTATCGGGCTGCTGACGTGTGTGACCGGTGTATCAGGTTCGGGTAAGTCTACCCTGATCAACAATACGCTGTTCCCCCTAAGCGCCACGGCGTTGAACGGTGCCACCACGCTTGAACCAGCGGCCCATGACAGCATCGACGGCTTGCAGCATTTGGACAAAGTCGTGGACATTGACCAAAGCCCCATTGGCCGCACGCCACGGTCCAACCCCGCGACCTACACCGGGTTGTTCACGCCTATCCGTGAGCTATTCGCCGGTGTGCCCGAGGCCCGTGCCCGAGGTTACGGCCCAGGGCGGTTCTCCTTCAACGTGAAGGGCGGCCGCTGTGAAGCGTGCCAAGGCGACGGTTTGATCAAGGTAGAAATGCACTTTTTGCCGGACATCTACGTGCCCTGCGACGTCTGCAAAAGCAAGCGTTATAACCGGGAAACCCTGGAGGTCCGGTACAAGGGCAAAAGCATTGATGAGGTGCTGGGTATGACCATCGAAGAGGCGCGCACCTTCTTCGACGCCGTGCCTGCCCTGGCGCGCAAGCTGCAAACGCTGATGGATGTAGGGCTGTCGTATATCAAGTTGGGCCAGTCAGCGACCACATTGTCAGGCGGTGAGGCTCAACGGGTGAAGCTGTCCCGAGAGTTGTCCAAGCGCGACACCGGCAAAACGCTGTACATACTCGATGAGCCCACTACCGGCTTGCACTTCGCGGATATTCAGCAGCTGCTGGATGTGTTGCACCGGCTGCGGGACCACGGCAATACCGTAGTGGTGATTGAGCACAACCTAGACGTGATCAAGACCGCGGACTGGCTGGTGGACTTGGGACCGGAGGGTGGGTCACGCGGTGGGCAGATCATTGCGTGTGGCACGCCAGAACAGGTGGCCAAGATGCCTCAGTCCTATACCGGAAAATACCTGAAGCCGTTGTTGGAGAGAGATAAAACCTGACTTTGGCCTAGGTCACCCGTAGGCGCTAGCGCAGCTAGCGAAGAGAGCTTTTCGCAAGCTTTGCTGGCCCCTACAGGGGTGCAGAACAGTGGTTAGTTACCCATCTGCGACTGCAGATAGTTCTGCAGCCCAATGCGTCGGATCAGGCCCAACTGCTTCTCCAGCCAATAGGTGTGGTCTTCCTCGGTATCCGCCAATTGCAGCTTGAGGATATCCCGGCTTACATAATCACGGTGCTGCTCGCACAGAGCGATGCCCTTGCACAGTGCGGCCCGTACTTTGTATTCGAGGCGCAAATCGCTTTGCAGCATCTCCGGAACCGTAGTACCTACGTCCAAGTCGTCTGGCCGCATGCGCGGGGTGCCTTCGAGCATCAGAATCCGCCGCATCAAGGCATCGGCATGGCCGGCCTCTTCTTCCATTTCATGGTTGATGCGCTCGTACAGCTTCGCAAAACCCCAATCTTCATACATCCGTGAGTGGATGAAATACTGGTCTCGGGCCGCCAGCTCGCCGGTCAGCAGCGTGTTGAGGTAGTCAATGACATCTGGATGACCTTGCATGGCCCACATCTCGTAACGTTTGATTGATGCATAGTTTGGCCCATCGCTGACCAGGGGTCGATGCTTAATCAGCAAAATATTGCGAAATTCTGCAAAAACATGCCAACGAGATGCGAAAAACCGCCCAAATGAGGGCGGTTCTTCTTCTCGTTTCTACTTAGTTAATCGATACGCCCAAGGCTTTGGCAATACCTTCACCGTAGGCAGTGTCCACTTGGTAGAAGTGCGCCAGCTGGCGCTGCACTACCTCTTCACTTACGCCTTGCATGGCACTAGCGATATTGCTGATTAGCAGTTGCTGTTGCTCTGTGCTCATCAATCGGAACAGCGCGCGCGCATGGCTGTGGTAATCCCCGTCGGTGCGGTGGTCATACCGAGTCGCCTCGCCACTGACGGGCAGCCCAGGCTCTGCGTAGTGAGGCGCTTGCTTGGGTGCTTGGGCATAGCTGTTCGGCTCGTAGTTCGGCAGTGCCCCGCCGTTGCTTCCGAAGCGCATAGCGCCATCACGCTGGTAATTGTTCACTGGGCTCACAGCAGCGTTTACTGGCAGCTGTTGGAAGTTAGTACCTATGCGGTAGCGATGGGCATCGGCGTACGCAAATACGCGGCCTTGCAACATGCGGTCAGGCGACAGGCCTACACCAGGGATCATGTTGCTAGGGCCAAAGGCGGCTTGTTCTACTTCCGCAAAGTAGTTCTGCGGGTTCCGGTTAAGCTCCAGCGTGCCCACTTCGATCAGCGGGAATTGCTTCTGGGACCACACCTTGGTCACGTCAAAGGGGTTTTCCGGATGCCGGTTGGCTTGCTCCTCGGTCATCACCTGGATGCAGGCGGTCCAACGTGGACACTCACCGCGCTCAATAGCCTCGAACAAGTCCCGTTGGGCGTAATCCGGGTCGCTACCGGCAAGACGCTCAGCATCCTCAGGAGCCAGGTTCTTGATCCCTTGCTGGGTTTTGTAGTGCCACTTCACCCATACACGCTGGCCTTGGGCATTTACCAGGCTATAGGTATGGCTGCCAAAGCCGTGCATATGTCGGTAGCCGTCTGGGATACCCCGGTCACTGAACAGAATGGTGACCTGATGCAGCGACTCGGGAGAATGAGACCAGAAGTCCCACATCATCTGAGCGCTTTTGAGGTGGCTCTGGGGCAGACGTTTTTGAGTATGGATGAAGTCGGGAAACTTCATAGGATCGCGAATAAAGAACACGGGCGTATTGTTGCCTACGATGTCCCAGTTACCTTCTTCGGTATAAAACTTCAGCGCAAAGCCGCGGGGGTCGCGAGCGGTATCCGCTGAGCCACGTTCGCCACCCACGGTGGAGAAGCGCAGGAGGATAGGTGTTTGCTTGCCTACTTCGCTAAACAGCTTGGCACCGGTGTATTGGGTGATATCGCGAGTAACCGTGAAGGTGCCGAAGGCACCTGAACCTTTAGCGTGTACGCGGCGCTCAGGAATATTTTCACGGTTGAAATGAGCGAGCTTTTCGACCAAGTGAAAGTCGTCGAGCAGTAGCGGGCCGCGGGGGCCAGCGGATCTGGAATTTTGGTTGTCTGCAACAGGGGCACCGCTAGCGGTGGTGAGGGTCGTGTTATCGCTCATAAGGCGCTCTCTATCAATCGTCTGATCCGGTTATCCCGGTTAGCGATAATTATGAAGAGGGTGAGCGAAGCGGACTAATTATATTAGGGATAGATAGCTGATAGATTTTTACTAAAACCAGACAACAAAAAACCGAGCCTAGGCTCGGTTCTTTGCTCAGCTAAAGCAGCTTATTCAGCGGCTTCAACAACGCCAGCGACCGGACGGTCAACCAACTCAACATAGGCCATGGGTGCGTTATCCCCAGCACGGAAGCCGCACTTGAGGATGCGCAGGTAGCCGCCTTCACGGGTAGCATAGCGCTTGCCCAAGTCATTGAACAGTTTGCCTACGGCCGACTTCGAACGAGTACGATCGAAAGCCAGACGACGATTGGCAACGCTGTCTTCCTTGGCCAGGGTGATCAGCGGCTCGGCAACGCGACGCAGTTCCTTGGCTTTCGGCAGGGTGGTTTTGATCAGCTCGTGTTCGAACAGCGACACCGCCATGTTCTGGAACATGGCCTTGCGGTGCGAACTGGTGCGGCTTAGGTGACGACCACTTTTACGATGACGCATGGTTCATTCCTTACCGAAACTCTACGTTCGGTGATTACGACGATCAGGCCGTGGCCTTATCATCCTTCTTAAGACTTGCCGGCGGCCAGTTATCGAGGCGCATGCCGAGGGAAAGACCGCGGGAGGCCAAGACGTCCTTGATTTCGGTCAGGGACTTCTTGCCCAGGTTCGGAGTCTTTAACAGTTCTACTTCAGTGCGCTGAATCAGGTCACCGATGTAGTAAATGTTTTCCGCCTTAAGGCAGTTAGCCGAACGTACAGTCAACTCCAGATCGTCAACCGGGCGCAGAAGAATCGGGTCGATCTCATCTTCTTGCTCGATAACGACTGGTTCGCTGTCACCCTTCAGATCCACGAACGCGGCCAGCTGCTGTTGCAGGATGGTCGCGGCACGACGGATAGCTTCTTCCGGGTCCAGGGTACCGTTGGTTTCCAAGTCGATGACCAGCTTGTCCAAGTTGGTGCGCTGTTCCACACGGGCGTTTTCCACCACGTAGGCAATACGGCGTACCGGGCTGAACGAAGCATCCAGCTGCAAGCGACCAATGCTGCGGCTTTCGTCATCGTCACTCTGACGCGAGTCAGCCGGCTCGTAACCGCGACCACGAGCTACGACAAGCTTCATGTTCAAGGCGCCGTTAGACGCCAGGTTCGCGATTACATGCTCGGGATTCACGATCTCGACATCATGATCCAGCTGAATATCGGCAGCGGTAACCACCCCCGAACCTTTTTTGGACAAGGTCAGCGTAACTTCGTCACGACCATGCAGCTTGATGGCCAGACCTTTGAGGTTGAGCAGGATTTCAATGACATCTTCCTGAACACCTTCAATGGCGCTGTACTCATGGAGTACACCGTCGATCTCGGCTTCTACTACTGCACAGCCAGGCATGGAGGACAACAGGATGCGACGCAGCGCGTTGCCCAGGGTGTGGCCGAAACCGCGCTCGAGAGGCTCGAGCGTGATCTTGGCGCGGGTTGGGCTGACGACCTGCACATCGATATGGCGGGGCGTCAGAAACTCATTTACCGAAATCTGCATGGATGCACCTACTTTCTAGCCCTTACTTGGAGTAGAGCTCGACGATCAGGTTTTCGTTGATGTCGGCGGAGAGATCGCTGCGAGCTGGAACACTTTTGAAAGTGCCAGATTTCTTCTCGACGTCTACTTCTACCCACTCAACGCGGCCACGCTGGGCACACAACTCAAGGGCTTGAGCGATGCGCAGCTGGTTTTTAGCCTTTTCACGAACTGCAACCACGTCACCAGCACGTACCTGGAAGGACGGGACGTTTACCACGTTGCCATTAACGGTGATCGACTTGTGCGATACCAGTTGGCGAGATTCAGCGCGAGTGGCGCCGTAGCCCATACGGTAAACGACGTTGTCCAGACGGCACTCAAGCAGCTGCAGAAGGTTTTCGCCGGTGGCGCCCTTCTGGCTAGCGGCCTGCTTGTAGTAACCACTGAATTGACGCTCAAGTACGCCGTAGATACGACGAACTTTTTGCTTCTCGCGCAGCTGGGTGCCGTAGTCGGACTGACGGCCACGGCGCTGGCCGTGGATACCTGGGGCTGCTTCGATATTGCACTTGGATTCCAGAGCGCGAACGCCACTTTTCAGGAACAGGTCAGTGCCTTCACGACGAGCCAGCTTGCATTTTGGACCAATATAACGAGCCATTATCTATCGTCTCCTGAATTACACGCGGCGCTTCTTCGGCGGACGGCACCCGTTATGCGGGATTGGCGTCACGTCGGTGATGCTGGCGATCTTGTAGCCACAGCCGTTCAAAGCACGGACAGCGGACTCACGACCTGGACCTGGACCCTTGACGTTCACGTCGAGGTTTTTCAGGCCATATTCCAGCGCAGCTTGACCAGCACGCTCGGCCGCTACCTGAGCAGCGAACGGGGTGGACTTGCGTGAACCGCGGAAACCCGAACCACCGGAGGTAGCCCAGGACAGGGCGTTACCTTGACGGTCGGTAATGGTCACGATGGTGTTGTTGAAAGACGCGTGGATATGGGCGATGCCATCAACCACTGTCTTTTTGACTTTCTTACGAGGACGAGCAGCAGGTTTTGCCATGACTAATTTCCTGTCGATTCGCTGGCGCGATTACTTGCGGATCGGCTTGCGCGGACCCTTACGGGTACGGGCGTTGGTCTTGGTGCGCTGACCGCGAACCGGCAGACCGCGGCGATGACGCAGGCCACGGTAGCAACCCAGGTCCATCAAGCGCTTGATCTTCATGTTGATGTCACGACGCAGGTCACCTTCGGTGGTGAACTTCGCAACTTCGCCACGCAGCAGTTCGATTTGCTCGTCGCTCAGATCCTTGATCTTTGCGGCCGGGTTTACACCGGCGTCCGCACAGATTTTCTGCGCGGTAGTGCGACCAACACCATAGATGTAGGTCAGCGAGATAACAGCATGCTTGTTATCTGGAATGTTAACGCCTGCAATACGGGCCATTCAGTGGGACTCCAATTGACAGCTACCTGCGCCCCGGAAGCCAAGAAATAGGGCGCGAGATGATATCGCTGTAGAAACAATTAATCAACCCGGCAGCACACTAGCTGCCGGGCTTAAGCACAGCTCACAATCAGCCTTGGCGCTGCTTGTGACGTGGTTCCGCGCTGCAGATCACGCGCACGACACCTTCGCGGCGGATAATCTTGCAGTTGCGGCACAGCTTTTTCACCGATGCACGAACTTTCATCGACCAACTCCTCGAACCTTATGGGCGCATCAGCGCAGCATATTGCTGCCGCCGTACCCCTTCAGGTTGGCTTTCTTCATCAGGGATTCGTACTGGTGCGAAACGAGGTGGGATTGCACTTGGGCCATAAAGTCCATCACAACCACTACCACGATCAACAACGAGGTCCCGCCAAGGTAGAACGGTACATTTGCCGCAACCACAAGGAACTGTGGAAGCAGGCACACGGCCGTCATGTATAGAGCACCGAACATGGTCAAGCGGGTCAGAACACCATCAATGTAGCGTGCCGACTGCTCGCCTGGACGGATACCCGGAATAAAGGCACCGGACTTCTTCAGGTTTTCCGCTACGTCTTTCGGGTTGAACATCAATGCCGTGTAGAAGAAGCAGAAGAAAATAATCCCTGCGGTAAACAGCAAGATATTCAACGGCTGACCAGGCGCGATCGACTGCGAGACGTCCTGCAACCAGCCCATACCTTCGGACTGACCGAACCAGGCACCCAGCGAAGCCGGGAACAGCAAGATGCTGCTCGCGAAAATGGCGGGAATAACGCCCGCCATGTTCACTTTCAACGGCAAGTGGCTCGTTTGCGCGGCAAAGACCTTGCGGCCCTGCTGACGCTTGGCATAGTGCACCGCGATGCGACGCTGACCACGCTCGATGAACACCACGAAACCGATGATCGCTACTGCCAGCAACCCAATCGCGATCAAGGCGAAAATGTTGATATCACCCATGCGCGCAGACTCGAAGGACTGCCCGATCGCTCTTGGAAGACCAGCGACGATACCCGAGAAAATCAACATCGAGATACCGTTGCCAACACCGCGTTCGGTAATCTGCTCACCCAGCCACATCATGAACAGCGCGCCCGCCACGAAGGTGGAAACTGCCACGAAGTAGAAACTAAAGCCTGCGGAAAACGCGACGCCCTGGTTGGCCAGGCCAATGGACATGCCAATGGCCTGGACCAATGCCAGGATCACAGTGCCGTAGCGGGTGTACTGGCTGATCTTGCGACGGCCAGCTTCACCTTCCTTCTTCAACTGCTCCAACTGCGGGCTGATCGCCGTCATCAACTGCATGATGATCGATGCCGAAATATACGGCATGATTCCCAGTGCAAAGATGCTCATGCGTTCAAGCGCGCCGCCGGAAAACATGTTGAACAAGCTAAGAATGGTCCCCTCATTCTGTCGGAACAGGTCCGCCAGCCGGTCAGGGTTTATACCTGGCACCGGGATGTGTGCGCCAATCCTGTAGACGATGATCGCCAGAAACAGGAAACGCAGACGAGCCCAGAGTTCGGACAAACCCCCACTTTTGCTGAGCGCTGAGAGAGCACCTTGCTTAGCCATTTATTCCTCGAATTTGCCGCCAGCTGCTTCGATAGCCGCGCGCGCACCTTTGGTGGCGGCGATGCCCTTCAGGGTGACCGCACGAGTAACCTCGCCGGACAGCATGATTTTCACACGCTGAACGTTTTGGTTGATCACGTTGGCATCCTTGAGGGATTGCACAGTGACGACATCACCTTCCACCTTGGCCAGCTCGGACGTACGCACTTCGGCGCGGTCCATGGCTTTCAGCGAAACAAAGCCGAATTTCGGCAGGCGACGATGCAGCGGCTGTTGACCGCCTTCAAAGCCAGGAGCAATGGTGCCACCGGAGCGAGAGGTTTGACCTTTGTGGCCGCGGCCACCGGTCTTGCCCAAACCGCTACCGATACCACGGCCCGGACGATGCTTTTCGCGACGGGAACCCGGCGCTGGACTCAGATCATTGAGTTTCATCGATTAACCCTCGACGCGCAGCATGTAGTAAGCCTTGTTGATCATTCCGCGATTCTCGGGAGTATCCAAGACTTCCACGGTATGACCGATGCGACGCAGACCCAAGCCTTTAACGCACAGTTTGTGGTTAGGCAGGCGGCCAGCGGTGCTCTTGATCAAGGTAACTTTCAAGGTGGCAGACATTACAGAATCTCCTCGACGCTCTTACCGCGCTTGGCGGCGATAGAATCAGGGGACTGCATGGCTTTCAGACCATTGAACGTGGCGTGTACCACGTTGACCGGGTTGGTCGAACCGTAGCACTTGGCCAGAACGTTCTGAACACCGGCAACTTCCAGTACGGCACGCATCGCGCCGCCGGCGATGATGCCGGTACCTTCAGAAGCGGGCTGCATGTACACCTTGGACGCGCCATGGGCGGACTTGGTAGCGTACTGCAGGGTGGTGCCGTTCAGATCAACCTGAATCATGTTGCGGCGAGCGGCTTCCATGGCTTTCTGAATAGCTGCAGGTACTTCGCGGGATTTGCCACGGCCGAAGCCGACGCGACCCTTGCCATCACCTACCACGGTCAACGCGGTAAAGGTGAAGATACGACCACCTTTAACGGTCTTGGCAACGCGGTTAACCTGAACCAGCTTCTCGATGTAGCCTTCGTCGCGCTTTTGATCGTTATTTGCCATAACTTAGAACTCCAGCCCGCCTTCACGAGCAGCATCAGCCAGCGCTTTAACGCGACCGTGGTACTTGAAGCCAGAACGGTCGAAAGCCACTTGGGAAACGCCAGCGGCTTTCGCACGCTCAGCAACCAGTTGGCCAACCTTAGTGGCGGCGTCGATGTTGCCGGTGGCGCCATCACGCAGTTCTTTGTCCAAGGTCGAAGCGCTTGCCAAGACCTTGCTGCCGTCGGCCGAAATCACCTGGGCATAAATGTGCTGCGAAGAGCGGTACACGCACAGACGCACGGTTTCGAGCTCGTGCATTTTCAGGCGTGCTTTGCGAGCGCGACGCAGACGAGTAACTTTTTTGTCGGTCATTTGCTAGGCCCTACTTCTTCTTGGCTTCTTTACGGCGGACGACTTCATCCGCGTAACGGACACCCTTGCCTTTGTACGGCTCTGGACGACGGAAGTCGCGGATTTCCGCGGCAACCTGGCCTACGAGCTGCTTGTCGATGCCCTTGATCAGGATATCGGTTTGGCTTGGAGTTTCAGCGGTAACGCCTTGCGGCAGCTGATAATCAACCGGGTGCGAGAAACCGAGCGCCAGGGACAGAACATCGCCCTTGGCCTGAGCCTTGTAACCTACGCCAACCAGCTGGAGCTTACGCTCGAAGCCTTGGCTTACGCCCTGCACCATGTTGTTGACCAGTGCACGGGTGGTGCCGGCCATTGCGCGAGTCTGCTGGTCACCGTTGCGAGCGGAGAAGCGCAGTTCACCGCCCTCTTCGACCACTTCAACAGACGAGTGAACGTTCAGCTCGAGGGTACCTTTGGCACCTTTGATCGACAGTTGCTGACCGGCGAATTTTACTTCAACGCCGGCAGGCAGCCTGACGGGGTTTTTAGCGACGCGAGACATGCTTATCCCCCCTTAGAACACGGTGCAAAGGACTTCGCCACCGACACCGGCAGCGCGCGCAGCACGATCAGTCATCACACCTTTGTTGGTGGAAACGATCGAAACGCCGAGGCCGCCACGAACCTTTGGAAGGTCGTCGACGGATTTATACTGACGCAAGCCAGGACGGCTGACGCGCTTGACTTCCTCGATAACCGGACGGCCTTCGAAGTACTTCAGCTCGATGGACAACGAAGGTTTGGCTTCGCTGGTGACCTGATAACCCGCGATGTAACCTTCGTCCTTCAGAACTTTGGCTACCGCAACCTTCAACGTAGAAGAAGGCATGCTGACGACGGACTTTTCAGCCATCTGGGCATTACGGATGCGAGTTAGCATGTCCGCTAACGGGTCCTGCATACTCATGGGCTAGACGCTCCTGATACATAAAAAACGAGCCATACGGCTGCAAAAATCGCCTGTGGACCGCCCAAGGCAAAGCCCAGGCTCAGGCGAGCCGATCATTCTAGTCATACCTCAGAAACGAATCAAGCCCCATGAGGGGCTTGAGCGTATTGCATGACCAGCGGCGGAATAAACTACCGCGGTCTGGGACTTACCAGCTGGCTTTAACCAAGCCTGGTACGTCACCACGCATTGCAGCTTGGCGCAGCATGTTACGCGCCAGGCCGAACTTACGGTATACACCGTGAGGACGACCGGTCAGGCGGCAACGGTTGCGCAGGCGCGATGCGCTGGCGTCACGTGGCTGCTTCTGCAGAGCAACGCTGGCTGCCCAGCGCTCTTCCGGAGTAGCGTTCAGGTTGACGATGGTGGCCTTCAGCTCGGCACGCTTTTTAGCGTACTTGGCTACCGTTTGCTGACGCTTCAGCTCGCGGTTTTTCATGCTCGTCTTAGCCATGGTCCGACTCCTATCAGTTACGGAACGGGAACTTGAATGCACGCAGCAGAGCGCGGCCTTCGTCGTCCGAACGGGCGGTAGTGGTCAGGGTGATGTCCAGACCGCGAAGAGCATCGATCTTGTCGTAATCGATTTCCGGGAAGATGATCTGCTCTTTTACGCCCATGCTGTAGTTACCACGACCATCGAAGGACTTGGCATTCAGGCCGCGGAAGTCGCGAACCCGAGGCAGGGAGATCGAAAGCAGACGATCCAGGAATTCGTACATACGGTCGCGACGCAGGGTAACCTTGACACCGATCGGCCAGCCTTCACGTACTTTGAAGCCCGCGATGGATTTGCGAGCGTAAGTAACGACAGGCTTTTGACCAGTGATCTTTTCCAGGTCGGCTACTGCGTGCTCGATGACCTTCTTGTCACCGATCGCCTCGCCCAGACCCATGTTCAAGGTGATCTTGGTAACGCGCGGAACTTCCATTACGTTGCCAAGCTTAAGTTCTTCCTTAAGCTTGGGGGCGATGTCCTTCCGGTAAATCTCTTTTAGTCGTGCCATTGTCTTCTACCTAGCAGTGTTCAAGCATCAACCGCTTTTTGGGTCGACTTGAAGACACGAATTTTCTTGCCGTCTTCTACCTTGAAGCCAACGCGGTCCGCCTTGTTGGTTTCACCATTGAAGATGGCAACGTTGGAAGCGTGCAGAGGCGCTTCTTTCTCGACGATACCGCCTTGAATGCCAGCCATCGGATTCGGCTTGGTATGGCGCTTGACCAGGTTTACTCCGCCAACGACCAAACGGTCGTTAGCCAATACCTGCAACACCTTACCGCGCTTGCCCTTGTCTTTGCCGGCGATCACGATGATCTCGTCGTCACGACGAATCTTTTGCATGTCGGATCTCCTTACAGCACTTCTGGGGCGAGCGAGACGATCTTCATGAACTTCTCAGAGCGAAGTTCACGGGTCACTGGCCCAAAGATACGGGTGCCGATCGGCTCTTGCTTGTTGTTCAACAGAACAGCAGCGTTGCCGTCGAAGCGGATGATGGAACCATCAGCCCGGCGCACACCGTGACGGGTACGTACGACAACAGCGGTCATCACCTGGCCTTTCTTGACCTTACCGCGAGGAATGGCTTCCTTGACGGTAACTTTGATGATGTCACCAATGCCGGCGTAACGGCGGTGAGAGCCGCCGAGAACCTTGATGCACATTACGCGACGAGCGCCGCTGTTATCGGCCACATCGAGCATGGATTGAGTCTGAATCATAAAATATCTCCGACCCCTAGCCCTTAGACTTCAACAGCGCGTTCAACGATTTCAACCAGGGCCCAGTTCTTGGTCTTAGCGACCGGACGGGTTTCACGAATGGTGACCTTGTCACCAACGTGGCACTGATTGGTCTCGTCGTGAGCGTGCAGCTTAGTCGAACGCTTGACGTACTTACCGTAGATCGGGTGCTTAACGCGACGCTCGATCAGAACGGTGATGGTTTTGTCCATCTTGTCGCTGACGACACGGCCAGTCAGCGTACGGACGGTTTTTTCGGCTTCAGCCATGATTACTTACCTGCCTGCTGGTTGAGCACAGTTTTCACGCGAGCGATGTCACGCTTCACTTGCGAGAGCAGGTGAGACTGCCCCAACTGACCAGTTGCCTTCTGCATGCGCAGATTGAACTGATCGCGCAGCAAGCCGAGCAATTGCTCGTTCAGTTGCTGTGCTGATTTCTCACGAAGATCTTTCGCTTGCATCACATCACCGTCCGCTTAACAAAGGAGGTGGCGAGAGGCAGCTTTGCAGCCGCCAGGGCGAATGCCTCACGCGCCAGCTCTTCGGAAACACCTTCGATCTCGTACAGGACCTTGCCTGGCTGGATCTGGGCTACCCAATACTCGACGCTACCCTTACCTTTACCCATCCGCACTTCAAGAGGCTTCTTGGTAACCGGCTTATCCGGGAACACGCGAATCCAGATCTTGCCGCCACGCTTAACATGACGGGTCAGGGCACGACGTGCCGATTCGATCTGGCGGGCGGTGAGGCGGCCGCGAGCAACAGCTTTCAAGGCGAACTCGCCGAAGCTGACTTTGCTACCGCGCAGTGCCAGACCACGGTTGTGGCCGGTCATCTGCTTGCGGAATTTTGTACGCTTTGGTTGCAACATTTGGCGTACCCCTTACTTGGCAGCTTTTTTACGAGGCGCAGGTGCTTGAGGTTTCAGCTCTTCCTGGCGACCACCAATTACTTCGCCTTTGAAGATCCAAACCTTGACACCAATCACACCATAGGTGGTGTGAGCTTCGTAGGTGGCATAGTCGATATCGGCACGCAGGGTGTGCAGGGGCACACGACCTTCGCGATACCATTCAGTACGTGCGATTTCAGCACCGCCCAGACGACCGCTCACCTGGATCTTGATGCCCTTGGCACCAATACGCATGGCGTTCTGTACGGCGCGTTTCATGGCGCGACGGAACATTACGCGGCGTTCCAGCTGCTGAGCTACGCTCTGTGCAACCAACATACCGTCGAGCTCCGGCTTGCGGATTTCTTCGATATTGATGTGCACGGGCACACCCATTTGCTTGGTCAGGTCCTGACGCAGTTTCTCAACATCTTCACCTTTCTTGCCGATCACGATGCCGGGACGAGCGGTGTGGATGGTGATACGTGCAGTCTGAGCCGGACGATGGATATCGATACGGCTTACGGACGCGCTTTTTAGTTTGTCTTGCAGGAACTCACGCGTTTTCAGATCCGCCAGCAGATAGTCTGCGTAGGTCCGACCGTCTGCGTACCAGACGGAGGTGTGCTCCTTGACGATTCCCAGGCGAATGCCAACGGGATGTACTTTCTGACCCATCTGATCGACTCCGTTACTTGTCCGCAACCTTGACAGTGATATGGCAAGACCGCTTGACGATGCGATCAGCGCGGCCTTTGGCTCGCGGCATGATGCGCTTCAGCGAACGCCCTTCGTTGACGAAAACAGTCGACACTTTTAGGTCGTCGACGTCTGCGCCTTCGTTGTGTTCGGCGTTGGCAACGGCCGACTCCAGGACTTTCTTCATGACTTCAGCGGCCTTCTTGCTGCTGAAGGCCAACAGGTTGAGCGCTTCGCCCACCTTCTTCCCGCGAATCTGGTCGGCGACCAAGCGGGCTTTCTGGGCGGATATGCGAGCGCCCGACAACTTAGCGGCTACTTCCATTTCCTTACCCCTTAACGCTTGGCTTTCTTGTCAGCCACGTGCCCACGATATGTGCGGGTACCGGCGAACTCGCCCAGTTTATGGCCGACCATGTCTTCGCTCACGAGAACCGGAACGTGCTGACGACCGTTATGAACGGCGATGGTCAAACCTACCATTTGCGGCAGAATCATCGAACGACGCGACCAGGTTTTAACTGGTTTGCGATCATTCTTTTCCGCCGCCACTTCGATCTTCTTCAACAGGTGAAGATCGATAAAAGGACCTTTTTTCAGAGAACGTGGCACTGTCGTATCCTCAAATTACTTGCGACGACGGACGATCATGTTGTCGGTACGCTTATTACCACGGGTTTTCGCGCCCTTGGTCGGGAAGCCCCATGGCGATACCGGATGACGACCACCGGAGGTACGACCTTCACCACCACCATGCGGGTGGTCAACCGGGTTCATGGCAACACCACGAACGGTTGGGCGAACACCACGCCACCGCTTGGCACCGGCTTTACCCAGCGAACGCAGGCTGTGCTCGGAGTTCGAAACTTCACCTAGGGTCGCACGGCACTCGGAGAGCACTTTACGCATTTCACCGGAGCGCAGACGCAGGGTCACGTAGACGCCTTCGCGAGCCACCAACTGAGCAGAAGCACCCGCGGAGCGTGCGATTTGCGCACCCTTGCCTGGCTTGAGCTCGATGCCGTGAATGGTGCTACCAACCGGAATGTTACGCAGCTGCAGGCTGTTGCCCGGCTTGATTGGGGCCAAGGCACCGGAGATCAACTGGTCGCCAGCGCTCACGCCTTTAGGTGCGATGATGTAGCGACGCTCGCCGTCCGCATAACGCAGAAGGGCCAGGTGAGCAGTACGGTTTGGATCGTATTCGATACGCTCAACAACCGCGGCGATGCCGTCTTTGTCGTTGCGACGGAAGTCGACCATACGGTAGTGCTGCTTATGACCACCGCCAATGTGGCGGGTGGTGATACGACCATTGTTGTTACGACCGCCAGACTTCGATTTCTTCTCGAGCAGCGGAGCGTAAGGAGCGCCTTTATGCAGCTCCTGGTTGACCACCTTGACCACGAAACGGCGGCCAGGGGAAGTCGGTTTGCATTTAACGATTGCCATGATGCACCCCTTCCTTACTCAGCACTGCTGCTGAAATCGAGATCTTGGCCTGGTTGAAGAGCGACAACGGCCTTCTTCCAGTCATTACGCTTGCCCAGACCCCGAGCGGTACGCTTGGTCTTACCCAAAACGTTCAGGGTAGTCACGCGCTCTACTTTTACGTCGAACAGAGTTTCGACGGCCTTCTTGATTTCCAGCTTGGTGGCGTCGGTCGCAACCTTGAAGACGAACTGGCCTTTCTTCTCAGCCAGACCGGTAGCCTTCTCGGATACGTGCGGGCCAAGCAGAACTTTAAATACGCGTTCCTGGTTCATCCCAGCAGCTCCTCGAATTTCTTCACGGCCGACACGGTGATCAACACCTTATCGTAGGCGATCAGGCTTACTGGGTCCGAACCCTGAACATCACGTACGTCGACGTGTGGCAGGTTACGAGCAGCCAGGTACAGGTTCTGATCAACGGCTTCGGAAACGATCAGCACGTCAGTCAGGCCCAGGCCGTTCAGCTTGCCCAGCAGTTCTTTGGTTTTAGGCGCTTCAACAGCGAAGTCCTGAACCACAACCAGGCGATCAGTGCGAACCAGCTCACCGAGGATGGAGCGCAGTGCTGCGCGGTACATCTTCTTGTTGAGCTTCTGAGAATGATCCTGAGGACGAGCCGCGAAGGTCGTACCACCGCCACGCCACAGTGGGCTACGGATGGTACCGGCACGGGCACGACCAGTGCCCTTTTGGCGCCACGGGCGCTTGCCGCCGCCGGATACGTCCGAACGGGTTTTCTGCTGCTTGCTGCCCTGACGGCCACCGGCCATGTAAGCTACAACGGCCTGGTGAACCAGGGTCTCGTTGAATTCGCCACCAAAGGTCAGTTCGGAAACTTCGATCGCTTGCGCGTCATTTACATTTAATTGCATGTCAGCTTCCCCTTAACCGCGAGCCTTAACAGCTGGACGTACAACTACGTCACCGCCAGTAGCACCAGGAACGGCACCCTTGACGAGCAGCAGGTTACGTTCAGCGTCAACGCGGACCACTTCCAAGGACTGGACGGTCACGCGCTCGGCGCCCATGTGACCGGACATTTTCTTGCCCTTGAAAACACGACCAGGAGTCTGGCACTGGCCGATGGAGCCCGGAACGCGGTGGGAAACGGAGTTACCGTGGGTGTTGTCCTGACCACGGAAGTTCCAGCGCTTGATGGTACCGGCAAAGCCTTTACCCTTCGACTGACCGGTAACGTCTACCAGTTGGCCTGCTGCGAACAGTTCCGAGTTGATCTGGTCACCTGCCTGGTAATCGCCTTCTTCAAGACGGAATTCCCAGACGCCACGGCCAGCAGCTACGTTCGCCTTGGCGAAGTGACCTGCTTGAGCGGCGGTAACACGCGAAGCGCGACGCTCGCCCACAGTGACTTGCACTGCGCGATAGCCATCGGATTCTTCGGTTTTGAACTGAGTGACGCGATTCGGCTCGATCTCAATGACCGTAACCGGAATAGAGACACCATCTTCGGTGAAAATGCGGGTCATACCGCGTTTACGACCGACTACACCAATAGTCATGTTGTAACCTCATGAGTGTACGGGGCTTTCACCCGCTATGGCCGCCCATTTCAGAGCGTTACACGACTAAGACTTGGGTCTTAGCCGAGGCTGATCTGTACTTCCACGCCTGCCGCGAGGTCAAGTTTCATCAGCGCGTCAACGGTTTTATCCGTTGGCTGGACGATGTCCAGAACACGCTTATGAGTACGGATCTCGTACTGGTCACGCGCGTCTTTGTTGACGTGAGGAGAAACCAGAACAGTGAACCGCTCCTTGCGAGTAGGCAGTGGAATCGGACCACGCACCTGTGCCCCAGTACGCTTCGCGGTTTCCACGATTTCCTGGGTGGATTGGTCGATCAGGCGATGGTCAAAGGCCTTCAACCTGATACGAATTTGCTGATTTTGCATTGGATTTCAGACTCCAGGCTCATTCCCAACAGACGGACTACGCCCGTTAAAAGGAGGCGTGATTCTATAGACGCGCCTAACAGGTGTCAACCCAATAAAAAAACCCCCGCTAGGCGGGGGTTTTTCTGAAGCGGGGGGCTTACTCGATGACTTTGGCTACAACGCCAGCGCCAACGGTACGACCGCCTTCACGGATTGCGAAACGCAGGCCGTCTTCCATTGCGATGGTCTTGATCAGGGTAACAGTCATCTGAATGTTATCGCCTGGCATAACCATTTCAACGCCTTCCGGCAGTTCGCAGTTACCGGTCACGTCGGTGGTCCGGAAGTAGAACTGTGGACGGTAGCCTTTGAAGAACGGGGTATGACGACCACCTTCTTCTTTGGACAATACGTACACTTCCGCGGTGAACTTGGTGTGCGGCTTGACGGTGCCTGGCTTGACCAGTACCTGGCCACGCTCAACGTCGTCACGCTTGGTGCCGCGCAGCAGCACGCCGCAGTTCTCGCCAGCACGACCTTCGTCCAGCAGCTTGCGGAACATTTCAACGCCGGTGCAGGTAGTTTTCTGAGTTGGGCGCAGGCCCACGATCTCAACTTCTTCCTGGATCTTGACGATGCCACGCTCAACACGGCCGGTTACAACAGTACCGCGACCGGAGATCGAGAACACGTCTTCGATTGGCATCAGGAACGGCTTATCAATAGCGCGCTCTGGCTCAGGAATGTAGCTGTCAAGGGTTTCGACCAGCTTCTTCACGGCAGTGGTGCCCATCTCGTTGTCGTCTTGGCCGTTCAGGGCCATCAACGCCGAACCGATGATGATCGGGGTGTCGTCGCCTGGGAAATCGTAGGTGCTGAGCAGGTCACGCACTTCCATTTCAACCAGTTCCAGCAGCTCGGCGTCGTCTACCATGTCGGCCTTGTTCAGGAACACGACAATGTAGGGAACGCCAACCTGACGGGACAGCAGGATGTGTTCGCGAGTCTGGGGCATCGGGCCGTCAGCGGCCGAGCAAACCAGAATAGCGCCGTCCATCTGGGCAGCACCGGTGATCATGTTCTTCACGTAGTCAGCGTGACCTGGGCAGTCAACGTGAGCGTAGTGACGAACAGCCGAGTCGTACTCGACGTGCGCGGTGTTGATGGTGATACCACGAGCTTTTTCTTCTGGGGCGCTGTCGATCTTGTCGAAATCAACCTTGGCCGAACCGAATACTTCGGAGCAGACGCGGGTCAGAGCAGCGGTCAGAGTGGTTTTACCGTGGTCAACGTGACCGATGGTGCCAACGTTGACGTGCGGTTTGTTACGTTCAAATTTTTCTTTAGCCACGACAGTGAACCTCTTGCCTAAAGGACTTTAGCCTTGTTTTTTAACCAGAGCTTCGACGATGTTCGAAGGCGCTGGAGCGTATTTGGAGAATTCCATGGAATAGCTGGCACGGCCCTGGGACATGGAGCGCACGTCGGTCGCATAACCGAACATCTCGCCCAGCGGCACTTCGGCACGGATTACCTTGCCGGAAACAGTATCTTCCATACCCTGGATCAGACCACGACGACGGTTCAGGTCACCCATCACGTCACCCATGTAGTCCTCAGGGGTTACTACTTCAACCTTCATGATCGGCTCGAGTACTTCGCCACCGCCCTTCTGGGCCAGTTGCTTGGTAGCCATCGAGGCCGCGACCTTGAACGCCATTTCGTTGGAGTCGACGTCGTGGTACGAACCGTCGAATACCGTTGCCTTCAGGCCGATCAGAGGATAACCGGCTACGACGCCGTTTTTCATCTGTTCTTCAATGCCCTTCTGGATGGCCGGGATGTATTCCTTAGGAATCACGCCACCAACCACTTCGTTGGTGAACACCAGGCCTTCGGTGATGTTGCCGTTCTCGTCAGTGTCTGGTTTCGAGAAGCGAACCCAGCAATGACCGAACTGACCACGACCACCAGACTGACGAACGAACTTGCCTTCGATCTCGACGTTGTCCCGAGTGATCTGCTCACGGTAGGACACTTGCGGCTTGCCGATGTTGGCCTCGACGTTGAACTCGCGACGCATACGGTCAACGAGGATGTCCAGGTGCAACTCGCCCATGCCGGAGATGATAGTCTGGCCGGTTTCTTCGTCGGTCTTGACGCGGAAAGAGGGGTCTTCCTGAGCGAGTTTGCCCAGTGCGATACCCATTTTTTCCTGGTCGTCCTTGGTCTTGGGCTCTACGGCAACCGAGATAACCGGCTCCGGGAAGTCCATGCGAACCAGGATGATTGGCTTCTCAGCGGAACAGAGGGTATCACCCGTGGTGACATCCTTCATGCCGATCAAGGCCGCGATGTCGCCAGCGCGCACTTCCTTGATCTCTTCGCGGGTGTTTGCGTGCATTTGCACCATACGACCCACGCGCTCTTTCTTGCCCTTGACCGAGTTGATCACACCATCGCCAGAGTTCAACACGCCCGAATAGACACGTGCGAATGTCAGCGTACCCACGAAGGGGTCGGTTGCGATCTTGAAGGCCAGCGCCGAGAACGGTTCGCTATCGTCCGCGTGACGCTCCATTTCGACGGTCTCGTCATCTGGGTCGGAACCCTTGATGGCAGGAATGTCGACAGGCGCCGGCAGGAAGTCGATAACGGCGTCCAGAACCAGGGGAACGCCTTTGTTCTTGAACGACGAACCACAAACGGCCAGAACGATTTCACCCGCGATAGTCCGCTGACGTAGACCGATCTTGATTTCCTCGAGGGTGAGTTCTTCACCTTCCAGGTACTTGTTCATGAACTCTTCGTTGGCTTCGGCCGCGGCTTCGATCATGTTCGAGCGCCACTCTTCGGCCAAGTCCTGCATTTCCGCGGGAATTGGTTCACGGCGAGCAGCCATGCCCTTGTCGTCGTCGTTCCAGTAGACGGCTTCCATGGTCAGCAAGTCGATCTGACCCTGGAAGTTGTCTTCGGCACCGATGGCAAGCTGGATCGGCACCGGGGTGTGACCCAGACGCTTTTTGATCTGCTCTACCACGCGCAGGAAGTTCGCGCCGGCACGGTCCATCTTGTTTACGTAAACGAGACGTGGAACACCGTACTTGTTGGCCTGACGCCATACGGTTTCGGACTGGGGCTCAACACCGGAAGTACCGCAGAACACGACCACCGCGCCGTCGAGTACGCGCAGTGAGCGCTCTACTTCGATGGTGAAGTCAACGTGACCGGGGGTATCGATGATGTTGAAACGATGCTTGTCGAACTGCTTGTTCGAACCCGCCCAGAATGCAGTAGTAGCAGCGGAGGTGATGGTAATCCCCCGCTCCTGCTCTTGCACCATCCAGTCCATGGTCGCGGCGCCATCATGCACCTCGCCCATTTTGTGGTTTACGCCGGTGTAAAACAGTACGCGCTCGGTGGTAGTGGTTTTACCCGCATCCACGTGAGCAACGATACCGATATTACGGTAGCGATTAATCGGTGTTGTACGAGCCATAAAGCCCTCGCAAAGTGAGTGACGCTGATATTAGAAGCGGTAGTGCGAGAAGGCCTTGTTGGCTTCGGCCATACGGTGCACGTCTTCACGCTTCTTGACCGCGGCGCCTTTACCTTCAGCAGCATCAAGCAACTCACCAGCCAAACGCAGTGCCATGGACTTCTCGCCGCGCTTGCGGGCGTAGTCTACGAGCCAGCGCATGGCCAGAGCGTTACGACGGGATGGGCGAACTTCGACCGGAACCTGGTAGGTTGCACCGCCTACACGGCGGGACTTTACTTCGACCAGCGGAGCGATGGCGTCGAGAGCTTTCTCGAAGATTTCCAGGGGATCGCTGTTCTTGCGCGCTTTAACCGTTTCCAGAGCACCGTAAACGATGCGCTCGGCTACGGCCTTCTTGCCGCTTTCCATCACGTGGTTCATGAATTTGGCGAGGATCTGGCTACCGTATTTCGGATCGTCCAGAATTTCACGCTTGGCTGCTACACGACGTCTTGGCATTGATAAGCCCTCAAACGGTCTTCAGGTTAGCCCGGGACTAATGCCCGACCTTACTCTTATCGACTCAATAAAAATGTTGACTGCAAAGTGCGGCAAGCGGTCCTTACTTCGGACGCTTGGTACCGTACTTGGAACGACCCTGGTTACGGCCTTTGACACCCGAGGTATCCAAGGAACCGCGAACGGTGTGGTAACGCACACCTGGCAAGTCTTTTACACGACCGCCACGGATCAGCACGACGCTGTGCTCTTGCAGGTTGTGACCTTCACCACCGATGTACGAGGAAACCTCGAAACCGTTGGTCAAGCGTACACGGCAAACCTTACGAAGTGCCGAGTTAGGTTTTTTCGGCGTAGTGGTGTACACACGGGTGCATACGCCACGACGCTGCGGGCAGTTCTGCAGCGCGGGTACGTCGGATTTCTCGACGATACGCTTGCGCGGCTGGCGTACCAGCTGGTTGATCGTTGCCATCTTTAAGCTCCACTGATGTCTTTCGACGCTTGTTGCCCTACTTGAAAAACAAATGGCAGGGCAAAAGCCCCGCCAGATTTAGGGGTACGAGAGTCTAAAGATCCCTCGCCCCTCAGTCAAGGCAAAGCGCGCCCCGCTCCCCCGGCGAAGCCGGAGCAGTGGGACGCGCTGCCTTGTCAGTTACCGCTTGAGTTCAGGGCTTCCGTCAATGCGGCTTCCACTTCGCTCGCGCTTACGCGCAGCGGCTTGTCTGCTTCACGACGACGCTTGCGCTCGCTGTGATAAGCCAGGCCGGTACCGGCCGGGATCAGACGACCTACCACCACGTTTTCCTTCAAGCCGCGCAGATAATCGCGCTTGCCGGTAACCGCTGCCTCGGTAAGTACCCGAGTGGTTTCCTGGAAAGATGCCGCGGAGATGAACGACTCGGTCGACAGCGAGGCCTTGGTGATACCGAGCAACACACGGGAGTACTTGGAGACGAACTTGTCCTCGGCAGACAGACGCTCGTTCTCGCCCAGCACCTGGGTGAGTTCCATCTGGTCGCCCTTGATGAAGCTCGAATCCCCGGACTCGGCAATCTCCACCTTGCGCAGCATTTGCCGCAAGATGGTCTCGATGTGCTTGTCGTTGATCTTAACGCCTTGCAGACGGTAAACGTCCTGGATCTCGTTAACGATGTACTTGGCCAGAGCGCTCACACCCAACAGTCGCAGAATATCGTGCGGGTCGCTTGGGCCGTCGGAGATGACTTCACCGCGGTTCACTTGTTCGCCTTCGAAGACGTTCAGGTGACGCCACTTCGGAATCAACTCTTCGTACGGATCGCTGCCATCGTTCGGGGTAATGACCAAGCGGCGCTTGCCCTTGGTTTCCTTACCGAACGCGATGGTCCCGCTGACTTCTGCCAGAATGGACGCTTCCTTCGGCCGACGGGCTTCGAACAAGTCGGCAACCCGTGGCAGACCACCGGTAATGTCTCGGGTTTTGGACGTTTCTTGTGGGATACGGGCAATAACGTCACCCACGCCCACTTGAACACCATCCGCCACACCGACCAGCGCGTTCGCGGGCAGGAAGTACTGCGCAGGCACGTCGGTACCTGGCAACAACAAGTCCTTGCCATCGACGCCTACCATCTTCACGGCCGGGCGGATTTCCTTGCCGGAGGCAGGGCGATCCTTCACGTCCAGTACTTCGATGTTGGTCAGACCAGTCAGCTCGTCAGTCTGGCGCTTGATGGTAATCCCCTCCTCCATGCCGACGAAGGTAACGGTACCTTTCATTTCGGTCACGATCGGGTGGGTGTGCGGGTCCCACTTGGCAACGATGGAGCCTGCGTCTACCTTGTCGCCTTCCTTCACGGAAATGACCGCACCGTACGGCAGCTTGTAGCGCTCACGCTCGCGACCGAACTCGTCAGCGATGGCCAGCTCCCCGGAGCGGGAGACCGCTACCAGGTTGCCGTCCGCGCGCTCGACATGCTTAAGGTTGTGCAGACGAACCATACCGCCGTTCTTCACTTGCACGCTGTCCGCGGCGGAGGTCCGGCTTGCGGCACCACCGATGTGGAAGGTACGCATGGTCAGCTGGGTACCAGGCTCACCGATGGACTGGGCGGCGATAACGCCAACCGCTTCACCGATGTTGACCAAGTGGCCACGGGCCAAATCGCGACCGTAGCACTTGGAGCAGATACCGAAGCGGGTTTCACAGCTGATCGGCGAGCGAACGACCACTTCGTCGATGCTGTTGAGCTCGATAAACTCGACCCACTTTTCGTCCACCAGAGTGCCGGCTGGAACGATGACGTCCTCAGTGCCAGGCTTGAATACGTCCTGAGCAATAACACGGCCCAGTACGCGTTCGCCCAATGGCTCTACCACGTCGCCGCCTTCGATGTGCGGCGTCATGAACAAGCCATGCTCGGTGCCACAGTCGATTTCGGTTACTACCAGGTCCTGCGCCACGTCAACCAGACGACGGGTCAGGTAACCGGAGTTAGCGGTCTTGAGCGCGGTATCCGCCAAGCCTTTACGTGCACCGTGAGTCGAGATGAAGTACTGAAGTACGCTCAGGCCTTCACGGAAGTTCGCGGTGATCGGCGTTTCGATGATGGAGCCGTCAGGCTTGGCCATCAGGCCACGCATACCCGCCAGCTGACGAATCTGTGCAGCCGAACCCCGGGCACCGGAGTCCGCCATCATGTACATGGAGTTAAACGACTCTTGGTCGACTTCCTTGCCTTCCCGGTCGATGACCTTTTCTTTCGAAAGGTTGGCCATCATCGCCTTGGATACTTCGTCGTTGGCCTTCGACCAAAGGTCGATCACCTTGTTGTACTTCTCGCCCTGGGTTACCAGGCCGGAGGCATACTGGCTTTCGATTTCCTTCACTTCGTCGGTAGCGGTACCGATGATGCGAGCTTTTTCATCTGGGATAACGAAGTCGTTAACACCGATGGACACGCCAGAAATAGTCGAGTACGCGAAACCGGTGTACATCAACTGGTCAGCGAAGATCACGGTTTCCTTCAGACCCACCACGCGGTAGCAATGGTTGATCAGCTTGGAGATCGCCTTTTTCTTCATTGGCTGGTTGACGACTTCGTACGGCAGGCCGGCAGGTACCACTTGGAACAGCAACGCGCGGCCGACAGTCGTGTCGACGATACGAGTGCTGGTGACGCTACCGCCGTCACGGTCGTTGACCGTTTCAGTGATACGTACCTTGATCTTGGCGTGCAACGCGGCTTCGCCAGCGCGGAAGACGCGGTCGACTTCCTGCAGGTCAGCGAAGATGCGACCTTCGCCCTTGGCATTGATGGCTTCACGGGTCATGTAGTACAAACCCAACACCACGTCCTGCGAAGGCACGATGATCGGCTCGCCGTTGGCGGGCGAGAGAATGTTGTTGGTGGACATCATCAGCGCACGCGCTTCCAGCTGGGCCTCAAGGGTCAGCGGAACGTGAACGGCCATCTGGTCACCGTCGAAGTCGGCGTTGTATGCCGCACATACCAGCGGGTGCAGCTGGATGGCTTTACCTTCGATCAATACCGGCTCGAACGCCTGGATACCCAGACGGTGCAGGGTAGGCGCGCGGTTGAGCAGTACGGGGTGTTCGCGGATGACTTCGGCGAGAACGTCCCAAACCTCGGGCAGCTCGCGCTCGACCATCTTCTTGGCGGCCTTGATGGTGGTCGCCAGACCACGCACTTCCAGCTTGCCGAAAATGAATGGCTTGAACAATTCCAAGGCCATTTTCTTGGGCAAACCGCACTGGTGCAGGCGCAGGGTCGGGCCTACCGTGATTACGGAACGACCAGAGTAGTCCACGCGCTTACCGAGCAAGTTCTGACGGAAACGACCTTGCTTACCTTTGATCATATCGGCCAACGACTTCAGCGGACGCTTGTTGGAGCCCGTGATGGCGCGACCGCGACGACCGTTGTCGAGCAGGGCGTCGACCGCTTCCTGCAACATGCGCTTCTCGTTACGCACGATGATATCGGGCGCGGAGAGGTCGAGCAGGCGCTTGAGGCGGTTGTTACGGTTGATGACACGGCGATACAGGTCGTTCAGGTCGGATGTGGCAAAACGGCCACCGTCGAGCGGAACAAGCGGACGCAGGTCTGGCGGCAGTACCGGCAGAACGGTCAAGACCATCCACTCAGGCAGGTTGCCGGAGCCCTGGAAGGCTTCCATCAGCTTCAAGCGCTTGGACAGCTTCTTGATCTTGGTTTCGGAGTTGGTTTGCGGAATTTCTTCGCGCAAGCGGCCAATCTCGTGCTCCAAGTCAATAGCATGCAACAACTCGCGCACCGCTTCAGCGCCCATGCGGGCATCGAAGTCGTCGCCGAACTCTTCGAGGGCTTCGAAGTACTGCTCATCGTTAAGCAACTGGCCCTTTTCAAGGGTGGTCATGCCTGGATCAATGACCACGTAGCTCTCGAAATAGAGTACGCGTTCGATATCACGCAGGGTCATGTCCATCAGCAGGCCGATACGGGACGGCAGCGACTTCAGGAACCAGATGTGAGCCACTGGCGAAGCCAGCTCGATATGGGCCATGCGCTCGCGGCGCACCTTGGCCAGTGCAACCTCAACACCGCACTTCTCGCAGATCACACCGCGGTGTTTGAGGCGCTTGTACTTACCGCACAGGCACTCGTAGTCCTTGACCGGGCCAAAGATCTTGGCGCAGAAAAGGCCGTCACGCTCAGGCTTGAACGTACGGTAGTTGATGGTTTCAGGCTTCTTGACTTCACCGAACGACCACGAACGGATCATTTCAGGCGAGGCAAGGCCGATACGGATGGCGTCGAACTCTTCGACTTGACCCTGGTTTTTCAGCAGATTCAACAGGTCTTTCAAGGCCTTTTCCTCCTGGCGGAGCAGGAAGTGAGGGTTAGCCCCCACTCCCATTCACGTCGCGTGTTATTCGGTTTCCAGATCGATATCGATACCGAGCGAACGAATTTCTTTGATCAACACGTTGAAGGACTCGGGCATGCCCGGCTCCATACGGTGATCGCCGTCCACGATGTTCTTGTACATCTTGGTTCGGCCGTTCACGTCGTCCGACTTCACGGTGAGCATTTCCTGCAGAGTGTATGCCGCGCCGTATGCTTCCAACGCCCACACCTCCATCTCCCCGAAACGCTGGCCACCGAACTGAGCCTTACCACCCAGCGGCTGCTGGGTAACCAGGCTGTAAGACCCGGTGGAACGGGCGTGCATCTTGTCGTCCACCAAGTGGTTCAGCTTGAGCATGTACATGTAGCCCACAGTAACCGGACGCTCGAACTTGTTACCAGTCCGCCCGTCGAACAGCTGCATTTGGCCACTTTCGGGCATGTCCGCGAGCTTAAGCATCGACTTGATTTCGCTTTCCTTGGCGCCGTCGAAGACTGGGGTAGCCATTGGCACGCCCGCCTTGAGGTTCTTCGCCAGGGCCAGGACTTCCTGATCCGATAGCTCGTCAATGCTCTCGTGACGCCCGCCGATCTCATTGTAGATCTCGTTCAGGAAACCACGCAGGTCCGCGACCTGGCGCTGCTCTTCAAGCATGCGGTTGATCTTCTCGCCCAAGCCCTTGGCCGCGAGGCCCAAGTGGGTTTCAAGGATCTGGCCCACGTTCATACGCGACGGTACGCCCAGTGGGTTAAGCACTACATCCACCGGCGTACCGTTGGCATCGTGCGGCATGTCTTCGACCGGCATGATCACCGAGACCACACCCTTGTTACCGTGACGGCCGGCCATCTTGTCGCCCGGCTGAATACGGCGACGGATAGCCAGGTAGACCTTGACGATCTTCAGTACGCCCGGTGCCAGGTCATCGCCCTGCTGCAGCTTGCGCTTCTTGTCTTCGAACTTGTCATCCAACAAACGGCGACGGTCAACGATGTACTGCTGGGCTTTTTCCAACTGTTCGTTGAGCGCGTCTTCGTTCATGCGCAGTTTGAACCACTGCCCATGTTCCAAGCCGTTGAGTACGTCGTCGGTCAGCTCGGTGCCCTTCTTCAGGCCAGCACCGCCGTCAACCACTTGGCCAACCAGGGCGTTACGCAGACGCTCGAAGGTCGCGCCTTCGACGATGCGGAACTCTTCGTTCAGGTCCTTGCGGATCTGGTCGAGCTGGCTCTTCTCGATGGACAATGCACGGGCGTCACGCTCAACACCATCACGGGTGAAGACCTGAACGTCGATGACAGTACCCTTGGTGCCGGTTGGCACGCGCAGGGAGGTGTCCTTAACGTCGCTGGCTTTCTCACCGAAGATCGCGCGCAGCAGTTTTTCTTCCGGCGTGAGCTGGGTTTCGCCTTTTGGCGTGACCTTGCCCACCAGAATGTCCCCAGCGCCTACTTCGGCACCCACGTAAACGATACCGGCTTCGTCCAGTTTGTTCAGCGCTGCTTCACCCACGTTCGGGATGTCAGCGGTGATTTCCTCTGGGCCAAGCTTGGTGTCACGGGCCACACAGGTCAGTTCCTGGATGTGGATCGTGGTGAAGCGATCTTCCTGCACCACACGCTCGGACAGGCAGATGGAGTCTTCAAAGTTGAAGCCGTTCCATGCCATGAACGCGATACGCATGTTCTGCCCCAGCGCCAGTTCACCCATATCGGTGGACGGGCCGTCGGCCATGATGTCGCCACGCTCTACGCGATCACCGCGGTTCACCAGCGGACGCTGGTTGATGCAGGTATTCTGGTTAGAGCGGGTGTACTTGGTGAGGTTGTAGATGTCTACACCGGCTTCACCGGTTTCGACTTCATCATCGCTCACACGCACCACGATACGGCTGGCATCGACGGAGTCGATCACACCACCGCGGCGCGCTACCACGCACACACCGGAGTCGCGAGCAACGTTACGCTCCATCCCGGTGCCCACCAGGGGCTTGTCGGAACGCAGGGTTGGTACTGCCTGACGCTGCATGTTCGAACCCATCAGGGCTCGGTTGGCGTCGTCGTGCTCCAGGAACGGAATCAGCGAGGCCGCGACCGACACAACCTGCTTGGGCGAAACGTCCATCAGGGTAACGTCTTCGGGCGCCTTCACGGTGAATTCGTTCAGGTGACGCACAGCCACCAGCTCGTCCACCAACTGCTTCTGTTCGTTCATGGCCGCCGAAGCCTGCGCGATCACGTGATCGGCTTCTTCAATAGCGGACAGGAAGACGATCTCGTCGGTGACCACGCCATCCTTCACTACGCGGTACGGGCTTTCCAGAAAGCCGTACTGGTTGGTGCGGGCATAGGCAGCCAGAGAGTTGATCAGGCCAATGTTCGGACCTTCCGGCGTTTCGATCGGGCACACACGGCCGTAGTGGGTCGGGTGTACGTCACGCACTTCGAAGCCTGCGCGTTCACGGGTCAGGCCGCCTGGGCCGAGCGCGGAAACACGACGCTTGTGGGTGATTTCCGAAAGTGGGTTGTTCTGGTCCATGAACTGGGACAGCTGGCTAGAACCGAAGAACTCTTTCACCGCCGCCGCAACCGGCTTGGCGTTGATCAGGTCCTGCGGCATCAAGCCTTCGCTTTCAGCCATGGACAGGCGTTCCTTAACGGCACGCTCTACCCGCACCAGGCCCACGCGGAACTGGTTCTCGGCCATTTCGCCAACGCAACGCACGCGACGGTTACCCAGGTGGTCGATGTCATCGACAATGCCTTTACCGTTACGGATGTCCACCAAGGTCTTTAGCACGGCGACGATGTCGTCCTTGCTCAGCACGCCGGAGCCTTCGATCTCGGTACGACCGATACGGCGGTTGAATTTCATCCGGCCTACGGCAGACAGGTCGTAGCGTTCGGCACTGAAGAACAAATTGTTGAACAGTGTTTCGGCTGCGTCTTTGGTCGGCGGCTCGCCTGGGCGCATCATCCGATAAATTTCGACCAAGGCTTCCAACTGGTTGCTGGTGGAGTCGATCTTCAGGGTATCGGAAATGAACGGACCGCAGTCGATGTCGTTGGTGTACAGCGTTTCAATGCGTACAACCTGAGCCTTGGCGATCTTCACCAGTATCTCGGTGGTCAACTCGGTATTGCACTCGGCAATGATCTCGCCGGTGGCCGGATGCACGATTGCCTTGGCGGTGGTACGGCCAATCATGTAGTCCAGCGGAACCTCAAGTTCCTTGATGCCGGACTTTTCGATCTGGTTGATGTGGCGGGCAGTAATACGCCGGCCTTGCTCAACGATCACCTTCCCGTCTTGGTCGGTGATATCCATGGATGCGATCTCACCGCGCAGGCGCTGTGGCACCAGTTCCAAGCTGAGCTTCTCGCCCTTCACATGGAAGATGTTGGTGGTGTAGAAAGCATCTAGCACTTCTTCGGTGGTGTAACCGAGGGCGCGCAGCAGTACCGAGGCCGGCAGCTTGCGACGACGGTCGATACGGACGAAGACGCAGTCTTTCGGGTCAAACTCGAAGTCCAACCACGAACCACGGTAAGGAATGATGCGCGCCGAGTACAGCAGCTTGCCCGAGCTGTGGGTCTTGCCGCGATCGTGATCGAAGAAGACACCAGGCGAACGGTGCAGCTGGGAAACGATTACACGCTCGGTACCGTTGATAACGAAGGTACCGTTTTCAGTCATCAGGGGGATTTCACCCATGTAGACTTCTTGTTCTTTGATGTCTTTGATCGCTTTGTTCGACGACTCTTTGTCGAAGATGATCAGGCGCACCTTGACCCGCAGCGGTACCGCGAAGGTTACGCCACGAAGCACGCATTCCTTCACGTCGAAGGCGGGCTCGCCCAGGCGATAACCAACGTACTCCAGGGCAGCGTTGCCGGAGTAGCTGATGATCGGGAAAACCGATTTGAAGGCCGCATGCAGACCGACGTCGCGGAACTGATCCTTGGTCACTCCCGCCTGCAAGAATTCCCGATAGGAATCCAGCTGGATGGCCAGGAGGTAAGGCACATCCATGACGTCCGGCAACTTGCTAAAGTCCTTGCGGATACGTTTTTTCTCAGTGTATGAGTAAGCCATCAGCGTTCCCCAGCTTGGTCACCTGCTTGTTTGGCTTCCTCCCGGCGGGAGTAGCCAGAAAATCTTGCAAACCCCTTGGTTTGCGACACCCCGGTCGGGGTGGGGTACAGCGTGTTACAGGCTTTTGCACAACAACCAGTAACGGAAAAAGGCCGGTGGCATAAGCCACCAGCCATCAGCCTTCTGCTTGACGCTCGGGCCGCGGAGGCAAAATCGAAGTTACTTGACTTCGACTTTGGCGCCAGCTTCTTCCAGGGCTTTCTTCAGAGCTTCGGCTTCTTCTTTAGAAACGTTCTCTTTCACAACGCCCAGGTCGTCAACAACAGCTTTGGCTTCTTTCAGGCCCAGGCCGGTGGCTTCACGCACAGCCTTGATGACGTTTACTTTCTTCTCGCCGGACTCAACCAGTTTAACGGTGAATTCGGTTTGCTCTTCAACAGCAGCGGCAGCTACAGCTGGGCCAGCGGAAGCGGCGGCAGCGGTAACACCGAAGGTTTCTTCCATCGCTTTGATCAGCTCAACAACTTCCAGAACGGTTTTCTGGCCGATTGCTTCGATGATTTGCTCGTTAGTCAGAGACATGACTATGAATTCCTGTATTGGGGTGACAGCCTACGCAGCCATCAAATTAAACATATGATTTTGAAAGGGCTTGCGCGGCTTTAGGCTGCGGTCGCTTCTTTCTGGTCGCGAATGGCCGCCAGAGTACGAGCCAGCTTGCTGGTAGCGCCTTGAATCACGCTCATCAGCTGGGAAATCGCTTCGTCACGGGTCGGCAGCGAAGCCAACACGTCGATCTGGTTTGCTGCGAGGAACTTGCCCTCGAACGCAGCTGCCTTGATCTCGAACTTGTCCTGACCCTTGGCGAACTCTTTGAACAGACGGGCGGCAGCGCCCGGGTGTTCGGTGGAGAATGCAATCAGGGTCGGGCCTTTGAACGCGTCGTTGAGGATACTGTAGTCAGTACCTTCAACGGCACGGCGCAGCAGGGTGTTACGTACAACACGTACGTATACGCCAGCTTCGCGGGCCTCTTTACGGAGTCCGGTCATAGCGCCTACAGTCACACCACGGGCATCAGCCACGACAGCGGACAGAGCAGCTTTGGCAGCCTCGTTGACTTCAGCGACGATGGCCTTCTTGTCTTCGAGTTTAATTGCCACGGGTTTACTCCTGGTTTTTACCGTTTCATTCGATCGGAACCGAATGTCGTTTTGGTGTCTGATTCGGTAAGGAATCGGGAGCACCATCTGCGTAGGCTTGTGGTTTAAGACTCGCGCCGCCTACGGTCTTGGATAGCCCCCGCCAGGCAGGGACCCCAATTTTGCAACGAGAGATGCCGGTGAAGGCACCCACTCGGGTGTTAAGCGTCCAGCGAACCCTGGTCAATCACCAGGCCTGGGCCCATGGTGGTGCTTAGGGTAACGCGCTTGACGTAGATACCTTTCGAAGAAGCTGGCTTGATACGCTTGAGGTCAGCGATCAGGGCTTCAACGTTTTCCTTCAGCTTGACGGCTTCGAAACCGACCTTGCCAACGGAAGTATGGATGATGCCGTTTTTGTCGGTACGATAACGAACCTGACCCGCTTTGGCGTTTTTGACAGCGCCAGCTACGTCTGGAGTTACGGTGCCCACTTTCGGGTTAGGCATCAGGCCACGAGGACCCAGTACCTGGCCCAACTGGCCTACTACACGCATGGCATCAGGGGATGCGATCACGACGTCGTAGTTCAGGTCGCCACCTTTCATTTCGGCGGCCAGGTCATCCATACCCACGCGGTCGGCGCCAGCAGCCAGAGCGGCTTCGGCAGCAGGGCCCTGGGTGAACACGGCTACGCGTACGGTTTTACCGGTGCCGTGAGGCAGAACGGTAGCGCTACGTACAACCTGGTCGGATTTACGTGGGTCTACACCCAGGTTAACCGCAACGTCTACGGATTCACTGAACTTGACGGTGGACAGCTCGGCCAGCAGGTTGGCGGCTTCTTCGAAGCTATAGGCCTTGCCTGCTTCGATCTTGGCGGCGATCGCCTTCTGACGCTTGGTTTGCTTAGCCATTACACACCCTCCACGTTCAAGCCCATGCTACGAGCGGAGCCGGCGATGGTACGCACGGCTGCATCGAGGCTGGCAGCAGTCAAATCAGCGTTCTTGGCCTTGGCGATGTCTTCGAGCTGAGCGCGAGTGACGGTGCCTACCTTGACGGTATTCGGGCGAGCAGAACCGCTGGCGAGGCCTGCGGCCTTCTTCAGCAGAACCGAAGCTGGGGTGCTCTTGGTTTCGAACGTGAAGCTGCGGTCACTGTACACAGTGATGATCACTGGAGTTGGCAGGCCTGGTTCCATACCCTGAGTCCGGGCGTTGAAGGCCTTGCAGAATTCCATGATGTTCACGCCGTGCTGACCCAGTGCCGGGCCAACGGGTGGGCTTGGGTTGGCCTGAGCGGCCTTTACTTGCAGCTTGATATAAGCCGTGATCTTCTTAGCCATGAGCTACTCCAAATTTGGGTTCAGACGCCTTTCGGCTCCCCATTTGCTTGCGTTTTATCCCGAGGACGACAAAACCCCGCAGCTTACGCCTGCGGGGTATGGGATCCGTCTCCAGTCAGACCTTTTCGACCTGGCTGAACTCCAGCTCCACCGGGGTGGAGCGGCCGAAAATGAGGACTGCAACCTGCAGTCGGCTCTTCTCGTAGTTAACTTCTTCGACCGTGCCATTGAAGTCCGCGAAAGGACCGTCGTTAACACGGACAACTTCACCTGGCTCGAACAGGGTCTTAGGCTTGGGCTTATCACTGCCATCAGCCACGCGACGCAGGATAGCCTCGGCTTCCTTATCGGTGATGGGTGCAGGTTTGTCGGCAGTACCGCCGATAAAGCCCATTACACGAGGAGTGTCCTTGACGAGGTGCCAAGTCCCTTCGTTCATTTCCATCTGTACCAGCACGTAGCCAGGGAAGAACTTACGCTCGCTTTTGCGCTTTTGGCCGTTCCGCATCTCTACCACTTCTTCGGTAGGTACGAGAATCTCGCCAAACTGCTCTTCCATTTCTGCCAGCTTCACACGCTCAACCAGTGAACGCATGACATGCTTCTCGTAACCCGAGTAAGCATGCACAACGTACCAACGCTTAGCCACGGGACACCTTTAACCTACAATCAGGGAAACAAGCCAGCCCAAGAGGGAATCAAGCCCCCACAGCAGCAAGGCCATAACCAGTACCACAGCCACGACAATCATAGTGGTCTGCGCAGTCTCTTGGCGGGTGGGCCAAACAACTTTACGGATTTCGGTGCGTGCTTCCTTCGCGAGAATGAAGAACGACTTGCCCTTTGTGGTTTGGAGCGCCACGTAGGCCGCTACTGCGGCAAGGACAATGAGCGCCAACACGCGATACAGGACTGGAGCCGCCGAGTAATACTGATTACCGACCACCCCAACGACTACCAGCGCAACAACGACCAGCCACTTGAGGAGATCGAAACGGGTGTCAGAGGCTTCGGCCTTCGGCATCATTTGGGGAAATCCTGTGAAAAGAAAGCCAGGCCACCGAGGTGAATCTGGCAGGTCAGGAGGGAATCGAACCCCCAACCTACGGTTTTGGAGACCGTCGCTCTGCCAATTGAGCTACTGACCTAAAACTGAATCAGGCCGACCATTATGCCGGCCTGATGGAGAGATTACAACTATTACTCGATGACTTTGGCTACAACGCCAGCGCCAACGGTACGACCGCCTTCACGGATTGCGAAACGCAGGCCGTCTTCCATTGCGATGGTCTTGATCAGGGTAACAGTCATCTGAATGTTATCGCCTGGCATAACCATTTCAACGCCTTCCGGCAGTTCGCAGTTACCGGTCACGTCGGTGGTCCGGAAGTAGAACTGTGGACGGTAGCCTTTGAAGAACGGGGTATGACGACCACCTTCTTCTTTGGACAATACGTACACTTCCGCGGTGAACTTGGTGTGCGGCTTGACGGTGCCTGGCTTGACCAGTACCTGGCCACGCTCAACGTCGTCACGCTTGGTGCCGCGCAGCAGCACGCCGCAGTTCTCGCCAGCACGACCTTCGTCCAGCAGCTTGCGGAACATTTCAACGCCGGTGCAGGTAGTTTTCTGAGTTGGGCGCAGGCCCACGATCTCAACTTCTTCCTGGATCTTGACGATGCCACGCTCAACACGGCCGGTTACAACAGTACCGCGACCGGAGATCGAGAACACGTCTTCGATTGGCATCAGGAACGGCTTATCAATAGCGCGCTCTGGCTCAGGAATGTAGCTGTCAAGGGTTTCGACCAGCTTCTTCACGGCAGTGGTGCCCATCTCGTTGTCGTCTTGGCCGTTCAGGGCCATCAACGCCGAACCGATGATGATCGGGGTGTCGTCGCCTGGGAAATCGTAGGTGCTGAGCAGGTCACGCACTTCCATTTCAACCAGTTCCAGCAGCTCGGCGTCGTCTACCATGTCGGCCTTGTTCAGGAACACGACAATGTAGGGAACGCCAACCTGACGGGACAGCAGGATGTGTTCGCGAGTCTGGGGCATCGGGCCGTCAGCGGCCGAGCAAACCAGAATAGCGCCGTCCATCTGGGCAGCACCGGTGATCATGTTCTTCACGTAGTCAGCGTGACCTGGGCAGTCAACGTGAGCGTAGTGACGAACAGCCGAGTCGTACTCGACGTGCGCAGTGTTGATGGTGATACCACGAGCTTTTTCTTCTGGGGCGCTGTCGATCTTGTCGAAGTCAACCTTGGCCGAACCGAATACTTCGGAGCAGACGCGAGTCAGAGCAGCGGTCAGAGTGGTTTTACCGTGGTCAACGTGACCGATGGTGCCAACGTTGACGTGCGGTTTGTTCCGTTCGAACTTTTCCTTTGCCATCTAACCATCCCCCGGAGAAGAATTACGCAAGACACATGATCTATAAAACAAAGGCAGATATTTTCATATCTGCCTCTAAAATGGAGCTCTTGAGCGGATTTGAACCGCTGACCTCACCCTTACCAAGGGTGTGCTCTACCAACTGAGCTACAAGAGCGTAACACTGTGCAACAGCAACAAACGTGGAGCGGGTAGCGGGAATCGAACCCGCATCATCAGCTTGGAAGGCTGAGGTTCTACCACTAAACTATACCCGCGGAGCTTGCAGCTCTCGCTAAAACTGGTGGAGGGGGAAGGATTCGAACCTTCGAAGTCGTAGACGTCAGATTTACAGTCTGATCCCTTTGGCCGCTCGGGAACCCCTCCTGAACGTGGGCGGCATTTTCTACTCTGCCAACCCTGCTGTCAAGCTTTTCCTCATTAAAATCTTGAGGTTAGCTAATTCAACAGCGCTCTTTAAGTCACCAACCTTGCTGAGCGGGCGCCATTCTATTCAAAGTGCTCAGGGGTTGCAATGCCTTCGCACTGATTTATTTTATGCTTTAACCCATTGATATCATGGGATAGTTGGTCGACGCTTTCATTGCTCTGCAGTATGCCTGGCGCAAGACGCAGCCAGTGCTCGGCTTGACCTCTGTTATCCACTGTAGCGAAGGCCTGAATAGGCACCCCTAGTGCCCGAAGCTTTTGAGCCAATGGCCGCAACCCTGCCCTATCAGCGTATCCACCGAGGTAATCGCAGGTGGGTTTGTCCCCCTCAGCTGTGCCATTGCCGCTCTCGCTCAGCAATTGGATATCTTGCCTGCCCTTGTTTCCCTGTGCCATTACACTGATATCTTTTGCCCGAACTGGCGCGTCTTGCAGATTCCAAACCAGATAACAGCCGTTGAGTACCAATAACAATAAGAATAACCAACGCATGACGATGCCTCACTCCACAGGACAGGCAATGGCCAAACCCTGGAATACCAGGTCCGGGACAATCTGAGCTTCTGGAAACGCAGCGCTCACCAGGTTTGCATCCCCCCCAGTAAGAAATACCCTGTACTTACTTCCCCAATAAGCTTGAGCCTGCTCGAGCTGGGTTGCCACGAACCCTCTGAGCATCAGCACACACCCTCGCTCCACGGCCTCGACGGTAGAGCGCCCGGGCATCATGGTTTCTTTCGCGCGTTCGGCAGAATAATCGTCGTAGCGTATGCGGCGTGTATGCGTACGCAATTGATTGCGCATCAAGCTCATGCCTGGGCAGATGAAGCCGCCTAGGTGCTGACCTTCGACGTTGACGAAGTCTGAGGTAATTGCCGTGCCTAGGTCGATCACCACACAAGCCTGCCCCGCCAGATGATAAGCACCCAATACTGCCACCCATCGATCTAGGCCAAGCCGCTCGTAGTCTTCATAACCGTTGGCCACACCCGCCTGGGCTTGGGCCGGTTGGGCGATAAGGCATTTTACTGAGAACTGGCGATTGAGCGCGGCAACCAGGGTGTCGGTTTCGCCTTCGGAGCGTACGCTGACCACCCGGCAATGGACCAGGCGTATACCTGATAGGGCAGATAGGTGAGCTAGCAATTCCTCATCGGAACCCACTACCCCGCCCGCGCGCACGCTTTGGCCATTGGGGCTGATGATTCTCCACTTGATAAAGCTGTTGCCACAATCAAGCTCAAGAATCATCACGCAACCTCAAGCTTAACTCTCCGCCACTGAAATGCTCTTCCTTACCGGCGACATTCAAGCGCAACGCTCCTTGGTCATTCACTCCCAGCACCTCACCGGCGATTACTTGAGCCCCGGCTATCAAATTCACCTTACGGCCTTGCCAGGCGTGTAAAGCCTCCCACTCTTGTCGAAGACCACTGAACCCTATTGTTTCCAACTGGCCCAAGTAATGCGCCAGGGCTTTGCTGAGGGCAATTGCCAGGCTCGTACGGTCGACAGGCGTCTGAGTCACCAGATATATAGAAGACCATTCCTGGTCTATACCCTCAGCGCTGCGCATATTGGCATTGATGCCAATCCCTAGGACTACGTGGCACTGGTCTGCGGGGTCGCCTACCAGCTCAAGAAGAATCCCTGCAATCTTTTGGCCGCGAACCAGCACATCGTTGGGCCACTTTAGTTGTGCATGGGCAACACCCTGCTGCCTTAGGCAGGTTACCACTGCCATACCAGCCACCAGGCTAAGCCCTTCAAGGCGTCTGATACCTCCTTGCACGGGTATCACCAAGCTGTAATACACGTTAGCGCCATAGGGGCTTACCCATTCACGCCCCCGGCGGCCCCGACCCGCCTCTTGCCGCTCAGATAAGATCAACAATGGCTGTTCGATGCCCTTCGGCACCTGCCTCAGTGCTTGCGCATTGGTTGAATCAATCACTTGGTGGACTTCCACATCCCAACCCAGGGGAGCCAGCCCGGTGGCAAGTCGTTCTTCGTCCAGCAGGTTTATAGGCACTACCAAGCGGTAGCCTCGACCGCGGACTTTGTGTACGACCACACCTAGGTCGTCTTCTAGCAACTGTAGCTGCTTCCAGACTGCGCTACGGCTTACCCCCAGTGCGCGCCCAAGGTCTTCACCTGAATGGAAACGGCCATCTTGCAAGAGATTCAACAACTTGGACATCGACTCGCTCGCCCCAACATAAGGCCCGCATCATAGCGATGGCAATGGAGGTTGCATAGAACGGGCGCACTAGGAAGGTTAGCCTCCCGTAGCAGCCTGGCTTGTCAGCGGCTGGCTTCAGCACCATGCGTAGCGGGTCGCTGGCAAGCCAGGCTGCTACAAGGGCTTTTTAGGCCACACAGACAAAACCCCTGACCGCGGAGCGATCAGGGGTTTTGGGGTTTAATCTTGACGATGACCTACTCTCACATGGGGAAACCCCACACTACCATCGGCGATGCATCGTTTCACTGCTGAGTTCGGGAAGGGATCAGGTGGTTCCAATGCTCTATGGTCGTCAAGAAATTCGGTAGCCGCCTCGTGTCACACA